>JAZLGY010000095.1:0-282482 GCA_045616525.1 Acetatifactor sp. | reverse complement strand
CTACATGATCTTTGGCGGTGTTCCGTATTATATGGGGTATATGGATGAAGAATTAAGTTTAGCTCAAAATATTGATAAAGTATTTTTCGATAAGGATGCTAATCTTAAATTAGAGTACGATAGACTATTTGAATCGGTTTTTAAGAGACCAGATATAATTAAATCTATAGTTGAATTTCTATACAAGAGAAATATGGGATATACACGCAAGGAAATCGCAGAAAAGCTGCAAATGTCTGACGGCGGTCATTTGACAAAAGATCTCAATGCACTTATTGCGAGTGACTTTATAATAAAGTATGTTCCATTTGGACTAGACAGGAAGGAAGATTATTATAAATTAGTAGATCCGTTTTGCCTGTTTTATTTGCATTTTGTGAAGAATCAAAAAGAAAAGAACAAGCATTATTGGCAGCAAAATTCTGCAAATCAGGAAGTGGTTATATGGAGAGGATTTGCGTTTGAAAATGTATGTTTCAATCATATTGAACAAATAAAAGATGCATTAGGAATCAGAGATGTAATTACATCTGAATCGGCATGGGCAAAAAAAACTGACGATGAAGATGGAATGCAGATTGATATGCTTATTTTGAGAAAAGATAACGCAATAAATATGTGTGAAATAAAGTTTTATAGCGACGATTTTGTTGTGACGAAGGAATACTTTAGGACAATACAGCGAAGAATGGAAATGCTTCGAACCAAGATTTCACCTAAAATGTCTATATATAGTACACTGATAACAACTTATGGCTTGAAGAAAAATGAATACAGTAGTGCTTTTATAAAAACAATAACTTTTGAGGATTTGTTTTTATAGTATTGCGTTAGCTTTGAAAATTATATTGTAATGATCACAAATGTGGTTTCAGATAATTTGGAAGAAGTTTCCTTTGAGTTATCAGAAGATAATATTATAGCAGGGCCATGGATTGTGACGGATGCTCTATGGAAGAACGGTAAGTTTACTACAGTTGGGAGAAGGCCAATTAGCGATTCAGAAAAGTTATTGGATGTAGGATTTTACAAAATTAAATATATACCGGATGGAGGAACACTTAAAGAGAGTGGATATCTAGTTGATCTTCATGGAAATAGAGTGGAACAAGAACCAGTATATATAGATTTTTGCGGATACATTACTATAGATGGAATTGAACAGAACCTATATAAAAATCGTGTATTAGGAAAGATTTGATGATTTTGATTATTCGGGCCACTTAGGAAAGAGATTTTCATTTTATATTGGAGAAAATTATGGAACACATATGGAAAAGTAATGAGAATGAAAATGATGAACTGGTGTCTAATATTTTTCTGGGCTTGTCAGGTTTTGTCCTTTCAATCTGGATATTGGTGTTGGTGAAGGTATTTGAGGTAAATTCAGATATTATTGGTACGTTTACTATTATTATGGAAATATTACTGGTTATACCAACGATATTAGTTCGGTTAATAAAAATTAGAAATACGGTAATGAAATATATTATCATTGTCGATACCGGTTTGATGGTGGGCGTGAGCTACCTGTTCTTTACCCATCAGATGGTAATTATGTTTATGATTCCGGCGCTAATTGCTTTATTATACCTTGAACGAAAACTGTTGTGGTTTTCAGAGGGTATATCTTTGGTGTCATTGGTTGTTGCCCATTTGATCTCGGTTAACTTTGTTGCTCAGCCATGGATAGAGATGTTTACAAAGACAGGAGATATTGTAAGATTCAATTTGTTGCCAAGACTTCTTCAGCTTTTGGCATGTTACTTTATCATTAATATATTGCTTGGTAAAGTAAGAAAATATTTTCATCAATATGATAGAGTAATAAACGAGAATCATGAATACATGGATGGCAAGGATTTAGATCATGATTTAGAAGAGTTTATAAAAGTATTGGATCAGTTTACGGAAAGTGAGAAAAATGTCTTTTTGGAATTGTTGCGTGGAAAAACAAATATTCAGATTGCAGAGGAATTATCACTCTCCGGAGGTACTGTCAAAAATTATGTATCAAGTATCTATAATAAGTTGGAATGTCGGGAAAGAAGCTATATTATCTTGAAATATAGCTCTGAAATAAAGAAATATGACTGCAGTCATACAAAGTAATGACTGCGGTTACTAGCCTTACTTTGGAGATTTTGTTATATAAAAAGCAAAAAACAAAGGAGTAAGGAAAAATGAAGACACAAATAGGAAAGAAAAAAGTAGCGAAGGTAGCAGTGGGGATAATCATAATCATATTAGTGACGGTTATAATCAATTTTTATCCCACCATTAAATTAAAAACGTCATCTATGTCTGTGTATTCAGGGGAATGGGTTGATGTATATTATGAGAAAGAGGAAGCTGCAGCAGCAGATGTGTTTGAATATGCTGATGCGGAAACCGAACAAATTGCTTTGTTACTTGGATTTGTTACGAAACAGGATATCAGAATATTCATATATGACAGTCAAAAGACTATGCAGGAAAAAAAGTATGGAGTAATCGGTCCTTTACTTGGACTTGATTGGTATATTGGAGATAATATCGGAACGGACGTGATATTAACTTCACCTGCAAATCCTGGACCTGTCCACACATATGAGGATAATAAATACGCAGTGTTACATGAAATTGTTCATGCTTACATTAGTGTAATGAATCCCAAAATTCATTTATGGCTTACAGAAGGGTGTGCCCTCTATTTGACAAATGGAAGTGCATTCTCTAAAGAATATTTGGAAACTATGCCAATTCCAACCTTCGAAGACACTCTGACCAGAAATCCAATTCGCTTTGCAAACTGTGGAGGATATACTTTTGCACATACTTATATAGAATATATTGATTTAACTTATGGTTGGGACCGTGTATTGGAATTAATTGGAACTGAGGATTACGAAAAAGTACTAGGCAAAAGTCAGAGAGAAATATATGACGAATGGGTAGAATATCTTATCAATTATGATAAATGAATGCATATTTGCTACCAGGATTAATGAGTAGGTAATATAAAAATGATAAAATGAGCAATTTATCCGCAAAAAACCACGAGATAAATTGCTCATTTCTGTTAAAAATACGAGTTGACAGCGAAAAATAGACAATATATACTAACTGTAATAATTGATGGGAGATGGTGAAATGGTTGGTAGAAAGAATGAATTAGCAACATTTGAAAGAATATATAGTAGTGGCAAAGCTGAATTTGTAGCAGTTTATGGGCGAAGAAGAGTTGGAAAGACCTATTTGATAGATGAGGCTTTAAAAGGGAAAATTACGTTTAGACATGCAGGCCTTTCTCCAATCGAAGTCACAGATAAATCAAATGCCCCGCTGAAAGCACAGCTTGAGGCATTTTATTATTCGCTTCTTATGCATGGAATGAAAAAATCACATTGTCCTAAAGACTGGTTAGAAGCTTTTTTTATGTTAGAAATGCATTTGCAGAGTATAGATAGCGGGGAGCGTTTAGTTGTATTTTTGGACGAATTACCTTGGATGGATACTGCTAAATCTGGATTTATCACGGCATTTGAAGGGTTTTGGAATACATGGGGATGCCATAGAGATAATTTGATGGTGGTCGTTTGTGGAAGTGCAAATTCATGGATTATGGATAAACTCATAAATAATCATGGGGGATTATACGGAAGAATAACACATGAGATAAAGCTTGAACCATTTACCTTGTCAGAGTGTGAGGAATGTCTGATAGAACGGAATGTAAGATTTTCAAGATATGATATAGTTCAAACATATATGATATTTGGTGGCATTCCCTATTATTTGAATTATATAGATAGGGGTTTAAGCTTGGCACAAAATGTAGATATGCTCTTCTTTTCAAAAAATGCTGTGTTAAGTATAGAATACGACAGGCTTTTTGCTTCTGTATTTAAAAATCCTGATAATATTAAAAAAGTGGTAGAACTGTTGGCGACTCGTGGAACGGGATTTACCAGAAAGGAAATATCTGAAAAAGTAGGTATCTCCAACGGAAGTGCGTTGTCAGAAATTCTGAGTTCTCTTATGGTTAGTGATTTTATTATAAGATATATTCCATTCGGAGAGGGGAAGCGTGATGAGAAGTATAAATTAACGGATCCATTTTGTTTGTTTTATCTTAAATTTGTAAAGAATGCAGAAAGTATAAACGAAGAAATGTGGTCAAGCGTTGTTTGCTCGCCGAGAATTGTTGCTTGGAGAGGGTTTGCATTTGAAAATGTGTGCTTTAATCATATAAGTGCAATAAAGAGAGCTCTTGGTATTAGTGGAGTATCAACTAAGCACTCCGCATGGTCTAAAAATGATGATGAGGGAGATGGTCTTCAGGTAGACTTGATTATTGAAAGAAACGATAACATTGTTAATATGTGCGAGATAAAGTTCTATAGTGATGAGTTTGAAGTAAATAAAAAATATGATTTAATACTTCGTAATAGACAAACTATTTTGGCAAAATATATTCCAAAGAAGTGTGCAATTCATAGTACATTGATCACAACTTATGGCATTAAAAATAATGAGTATAAATGGGATTTTGAAAACGTTATTACACTGGATGATTTGTTTAATACTTAAAATAACGGTCTAAATGTAAAAAAAAGAAGATACATTTAGACCGTTATTTATAACCATCGATAGAGAGTATTATTGGAATAATATCGCACAAGTAGAGATGAAAAGCAAAAGCTCTTAGTAGTAATATGAATCATTCGGTGTTGCTTTTTGCTTGAAATATTTCTGTATTTTCCCTAAATGCCACAAAGTGTACGCACAAAAACTTTGGGGCCGGTTTATGGGACAGGGCAGATATTATTTTAAAGATTATAAAAGTCCTATACTAAACTGTATTTCTTTATTTGAGAGGAAAGTAAACGAAGTGGAGGTGCTTGAATGCGGGTTGTTATAACAGATACAGCATTTTTATGGAATCATGAAAATCCAGTATTGGAAGTATTTAAAGATATATTGTTAGTGGTATGTCTCGAAGGAAAAGCTGTAACAGATAAATATGAATGTTTTGTAAGTCCGTTTAAAGCGGTCTCCATGGGTGCTGATAGATTTGGTTATGAGGATTATAGATTCAAAGCATTGGAATCAGTTGGGGATGCGTTACATCGTAATCTGAGTAAAGGCGGGGACATATTATTTTTGACGGATGGAAATCCGGAAAGTTTATACCCGTTTTTTGTACTTAAAAATATAGAAGGCCATGGAAGATTACATTTATGTGCGGCTTCGCCTTTCAGATTTGAAAGCAAAAGGCGTAAACAAGGACATAAGAAACTCCTTTCTGATTTATCTCAGTTAACGTCAATTCTGTATATTGAAAGTGATAAATATCTTGTTAACTTAGAGAAGAATATTACTATAGGTGGTGTCCTGAAGAAAATTGAGAAGGACCTTTGGGCTATAATGCCAACTTTAGTGAATAGCATTGAAAAGTTGGATGGAAGGTTCTATTTTGATTTTGCTTCAAATTCCTATGTAGCCATTGAAGAAGGGTTTAACGCTATTGACTTGTCAAAGAAGAATCAATTAGATACTGGTTATAAAGTAAAATTACAGCGCACACTTAGAACTATGGGGATTGTTTGTGATATAGATTATCCGTTGGAGGATAAGGAGACCAAAGAAGAAGTTGAGAGAACACCGGCGCGAATTGATGGTAGGGATATCTGTGAATATTTAAGGGAACAGAGAATTGAACTAGCTAGGGCAAATGGAATTGAATTTTCATCTGAAGAATGCCCATCAGTGGGACCATGTGCCGGAACCTGTGCAAAATGTGATCAGGAATCAGCATATCTAAGAGATAAATTAGCTGAAATACCACTAGAAAAAAGAATAATTCCAGACTTTACCTTAACGGAATGGGAGGTATGATTATGATCGGTGATATTATGTCTATTTCAAGATTAAGAATGGCAACGGATGGACGAGGAGTATCCACTTTGGTAGCTTTTTTTAACTGCCCGTTGAAGTGCAAGTATTGCATAAACAATTCATGTCATAGAGAGAAAGAAAGCTTTTATGAGATACAAAGAGCAGCGTATCGTCCGGAAGAATTATTAGAAGTACTAAAGAAGGATGAAATCTATTATTTAATGACCGGTGGTGGTGTGGTTTTTGGGGGAGGAGAACCCCTGCTTCAGTCAGAGTTTATTCACGAACTTTGCAAACTAATATCACCAAGATGGGAGAAAAGAATAGAAACCTCATTAAATGTACCATGGGAACTTGTCAAACCTCTTGTGGAAGATATAGACGAATGGATTATTGATATCAAAGATATAAATAGTGACATCTATAAAAAATATACCGATGTAAGTAACGAAAATGTTATTCAAAACCTCATCAAATTAAAAGAAGTAGAACCAGTTGGGAGATTACATATAAGAGTGCCCAATATACCACATTTCAATACAGTTGAAGATGTAAAGAAGTCCCAGATTTGGATAAAAGATTTTTTGAATGTAGAACCGGAAGTTTTTGATTACATAGAGTGTAGGTCATAAACGGAGGTAAGGATAGTTAGATATATGTTTTAATTTGAACTACTGGAAAATATTTATAGTAAAACAGGCTGCTTATATGATAAAATAAAAAATATTTGATTTAACACTGAAGATGTGTGTAGAAGAGTATGTTAAGAGTTACTGCACGAGGGGGGGAAAATAATGCGAGATATAAATGGTCCGGGCAAAACCGGAAGACTTATAGTTTTTGTTATAGCAATTATCGTTGCTTTGATTGTTATTAAAATTTTCTTGGGAATGAATAACGTTCCGATAGAAGAGATACCGGTTCCTTAAATGAAAATTCGGGTGAAAAGGTAGATTGTTACAATTTGCAGACTTAAATTTTCTTTGCAGTATAAAATCTTCATGCTAAGATAAAATATAAGTATATATATAAAATAGTATTTTTAGAGTTTTCATAAAAATACTATTTTTTTAATAGGAGGATGTTATGATTTACTACATTGACTGTAATGCAAAACCCCATGGTGATGGTAGCAAGGAGAAGCCATTTAACAAGATTTCACTCGCAGCAGCGATTGCTCTTCCGGGAGATGAGGTGCTGGTAGGACCCGGTGTATATCGTGAAGAAGTTAGCCCTGTATACGCAGGCAAGGAAAAAGAGAGAATCGTGTATCGTTCTGTTGAACCCAGAGGTGCAGTGATTACCGGTGCGGAGATTATTAAGGGATGGGAACATGTAGAAGGAGATGTATGGAAGGTGGTTCTTCCCAATAGCTTTTTCGGTTCATACAATCCCTATACCACTTTAGTATATGGTGACTGGCTCAGCGATGGTATTCCATGCCATACCGGTGAAGTATTTTTAAATGGTAAATCTTTGTACGAGCAGCCGAAGCTGGAAGGAGTTTTGAATCCTGAGTTTTACGATGGCAGCTGGGATATGGAATTTACCAAGCATACCTGGTATACCTGCCAGGCAGAGGATTCAGAGGATACTATTATCTATGCGAATTTCCAGGGAAAGAATCCTAATGAGGAGTGCGTAGAGATTAACGTTCGTCCACATTGTTTTTATCCTGCTTTTGAGCATGTAGATTATATTACTTTAGAGGGCTTTGTTGTAACCAAGGCCGCTACCAACTGGGCACCTCCTACAGCATTGCAGGATGGTATGATTGGTCCTCACTGGTCTAAGGGCTGGATTATTGACAACTGTGAAGTATCACATTCAAAATGTTCCGGTATTTCCCTTGGTAAATACAGACAGCAGAACAATGATAACAAGTGGTCCAAGTACAAATATAAGGATGGAGCACAGACACAGAGAGATTGCTCCTTTATTGCACAGCTGGATGGCTGGAGTAAAGAAACCATAGGTTCCCATATTGTTCGTAACTGTGATATTCATGATTGTGGACAGACCGGTATTGTAGGTAACTTGGGATGTGTATTCTCCATTATTGAAAACAATCATATTCACCACATAAACAATAAGAGAAATCTTGCTGGTGCAGAAATTGGTGGTATCAAGTTCCATGCGGCTATCGATGTGATTATCCGTGATAATATATTCCATGATTGTACTCGTGGTATATGGCTTGACTGGCAGACACAGGGTACCAGAGTAAGTAAGAATCTGTTCTTTGATAACTGTCTGTCCAGAGATTATCTTTTGGATAAAAAGAACAAGGATGGTTTGGGACTTGGAGAGGATATCTTTATTGAAATCGCTCATGGTCCATGTCTTGTAGATAACAATATTTTCCTCTCTGAAAGATGTGTAAAGCTTCCTACACAGGGTGTAGCTTTTGTTCATAATCTCTTTGCCGGTTCCATTACAGCAGTTGGACGTGGTGTGAAGAATGGTAGTGTGAAGTACGATTCTACCAGATATACTCCAATTCATATTCCACATCGTACAGAGATTACCGGTGTTATGAGCGTGCTTCATGGTGATGTTAGATTTTATAATAATGTATTTGTACAGCCCAATACTCGTCAGGGACTGATTGATATCTGTGCAGGCTGTCAGGATGGTGAGTGGGATGATGAAAATCTGATTGCCGGAACTCATAGCTACAGTGGTTATATGACAGAAGATGAGTGGAAGTCCTACTTTGAGGGTTACTGCGGTGAAGGTGCTGAGGATACCAGAGATAAGTACTACATGCCACTTCCTATCTGGGTGAAGGATAATGTATACTTTAATGGTGCCAAGGCCTGTGATAAGGAGATCAATCCTGTTGTTGATACAGAACATGAGATTACTGTAAAGCTGATTCAGGAGAATGGTAAGTACCGCGTTGAAACCAACATGATGGATTATCTTCCTAAGGGTGAAATGATTACCTCTGATACATTGGGTATGGCATTTGAGCCGGAAGAGAGATTCGAAGAGCCCAATGGTGATGATATTATCTTTGATACAGACTTCTATGGTAAAAAGCGTCCTGCAAATCCTGTCTTTGGACCTTTTGTAGGATAAGAATAGTTTTATTTTATAATATTTAATGATATGCTTTGAGATGAAATATGGTCTCAAAGCATATTTTTTATGATTTTGTAACCTTTTTGTTGAGATTTATACTATATAAACAGATAGATGAGACAAGACTGTAAAATATAAAATGAGATATAACGGTCATGAAAAGGAGATGTTCAAAAATGAAAAATAAATGGATCTTAGCACTTATGATTATAGGATGTATGGCATTGCCGGGATGTGGCGAGAACACAACACAGAAGGAACAAAATATTTCTGTGGTAGAGGAAACAGATATCACCGGAGAAGAACCTTCTGCAATGGATGTTACATCAGAGGAGTCCCAAGAGACAGTGGAGCCAATCGTGGATAAAGAGGAAGAGGGTGAAACAGGTTCCTTTAAAAAGATGAGTAGTATTTTCGCAGGAAAATATAGAATTGATTATCAAACGAAAACAACCGGTCATCCAAGCGGAGAGGTAGACTTTATGACAGGTATGGACTGGAAGGATGAAGAACTTGGTATACAGGGTGGATGTATCATTGATTATTACATATATGATAATCAGAGCATAGAAGAAGCTTATGATGATTATGCTAACATGGAGGAAGCTGTGATTGCTGACAAGACCTTTAAGGTGGTTCGCGCAGAAGATACCTTAGAGCTTCTTTACAAGGTTGACGATAGCTTTTATGTTCAGGTAATATTATGGCATGCATCACAATTTGATGAAAAGGGTAGCAGCATGGAGTTAACTGTAAAACCGGCTGATTATCTGGATCGTGGATGGTTGGATGAGACAATTACTTTTGAGGTTGTTCCACTGGAGGACTAATGATGAAAAGAACATTATTTGTGGGAATTTTATGTACTGTTATATTGGGATTAATAAGCCTTTCCGGGTGTAAAAAGGCTGGAGAGTTTCTCACGGATGAGGAAGTTATAAAAGAACTTGAGAAAGAATCCGGAACAGAAAAAATCATCATTCTTAATAAACAGGAAGATAATGGTCGTATACGTTATTCGATGAAAACAGACCAGCGTGGTATTGAATTTGAGGAGCTTTCTCATGCGGCGGGGGAAGATCCATTTTATAATCCTGCCAACGTAGGAAGGTATGAATATGTGAAAGCCGTACAAGCACTTTATAAGGATGAGGTTGATGCTATAAAGGAAGAATTGCAGGGCAAAGAATCCTATGTTATATTTAAGGATAGAAGCGAATTACGAGTTGTTTGTGAAAAGCTGGAGCAAATGGATCAGATTTATCGACAGGAATTAGTGTATCATGATGCAAAGTGGCTTGAGACTTTTCCGATTACAGTGGTGAACTTGTCAAGACGTGATGACCCTGAGAACAAGGGTGATTTTAGCTATGGTGTCAAGGTGGACGGTACCATAAATGCAGCGGACTTAGAGCAATATATATGTGATTTGTATATGGAGCGAACAGGAAAAGAACTTCAATAATATTTAAGTAGAGGGCTGTTCAAGCAGTGAACGGCCCTTTTTAGATGTTTCTTGAAGAGGAGAAATTGTGCCGGTTAGAAAGGTAGAAATATATGTTAACATGTTTTAAGGGACCTAGCAGAAAAATAGAAAAGGTATATAGAGAAGATCATAGACTTGTTTTGGAGGCGGAATATGGGAATATTATCTTAGAACCTAAAACAGATAAAATTATCAGAGTTCTGGTGCGCCCTACAGACAGGGAGATAGAACATCCCGGCATTATTATGAGGGAGACTTTCGAGGGCTTTAGCTATGAGGAAAGGGAAGATAAGATTCTACTAAGTACTGACAAGGTAAAGGTTTCTGTATATAAAGAGGATGGGAAAATAGATTTTTACGATATAAAGGAAGAAAGGAAGTTCTCTGCCGGTGGTAAAACTCTAGATTTTGAAGAGTTTACGACATATAAGCTATCTGATCAGTCTATAGAAACCTATAAGGTACAGACGGCAGACGGTGAGAAAACGATTCTAAAGGATGCGGCGAGGGAAGAAACCGGGAAAAGTTATCATATCAGGCTTCCTTTGTATTTTGAAGAGGAAGCGTTATATGGTCTGGGACAGCATGAAGAAGGATATGCAAGTCTAAGAGGGAAAAGAATATATCTGCATCAGGCCAACAGAAAGATTGCAGTACCCTTCTTTGTATCCACCAAGGGTTATGGTGTGCTTGTAGATACCTATAGTCCGGCTATTTTTGATGATCATGAAGAGGAGTCCTACTTCTATGTAGAGGCTTGTAAACAGCTTGATTTTTATTATATTGCCGGAGAGAATCCCAATGATGTGATTGATGGCTTCAGACAATTGACAGGAAAAGCAAGTATGCTTCCTAAGTGGGCATTTGGGCATATGCAATCCCAGGAAAGATATGAAACTGCAGAAGAAATGATTGCAGTAGCCGGGAAGAGTCGGGAAAAAGGTCTGGGAATAGACAGTATCGTATTGGATTGGTGTTCCTGGGAGGATAATATGTGGGGACAGAAGTCCTTTGACCCCAAGAGGTTTTCGAATCCCCAAAAAATGATAGAAGATTTGCATGATCTTCATACACACTTTATGATATCGGTTTGGCCCAATATGGACGCTAAAACAGAAAATTATAAAGAGTTTAAAGATTGTCAGTTGTTACTTCCGGCAAGTGATGTCTACAATCCTTTTGCCAAGGAAGGCAGAGAGTTATACTGGAAGCAATTACAGGAAGGACTTTTTCAATATGGAGTAGATGCATGGTGGTGTGACAGTAGTGAAGCGTTTACACCGGAATGGACTCACATGGTTAGACCGGAAGCTTCTCGTGCCTATGAGGAATTTTGCAAGGAAGCCGGAGGACGAATGTCGGAAGAATATTGTAATAGCTTTTGTCTTTATCATGCACAGAGTATTTATGAAGGACAAAGAAGTGTTACAGATAATAAAAGAGTGGTGAATCTTACACGTAGTGGTTATACCGGCGCTCAGAGGTATGGCACTATTTTGTGGTCCGGAGACATAGAAGCTACGTGGGATACTTTTCGAAAGCAGATTGCGACAGGCTTTAATTTCTGTGCCAGTGGACTTCCTTATTGGACGGTAGATGTAGGAGCATTTTTTGTAAAAAATGGTGCACCTTGGTATTGGCATGGTGATTATGATCTTGGAATTCAGGATATGGGCTATAGAGAACTGTTTGTTCGTATGTATCAGTGGGCATGCTTTTTGCCAATTTTCCGTGTGCATGGCACGGATGTGAGAAGAGAACTGTGGGAATACGGAGAAGAAGGAAGTATATTCTATGAAGCTTTAAAGAAGACAAACCAAATGCGATATAGACTATTACCATATATTTATTCAGAGGCAGGAAAAGTATGGCTGTATAATCGAAGCCTTATAAGACCATTAGCTTTTGATTATAGTGAGGATTCCAATACCTGGAATTTGAAGGATCAGTATTTGTTTGGTGAAGCTTTGATGGTATGTCCGG
Source organism: Acetatifactor sp. (assembly GCA_045616525.1). Lineage (GTDB taxonomy): Bacteria > Bacillota > Clostridia > Lachnospirales > Lachnospiraceae > Acetatifactor. The sequence continues at coordinate 270,046 of JAZLGY010000095.1, read as the reverse complement.
TTACGGAGCCCATGTATTATGAAAAGAATAATGTAAAAATTGACGTTGCCAAGAAAACCAGAAAGATATATTTGCCCAATGGAAATGCTTGGTATGAAATGGAAACAAAAGAAAAATATGAGGGAGGCCGGTGGATAGAGGTGTCAGCCGATATCAATACCATTCCGGTATTTGTAAAGGAAGGAAGTATTATTCCTATTACAGATCCTGCTCTGTCGACAGAAGAAAGTCAAAACGTAGATTTTATTGTATTTTCTAATAAAGAATGTTCTTATCAGTTTTATTCAGATCAAGGAGATGGATATGGTTATGAACGCGGAGAGTACACAGTAGAGAACATTATTCGAAAAGGAAATCAATTATAGGTCAAATTATAAAGTTTTAATTGACATTAATCGCATGAGGGAATAAAATAAAGAAGTAAGTTGATTTTGAAAATTAAATATTAGGTAAAATCACAGAAATGTGATGACACAAAGCTTTAGGATCTAACCTCGAAGGAGTATGATAGCCAGTTGCAGTTTACAAGGATTATTTACCAGGAGAGGCGTGATCTTTCCTGGTATTTTTTATCCTAAGAAATGGGAGGTGACCTATGAAGGACTATGTTACCATTGGCGAAACTGCAGTAAGATGGGGGATATCTGTACGACGGGTACAAAAGATGTGTATGGATGGAAGGATCATTGGAGCAGAAAAGTTTGGACGAACTTGGGCTATTCCGGCAGATATTGAAAAACCGCAGGATGGAAGAGTGAAGTCAGGAAAATACAGAAACTGGAGGAAATAAGTATGAAACAACAAGGTCAGCAGGATATTTTTCAGCAGTTAATGAATTTAGGCAATATTAAGAGTATGGACGGTTCCAGATATAATCGTCTTATGAAGGAGAATAAGAATTTTACAGAGGATGATCTTGAGATTTTAAGAGATTCTTATCGTGATATGGAAAAGATTCCCAATCTTCCCAATGAGCCACAGGGATTCGAAATCATGCGTGATCAGAACGGATTTATTGTGCCTAATGACATCGATGAGATTTTGACCAGAGCTTATATTAACGGAGCATCAGATATTCATATCAGTGTAGGTGCACCTCCAAAGATTCGTTTACATGGTGAATTAGTACAGATGCCATATATGTTTTTAACAAAACCTGTAACAGAGAGATTACTTTCAAAGATTGTATCTGAAGAGCAGAGAGAGATTTTTGAAGCAGATGGAGATCTTGACTTTGCATATGCTATTTCGGGACTATGTCGTTTCCGTGTAAATATGTTAAAGCATAAAGGAACCTGGGCGGCTGTATTCAGAGCATTATCCAATAGTATTCCTGACGCAAACGTATTAAATATTCCTATGTCAGTACAGGAACTTACCAAGAAAAAGAGAGGTATTATTCTTGTAACAGGACCTACCGGTTCCGGTAAATCTACTACACTTGCATCTTTGATTAAGATTATCAACCAGACAAGACGAGAGAATATCATTACTTTGGAAGATCCTATCGAATATGTACATAAAAACATGAAGAGTACTATTATTCAGAGAGAGATTGGTTTTGACTCAAAGAGCTTTGCTTCCGGTATCAGAGCTGCACTTCGTGAGGATCCTGATGTTATTCTGATCGGAGAAATGCGTGATCCTGAAACTATTGCTGCTGCAATTACTGCAGCTGAAACCGGTCACTTGGTATTCAGTACATTACATACAATCGGTGCTGCAGCAACTGTTGACCGTATCATTGACTCCTTCTCAGCAGATCAGCAGCCTCAGATTAGAGCACAGTTTAGTACTGTTATTGAAGGTGTTATTTCTCAGCAGCTTGTTCCTATGGCGAACGGAAGAGGAAGAGTTGCAGCCTTCGAGATTATGCTTCCTAACTCTGCAATCCGTGCACAGATTCGTGAAGGTAAGATTGCACAGATGAATTCAACCATTCAGACCAATAAGGCAATGGGTATGATTACCTTGGATGATTCCTTGAGAAATCTCATGCAGAAGGGCTTGATTACTGAAGAGAAGTGTATTGAGTTCTCAACGGATCAGGATAGAATGAGAGACTACTTAGGCGGTGGATTCTAAGAAAATATGATATGACGTAATATAATATGGGATAGGGCGTGTTAAATAAGAGTTATTTTGAGTCATCATTTTAACGGTTATTTTTAACATGCCCTTTCTTTGGGTAGATATCCGATTTCTATGTATGATCTCTTTAGTTAATTTTATCACCATGATTTTTTTGACTTCGTATCTATATGGATTTGATTTTGATATTTAGATAACTTCATTATCGAATATTCCGTCAAGTGTTACCTTTTTATATTAGATTACAACATTTAGATCACTTTATATTCAAATATTTTTCGAATAATTATCTTTTTATATTCGATTACAGCATTTAGATCACTTTATATTCAAATATTCTTTAAATAATTACCTATTTATCTTCAATTACTGTATTTAGATAATTTTTATATTGACCAACCCATTCCCTCACTGTTTTTAGAAAAAGAAAAATCGAAATTACAAATATTAATAGAAAGTGATATAATAATTAATGTCGACAACAGATAACAATAATGATTATGAAAAAGAGGTATGAAAATTGAGACGTAATGGATTCGCAGAATTATTATTTACAAGGCCTAATGTGGCGCTTACTTTGTTACTTGGTATTTTGGTTGGATATTTGGCTAGCACTTATGTGGCAGGTCCTATCGTTGAAAAGGTATATGGGAATATCAGAGAAAGTCATGCACAGGACCCCGGAAGTAAGGCAACAGAAGATACTCCGATTGCTAAGAGCATTGATGATGTATTGAAATATGAATCTTTTGCTATTCAGGTGGATGATTATGATCATCCGTTCTTTGATGGAGATTATTATGTGGAAGATGCTTTAACAACTACCCATTATTATAATATTCGCTTAGAGAGCGGAGAAAGAATTGCTGTAAAGTGTGATTATAACAGTGCAAATAAGATGCCGGATGGTACCCTTTTAATGAGAGTAGGTTCTGTAGTGGAAGAGGATTTAACGCAGAATGAAAAGCTTATGGAAGATATTGAGGAAGAATATCCTTTGGACAGAACAGATTTTTACGTAAATTCTACTACAGATTTCAGCAAAACAAGTAAATACAGCACTCATAAGGAGTCTAATACATTGGAACTTGTAAAGGGAGCAACATGGTTTATTGTTGCTTTGATTGTATGGATTGTATCTCATGTGATGTGTGTAAAGGCCGGATGGGCAGTTCCACTTTTATTTTACCCTAAGGATCAGAAAAAGTAAGAAATGACAACATAAATAATTTGTATTACAATGTTGATATAAATCTATAATGGTATTGCTGATTAGGTAGATTTCAAAGGAGTGAGCATATATGTATTATACAGTTATTGGTTTGATTGCTATTGTAATGCATTTGATTATGAATCATGAGTTTATCAAGTTTGATAAAAACAGAAATGATGTAAAAATAGCTTATAAGAGATATGTGCTTGCCTCACTTCTTTACTTTATTACAGATGCGCTATGGGGTGTATTTAACAGTTTGAAAATGTCAGGGATGTTGTATCTAGACACCTTTGTTTATTACATTGCAATGGCATTGACGATTGCCAGTTTATGTCAATATGTTACGCTTTATTTACATCTTCAAAGTGGGTTTGGAAGATTCATAAGAATCTTTGGAAAAACGTTTGGTGTTTTAGAGATTATTTTACTTGTAATAAATCATTTTGTTCATATTTTCTTTTGGATATATCCGGATGGCACATATCGGGCATTTATATACAGATATATTGCACTGTATATGCAGGTTTTTCTGTGCTTGTTGCTGGCAATCCAGACAGGAATTGTTATGATTAAAGCAGTGGATGATATGAAAAAAAGATATTTTACCATATTTTTCTTCTGTACTGCTTTAGTAGTTTCCATAATCCTACAGATTATGTATCCTTTGCTTCCTATATATGCAATTGGTCTCCTGATAGGAAGCGCTATCATTCATACTTTTGTTAATGAGGGCGAGATTGAAGAGCAGTATAAGGTTCTGCATTCTGTGGCGGATATTCATTATAGCATGCATGTAATTGATCTTACCAAAGATACTTTTCAGGAATTAACCGCCGGAAATGATGTAAAAGCAATTGTAAATAACAGAACTACCGGCGCATTGGAAATGATGCGTGCCGTAATCAATGCAGTTACTGTAAAAGAGCATTTGGAGTCAGTATTGGAGTTTACCGATTTATCATCAGTTGCAGAGAGAATGCGCGGTAAGAAGACAATTGTAAAGCAATTTATTGGAACAGAGACCGGCTGGGTACAGGCAATGTTTATAGCTATTGAGGTGGACCCATATGAAAAGCCGACGAAGGTTATTTTTACCACCAGAGTAATTGAAGAAGAAAAGAAAAATGAGGAAATCCTTGTTAAGAAAACGATTGTTGATGAACTAACAGGTGCGTACAACAGAAGAGCATACGAAGAAGATATCATAGAATATGGCAAGACAGCCTTAAGCGATGATTTTGTTTATGCATCTATTGATGTTAACGGTTTGAAGGTGGTAAATGATGATATTGGTCATGCTGCCGGTGATGAGTTAATAAAGGGTGCTGCCGATTGTATGCTCCAAGCCATTGGCAGTTATGGAAAGGTTTATAGAACCGGTGGTGATGAATTTGTTTGTATTTTCTTTGCAGGTAAAGAACTATTAGAAAATATAAAGAATGATTTAGGGGATATCGTTGGAAAATGGTCTGGAGAATTGATTTCAAATCTTTCTTTATCAGTAGGTTTCGTTACAAAGCGGGAATTCAGAGAAGAAACTGTTTTGGATATGGCAAAAATAGCAGATCAGCGAATGTACCAGGCAAAATCAGCACATTATGCGAAAAAGGGTGTCGACCGTAGAGGACAGGCGGCAGCAAATACAGCACTTTGCAACTTGTATACTAAGATATTAAAGGTAAATATTACAGAGGATACATATACAATTGTAAATATGGATGCTTCAGAGAAAACCAGTGAAAAGGGATTTTCGGATACTATTTCGGGATGGCTTATCGGATTTGGTAAATCAGGACAGGTTCATGAAGATGATCTGGAAAGATACCTGGAAAAGACGGATTTAAAATATTTAAGTGAGTATTTTAAGAGCGGAAAAACCTCTATCAGTATTCAGTATAGAAGAAAATATGCAGACGGATTCAAACAGGTAGCTATGGATATGATTCCTGCAAATGATTATGCTGAGGATAATCAAACATTGTTTTTATATGTTAAAAATGTTGATATGTAAAAGGAACAGGTATGGCATGTATGAAAACAGAAAAACAGGTTATGAATTTATTGTATGGAATCAGCACAAAAAATACTGTTTTATTTGTAATCGTATATTTTTGTGTTGCTGCTATGGTAGCTTGTATATGGATGCTTGGTCACTTTGGAGGAGGAAGTATTTCAAGTGAACTTCCCTTTATTGTTGTTGCTTTGATTCTTTTTATATATGCTACAGTCTTATGTGTAAGAAATAGTAGGCATGTAAAGGAATTAAAAGAAAAGTACAAACGCCTTACCGAAGAGGAAAAGAGAGAGGTAAGAGGTATAGCAGAGAAGTTTGATGGAAAGGGACTTGGAATTAGTGAGCATTTTGTTTATGGCTTTATGGCAAGAGTGACTGAGTTTAGGAGAGCCAGAGATATTATAGTGTTTGAATATATCCCTGTGTCACAGATTGTATTTATAGATACCTTGAAAAGTAAAGAACAAGAGGAAAAAGAAAAAGCTTTTCAGAGAAAAACACAGGCAGCTTTAATGGGGGCAGGTATGGCATATATGAAAGCAAGCAGGCAGGCCAGAACAGGAATGATAAGTAATTCAAATTATAACGCAGGTATTACCGAGGATACTACAAATGTTTCGAATTATATATGTATAGAATTAAAGGATGGATCCAAGTTCAGAGCTCTTGGTAGTTCAGCCATTCTGGAACATATAAAGCAATATGGAATATAGATTGACAGGTTGCACACGTCACTTTTGCGAATATAATAAAAAAATGTAAAAATATTCAGAAAAATCTGTAGATTTCTATTTAAAAATCTGCAGATTTTTGTTATAATATGGAAAGGAATGAAGTAGAGAAACGATATTTTAAAGGATTAAAATATTTGTTTAGGAGGACCCAAGACATGATTTATTTTGATCAATTACCTTTGGAAGCTGATATTCTTAAAGCTTTATCCGAACTTAATATAGATTATGTTTTCCAACCTATTTTTTATCCCGATGGAAAGACCATATTTGCCAGGGAGGCACTTATGCGTCCAAAAGAGAAAAATGTAATGGAATTAATTGAAGATTATCAAAAGATGGATAAGCTTCATGTGATCGAAGTGGCTACTTTTTTTGGAGCGATGCAGGCATATGTACTACGTGGGTATACGGAATGGGTAGCTATCAACTCATTTCCGTCAGATTGCATGTCTGCGTCAGAAGCAGTTGCTTTTGGTGATTATTTTGGTGATATCAGAGGCAAGATGATTATTGAGATGCTCGAATATCCCGAGTTATCCTTGACAAAGTGGGCAGAGAAAAATGAATCTGTTCGTCTGATGAATAATTTGATTTCACTTGATGATTATGGAACCGGTATTAATGACTACAGTAAGGTAGAGATATTACAACCGGATATTGTAAAGATGGATCGATCCTTAATCTGTGATATAGACAAGGATTCCTATAAGCAGTCTAACTGTAAGGAAATCATTGATATGCTTCATATGATGAACAAGAAGGTTGTTGCAGAAGGGGTAGAAACGAAGGAAGAGTTTGAAATTTTAATTTCCTTAGGTGCGGACTTTTTCCAGGGGTATTACCTTGCAAGACCTAAGTAAAATACCGTTATTCCATTGTTGGAATTCGCTTGTAGATTGCGATTAGAGGTGCTATAAAAACGATTCCACAAATAAAATTGCTGATACCGTGGGTGATATCGTAAGGAAGACCGGCGATAATCCATTTAATAGTTGTCTGAAAGGAATAATGAAATAGAATGGCCTGCGCAGGAGCATACAGAGTTCCGAAGAGAAAGCCATGAAGAGAACAGACAATAGGATATAAAACATACTTTACTTTCTTTGGCCAATGCTTTGGAATTAGCATGGTGAAAAGCCAGAGTACATCCCAGATGTAAAGATATGGAATCCACCAAACGGAAAATCCGTTTAGTGTTCCAAGTAGTAATACAAATACATAAATAGGGTAGAGGGCTTTCTGACGGTAAACCACTGTAAGCGCTACAATAAAGGCCCCCAACAGGTGAATGTTGGGAAAGCCTTCCATTACAAGCTTAGATACATACATGGCGGCACCGGTCATGCCGAAAATACAAATTTCTTTTATCGATAATTTCATATTCTCTACCAGTCAAATCTTAAAATTCTTACTCAACTACAAATGCATAGGTTGCATCAGCTTCTACGGCAGTAGAGTCTACACCGGTCATAGCATATTCACCATTAATATAAAATGCCCAATAGGTTCCATCAACGTTGTAATCTGCAGTAACACCGTTTACAGTTTTTACATAAAGACCATATTCGCTGTCTTCACCTTCGATTAAACCAAGCTCTAAGAGTGCAGCACCAACAGTGTCCTTGTCGGTATGAATTTCATAATTTGTAGTTGTTTCATCTTTTGTTGTTACATTAAAGTAGAATTTAACAGCACCTTCGCCTAATACAGTAAGATCAGATGTAGCTTCATCAGATGCTTCTACGCTATTTTCTTCTGCAGATGGTACTTCTTCAGAACTTTCTTCTGTAGCAGATTCGGCTTCTGTACTGATCTCAGAACTAACTGCTGCATCAGTAGAGGTTTCAGTGTTACTTTCTTTGTTTCCGCAAGCAGTAATAGTGGTAAGCACCATTGCCATTGCAAGAATGAGTGACAATTTTGTTGTAATTTTTTTCATGATTTTTCTCCTTTTTTTAAAACAGAATTGCATCTGTTTTTATTCACAAGTTGATATTTTACCATATATAAAAAGAATAGCAATAAAAAATATTTGGTAAAAAAATAAATTTTTGAAACCTTTTACTTCGGTAAAGGGTTTTCTTAATGTAAAGGTAAAAAATTAAACAACAGAAAAAGGAAGGAAATAAGGAAAATGAATAAGTTTAGAAAGTATGGAATCGTATTATCACTTGCAATTATGAGCTCTGGTTTGATGGCCGGATGCGATAGTGAAGAGAAGGAAAATGTAGAGGTCGTTTCAAGTGTAGAAGCGACTGAGGAAAGCACTGAAGAATCTACTGTAGAATCAACAGAAGAGTCAACAACAGAAAGTACAGAAGAATCAACAGAAGAGTCAACAGCAGAAAGCACCGAGGAATCAACAGAAGAGTCAATAGCAGAAAGCACAGAGGAATCTACAGAAGAATCTACTGTAGAATCAACAGAGGATGATATTGTAGATTCAAGTGTTGGAGACGAGAAAATCGAGAAAGTTACAAATGCAAATTCAGAACTTGGAGATAACATTTACAGCTACAGTATTGAAATCGATGGACAGGTTTTAACCTTCCCTATGATGGCAAGTGATTTAAGAGCATTGGGATATGAATGTAAGGATGATGAAACACATAAGTTTTCTGCTACCAGTTTTGGATTAACTACTTATGTAAAGGATGAAAGATATTTTAATTTCTATACAATGAATTTTGATGTAAATGCAGCAGAAATAAAGGATTGTGCAATTGTTGGTATTGTAGTTGATGATTTTTCGGCAAGGGAAAAGAAGGTAGTATTACCCGGTGGCATTACAATGGGAGAAAGCACTATGGAAGAGGCACGTGCTTTGTATGGAACACCATCTGATACTTATGAGAGTGATACATTCCCTTATGACAGATATGTGGAAAATTCTCATAACTATGTAAAGATTATGTACAATCATGAAAAAGGGGATGTAGTAAAAGAGTTTACAATTCAGAACTTTGAAGTTCCCGCAAACTTTAAGGTAAGTGCAATTGATACAGAGTCAGTACCGGAAATAGTTAGTCTTTATAATGCACCTACACAGATCTCTGATAATTTATATGATTATACCTTTGAATATGCAGGAGATTTATATACATTCCCTGCACCCGTATCAGCCTTTATTGATAATGGTTGGACAATCAAGGAGGATAAAACGCAGGAGATAATTGAAGGAAGTGGTTCCGGTAAGCTTACTTTAACGAGAGACAATCAGCAGTTTTGGACCTATGTAAGAAACTATGATCTGAATGCTACACCGGTTGAAAATACTTTTATTGTTCAGATTGAAGCCAATGTAAATAATACAAATGTTAGCTGTGCAATCGGAAATAATATTTATATTGGTGCAGATGAAAGTGCAGTAGAAAATCTTGAAGGATATACAGTGGAAAAGGAAGAGTCAAATTCTTACAATGGATATACTATCTCTGATGAAAGAAGCCGTACATATCACTACTATATCGTTTGTAAAGCAGGTAAGGTTACAGGAATTGAAGTAAAGTATGATCCCAGAGTAAAAGAATATCGTTCAGAAAAGGGAGTTCAATAAGGGAAAATTCGGTTCTTTATAATATCCATATTTTATTGTATAATTCAAAATAGTATGGCAAATTTACGTATGCAAATGACTTAAAAGGAATATTACGAATATGGAAAAAGAGATGATAACCACAGAGGAGGCGGTTGATCGATATGCCGATATGGTATATCGATTAGCCATGTCTCAGATGCGGAATCAATCGGATGCAGATGATTTGTTTCAGGAAGTGTTTATTCGATTGGTGAAGCACATTGATGAAATGAAGGATTGGAATCATGTCAAGGCATGGTTGATTACAGTTACATGTAATTGTGCCAAGAAACATTTTGAACGTTATTGGAATAAAAATGTAACTTATTTGGAAGATGAAGAGATTGCAGATGAAGCAAATTATGAAATTCCGGAGGAGCATCCGGTACGGAGGGCTGTAAGCAGGTTGCCGGAGAAATATCGGGTGATTGTGCATCTGTTTTACTTTGAAGAACTATCAATTAAAGAGATTAGTGAGATTACGGGACAAAAGGAAAGTACTGTCAAAACACAAATGTTTCGAGCCCGGGAGCTGTTAAAAGAGTTAATGGAAGGAGAAGCTTAGTATGGAGCAGCAATACAAAAAAGAATTATCTGAAATACATGCGCCAAAAGAGCTGATTTTAAAAACAAAGGAAGCTGTAAGAAAAGAAGAAGAACGACTGAAAACGCAGAAGAATGCTGATGTTCAAAAGATAGAAGAACAGAAGAAAGTTTCCAATATTACAGATATTGCAAGCAGAAGAAAAACTAGTCGTGCTTCTTACTATGTAGGAATTGCAGCGGCTCTCGTGATTTTTGTGGGAGCGGGTGTTTTGAATTTGGGTCCCAAGGGAGGTAACAATCAGCCTGAACCGAATCCCGGTACGCAGATGGGAGTACAACTTGGAGAAGAAAACAAGGAAAATGAGATTTCTATAATTCAGGAAAAATCACTTTATACAGTAGAGCAGTTTGCAGAGGGAGCAACTCTGGATTTTGGTAAGGAACCTCTTGCTGACTTTCAGCATGTTGAAGCGGTCAATAGAGAAAATATGACCTACAGAGCAGTGGTAGTCGATGATGGCATGAAACTCTATGTGGAATATGATAATAGGAGTTACATTTTTAGATTTGCATCCACCAATATTGATTTAATTTTACCGATGATTGATGACTACTTTGCTGAATAAAAGAAGACCGTTCGTGAATGCGAAAGGGTTTTTGACAAAAATAAATGTAACAAAAACAGATAAATTTGTTCTATTATAGATATGAGAAAGAAAAGAGGTATCTATGATGAAGAAAAAAATGTTGCTTTGCGGTATAATGTGTCTGTGTTTGTTAAGTGCATGCGGAGTGAAAAATACGCCGGATCCGTTACTGGAATCAGACTACTTAAAGCATGATGTGGAATATAGAAGAGCAGAGGACCAGGATTGCTTAAAGGTTTTGGTTCAGATTTTAACTGCTGTGGATCATAAAGACAGAGATGAATTAAAACAATTGTTCTCCAAAGATGCAATTAATACGATTCCTGATTTGGATGAAAAGCTGGATGTCTTTATTGAGACATTTCCTACTTGGGAGAAGGACTACGATACCGGTTTTGGCGGGGTAGACAAGCATGCCAATAACGGCGTAATCACCAGAAAGGTTATGGGAGATTTTGATTTCTTTTCTGATGGCAGAGAGTATGTTTTATATTTCGAGTATTATACGGATGCAGATCAGGATCCTGATTTACTTGGGCTATCCATGATTCAGATTTATGAAAGATATATGCCCGGATATTCAGATAAAGTAACTGTACAGGGAAAGAAATCCACAAGAGATGTTTATTTGTGGGATTATTCCATGGAATTAAAGGAAAGAAAACCGTTATTTTTAACAACTCCCTTTGAAGTATATGAGAAATCAAATGAAGATAAAATGAAGTATATAAAGAGCATGTCAGAGGAAGAAAAGAAGATTCTTTTAGATAGTGATGAAAGAAAACGCTTGCGCAGTGACTCTATGTATTCTCATGAAATCAATATAGCTTATCTGGGACTGCATGAATATCGTTTCGTTGAAAATTATTTAAAAGAAAAAGGGCTTCAGGATCAAACTGTGATAGAAGGAGTCAGTGTTAATTACTTTGATATATCACCTACTGCCATGAAGGGAGACTTTGTTACCTTCCACTACATAGATGATGAAAGAAAGCGCCAGTATAATGCTTTTCTGGATATTAAAGGTGACCAGATTCGTATTTTGAATGAAGATGAATTAATAAAGAAATAAGTGTAGGAGAAAATGATGAAACAGAAAATTATAATTGCTCTCAATATTATTTGTTTGGCAGCGTTTGCCGGTTGCGGAAACGAAAATAAGGAAACGGATGTAAGTACTTCACAGGTTGTAGAAACTGAAAGCAGTACCATAGAAAGTACAGTGGAACCCTCCGAAGCTGCAAGCTTGGAGATTGAAGCAACTGAAACTGCGAACACTGAAATTGAAGATGCAGAAAATAGTTCAGACGAACTCTCTCTGGTAAATTTAGGGGTATATTCTTCACTGGCGGAAGTGGCGATGTATGCTGCTCCGTTTTCAGAAGGGGAGACGATTGGTACACAAAACTTAGATCACTTTTTGTTTTTGGGAATTGGTTATCGTTTAGGAGAAGATGTCTTAACAGACGAATTAAATAGTGAATTAGGTTATTCTGTAGGAAGCATGTATAAAGTGGATAAGGATACCTTTGATGAATACTTCACCAAGGTGTTACCTGTGGAGGATTTGAATTCCGTGTATGGTTTATTTGGTGAACCTTGGGTTATTGAGAGAGAAGTCGGTCTGTTCTACAATGAAGAAGATGATTGTATCTACTGTTATATGGGAAATATAGGTAATTCTAATAGTGCGTTTTGTATATCCAATGAATCATATAAGGACGGTTATCGTGCAACCTTTTTACTTGGTTTAGATTGGGATACTGTATTCTATCGTAAAGCAGATGTTTATTATGTACCTGCTGACAACTGTGCAGGATATGAAGTAAGAAGTATTGAAATAGATGATACAATAGAAGTGGAAGCAACGTTTTATTAAATGATGTAACCTTTTCTTCTGTTCAAGGGTTTTATATATGTAAGAGAAAAATGACGAAAAGGTTATAGGAGGCATTGACATGAAAAAACGTATGTTACTTGTATTAAATATCATTGGTATTATGGCACTTGCAGGGTGCGACAGAGGTGCAGAAGAAAACATAAATACCTCAACACTTCCAATGGAAACGGAAAGCTTCGAAGAATCCTCTATGGTAGAAACAAGCATGGAAGAGTCAAGCATAGAAGAGTCAAGCATGGAAGAGGTTACCACTGTAGAAGATGGTGAGATTGTTTCATCAGGAAATGATGTGATAGATCAGCAGGTGCTCTCTACTGTACAGATAAATGATGGGGAAATGCTGGAGAATCAGGGCTGGCTTGATGAAACAATGCGTTGCTACAGGGTTAAAATTGCCTATTTGGAACAACCAGAAAAGGGATATCAGCACGTTAGAGACTATTTTTTCTTTACGGAAGCAGGGGTTGAGCCGTTAACTGTTACTTATACAAATGGTAATAATACAGAAGAAGACGAAGCTAGGTATGTTTATGCGGCCTGTGATTTTTTGGCTTATTTGGAGGATGTCACCTTCGATGGAAAGGATGACTTAATTATTTCCCTTGGATGCTTACAGACTGATAGCAAAAGATTTAACTGCGCGTATATTTATGAGGATGGCGCATATGTCTACAATCAAGACTTTGAAGAGATACCCAATTACATGATTTATGAAGAGGGTAAGGTGATTAATTCATGGAATATTCAGGGTGCTATTGAATATTTAGATAGCTATAGCTATGATGCTTCAGAGAAAACCTTTGTTAAAACAGATTCGGTTGAACTTGAACCTAATATTGCAAGAATTATAGATTTATATAATCATCCGGTTGTTTTGGAGCAGGTTCCGGAATTTATGAATACCTATCAACGAACCAATGTACATACTTCACATGCTGCACAGCTTAAGCTTGAAAACGTAGACCGGGAAGGTTTTGATTTTTCTATAGAGGCTCAGTATTATTTCCATTCCGGAGAAGTTCATGGAAGAGCATATTATACGTCAGAACATAGTGCAGTATTTTGCTTGACCGAAATGGAAATTCCACTAGAAGAGAGAGATTATCAGTATGTCTTATTTTATTGGAATGATGGGGAGATGAAAATAACGGCTACTTCTAATTCCGGTAGAATGGGACTTGGACAAAATGTTTCCGTAAATGGAGTTTATACCTTTGATAGTCCTATGTACACGAATGAAAATATTTTGAATGAAACTTATACGCAGGAGCAGCTTGATTTTCTTAAAGAAAATTTGTCAGAGGAGGATTATGACAGACTTATTTTTGCAACACAGTTCGGCAGTGTGTCAGTGAACAAAGAGGATGGAACTACACTTATAAATACATTTTTCCCAACGGATAGTTCATATGATTATACAGTGGCTATGGATGGAGAAAATATAAATGTAATCGTATTGGGCAATGGTAATAACTATATTTTTGGTATTGATGAGGATGTAGAATAGATTACACAGTGAATGTGAGAGCATGACATGAAGAAGGATAGAATCAGGCAGATTATTATATTTATAGTGGGAATTACAGCAGGGGTATTGGCTACATTTTTGTTACTTAAAAATGAAAGTAAAACCCCCGGGGATGTTGACCAAAATCAGACAGCACAAAATGTACAGTCCAATCATACAGAATCGGATGAAGATAGATCCGATTCTTCTTTTGATGTAAGCAATGAAAATGGAGAGCTTGATTTACAGGTCGACTCTGAAACAGATTTGGTTTTGTATTTAAAAAGTAAATATGCTGACAAACAGGAAAGCTTTACTTATTTGGAACCTATCAACAATGTTCACAGAACCGATTCTATTACTTTGGAATTTGACTATGATTTTCTGGAAAAACATGAGGGTCAGTATGATTATGAGGTATGCGAAATATATTTAAATCCTGAATTGACCCAAAAATTATCTTATGAATTTAAGGTAAGCGAGAATCATAAGGAATTGATTTTATCTCCGGGCATGCATCCTAAAAATAAAATATTACTGTTAGGTCTTTCTACAGAAGTTGTTTCGAAATATTCTCACAGCGGAAGCTTCTTTTTTGATAAAGGCTATACAGAATGGGGAAATATTAAAACCATGTATCTGGTATGCTACTATGATCAGAAGACAGGTGAAAAGCTGGATTCTCCTACAGTAAGAGTTGTCAATTTAGAGGGGGAAATACCTCAAAATCCTATCATTAATTATTCTATTACCTCGGACGGTCGTATTAATATTTTCTGGGAAAAAGTGGAGGGGGCTGAAGGCTATATTGTTTGCTCGGCCGAATATACAGATAATGCAAGCCATGGTGTACTGGTTCCCTTAGGTTATACGGAGGATAATTCATGGTGTTCGCCTTCTCCGACAATTGATGATTATAGAATGAATGTTGCATTTAAAAACTTTGAAATTGGAGAGGATGACTGGTTAGACCCTCTTAAATATGAAAGCTTATATAATAAATATGCTGAGAGTAATCCTTCTGAAACAGAAGCGGGAGCTCCTATTCGTTCATCAAATTATGATGAGAAGTTTATCTGTGTTGTTGCGATTTCCAAAGAAGGAAACTCCATGCCAAGCAATATGATTTCATTTAATCAGATTGCTTCCTATTTACCGTATACACAGGCGCAAAATGCAACAAGGTCAGAGGCTGAAACCAAACTTTATCGTTCAAAGAATTTTGATTCGCCCAAGGATATGCCCACATTTGTGTATGTTGAAATGTGTGATGGAAGAGTACTAAAGAAGATTGTTGACTATGACACGGAAAATGCAGAAATTGTAGACGAGTATCTTCTGGATCAAACAGAAGATGGTGAATACGAACGAGTATATTATAAGGTTGGTTATATTCCTTACAGAGTAGAGGGAACAGGATTTATCGGTGTTGTAAAAACTACCTTTTATGATGGAGAAGAAGCGGAATTTACAAGAGAACTAAGTGCCTTGGAAGAACGTGAGGAAACCATGCGTATGAAGGGTGGTAGTATTACTCCCAGCGCTGTAAATCCTACGAATGTTTCCAAGGATGATACGGATAAAAAAGTGGCAATATCTCAGGAGATTCAGATTTATTCCAATAGTGCACTTTCTGAATATTTGGCAATTAATATGTTGGCCGGAAAAACGGTGATTCCACTTAGCGATTTTCCGGAAACAGCATCTGACGAAATATTGATGGATACACTGCTGGAAGCTTATTATCAGAATCCGTTGATTTTAGGTATTGAAAGCTTTGCAACCCTGAATAATCATACATATCTTTATATTAAATATGATTATGATCAAAATACCAGGGAGGAAATGCAACAGGAAATCTTAAAGAAGGTGCAGGAAATTACTGCAGCTATTATCACCGAGAATATGACTGATACAGAGAAGGAAATGGCAATTAATGATTATCTTTGCAGTCATTTGGTTTATAGCCGGGGCGCATTGGAAGAGGCACGAAAAAATAATTATGTTTCTGTATCCGGTTATAAAAATGCATTTAATGCTTATGGAGCATTGGTGGAAGGAAACTGTGTTTGCAGAGGATATGCAGATGCATTTAATCTGCTTGCCAAGGAAGCCGGACTTCCTACAATCCTGGTTACCGGTATGCTGGATGGAGAGGTGCCACATGCATGGAACAAGGTCAAGATAGATAATAAGTGGTGTATTATTGATACCACCAACAATGATAGTGAATTTATGAGTAATGCTTTATTTAACATTCCAAGTGGTGCAGTGGACAAAGTATTGGTGGAAAATCAGGATTACGTTTTGGATACTTACCTGAAGAACTATGAGGAGCAAAGTGAGTCTTACGAATATTATCATCTGACCGAGAATTTCTATGATGTTGATGCAGTTGTCCAAAACTTAACTGAGGAACTGCAAAAGACAGATACCAAAAAGGTTGTTCTTCGTACGGATTACAAGATTAGTGACGCCGACTTCGATTTAATATGTGCACAGGTGAAAATGAAGATTGATCCTGATACAGAAATTATGGGAGGTCATTTCCTTGGAGTGATCTGTATTATAAAAAAATAAAGGAAATAGATAGATGAAACCGGTAAATATTTATGCCTTGACAAGAGTGGAAAAGTCAAGTTATTTATACAAACTTGAAAAGCAGATGTCGAGACGCAACACTTATTTAAAAATTAAAGAGTGGGAAATCGAAAATGTAAAGGCTGTAGCGGATCAACTATTTGCCATACTTAAGGAGATACAGGTGTTGAACTTTTATTATTCCTTTCAGATTCCAAAGCTTGGTAAGGAGTTTGATTTACTTTCGGTTTCAGAAAATCAGGTCATAAATATTGAATTAAAAAGTGGTGAAGTTACTGAGGAAAAAATAAAGAAACAGCTCAGCTTAAACAGGCAGTATTTGGCTCTTTTAGGTAAGTCTATAAGGTCCTATACCTATGTCAGCAGCACCAATATACTATATCGTCTGACCAATAGTGGCAGACTTGTGGTTTCTGATTTTGGAGCTTTAAGTGAAGATATTTTGAAATCGGAAAATATATATGTAGATGATTTGGAAAAATTGTTTAAGGAAGAGTATTATCTGATTTCACCATTGACAGATCCGGATAAATTCTTGCGAAGAGAGTATTTTCTTACCTCCCAGCAGAGAGATATTAAAAACAAAATTCTTCGTAAAATTAAGAGTGAAGGATATTGCTTACAGGGGTTTACAGGACTACCCGGTACAGGAAAAACCTTGCTTTTATATGATATAGCGATGGAGTTGTCGGAAAGAGAAAAGGTATGTGTCTGGCATTTGGGATCCTTTCCGGAAGAATTGAATCGTTTGGATGAGAGATTAAAAAGAATTGATTTCTTTTCTGGGAAAGATAAGGATTTATTTACAACCATTAAAGAATATCGGACAATACTGGTGGACGAGGGACACAGAATTCAGATTGAGAAGTTAACAGGATTGATGGAACTGGCAAAAGAACAGGGAATTCCCATGATTATTTCTTATGATACGGAAGAAGCTATTGCCAGGGAAGAAAGATTTCTTTCACATATTGAAAAAATGGAAGCTTTGCCCGGATTCATAGGTTATCATTTGACCAATCGTATTCGTATGAATAGTGAATTATCTTCTTTTATCAGATTGATTATGAAACCTGACTGGATGCATAAGAGAAAAGAATATCCTTCAGTTTCCTTGTCCTATTCCGGAAACGAAGAAGAGAAGCAGATTCTTCTGAAGGATTATTTAAGTAAAGGTTATATTTATATTGAGGATGCAACCTGTAAAGAATATGAAAAGGTTGTTATGGTAATGGATCAGAATTTTTATTATGATTCAAATTTAGAACTTAGAGCCTATTGTGAAGTAAATGGAAGGGAAAGTATAGGTTCTGAAGAATCCAAGGTACGTTTGCTATTCCATGGATTGAGCAGAGCAAAAACCAATATTGCGCTTATTGTGAATGATAATATGCAGGTATTTGAAACTATCGTAAAGAGTCTTTAAACTTATTTGTAACCATTTTCTGTATTTTCCGTCTATTATAATGAAAACAAAAAAATAAGAAATTAAAAGAGGATCTATGAAAAATAAGAAATTAAAGGTTTTAACATGTACATTAGCACTTACATTTACTTTGGGGCTTGCGGCTTGCTCTTTAGGGGATAAGTCCATTGATGATCATTCTGTAACAAGTTCACAGGAAAAGAATAAAAACAATACAAAGCAGATGGAAAAGGACCACAAACTTGATCAACTGATGCTGGAAGTTACTAAATGGAATGGTGATTTGTTGGATTTGGAAAAAGATGATTGGGTGGCTACAACGTATTATGTGTATTACAACGGAAAAATCGAAACAGAATATGAATATACCATGTCAGGGAAGAAAAGCGAACTTTCGGCTATGATGAGTGACGAAGAGTGGAAACAGTTATATTGGTTTTCTACCGGTCAGATTGATCATAATGATTTTACTGAATACAAGGAAGAAGCGGACGATGGAGTGAGCTGGTCTTTTGTGGCATATGATACAAAGGGTGTAAAGTATGATATTTATTCAGGCTATTGCTATAATAATGCCAAACTTGGTCAGATTTCCGATGCTGTTTCGGGTTATGTTTTAGAAAAGGTAGTTCCTGTTGTACCAGTAACAGAATAATATGAAGTAAAACCGGCTTTATATAAAGTCGGTTCTTTTCTTTTTCTTTACATAGTTTTCCGCCTGTTGTAAAATAGATTAGTTAGCAGGCCTTGTTTTTGAAGGAGTTTGATGAATTATGTCGATAAAATTTACTGCAGTGAAATGTCCCGAATGTGGGGCAAATTTGAAAATCGAAGAAGGCCGGGAGAAGCTGTTTTGCAGATATTGCGGAACTGAAATTCTTGTTACCAATGAGAATGAACAGGTGGTTCGTCATGTGGATGAAGCATCCGTAAAACATGCAGAAACAGCCAGGATGGTTGAGATTAAAAAGATGGAGATTGCGGAGAAAAAGCGCGAGTCCGAGGAGCGCCATAAGGAAATGAAGGTAAAGATTTCCCTTGCAATTGGTGGGGTGATGCTGTTTTTCTTCTTCTTATCAATCTGGTTTCACAAGCTTGTTATATTAGGTGTTGTATGTGCAGCTGCTTTGATTTTAATGTGGAAGAACAAAAAGGGAATAGAAATATTAGATATGGACTATAAGATTCCCGTTCCTGCTGCAATTAATGGATATGAAAATCAGAAATATACCGTAGTGGAAGCTGTGCTTCGAAGTGCAGGTTTTGATAATATTACCTGTATACCTTTAAATGATTTAAGAATGGGTGTACTGAAGAAACCATTTATTGTGGAAACTGTCATTATTGATGGTAATGTAATTAATCACGGTGGTCGAAAGTTTAAACCGGATTCGCCCGTAGTGATTACCTATCATACGATTTATGATGAGACAAAGGAAGAATATCAATAGAGAAGATTAAGTCAAAGTCAAGGAGAAGAATAAACCATGGTTTTGTTAAAGGAAAAGGTTAGAACAGAAAAGTTTTATTCGATACAGTACAGCAATACGGTGCAGAAATATATTATTGCCAGTGTAGAGCATGGAAATACTTTGTACAATCGTTATTACGAGATTACGGAGAAAGAATATAACTATTATAAGAAAAAGGTAAATAAGTTAGATTCCATTGCAGAGGAATGTAAAGCACAGGGATTAACATCTGTTCGTTACCTTTGTTCAGATAGACTGGAGGAGAATGATCATCTTCAGCAAAGACTTTTTGATCGTTTATCAGGTGAGAGTGCGGCATACGATTTAGGGAATAACTTTGAAAGAATCTAATTGATGTATAAATCAATGCAATAAGTGAGGGGAAATATGAGAATAGCATTAATGGTAATTCGAAAGATTTTGATTGTGCCGATTTACTTTTGGCGTATATGTATGGCGGCAAAGCACTATGACGGTGATTACAATAAAGGCTTTCAGATTGCAAAAAAGATTTCACAGCATGCAATTGATGCAGGTAGAATTACATTAGAGGTTCATGGGGAAGAAAATATCCCCAAGGAAGATGGCTTTATTTTTTATCCCAATCACCAGGGATTGTTTGATTCCTTGACTTTCTTTTCATCTTGTCCCAAACCATTTGCTTTGGTAATAAAGAAGGAAGCTAAGGATATTATTTTGTTAAAACAGGTTTTAAATGCAACCGGTTCCCAGGCTATGGACAGAGAGGATATTAAACAGTCCATGCAGGTAATTAATCAGGTGGCGGAAGAAGTAAAGCAGGGTAGAAATTATATTATCTTTGCGGAAGGCCACAGAAGCAGAATGGGAAACAAGCTTTTGGAATTTAAAGCCGGTAGTTTTAAGGCAGCACAGAAGGCAAAGTGCCCTATTGTACCTTGTGCTTTGATTAATGCGTATATTCCTTTTGATGAGAATTCTATCCGTCCTGTTACTGTAAAACTGATCTATATGAAGCCTATGTATTATGATGAATACAAAGACATGAAGACCAATGAAATTGCTGAAGAGGTGAAGCGTAGAATAGAAGAAACTATTGCCATGTACGAATAATTTTTTGTTGTGTAATATATACAAATATGTTAAAATATTGAAGTAAGATTTATACGATATATCCAACCAACAAATAGGAATAGAGGTGGCAGATATGGGAATATGGGGAATCATAGCTTTAATTGAGTTGTTAATAATCATAGCATTAATTCTTTTTTCGCTTTGGACGCGTGCAGGTCTGGATGCAGTAAAGAAAAATGCAGATCAGATTGTTAACAAAAACATTAGTGTCGAAGATGTATCAACACAAAAGGGTAGTGCTTTATCCAAGACCTTTGGAAATGCGCTGAATGTTATTAAGAGCAATTTACTTACTTTCATTGAGAATACCAAGGGCAATGTGATCGTTCTTGACGATGCGATAGATGTCTTATCCAAGGTATCCAAGTCAAATAATGAAGGAAACAGTCAGATTAATGACAAGGTATCAATGGTTGCGGCCAAGACAGAAGAACAGCAGACCCTGGTACGTAAGAATTTGGAAATCATCGAAGGAAATAATCGTAACATGGAGATTATTTCCAGCGAAATGAAAAATATTGACGCTGTTTTGAAGGATTCAGCCATTAGTTGTGAAGAAGGTAACAAGAATATGGATGAATACCAGAAAAATATGGGTGTCATCAATGCTGAATTAAACAAGAGTAAAAAAATCCTGAACGAGTTCAATGCCGAGATTGCGCATATTAATGAAATCAGTGAATTTATCGTAAATACCAGTGAACAGCTGAAGCTTCTTGCTTTAAATGCATCCATCGAAGCAGCAAGAGCAGGACAGGCCGGTCGTGGATTTGCTGTTGTAGCTAGCGAAATGAACACCATGTCAGAGCAGACCAAGGAAGGTATGGTTTCTATTAGTACCATCCTTAACAAGGTAGTTGAAAGTAGCCAGCAGGTAAATGACAGTATTCAAAGCTGTGCTGATTCTTTTGAAAACAGCAGTGAAACCTTTAAAGGGGTTAATGCTTCCTTTACTAAGATAAGTAATCAGTCCACTACCATTAGCGGTAAGATGACTGAGATTAAGAGAAATGTTGATGATTTATTTGCTAATTCCAATAAATCAAAACAAATGGCCCAAGATATTTTTGATTCTTCATCACTTATTGCACAGAGTACAGGAGATATGGTTTCTATATCTCAGAGTAATGCAGAACAGTCATCTCAGATTGCTGAAAATGTTGGTGCATTGGAGAATATGTTACTTGGTGTCAGAGATCTGTTGAAGCAATTTAATACTTCTGTATTACCGGTTGAAAAGGATAGCGCAAAGAAGCTTAAAATTGTAGTATTCAGTATGCTGGATAATGATTTCTGGTACGGTGTAAAACGTGGTATTGATTATGCTCAAAAGGAATTGGAGGGCAGAAATGTAGAAATTATTTTCATGCCTTTTGATGTACAGGAAAAGCTTCAGTTGATGCCCGGTATGGTAAGAAAGTGTATAGAAGAAAAGGTGGATGGTATTGTATTACCCGGTTTCCTCGGACATGCCAATGATGAATTAAAAGAAGCAATTGCCAAGGGAACAAAGGTTGTAGTGTTTAACTGTGACTGTGATCCTTCAATTAAGAGATTGGCTTGTTTCCAGCCGGATGTTAGAGAAGCCGGTATTATGGCTGCGAAGGCAACAGAAAAGCTATTACAGGGTAAAGGTAAGGTTGGTATTTTAGTGGGAGACAGTACCATTGCTACCAACACCATCAGACATGAAGGTTATCTTTCTTACTTAAAGGGATGTAAAAATATTCAGGTTGTTGATACTGCGTCAGTTCTTGTTGAGGGCGATGATTGCTTCAATAAAGCGAAGGCTATGATGAAGAAGCACCCGGATTTGGATGCATTGTTTACAACTACAGGACTTTCGCTTACCATTTGTAAAGCAATTGAAGAAGCAGGACAAAAGGACAAGACAAGATTGATCGGTTTTGATCATGATAAAGAAATCTTTAGAATGATTAGTGAGGGCTATATGGGAGCAAGTATTGGTCAGGATTCCTTCGGTCAGGGCCATGATCCAATCATTTGGCTTTACAATCACCTTGCAGCCGGAGTGGAATTCCCAACAGATAACTTCCCTTCCAAGGCAAGTGTTGTAGATAGAGATAATGTAGCAAACATGATAGGAGTATAGGAGGTAAAATGGAAGAAGTATTTAAGTTTTTAAAGGAATGTGGAACATATTATTTGGCAACAGTTGATGGAGATCAGCCAAGAGTAAGACCTTTTGGTACTATCGATTTATTTGAAGGTAAGCTTTATATTCAGACAGGTAAGGTAAAGGATGTTTCAAAACAACTCCAGAAAAATCCCAAAGCTGAGATATGTGCTTTCGCTAATGGTACCTGGTTACGAATTGCAGGAAAACTGATTCGAGATGACAGAGTTGAACCTAAAAAGCATATGCTTGATGCATATCCACATCTTCAGGCCATGTATTCACCGGAAGATGAAAATACAGAAGTGCTTTACTTAGAGGATGCAACAGCAACATTTTCATCCTTTACAGATGCACCAAAGACAGTAAAATTCTAGAAATAAACTATTAAATCTACTTAGGATTTTCCTAAGTAGATTTTTTGGGGTAATAAAGTAAATTTAATTATGAAATGTGAGAGTTAATTTAAAAATGGAAAAGAGAAAAATACTAAAAAATAAATTTTACTTATACTTGACGGAATTCTTTTCCGGTATGTCATTGATGGCAGTGGAACTTGGAGCGAGCAGATTGCTTGCCCCTTATTTTAGTTCCTCCCAGATTGTATGGACCATTATTATTGGTACAATTATGATTGCTATGGCGCTGGGCAATATTTATGGTGGAAGAGCCGCAGACAAAAATCCCAATCCGGATAAATTGTATGGTCGAATTATTATTGCTGCGATTTGGATTGCTTTGATTCCTGTTCTTGGAAAATATATTATTATTGCTATTTCTGTAGTAATGATTTTTTCTGTGAACAGTAATTTCCTGATATGGGCTGCTTTTGCCGCCTGTATGATAGTTTTTGTGTTTCCTTTGTTTTTACTTGGAACAGTAACCCCTTCTTTGGTAAAGTATACTGTTGATGATTTGGAGGATAGTGGAAAAACAGTAGGTATGTTAAACGCTTCTAATACAATCGGAAGTATTATCGGTACCTTTGTTCCAACCTTTGTAACGATTCCTGCAGTAGGAACTTCTATTACTTTCCTTCTTTTTGCCGGAATACTGCTGGCTTTATCGATTGCTTATTTTGTAAGCGGAAAGGATTTGCCTAAAAAGGTCATCGTAAGTTCCGTGGTTTTTGTAGCTTGCTGTTTCTTTGGAAAATCAGATAGTTTTGCTTTTTGGCAGGATGATTTGACCTATGAGGGTGAATCTATTTACAATTATTTACAGGTATCAGAGACAGAACGTAAGGTTTACTTATCTACCAATGTATTGTTTGGCGTACAGTCGGTTTATGTAAAGGGGGATGAGCTTACCGGAATGTATTATGATTACGCCATGGCAGCACCTTTGATGGTGGGGGTACATGAGAAGGAAGCTTTGGATGTACTGATTCTTGGTATGGGAACCGGTACCTTTGCAACACAATGTGACAGATATTATGAGAATATGAATATGGAAGGCGTTGAAATAGATCAGCGTATTACAGATCTTGCCAGAGAATATTTCCATTTGTCAGAGGATATACCCGTATATACTTATGATGGCAGAGCTTATTTGAATGCCATTGATAAAAAGTATGATGTAATTATGGTAGATGCATATCAGGATATTACCATTCCTTTTCAGATGTCCTCTATAGAATTTTTTGACCTTGTAAAGGAACACCTGAATCCGGATGGAGTTATGGTGGTTAATATGAATATGCGAGGAGAGGAAGAGGGAAGTATAAATCAGTATCTTTCAGATACAATCTGTCATTCCTTTGATTATGTATATACAGTAGATGTAAGAAGCTCCTCTAACAGAGAATTGTTTGCCACAAATAACAAGGATTTTTTGGAAGTATATAACAGAAATCTTGCAATGGATCAGCATGAAGATTTGAAAAATATGATGGCTGACAGAGTTTCTAATTCTTTGGTAAAGTATGAAATGGGACCCTACTGTATGACCGATGACAAGGCTCCGGTTGAACTCCTGGGTATGAAAGTTATTGATGGGCTAATTGCCAATGAACTGACCTATTATAAAGAAATCTATGATAAAGACGGACTTTCCGGTCTGATAAATGCGTTAAACTAGAATGTAATGCATATTGACAGTTTTATGTAAAAATTCTATATTGGTATAGATTGTATATAGTATAGAAGCTTAAGGAGAGAAAAAGAATGGCACTTAGTAAGAAACCGGTAAACGGTATGAAGGATATTTTACCGGAGGAGATGAAAATCAGAGATTATGTACAGGGAATCATCAAAGAAACCTACAGAAAGTTTGGTTTTACTTCAATTGAAACTCCTTGTATGGAAAATATATCAAATCTTACCAATAAGCAGGGTGGAGATAATGAAAAGTTAATCTTTAAGGTACTTAAAAGAGGCGAGAAACTGAATGTAGCCGAAGCAACTACAGAAGAAGAGGTTGTTGACTTTGGTATGCGTTATGACTTAACAGTTCCTTTGGTTAGATATTATTCTAATAATTCAGCACAGTTACCTTCTCCTTTTAAAGCACTTCAGATGGGTAGTGTATGGCGTGCTGACAGACCGCAGAGAGGAAGATATCGCCAGTTTATGCAGTGTGATATTGATATTTTAGGTGAGCCTTCGAACCTTGCAGAGATTGAACTTATTTTGGCAACCACAACAACTCTTGGAAGAATTGGATTTAAGGGCTTCGAGATTAGAATCAATGATCGTCAGATTTTGAAGGCTATGGCTGCTTATAGTGGCTTCCCTGAAGAAAGCTATGATAGTGTATTTATTACATTAGACAAAATGGACAAGATTGGTCTTGAGGGTGTTAAGGCAGAGCTTTTGGAAAATGGATTTGTGGCAGAAAGCGTAGAAAAGTATTTGTCTCTTTATCAGGGACTTAATGATGCCAAGGATAAGCTTTCCTATCTTTCCGATAGCTTGATGGATGTGCTTGATGCATCGGTTATTGATGGATTGAGAGAGATTATTGACAGTGTATCTACTACTAAAAATGCAGAATTTGAGATGGTATTTGATGCAACACTTGTAAGAGGTATGTCTTACTATACAGGGACTATTTTTGAGATTGCCATTCCTGAGTTTGGAGGAAGCTGCGGTGGTGGCGGTAGATATGACAAGATGGTTGGTAAATTTACCGGTCAGGATGTTCCGGCTTGTGGATTCTCTATTGGTTTCGAAAGAATCATTATGCTTTTAATGGAAAGTGGTTTTAAGATTCCGGGAGAAGATAAGAAGGTTGCTTACCTGATTGAGAAGGGTGTTTCCGGTCAGGCACTTTGTGAAGTTATTGCCAAGGCACAGGAAGCAAGAAAAGACGGACAGCAGGTTTTGGTTGCCCGCATGAATAAAAATAAAAAATTCCAGAAGGAACAGTTAACTGCTGAAGGTTATGAAGAATTTGTGGAATTTTACAAGGATGCATTAAAGAACTAAGGATAATAAGAGCAGTCACTAATAAGGGCTGCTCCTTGTTATTTAACCCATTTATATATTAAGGAGAAAAAAGTGAAAAAGCTGTTTACTTATTTAAAAGATTATAAAGTTGAATCTGTAATGGCTCCTTTATTTAAGCTTTTGGAAGCAACCTTTGAATTGTTTGTACCATTAGTTATGGCTGCTATTATTGATAAAGGTATTGGCAACGGAGATAAGTCTTTTGTCCTTTACATGGGTGGTGTTTTGGTGTTGCTTGGTATTATTGGCCTGTGCAGTGCTATAACAGCGCAGTTTTTTGCAGCAAAAGCCGCCGTGGGTTTTTCCACAAAGCTACGTCAGGCGTTGTTTGAGCACATTCAGGGACTGAATTTTACCAATATTGATAAGGTGGGTACATCGACTTTAATCACCAGAATGACAAGTGATATTAATCAGGTCCAGTCTGGTGTGAATATGGTGCTTCGATTATTTCTTCGTTCGCCGATTATAGTATTTGGTGCCATGATTATGGCATTTACCATTGATGTAAAGTGTGCACTTATTTTTGTGGTTACCATTCCCTTACTTGCCATCGTAGTATTCGGTATTATGATGATTACCATGCCTTTGTACAAAAAGGTACAGGGAGCACTGGATAAGGTTCTTGGAATCTCCAGAGAAAACTTAACAGGTGTGAGAGTCATCAGAGCTTTTCACAGAGAAGATGCTGAGGTTGATAAATTTAATGACTTAAACAGTAATTTATCAAATTTACAGACCTATGTTGCCCGAATTAGTGCAGTAATGAATCCGGTCACTTATGTTATTGTGAATGGAGCAACCATTGTTCTTATCTATTTTGGTGCTATTCAGGTAAATATAGGAAGCTTAACACAGGGTGAAGTAGTAGCACTTGTAAATTACATGTCACAGATTTTGGTGGAGTTAATTAAGCTCGCTAACTTGATTATTACTATTACCAAAGCACTTGCGTGTGCAGACAGAGTATCCCAGGTGTTTGAAGTTCCTACCGGCGAACCTCAGATTATGAACATGATTTATCCTGAAAAGGACGATGACAATTATTTGGTGTTCGATCATGTTTGCCTTACCTATGAGGGTGCAGGAGATGAGATTCTTACGGACATTGATTTTAAGGTAAAGAAGGGAATGACTGTCGGTGTTATTGGTGGTACAGGTTCCGGTAAATCTTCTCTGGTGAATTTAATTCCGGGATTTTATCCTGCAACAAAGGGATGCATTTCTTTGGAAGGCGTTCCGATGGAGAGTATTAATAAGAATGAACTTCGTGAACGTGTAGGCGTGGTTCCGCAGAAGGCAGTATTATTTAAAGGAACTATTCGTAGCAATCTTCTTTGGGGCAATCCCAATGCAACGGAAGAAGAACTTTGGAAAGCCTTGGAAACTGCACAGGCGAAGGAGATTGTTGAAAAGAAGGAAGGCGGCCTTGACTCAGTAATCGA
This sequence comes from Acetatifactor sp., assembly GCA_045616525.1. Lineage (GTDB taxonomy): Bacteria > Bacillota > Clostridia > Lachnospirales > Lachnospiraceae > Acetatifactor. Next base: position 242,171 of record JAZLGY010000095.1, on the reverse strand, counting down.
ACAGGGCGGTAAGAACCTTTCCGGTGGACAGAGACAGAGACTTACGATTGCCAGAGCATTGGTGAGAAAGCCTGAAATCTTAATCTTAGATGACAGCGCATCGGCATTGGATTTTGCAACAGATGCAAAGCTGAAGAAAGCGTTAAAGGAAGATACCAAGGGTATGACTACCTTTATCGTATCTCAGAGAGCAAGCTCTATCAGTCATGCAGACATGATTATTGTGTTGGATGATGGTGATGTTGTTGGCCTTGGTACCAATGATGAATTGCTTGAAAACTGTGAAGTATACAAAGAGATTTATTATTCTCAGTTTCCTGAAAAGGCTACGCAGGGAAAGGTAGGTGAATAATATGGCAGAAAAGAAAGAAAAAAATGTAAATCAGACAGAAACAATCAAGAAAATATTGCATTATATCAAGAAATATAGGCTATTGGTTGTATTTTCCTTATTTCTTGCCGCTTTCATTGTTGCCATGACGCTTTATGTTCCCATAATGATTGGTAATGGTGTAGATATTATATTGGGTAAAGGACAGGTTGATTTTGCGGGCCTGAAAGAGATTCTTGTAAAAATTGCGGTTGCAGTAGGATTGACAGCAGTGGCACAGTGGATTATGAACACCACGAATAACTATATTACTTACCATGTCATTCAGGATATTCGTGAGGCGGCCTTCCGTAAAATTCAGATTTTAGAATTGAAGTATTTAGACAGCAAATCCTATGGTGATATTGTAAGCCGTATTATTGCAGATGTAGATACCTTTGCAGATGGTTTGCTCATGGGATTTACACAGCTCTTTACCGGTGTTTTGACAATTCTTGGAACCTTGATCTTTATGCTGGTTACCAATATTCCTATTACACTTGTTGTTGTTTGTATTACACCGGTTTCCTTTCTGGTTGCTAGGTTTATTGCAACCAAAACCTATGTTATGTTTCAGGAGCAGTCCAAGACAAGAGGAGAGCAGACAGCTTTAATCGAAGAAATGATTGGAAACCAGAAGGTGGTTAAGATTTTCTCCAGAGAAGAGGCAGTGACGGAGGAATTTAAGGAGATCAACGAAAGACTTGGCAAGTGCTCTTTAAAGGCTATTTTTTATTCCTCTACCACCAACCCCGCAACCAGATTTGTAAACAGCTTGGTTTATGCAGGGGTAGGTATTTTTGGCGCGTTTCTTGCTATCAGAGGTGGAATTAGTGTTGGTAGACTTTCCTGCTTTTTAAGCTATGCGAATCAGTATACTAAGCCCTTTAATGAGATTTCGGGTGTGATCACTGAATTGCAGAATGCCATTGCCTGTGCATCTCGTATTTTTGAACTGATTGAGCAGGAGCCACAGGTTCCGGAAAAAGAAGAGGCCTATGTATTAGAAGAGGCGAAGGGGAATGTATCTTTATCGGACGTAAGCTTTTCTTATGTACCACAGCAGAAGCTCATTGAAAACTTTAATCTTGACGTAAAGCCCGGTCAAAGAATTGCAATCGTAGGACCTACCGGATGTGGTAAGACGACAGTTATTAATCTGCTTATGAGATTCTATGATGTAAATAAGGGTAGTATTTCAGTGGATGGCGTGGATATCAGAGATATGACCAGAGGCAGCCTTCGTACAAACTATGGTATGGTATTGCAGGAGACCTGGCTTAGAAGCGGAACCATTCTGGATAATTTAAGAATGGGGAAACCGGAGGCTACAAGAGAAGAGGTTGTTGAGGCTGCCAAGCAGGCACATGCACATAGCTTTATAAAGCGACTTCCGGAAGGATATGATACTGTAATCAATGAAGATGGCGGAAGTCTTTCACAGGGACAGAAACAGCTTCTGTGTATTGCAAGAGTAATGCTTTGCTTGCCACCTATGCTTATTTTGGATGAAGCAACTTCCTCCATAGATACCAGAACTGAAATCAGAATTCAAAAAGCCTTTGCCAAAATGATGAAGGGCAGAACAAGCTTTATTGTAGCACACAGGTTGAGTACCATTCGTGAAGCTGACAAGATTCTTGTTATGAAGGATGGAAATATTATTGAACAGGGAACCCATGAGGAGCTCCTTGAACAGGGTGGATTCTATAAGAATTTGTACAATTCACAGTTTGCAGTATAATATGTAAAAAATTAAAAAAAGTACTTGCTTTTTGTAAAACCTTGTGATACTATATACAAGTGCTCAACGAGAACAAGTACATATGGCTAATTGGTCAAGCGGTCAAGACGCCGCCCTCTCACGGCGGAAACAGGGGTTCGATTCCCCTATTAGCTGCTAAAAGCTAAGACTTATGTCTTAGCTTTTTTGTTGCCTAAAAACAAAAAAGTAATACATCCTTTCGGAAAATTGTTGATTATTTAGGTTGTAATTTCTTGACTTATGAAATATACTAAAAAAGTCAAAAAACAGAGAAGATTAGGAGGCTTTTATTATGAAACCTATTAAAGAAGGAAAAGTACGTGAAATCTATGACAATGGCGACACAATGATTATGGTTGCAACTGACCGTATTAGCTGTTTTGATGTTATTTTGAAGAATACAGTTACAAAGAAGGGTACCGTTTTAACCCAGATGTCTAAGTTCTGGTTTGATATGACACAGGATATTATTCCTAATCACATGGTATCTGTTGATGTAAATGATATGCCTGAATTCTTCAGACAGGAGAAGTATGATGGAAACAGTATGCTTTGCCGTAAGCTGGAGATGCTTCCTGTAGAGTGTATCGTTAGAGGATATATTACCGGTAGTGGCTGGGCAAGCTACAAGGAGAATGGTACAGTTTGTGGAATTAAGCTTCCCGAAGGTTTAAAGGAATCAGATAAGCTTCCTGAGCCTATTTACACACCTTCTACCAAGGCAGAAATCGGTGATCATGACGAGAATATCTCTTTTGAACAGAGTGTAGAATATCTTGAGAAGAGATTCCCGGGTAAGGGTCTTGAATATGCAACAAAGTTAAAGGATTATACAATTGCTCTTTACAAGAAATGTGCAGATTATGCATTAAGCAAGGGTATTATTATTGCAGATACAAAGTTTGAGTTTGGTTTGGATGAGAATGGAAATATGGTAATCGGTGATGAGATGTTAACACCCGATTCTTCTAGATTCTGGCCGGCAGATGAGTATGAAGCAGGACATGGTCAGCCTTCCTTTGACAAGCAGTTTGCTCGTGACTGGTTAAAGGCAAATGAGCATGACTGGGAGCTTCCACAGGAAGTTGTTGATAAGACAATTGATAAGTATTTGCAGGCATATGAAATGCTTACAGGTAAGCCATTAAAGTAATTAATATTTGATTTTAATGAGAGATAAAGAGGATAAAATAATGTATATTACATGTTTGGATTTAGAGGGTGTATTGGTTCCTGAAATTTGGATTGCATTTGCAGAGGCAAGTGGTATTCCTGAGCTTAAGAAAACAACCAGAGATGAACCTGATTATGATAAGCTTATGAAGTGGAGACTGGGAATTCTTAAAGAGCATGGTCTTGGATTAAAGGAAATTCAGGAAACGATTGCTAAGATTGATCCTATTCCGGGAGCAAAGGAGTTCTTAGATGAACTTAGAAGCTTTTGCCAGGTAATCATTATTAGTGATACCTTTAGCCAGTTTGCAACACCTCTTATGAAGAAGCTTGGATGGCCTACTATTTTCTGTAATGAATTGGAAGTAGCAGAGAGCGGAGAGATTACAGGCTTTAGAATGAGATGTGAAAAGTCTAAGCTCACAACTGTAAAGGCTCTTCAGTCTATTGGTTATGAGACCATTGCAAGTGGAGACAGCTACAATGATCTTGGTATGATTCAGGCTAGTAAGGCAGGTTTCCTTTTCAAGTCAACAGACAAGATTAAGGCAGATTATCCTGAACTTCCTGCTTATGAAACTTATGATGAGCTTATGGCTGCTATTAAGAAGGCTATGAATTAATAAGAAGTTTACTTATGATGATTTAATATAGTAATTAAAAGGACTCGCAATTGCGGGTCCTTTTTGATTGGGCTTATGAAATATAAGTTATTTGTTTAAATTTTTGTTTGCAGTAGATAACATCAGTTTGATTCTGTTAAGCTGATTAACTTCGCTTGCACCGGGATCGTAGTCAATGGCTACGATGTTGGAAGAAGGGTAAGCTTTTCTTAAGGACTTAATAACACCTTTACCAACGACATGGTTAGGTAAACATCCGAAAGGCTGTGTACAAACGATGTTAGGTACCTCGTCGTGAATAAGTTCTACCATTTCACCTGTTAAGAACCATCCCTCACCGGTCTGATTACCGATGGATACGATAGGTTTGGCAAATTCTACGATTTCAGCAATAGGAGTAGGAGCAGAGAAGTGTTTACTCTTCTTGAATGCATTTACAGCTGCTTTACGAAGAATATTTTCAATTGCCCAAATGCCCATTTTGCTGTACTTGGCAGCTTTCTTACTTGTTCCTAAATGTTCTGCTTTGTAAATCTGATTCTGGAAGCAGTAAAGCATGAAGTCAATTAAGTCAGGAACCACAGCTTCAGCGCCTTCAGCCTCCAACAATTCAACCAAATGGTTGTTGCCGGCGGGAGAGAACTTCACAAGAATTTCTCCAACGATACCTACACGAGGCTTCTTAATATCTAATAATTCGATTTTGTCAAAGTCTTCAATAATGTTCTTGCAAAGCTTATTGAATTTAAAAGGATTTACATGTTTGCCTGATAAATATTCGATGGCAACCTTTTTCCATTTTTCATGAACGGCATTCACACTTCCCGGAACCTTCTCGTAAGGACGCATTCTATATACACATCTCATAAAGATATCGCCGATTTCAGCACTAAGAGCTAAGCGAATCATCATATCTAAATTGATATGGAAGCCAGGATTGGTTTCAATGCCACCAAGGTTTAAGGAGATAACAGGAATATGAGCCATGCCGGCTTTTTCTAAAGCACGTCTGATAAATCCAATATAGTTGGTTGCACGACAACCGCCACCGGTCTGTGTCATAAGGATAGCTGTTCTTTCTAAATCATACTGACCGGAAAGCAGTGCTTCCATAATCTGACCAACTACCAATAAGGAAGGATAACATGCATCGTTGTTAACATACTTTAATCCCACATCAACACTGTGCTTGTTGTCGTTGTCCAATACCTTGAAATTATAACCTACAGCATTCATTGCAGGCTCCAACAATTCAAAGTGAATTGGTGACATCTGAGGACAAAGAATGGTATAGTTCTTTCGCATTTCCTCAGTAAATACAACACGATTAATTGCACTGCTTTGAATCTTACGAGCTTCCTTTTTCTTTTCCTTAACCTTTAATGCAGAGAGAAGAGAACGAACACGAATACGTGCTGCACCCAGGTTGTTAACTTCATCAATCTTTAAGCAGGTATAAATCTTATCGGAACCGGTAAGAATATCGTTTACCTGGTCGGTTGTAACAGCATCCAAACCACAGCCGAAGGAATTTAACTGTATTAAATCAATATTATCGACGGTTTTTACGTAACTTGCGGCTGCATACAGTCTTGAGTGATACATCCACTGGTCGGAAACGATGAGAGGTCTTTCCGGCTTAGCAAGGTGAGATACACTGTCCTCTGTAAGAACAGCAATACCAAAGGAGGTAATCAGTTCAGGAATACCATGGTTGATTTCAGGGTCAATATGGTATGGTCGACCGGCAAGAACGATTCCTCGTCCCCCGTTTTTGTTTAACTCTGCAATGACTTCTTCACCCTTTTTCTGGATATCTATACGAGCGTTTTCCATTTCGGTCCAAGCTGCGTCGATAGCATCTTTAATCTCTGATTCTGCAATATCCTTGAAAGCAGGGATGAGAGAAGCAGCGATTGTCTCCTTACTCTTAAAGGACATAAAAGGATTCATGAACTGAATGGAAGCATCATTTAATTCTTCAATATTATTCTTTATATTTTCGGAGTAGGATGTAACAATCGGGCAGTTATAATGGTTGTTTGCATCCTCAAATTCCTGACGCTCGTAGAAAAGAGCAGGATAGAAGATAAACTTAATGCCCTGTTTGATTAACCAGGTAACATGTCCATGGGCAAGCTTGGCAGGATAACATTCTGATTCACTTGGAATGGATTCAATACCTAATTCATAAATCTTTCTGGTGGAACTTGGAGAAAGGATTACCTTGTATCCAAGCTTGGTAAAGAATGTAAACCAGAAAGGATAATTTTCATACATATTAAGTACGCGAGGAATACCGACTTCACCTCGAGGTGCTTTATCGGCATCCAATGATTCATAAGAGAAAAGTCTCTTTAGCTTGTAATCAAAGAGGTTAGGAACATTGCCTGCGTTTTTCTGACCACCAATACCTCTTTCACAACGGTTTCCGGAGATAAACTGACGGCCTCCGGAGAATTTGTTGATGGTAAGACGACAGGAGTTAGTACAACCCTTACATTTTGCAACGCTTGTCTCAAATTGTAACTCACAAATCTTCTCATAAGAGAGCATAGAAGTCTCATAGGAATCAGTGTAGCGTTCACGCGCTATCAAAGCAGCACCAAAAGCACCCATAATACCTGCAATATCAGGTCTGATTGCTTCGCAACCAGCAATCTTTTCAAAGCTTCGAAGAACAGCATCATTGTAGAAGGTACCACCCTGAACCACGATTTCTTTTCCAAGTTCAGATGCGTCACTTACCTTGATAACCTTAAATAAAGCATTTTTAATAACGGAATATGCAAGACCTGCTGAAATATCAGATACCTCAGCACCTTCTTTTTGCGCCTGCTTTACCTTGGAGTTCATAAATACAGTACATCTGGTACCAAGGTCAATAGGGTGTTTTGCGAATAATGCCGCTTTCGCAAAGTCCTGTACACTGTAGTTTAAGGACTTGGCAAAGGTTTCTATGAAGGAACCACATCCGGAAGAACATGCCTCATTTAACTGAACACTGTCAACGGTCTGGTTTTTGATTTTAATACATTTCATATCCTGGCCGCCGATATCTAGGATACAGTCAACACTGGGATTGAAGAATGCTGCAGCATAGTAGTGTGCTACAGTTTCAACTTCACCATCATCTAATAAAAATGCGGCCTTCATTAATGCTTCACCGTATCCGGTGGAGCAGGAACGTACAATATGTACATCTTCAGGCAGAAGAGTATAGATCTCCTTTAAGGACCCAATAGCAGTACTTAATGGACTACCATCATTGTTACTGTAGAAGGAATACAATAAGGAACCATCATCACCTACAAGAGCAATCTTTGTGGTGGTAGAACCGGCATCAATACCAAGGAAGGCATTGCCGTGGTAGTTCTTTAAATCACCCTTCACAACCTTGTGTGAGTCATGTCTTTGGCGGAATGCATTGTAACTTGCCTCATCTTCAAAAAGGGGCTCCATACGTTCAACTTCAAATTCCATTTTGAAATCACTGGAAAGCTTGGCAAGCATTTCCTCCATGGAATAGCATACGTTTTTATCAGCATTCAATGCAGAACCGATTGCTGCAAATAAATGAGAGTTTGCAGTATCGATAACATGCTCGTCATCAAGCTTTAAGGTTCTGATAAAGGTAGCCTTAAGCTCTGATAAGAAGTGAAGAGGGCCACCTAAAAAGGCTACATGACCACGGATGGGTTTACCACAGGCAAGACCACTAATGGTCTGGTTTACGACAGCCTGGAATATAGAAGCGGAAAGGTCTTCTCTGGTAGCACCATCGTTAATCAGTGGCTGGATATCTGTCTTGGCAAATACACCACATCTTGCTGCAATGGTATATAAAGACTTGTAGTTTTTAGCATATTCATTTAATCCACTTGCATCTGTTTGAATCAGTGAAGCCATCTGATCGATAAATGAACCGGTTCCGCCGGCACAAATACCATTCATACGCTGCTCAACATTTCCACCCTCGAAGTAGATAATCTTGGCATCTTCTCCACCAAGCTCAATGGCTACGTCGGTTTCTGGCGCCAGGGTCTGAAGTGCTGTTGCAACAGCGATAACCTCCTGATTGAAGGGAACCTCTAAATGATTGGCAAGTGTAAGACCGCCACTACCTGTTATCATGGGATGAAGCTTAATGTTACCAAGCTTATCATTGGCTTTCTTTAATAAAGCGGTGAGTGTCTCACGAATATTCGCATAATGTCTTTCATAGTCTGAAAACATAATGCTATTTTCTTTATCTAAAATCGCGATTTTAACTGTGGTTGATCCGATATCAATGCCAAGTGTATATTCAGTCGCTAAATTAGCGTTGCTTGTGCATTCGTTATCCATAATGTACTTCCTTTCTTAAAAAACACCATATACCGATTCATTATACAATAGGGGGGTAAAAAAAGCAATGAAGGTAAATGCTTAAAACTATCTAAAGATTTTCTAAAATAATAGCTTTTCTTGATTTAAAGGTAAAAAAATGATATACTAGAACAGAATATAATAAAATTAGATGTTCTATATTTATTTATACGAATGAAGGATACAAAAATGAAGAATGTAGCTTTTTTTATCGGAGAGATTACAAAAGAATATCAGACGAATTTAACATCTGCATTAGTGGTAAAAGCGCTGAAAAATGATGTTAAACTTTTTATATTCGCGAACCATGGAACGTATGGAACCGAGATGTTCTATTCACAGGGAGAAAAGAGCATTATAGGGATTCCGGATTTATCTAAGTTTGATGGTATTATTTGTGTGACCGATACACTGGAAGTTGAAGGCATGGGCGAACAGCTGATGGAAAAAATAAGAATGAATGCCACATGTCCTGTAGTTTCCGTCAGAAAGAAAGAAAAAGAGCATTATTCGGTTGTATATGATGATATGGGTGGAACCTATGAAATGACAAAACATTTTATAGAAAAACACGGATTTAAAAAGATTGCGTTTATGACAGGAACCATTACTTCTCAGGATGCAAAGGATCGCTTGAAGGGATATCTGAAGGCGATGTCAGAACATGGACTAAGCACTCCGGAGCATTACATTTATTACGGTAATTATTGGAGAAATCGTGGAAATGAAGCAATAGAGTGGTTTTTGGAAGAAGATGGTAAGCTTCCCGAAGCAATCGTTTGTTCCAATGATTATATGGCTATTTCTGTTTGTGAGGCTTTGAAAGCAAGAAATTATACGATTCCCAATGATTGCTGCGTTGCAGGTTTTGATGATTTGGAAGAGTCCAGATATCATTTTCCACCCTTGACCAGTATCTCTGTCGATGGGATGGTTGCCGGTGAGACAGCTATGGAAGTATTGCTGAAAAAGTGGAGAGGGGAAGAGACGGATCATACCACCTATATAGGCTTGAAGCCTGTTTATAGAGCAAGCTGTGGCTGCCATACGGGTTATGATGAGGATTTCTTTAATAATGCATTTATAAAGAAACAGCAGTTTCAGGAAGCAATGAATCTGACAACCTATATGTTTGTGGGATTTGATGATTGTCACACCTTTCAGGAAATCATTCATTCCGCCCAGGCTAGTTTGAAATCTCTTGATTTTAGCAAGGCTTATGTTTGTCTGTGCGACGAGTCGGAAAGAATGGAAGAGAAAAAGAATCAATTTACAGAGAATATGATTCTAAAGGCCATATTTACACCGGATGACGTTGAGTTTTGTGAGGATAGATTTAAAAGAACTGATATTTTGCCGCAGGAATACAGGGAAAAGCTTGATGTTATGGTGATCAGTACGCTTCATGAAAAGTCAGATTGTCTTGGTTATGTAGTTATACAATTCAACAGTACGAATATGATGGATTGTATTTATCATAACTGGCTGGTAGGCTTTTCCAATGCCCTTGGAAGAATGAAGATGTATGAGGAAAATCAGCTTCTGGAAGAAATACGTATACAGTATGTGACGGATACACTTACAGGTATTCCAAACAGAAGAGGCTTTGAAAAGAAGATGCAGTTACGAGTTGAAAAACTGTATAATACTGGCAAGGGTTTTTGCTTCTTCAGCTTAGATATGGATGGATTAAAGTATATTAATGATACATTTGGACATTCTGTGGGTGATGAAGCATTGCAGGAATTTGCCAAGATTTTGCAAAAGCTTGTGGTTGGAATCGGTGAATGCGCACGTATTGGGGGCGATGAGTTCTGGGCGTGCATATCAACAGAAGAGAGTGGAGATGCGGAAGCGTTTTATAATAAGCTGCAGGAAAAAATGGACGAATGGAATGAGAAAAACAAAAAGATCTATCGTTTATCGGCCAGTGCAGGTTATGCATTCTGTAATCGCAAGCAAAATTTAACATCCTGTATGGAGAATGCAGATCAAAATATGTATATTGATAAGGCAAAAAGAAAAAGAAACAGAAATAATTAATTTTTGTAAACCACGAACACCTCGTTCGTGGTTTACATATGTAGAAAGAGGATTGTATGACTAGTTTTGAAAAGAAGTATGGAAAATATGCAATCAAGGATTTACCATTGATGCTTATATTGTGTTATGCTGTGGGGTATGTGATGCAATTGATTTCCCCCGATTTTTTTCAGTTTTTAACTCTGGATCCCTATCAGATTATTCATGGTTTCCAGATTTGGAGAATATTTACCTGGATTGTAATCCCACCTTCAGATCTGAATCTGCTTACATTTATCATGTTAGCTTTTTATTATTCAGTTGGTGTTACCCTGGAAAGAACCTGGGGAACCTACAGATTTAATGTTTATTTATTCCTAGGTATGATTTTTACTGTTTTGGGAAGCTTTGTAAGCTATGGATTTTTTGACTTTTTCTTTAAGAATATGAATGTGATTCCGGGTATGAAAGGAGCTATTTTTGCTGCCGGAAGCACTTTGTTCAGTACTTATTATATTAATATGTCAATTCTTCTTGCTTTTGCGGCAACTTTCCCCGAAGCAGAGGTTTGGCTGATGTTTATTTTCCCAATTAAGATGAAGTGGCTGGGATTGATTTATATAGGTATGACCGTTGTTAATATCATTGACGCGGGTGAAAATAGTGAGCTGGCTGCTTATTTTATGAGAATAGCAATCGTTTCGTCGCTTCTTAACTTTGTTGTATTTTTACTTTCAAACAGAAAGAGATTTAAGAAGAATAATATTTCGTATTTTAGAAGAAGATATTAGGGTGGTTACTATATGAAACAGGAAGAATTATTTACAACTTTACTCAATGAAACAGTTGAATCGGCCAGAGAAAATGGTAATTTCGTTTCTCAGGATTACGTGCAGGATAAATTTGCGCAGCTGAACTTCAATGAAGAGCAGATGCAGCTGGTATATGATTATTTGTTAAAACATAAGATCGGAATTGATCGTCCTGTTGAACTGGATGATTATATTTCCGAGGAAGAAAAAAGCTATTTGGATAATTATTTGGCTGAGCTTAAGGAATTGCCTGAATATAGCGCAGGCGAAAAAGAAGCTTATGCAATGAGATGCATGGCAGGAGAAATGGATGCCCAGGGAAAACTGATAGAATGCTATTTGAATGATGTCGTTTCTATTGCAAAGCTCTATGCAGGACAGGGTGTTTTGCTTGAGGACTTGATCGGTGAAGGTAATCTTGCCTTAACCATGGGTGTTACCATGCTGGGGGCTTTGGAAAAAGCAAGTGAAGCACAGGGAATGCTTGGTAAAATGATGATGGATGCCATGGAAGAACTGATTGCGGAAAGAGGCGAACTTGATCAAGAAGAGCAAAAGGTTCTCAGTAAGATTAACAAGGTAGGAGAAAAGGTTCATGAGATGCACGAAGCTTATGGCAGAAATATTACGGTAGAAGAACTGGCGGAAGAGAGTAAAATGTCAGAAAAGTATATTCGTGAGGCTATGAAATTAAGTGGAAATCAGATTGAATTTTTGGAGGATTAAATATGAAATTGTTTGATCAATCCAGTTCATATGAAGATTATAAATATGTAATGGCTGATACCGGATTTATTTATTTTGGTGCGAAATATACTTGGGAAGAATTGGGAAATATAGAAGAGACACCATTTAAGATGAAGACCATTATGGAAAGATATATCTTGCCCGAAACCTTGGCTGAAAATACCTTGGAAAGTGAGTTATATTACAATGACGGAACGGGAAGACTGTTCTTGACATTACAGCAGCTTAAGGCAAAGGTTAAATTTTGCCGGATGGGTAAGAAAGGAAGCTTTGAGCAGAGCTTTATGTCACTGTCTGATTTTGTGAAAATTAGTCCGGAAGAGAAGAAAAGAAAGCAGTTTTTTATTCAGGAATTAGGAATTAGCAAGCTTGCTCTTATGATGTTTATGGTGTAGGAAGGAAAGAAGTATGCAGCTGAAAGATTTGGAAAGCTATGAGATTATAGAAGAAAGAGAAATAAAGGATTTAAAGTCTAATGGAGTACTGCTTCGTCACAAGAAAACCGGCGCAAGAGTAGCGATTCTTCAGAATGATGATAATAATAAGGTGTTTAGTATTGCTTTCAGAACACCCCTTAAGGATTCCACAGGTGTAGCACATATTAATGAACACTCAGTACTTTGCGGTTCAAAAAAATACCCTGTTAAGGATCCGTTTAAGGAACTTGTCAAGGGATCCTTGAATACTTTCTTAAATGCTATGACTTATCCGGATAAAACAGTGTATCCTGTTGCAAGTATTAATGATCAGGACTTCCAAAATATTATGGATGTATATTTGGATGCAGTTTTCTATCCTCGTATCTATACCAACAAGAAAATCTTTTTACAGGAGGGATGGCATTATGAAATGGAATCCCCTGAGGATGAACTTAAGATTAATGGTGTAGTCTACAATGAGATGAAGGGGGTTATTTCATCTCCCGAGGATATTTTGGAGTATCTTCAGCTGAGTTCCTTATTCCCGGATAATACTTACGGACAGAATTATGGTGGAGATCCGGATGTAATTCCAACACTTAAATATGAAGATTATTTGGAATTTCATAAGACATACTATCATCCATCCAATTCCTATATTTATTTATATGGAAACATGGATATGGCTGAGAAGCTAAATTATATTGATAAAGAATATTTATCCAATTTTGATAAGTTAGAAGTGGATAGTAAAATATTGCCACAAAAGCCTTTTGAAAAGCAGGTTCGTATTGAAAAGGAATTTGCGATTTCTGAAGATATGGAAGAGGAAGAGAGTGGTTATTTAAACTTAAATATGGTTGTCGGCGGAAGTCTTGACAAGGAGTTAAATCTTGCCTTTGAGATCATTGATTATGCACTTTGCTCTGCACCCGGAGCACCATTAAAGGAAGCTCTTTTAGAGGCCGGAATCGGTAAGGATGTATATAGCGATTATCAAAGCGGTATATATGAACCATATTTTTCAATTGTCAGCAGTGATTGTGACGTTCAAAAGGAAGAAGAGTTTTTGAAGATTGTTCAGGAGAACCTGGAAAAGGTTGTAAAAGAAGGCTTTTCAAAGAATGCGCTTCTTGCTGCGATTAATCATTATGAATTTAAGTATAGAGAGGCAGACTTTGGCTCCTATCCCAAGGGACTTATGTATGGATTACAGGCTATGGACAGCTGGCTTTATGATGATACAAAGCCTTTTCTTCATATTGAGGCCAATGAAACCTTCCGTTCACTACGAGAAAAGGTTTCAACAGGTTATTATGAAGAGCTTGTAAAGAAATATTTGATCGATAATACGCATAAGGCCATGATTGTTATGAAGCCGGTCAAAAATCTTGATGCAAAGGAAGAGGAAGAGAAGAAAGAAAAATTGGCCAAGCTTAAGGCTTCCATGTCCAAGGAACAGATTGATGCAATTATAAAGGAATACAAGGATTTACTTACTTATCAGGAAAAGGAAGACAGTGAAGAGGACTTATTAAAGATTCCTATGCTTACCAGAAAAGATATATCCGGTAAAGCGAGACAGATTCTTTTGGAGGAAAGAGAGGCTTTAGGCCATAAGGTACTTACACATCCTATATTTACCAATGGTATTGCTTACTTTAGAACGATTTTCCATCTGAATCATATTCCTAACAGATTACTTCCTTATGTAGGTGTTTTGAAGGGCGTTTTAGGACTTATGAATACTGCCAACTATAACTATGGTGAATTGTTCAACAAAATGAACTTAGAAACCGGCGGTATGAGTTCTACGGTTAATGTTTATGGTGATATTGAAAAAACAGATTCCGTAGATGTTACGATGGAACTAAAAACAAAGGTATTATATGAGAAAATCCCGGAAGCATTTAAGCTGTTCCTGGAAATGATTGAAACTACAGATTACTCTGATGAAAAGAGATTGTTTGATATTTTACAGGAAATTCAGTCTAGGATGCAGGGACAAATGATTTCTTCCGGTCATAGTGTAGCAATTAACAGAGCATTCTCTTATACGAACGTCTCAGGGGAATTGAATGAGATGCTTAGTGGTATTCCGTTCTATCGTTTTATAAGTGACATTGTTAAGGACTATAATCATAAAAAACAGGAAGTGATTTCGGCATTAAAGGAACTTTCCAATTTAATATTCTGCAGAAATTTCCTGGAAGCAGATTTCGTAGGGGAAGAGAAGGCATATGGAGCATTTGCTTCGGAATTCGAAAAATTTGTTTTGAGAATGCCGGAAATAGAAATAAAAGAAGAGGGCTTTAGCATCGAACCCATACGTAAAAATGAAGGCTTTATGACCTCGGGTAAGGTGCAGTATGTTGCCAAAGTTGGTAACTTTAGAAAGGCCGGTCTGGACTATCATGGTGGACTTCGTGTTCTGAAGGTGATGATGGAATATGAATACCTGTGGGAGAATATTCGTGTGAAGAATGGTGCGTATGGCTGTATGTGTGGCTTTGGAAAGAGTGGAGACAGTTATTTTGTTTCCTACAGAGATCCACATCTAAAGAAAACCATTGAAACCTATGAAGGTGCAGTGGAAGCAATTGAGAAGATTCATTTAGAACCAAGAGCCTTGGATCAGTATATCATTGGTGCAATTGGTGATATGGATACACCAATGAATCCTGCTGCCTATGGTTTGTTCTCTATGGTGAGTTATCGTAACCATGTTACACAGGAATTACTGGATAGAGAAAGAAAGCAGATTTTGAATGTAACCGAAGAAGATATCAGAGGACTTGCAAAGTATGTGAAAGCTATTATGGAGCAGGACTATCTTTGTGTTGTTGGTGCTTCGAGCAAAATCAAAAAAGCAGAAGAACTTTTCATGAGCATTGAAAATTTAATGTAATTTAAGAGGATATATAATATGGATATGAATTCACAGGAAAATAAAAGCTTTAAATCAGGATTTGCTACCTTGATTGGCAGACCTAATGTTGGAAAGAGTACATTGATGAACCAGATAATTGGTCAGAAAATTGCTATTACAAGCAATAAACCTCAAACCACAAGAAACAGAATTCAGACGGTCTATACGGATGAAGTGGGGCAAATTGTATTTCTTGATACTCCGGGAATTCATAAATCTAAAAATAAACTTGGAGATTATATGGTTTCTGCAGCTACCAAGACGATTTCAGAGGTTGATGTAGTGCTTTGGCTCGTTGAGCCTACTACCTATATTGGAGCCGGAGAGAAACAGATTATAGAAACCTTAAAAAGCTGTAAGGTTCCTGTGATTTTAGTAATCAACAAGATAGATACCGTAAAAAAAAAGGAAATTCTGACCTTTATTGATACCTATCGCAAGGAGATGGATTTTGCAGAGATTATTCCGGTATCTGCTTTGAAGGGGAAAAATACAGATACTTTGATTGAATGTATTATGAAATATCTTCCCTATGGACCGGCTTTTTATGATGAGGATACAGTTACTGACCAGCCTATGAGACAGATTGTGGCCGAACTTATTCGTGAAAAAGCGTTAAGGCTACTGGATGAAGAGATTCCCCACGGTATTGCAGTCAGTGTGGAAAGCATGAAATATCGTGGAGAACTATGTGATATAGAAGCAAATATCTATTGTGAGAAGGATTCTCACAAAGGAATTATTATCGGCAAGGGCGGTGCCATGTTAAAAAGAATTGGTACCAATGCACGAAGAGAAATAGAGGATTTGATTGAATGCAGAGCCAATCTTCAGCTTTGGGTAAAGGTGAAAAAGGATTGGCGTGATAGTGATTTCTTATTAAAGAATTTTGGATATAATCCCAAAGACAATACCTAACCAATACATATTTCCCGAAAAATTGCAAAACCTATATTTGAGGCAGACATTTGCCAAAGGCAATGGAATATATTGTTAATAGAAGGGTATGGGGATTTGTATGGACGGATGGGAAAAATTTGCTGTTACCGGTAAAGTAGAAGATTATCTAACTTATGCCGGTCAAAAAACAAGGGAAACTGGTGTTGCCAAAGAAATGGAAGGAAGATCCGGTGCAGGAGAAGATCAGCGTAACAGGGATAGTGCTAAAACAAAGTCCGATCAAAGAATATGATCGTGTCATTACAATTCTTACCAGAGAAAGAGGGAAGATTACGGCCTTTGTTAATGGTGCCAGAAAGCCCGGTAGCAAGCAAAGTGCCATGGCCAATCCGTTTTCTTTTGGAAGCTTTCGGTTATATGAGGGTAAAAATTCCTATACCGTAGTGGATGCGGATATTGAAAATTATTTTGAAGAACTACGTATGGATTATGAAGGTGCTTGTTATGGTGCTTATTTTTCTGAGATTACAGATTACTATACCAGGGAAAATAGTGATGAATTTCGTATGATGAAGCTTCTTTATCAGGCGCTCAGAGCCCTGAGCTGTGAAAAGATACCAAGGAGTCTTGTAAAAGCGGTTTTTGAAATTAAAAGTATTCAGATTAATGGTGAGTTTCCACAGATTTCTTCCGAAGGACTTCTGGAAGGAACAGCCTATACGATCGGATATATTTTAGATACACCGGAGGAAAAGCTCTTTGGATTTACTGTAAATGAGGATGTTTTAAATCAGCTTTGTCATGTTTCGGAAAAATATTGTGAAAAAATCTTTGATACAAGGATGAAAAGTCTAGCAATTCTAAAAACTCTATGTTGAAAAAGTAGAAAGACTTAGCTATAATATTGTATGGTCAGCGAACAGACCTACGATATTATAGCTTTTTTTATTTCTTGTTTTAAAAGGAATGGAGTTAAAAATGACGAAAAAGAGATTAGCTATAGGGATATGCTCCTTATTACTTTCATTTACACTTGCCGGATGCGGGGAGAAGAAAGAAGCCGGACCTATTACAGGGGATACACTTCAGATTTTATCTGATGGTAGTGTGGTAGAGTATCAATTAGATGCTTTTGACAAGACCTATTATAATATTAGTGAATATGAAAACCTACTTAGGGATGAGATTGCCAATTATAATAAGGAAACACCAAGTCCGGTGAATGGTAGCGAAAAACCTCTTGTCAATGTTGTAAGCATTGGTATAAGTGAAGAGACCCCCGGGCAGGCGCAAACCGTTTTGGAGTTTCAGTCTGTAAAGGCATTGATGGATTATTATAAAGAATACGGTGTGGAAAGAAGCTTCTTTTATGGTGCTGTATCAGAGGCAATTACGAAAGGGTATGATGTAAAGGGAAAGCTTTACACAACGAAAAAGGGTGAGTTGGTTCCTATTAGTGATGAACAGATTGAAAAGATTATGGGCCGCAATATTTTGATTGTAACCAATGAGAATATTCATGTTCGTTATGAAGGAAAACTTCTATATTATAGTAACAATGTTACATTTGATGAAAATAAAACAGAAGCGACAACTGTGGATGCAGGTGATTGCTACTTTGTTTTTGAATAATAAAAACATAAAGAATCTTTTAACCGGAAAGGAAAAATATTATGGAAAAGACAATGGAAAAAATCGTGGCACTGGCAAAGGCAAGAGGATTTGTATATCCCGGTTCTGAAATTTATGGTGGATTAGCTAATACTTGGGATTATGGTAATCTTGGTGTTGAATTGAAGAACAATGTAAAGAAAGCCTGGTGGCAGAAGTTTGTTATGGAGAATCCATATAACGTAGGTGTTGACTGTGCGATTCTTATGAACCCTCAGACCTGGGTTGCAAGTGGACATTTAGGTGGTTTCTCAGATCCTTTAATGGATTGTAAGGAATGTCATGAAAGATTCCGCGCAGATAAATTAATTGAGGATTATTGTGCTGAAAATGGTATTGAGCTTAAGGAAAGTGTTGATGCTTGGAGCCAGGAGCAGATGAAGGATTTCGTTGAAGAGAAGAACATTCCTTGTCCTTCCTGTGGTAAGCATAATTTTACAGATATTAGACAGTTCAATCTTATGTTTAAGACCTTCCAGGGTGTAACTGAGGATGCTAAGAATACTGTTTATTTAAGACCTGAAACAGCACAGGGTATATTTGTAAACTTTAAGAATGTTCAGAGAACATCCAGAAAGAAAGTTCCTTTTGGTATTGGACAGATCGGTAAATCCTTCCGTAATGAGATTACTCCCGGTAACTTTACTTTCCGTACCAGAGAATTTGAACAGATGGAGCTTGAATTCTTCTGTAAACCGGGTACTGATTTAGAGTGGTTCCAGTATTGGAGAGGCTTCTGTAGAGATTGGTTATATGCACTTGGAATGAAGGAGGATGAGATCCGTCTTCGTGACCATAGCCCTGAAGAACTTTGCTTCTATAGCAAGGGTACAACAGATATCGAATTCTTATTCCCATTTGGATGGGGTGAGCTTTGGGGTATTGCTGACCGTACAGATTATGACCTTACCCAGCATCAGAATGTTTCAGGAGAAGATATGTCATACTTTGATGATGAAACACATGAGAAGTATGTTCCTTATGTTGTAGAGCCTTCTCTTGGTGCAGACCGTGTTGTTTTGGCTTTCCTTTGCGCAGCTTATGATGAAGAGGAGATTGGCGAGGGTGATGTTCGTACAGTTCTTCATTTCCATCCTGCTCTTGCACCTGTAAAGATTGGTGTATTACCTCTTTCTAAGAAGTTAAATGAGGGTGCAGAGAAAATCTTTACTCAGTTATCCAAGAAGTATAACTGTGAATTTGATGATCGTGGAAATATTGGTAAGAGATATCGTCGTCAGGATGAGATCGGAACTCCTTTCTGTATTACTTATGACTTTGATTCAGAAACAGACGGAAAGGTAACTGTTCGTTTCAGAGATTCCATGGAGCAGGAAAGAGTTGCTATTGATGAGTTAGATGCTTATTTTGCAGATAAATTTACATTTTAATTGGAGTTAACAGAGATGAGAAAGATTACATCAAAAGAATTAAGAAAAGAATGGATTAATTTCTATACCGCAAGAGGACATGTGGATGTAGGTGCAGTATCTTTAGTATCTGATGGTTCTACCGGAGCAATGTTTAATGTTGCAGGTATGCAGCCTATTATGCCTTATTTATTAGGCAAAAAACATCCTTTGGGAACCAGACTCTGTAATGTACAGGGATGTGTTCGTACCAATGATATTGATGGAATCGGTGATAAGAGTCATTTAACCTTTTTTGAAATGATGGGTTCTTGGAGCCTTGGAGATTATTTTAAAGAGGAAAGATGCAAGTGGAGTTTTGAACTTCTTACTGAGGTGTTCCAGTTTGACAGAGATCATTTGGCAGCGACGGTATTTGAAGGCGATGAGAATGCTCCTCGTGATGAAGAAGGTGCCAATTACAGAATTGCATCAGGCTTTAAGAAGGAGAATGTATTCTTCCTTCCTGCTGAGGATAACTGGTGGGGACTTGAATATGGTCCTTGCGGTCCTGACTCTGAAATGTTCTATGTTGCAGATGTTGAGCCCTGTGGTCCTGATTGCAGACCAGGTTGTCATTGCGGTAAATATACCGAAATTGGTAACGACGTATTTATGCAGTACGAGAAGCATCAGGATGGACATTTAACTCCTTTAGAGAAAAAGAATGTAGATACCGGTTGGGGACTTGAGAGAAATCTTGCTTTCTTAAATGGTATTGATGATGTATATCGTACAGATTTATTTGCTCCTATTATTGCTTGTATTGAAGAGGTTTCAGGACTTAAGTATGATGCAGATGAGAAGTCTACAAAGTCCATGAGAATTATTGCTGATCATTTACGTACAAGTGTTATGCTGATTGGAGATGAAGCAAAGCTTTTGCCTTCCAATGCAGGTGCAGGTTATGTACTTAGAAGACTGATTCGTCGTGCTGTAAGACATGGCCGTATGCTTTCTTTAAAGATTGCTGATTATCGTAAGATTGCAAGTATCTTTATCGATGATATTTATAATGACAGCTATCCTTTATTGCCTGCAAACAGAGAATTTATCTTGAACGAGCTCCAGAAGGAAATCGAGCGTTTTGAGGCTACCATTGAAAATGGTATGAAGGAATACAAGAAGATTCTTGATCTTAAGAAGAGCGAAAATGCAGATTGTATTGATGGTAAGAATGCCTTCCGTTTATATGATACATTTGGTTTCCCTTTAGAGCTTACTGTTGAGATGGCAGAGGAAGAGGGATTAAAGGTAGATGAAGAAGCATTTATGAAGTGCATGGAGGAAGCAAAGGAACTTGCACGTGAAAATGCCGCATTCTCTCAGAAATCTACTGCAAATGTATTTGATTCTTTGGATGAAAATATTGTAACTGAATATGTGGGTTATGAAAAATTAACATGTGACGCAAAAATCGTTGCTATTTCTGATGGTGAGAAGCTTGTTGATTCTTTGGCACAGGGGGCAAGCGGTATTGTAGTTACTGATATTTCTTCCTTCTATGCTACTATGGGTGGTCAGAAGGGTGATACCGGTGTGATTAGTGCAGCGGGAGCAGATGTGTTTAATGTTGAAGAGGCTGTTAAGGTTCCGGGTGGTCGTGTAGGTCATATTGGAAATGCTGTAAAGACAATTAAGGTCGGCGATACAGTTACAATGTCTGTAAATGCAGAGACACATGCAGCAACCTGCAAGAACCATACAGCAACTCATATTTTACAGGCAGCTCTGCAGCAGGTGCTTGGTGAAAATGTTCATCAGCAGGGTTCTTATCAGGATGCAGGTCGTACACGTTTTGACTTCTCCTATGGTCAGGCAATGACAGCAGAAGAAATCGCCAAGGTTGAAGCTATTGTTAATGCTTATATTGCAAGAGATGAAGCGGTAGTAACAGACGTTATGACCATTGAAGAAGCAAAGAAGACAGGTGCTATGGCACTCTTTGGTGAGAAGTATGGCGCTACGGTTCGAGTTGTTTCTATTGGTGATTTTTCTAAGGAATTCTGTGGTGGTACTCATGTTAAAAAGACAGGAGAGATCCAGAGCTTTAAGATTCTTTCAGAATCCGGTGTGGCTGCAGGTGTTCGTCGTATTGAGGCATTAACCGGTGCCAATGTACTTGCTTATTATAAAGAACTTGAAGAGAATTTAAACAAGGTTGCAGCTGCAGCGAAAGCAACTCCTGCTACACTTCTTGATAAGGTTCTTCATATGCAGAGCGAAATAAAAGCACTTTCTTCTGAAAATGAATCATTAAAGTCTAAGCTGGCTAAGAATGCTTTAGGCGATGTTCTTAATCAGGTTGTAGAGGTAAAGGGCGTGAAGCTTCTTGCTACTAGCGTAGATGGTGTTGATATGAATGGTCTTCGTGAATTGGGAGATCAGTTAAAGGAAAAGCTTTCAGAAGGCGTAGTAGTTCTTCTTTCTAAGCAGGAAGAAAAGGTTAATATTATTGCTATGGCAACGGATGGCGCTATTGCCAAGGGTGCACATGCAGGTAACCTTATCAAAGCTATTGCACCTACTGTAGGTGGTGGCGGTGGTGGTCGCCCTAATATGGCACAGGCCGGTGGTAAGAATCCTGCCGGTATTCCGAATGCAATTGAAGAAGCGAAGAAGGCTTTGGATGGTCAGATTTCTTAAAAATATTTTTGTAAAAAGTTATTGACGTTTGGTAATATTATGGTATAATGCATATTGTGTATGTGGAAACATATAACATAAAATAACCCAATCAGTCGATGATACTCGAAGGGACTGAAGGGAGGTCAGGTGTAATCATGTCAAACGTAATCGTAAAAGAGAACGAGACTTTGGATAGCGCATTACGTCGCTTTAAGAGAAGTTGTGCAAAGGCTGGTATTCAGCAGGAGATTCGTAAGAGAGAACATTACGAGAAGCCAAGCGTAAAGCGTAAGAAGAAATCCGAAGCAGCAAGAAAGCGTAAATATAACTAATGTACATGAAAAAGTCCTTGGCTATTTCCAGGGACTTTTTTTGTAAAAGAGTAATTTTCTTTTTTTTAACAGGGGGTTAATCGTTTATGTGGCTTGATAAGTTCGTAGGTACTGATTTATATCATGTTCTCGGATTGTTTGCTATATATAGTGTTTTAGGATGGGTTGTTGAATCAATTTATATGTCCTTCTGTAATCATGAACTTACTAACAGAGGATTTGGAAAAGGACCGTTCTGTCCGATTTACGGTTTTGGTGCCATTATTGGTTATGCTATATTACAACCTTTTAAAAGTAATTATTTTGCGGTATACATAGTTGCTGCCATTTCCGCAACCACCTTTGAATATGTGGTAGGAGTTTTGATGATTAAATTCCTCGGACAGTTATGGTGGGATTATAATGAAAAGCCTATGAATTACAAAGGTATTATTTGTTTGGAAAGTACCATTGCTTGGGGCTTTTATGGAATAGGTATTGTATACTTTGTTCAGAGTTTTATTTTAAATATGATTGACAGAGTTCAGATGAGAATCGGAATCGGTCTTTTGTGTATTTTCTTTGTGGTTGCAACTATTGATTATATGGTTCAGTTTTATCATGTACTTCACTTGGATGAGAAGCTTCCATGGAGAGAAAAGAAAGTAGATTAATATGGAATATTTGCTACACATCGTAAGGTGTGTAGCTTTTTTTATTCTAAAGAATGACCGGTATGAATATATTATGATAAAAATATGTGACGTGGTAATGTATGAATACAGTAACATCTTTGATTTTAGCAGTTCAAATTGGAATTACTGCTTTGTGTTCTCCTGTAATATGTAATCATTTATATGAGGAAAATACGCTGAATAATAAAGCTTCTATTGAGGTCTTAAGTCCTAGTGCTATCTTGATGGAAGCATCTACAGGAACGGTGATTTATGAAAAAAATGCGGATGAAATGAGAAGTCCGGCAAGTATTACAAAGATCATGACACTTTTATTAACGATGGAAGCATTAGAAGACGGTAGAGTGAATTTGAATGATAAAGTGATTGTTAGTGAGCATGCAAGCTCCATGGGAGGCTCACAGGTGTTTCTGGCTGAAGGAGAGGAACAAACCCTGGATACATTGCTTAAATGCATTGCGGTTTCTTCAGGTAATGATGCCAGTGTTGCTGTAGCGGAACACATATACGGTTCCGAAGAGGCCTTTGTGCAGAAGATGAATGAAAAAGCGAAAGAGCTTAAAATGGAACATACACATTTTGAAGATTGCTGTGGACTTAGCAATTCTGATTTGCATTATTCCAGTGCAAGGGATGTTGCTATCATGAGTCGTGAACTTATTGTAAATCATCCGGAAATCTTTAATTATACACAAATATGGATGGAAGATATTACCCATGTGACCAGAAAAAATACCAGCACCTTTACACTGACAAGTACCAATAAATTATTAAAGCAATATCCGTATACCACGGGATTAAAAACCGGTTCTACAGGAAAAGCGAAGTACTGCTTCAGTGCAACGGCATCAAAAGACGGAATGGATTTGATCGCGGTTATTATGGGAGCCCCGGAGCCTAAAATTCGTTTTAAGGAAGCGCAGGAACTTTTAACCTACGGATTTTCTACCTGTCATATTTACAAAGATGATAATCATGATGTTTTGCCCTGCATTCCGGTTAAAAAAGGAAACGAAGATGAAATAGAAATTATTTATCAATCCAGATTTCAATATTTAGATACAACAGGCAGGTTAAGTGGAAAACTGAAAAAGGAGATTAATATTCCGGAGGAAATGAAAGCACCTGTTATGAAAGGGGAGGTAGTAGGGCAGGCGATTTATTATTTAGAGAATAATGAGGTTGGAAGAGTGCCCATTGTTGCTGTAAATCAGGTTGAAAAGGCTGATTTTATATGTTCTTTCAGGAAGTTCTTACATGAATTTCTTTTATAAAAATATAAAATGTGGTACAATGATAAAAATTTTTCGGAGAGCGATATGGAAATTTTATTTTTTTGTATTTGTGCCTTAATCTTAATATTTTTATGGTTTATGCTTTATGATAGCAATCGTTTTGTAACAGTGGAATATAAAATAGATGATGTAAAAATAAAAAAGAAGCTTTCTTTTGTTTTTGTGTCAGACCTACATAATAAGAAATATGGTACTCAAAATGAAAAATTAATTGCAGAAATTAAAAGATTGGATCCTGATATAGTACTCATTGGGGGTGATCTGATTAATGGCATTCCGGGAGCAAAGCTGGACTGCGGTTTGGATTTTATTCGGTCACTTAGCGAATATCCGATTTTTTATGCAAATGGAAATCACGAGCATCGTTTATTTCTTTATCCGGATACCTATGGAGATATGTATCAGAGATATGAAGAGGAACTAAAAGAAACAAATGTAAAAAGATTGATTAACGAAAAAACTCTTCTGGAGGAATATAATTTATGTATATATGGAAGTCAAATTGACCGGGAATATTATAAACGATTTGTGATTCCGCCAATGGAAGAGAATTATATGAATAAAATACTGGGAGAAAGAGACGAAAGGTGTTATAATTTACTTCTGGCGCATAATCCGGATTATTTTCCGGATTATGCATCATGGGGAGCGGATTTGGTGCTTTCGGGACACGTACATGGAGGAATTGTACGAATTCCCTTTGGAAAAGGTGTTTTGTCACCCAATATTCGATTTTTCCCTAAATATGATGGAGGCCTATTTCAACAGGACAACAGTATCATGGTTTTAAGCAGAGGACTTGGCATGCATACCATCCCTTTTCGTTTGTTTAATCCGGGTGAACTAGTATTTTTAGAGCTTTATCCACAAGATCAAGCATGAATATATTACGGAGAGCAATATGGCATTACCAATTAAACTGGAAGTGTTTGAAGGACCACTGGACCTTCTGTTACACTTGATTGAAAAAAATAAAGTAGATATTTATGATATTCCTATTGTTGAGATTACCAATCAGTACATGGAATATATTAAGAAGATGGAAACTCAGGATATGAATATCATGAGTGAATTTCTTGTGATGGCTGCAACACTTCTTGATATTAAGTGTAAGATGTTACTGCCCAAGGAAGAGAATGAAGAGGGCGAGGAAGAAGACCCAAGAGCAGAACTGGTCCAGAAGCTTCTGGAATATAAGATGTATAAATATATGTCTTTTGAGCTTAGAGATCGACAGTTGGACGCTCAAAAGAGCTTTTTTAGAGAGAAAAATCTGCCGAAGGAGGTATTACAGTATCAGCCTCCGGTTGATTACGAAGATCTCTTGAGGGATCTCAATCTTGCGAAATTAAATGAGATTTTCCAAATGACCTTAAAACGTCAGGAGGATAAAATTGACCCTGTGAGAAGCAACTATGGTAAAATCGAAAAGGATGAGGTGGATATGGATCAAATCGTTCTTTTTGTACAAGCTTATGCCAGAGAACATAAACAGTTCAGCTTCCGTAATCTTTTAGAAAAGCAGAAAACAAAAATGACCATAATTGTAACGTTTCTTGCTATTTTAGAGATGATGAAAACCGGAGACATAACAATTTCACAGGAAGAAATATTTGATGATATTATGATTGTTTCTAATCTTTTATAGAGCTTATAGAGAGGATAAAATATGAACGGAAATGATGCAAAGGCAGTTTTGGAGGCTGTTTTGTTTGCTATGGGAGATGCTGTGGAGGTGTCCAGACTTTCCCAGGTGATAGAAGAAAATGTAAAGACAACCAATAAGCTGCTGGATGAAATGTCCAAGGATTATGAAAATGAAAACAGAGGAATTCAGCTGATTCGTTTAGAGGACAGCGTGCAGCTTACCACCAAGAACAGTATGTATGATTATCTTGTAAAGATTGCAAAGACACCGCGCAAAATGGTGCTGACAGATACTGTAATCGAAACCTTGTCTATTATTGCTTATAAACAGCCAATTACCCGTTTGGAAATTGAAAAGATTCGTGGTGTTAGCTGTGATCATGCAATCAATAAGCTTTTGGAATATGATTTGATAACGGAGCTTGGCAGAATGGATGCACCCGGAAGACCCCTTCTGTTTGGTACAACGGAGCAATTTTTACGTAGCTTCGGCGTAGGAAGTATTGAAGAACTGCCGGAAATCAGTGTATCTACCGTTGAGGAATTAAAACAACAGGCTGAATCGGAAATTCAGTTAAAACTGGATATTTAATTGCATAAATTTTCATGGAACTCATAAAATGAACTAAAACCGGATTGGTAGTTTTGTATGAGTGAGATGAGATTTAGAAAAAGTGTAAAACGCTTGTATTGTATATGTGTATGCAGTATAAGCGTTATTTTTATGTGGTTAAATAGCTTTATTGACTTGAATGCTTCCGATTTAGAGGAAAACAGTCTGTATGGCAAGGGGGTTGTTCTAATGGATGCAGACAGTAAAAGAGTGCTGTATGAAAAGAATGGAGATGAGCCTCTTGCAATGGCATCTACTACGAAAATCATGACCTGTATAATGGCGTTGGAACTGGGAAATAGTGAGGAAATGGTTGAATATACTGCTTATGCCAAAAGTATGCCGAAGGTAAAAATGGATGCTGTGATTGGTGAACATTTTAAAATGGAGGACCTGTTAAAGGCAATGATGCTGGAAAGCTATAATGATATAGCCACAGCGGTTGCAGAACATATAGGCAAAAAGCTTTCTGAAAATGGAGAAGCGTATACATCAAAGGAATATGTAGATTTATTTGTTGGTTGTATGAATGAAAAAGCAAAGGAGATTGGCTGCGAAGATACGTATTTTGCTACCCCTAATGGCTTGGATAATCTGGAAGTGAGTGAAATCCAGCATCATACAACAGCAAGAGATCTAGCTCTTATTATGGCATATTGCGTTGAGGATTCAGTGAAAAAAGATGAATTTTTAAAAATAACGCAAACGGATTCGATTACATTTAAGGCAGATGATGGAAGAAGCTATAATGCTCAAAATAAAAACAGATTATTGAATATGAGAAAGGAAGCGGAAAGCGGAAAAACAGGATTTACAAACAAGGCAGGATATTGCTATGTGTTTTCTTTTCGCGAAGGAGAAAAACATTTTACCTGTGCCATCCTTGCCTGCGGCTGGCCGGGAAACAAAAACTATAAATGGCAGGATGCTAAAAAGGTTATGGAATATGGAATGGATTCCTATGATCAGTACAGTTTGGGAGAAATCATTCGGGTACCGGAAATAAACAATACAAAGGTACATGACGGATGCCTTCTGGAAAAGGGGGAAGATGTGTGTTTGCATACAGAGCTAAAGAACATGTTTGATCCAGGGGATAAGATTATGTTAAATCAGGATGACAAAATAGTAATAAAGAAAAAGATTAAACAAGACCTTGTAGCTCCTGTGAAGAAGGGAGAGATGATAGGAACGATTGATTACTATTTAGAGGAGAAGAGAGTTGCGCAGATTCAGATTGTTTCGGATGAGAATATAGATAAAAGAAATGCTGTTTGGTCTATTTCTACAGTGCTTATGTACTTTCTTC
Source organism: Acetatifactor sp. (assembly GCA_045616525.1). Taxonomy (GTDB): domain Bacteria; phylum Bacillota; class Clostridia; order Lachnospirales; family Lachnospiraceae; genus Acetatifactor. The sequence continues at coordinate 214,465 of JAZLGY010000095.1, read as the reverse complement.
CGTAATAGTTGTGATTGTTGATTCGTTAAGCATAGGAATAAGCAAAAAAATTTGAAAATATTAACAATTTTTCTTTGCTTATGGATTTTTTTTATGTTATACTGTCATAAGATTTAATCATGGGGGCATTTGTGGTTTTTTTGGTGATTGCGATGTGCCATAATTGATATATCTATTATTTTATTTATTATAAACGGAGGGTTGAAGATGAGTACTACTTCAAAAGCAAGTCAAAGAATCGAAGCTTTACTCGATGCAAACAGTTTCGTTGAAATCGGTGCTATGATTACTGCTAGAGCAACTGATTTTAACATGAAACAAAACGATACTCCTTCTGACGGTGTTGTTACCGGATATGGAGTAATCGATGGAAATCTCGTGTATGTTTACAGCCAGGATGCATCTGTTATGAACGGATCTGTTGGTGAAATGCATGCAAAGAAGATTACCAGAATTTATGATTTGGCCATGAAAACAGGAGCACCTGTTATTGGCTTGATTGATTCTGCAGGATTAAGATTGCAGGAAGCTACCGATGCATTAAATGCATTTGGTGAAATTTATATGAAGCAGACACTTGCTTCCGGCGTTGTTCCTCAGATTACAGGTATCTTTGGTACTTGTGGTGGTGGACTTGGCTTATTCCCTACCATGACAGATTTTACAGTTATGGAAGAAAAGAGTGCTAAGTTATTTGTGAATGCACCTAATGCTTTGGACGGAAACGTTATTACAAAGTGTGATTCTTCCAGTGCTCAGTTCCAGTCAGAAGAAAGCGGTATCGTTGATATCGTAGCAGACGAGGACGGAGTTCTTGCTCAGATTAGAAAGCTTGTTAGCTTCCTTCCTTCTAACAATGAGGATGTAGCTGCTTCAGAGTGTACAGATGATCTTAACAGACTTACAGCAGAACTTGCCGGATGTTTAACAGATACTTCAATCGCATTCTCTGTTCTTGCAGATAACAATGATTTCCTTGAAGTTAAGAAGAATTACGCAAAGGACATGGTTACCGGATTCATCAAGTTGAATGGTGCAACTGTAGGCTGCGTTGCCAACAGATGTGAAGTATTTGATGAAGAGGGCAAGAGCGTACAGAAGATGGATCCTGTTCTTACCAAAAAGGGTGCTGAAAAAGCAGCTGATTTTGTTAACTTCTGTGATGCATTTGAAATCCCGGTTCTTACATTAACCAATGTAAAGGGCTATGAAGCTACTATGTGTTCCGAAAAAGGCATTGCGAAAGCAGCTGCAAAGCTTACTTACGCATTTGCAAATGCAACAGTTCCTAAGGTAAATGTTGTGATTGGACAGGCTTATGGTACTGCTTATGTAGCAATGAATTCCAAGGCAATCGGTGCTGATATGGTTATTTGCCTTCCTACAGCTGAGATTGGTACCATGGATGCTAAGCTTGCTGCAAAGATTATGTATGACGGACAGAACGCAGAAGTTCTTGAAGAAAAGGCAAAAGAATACGCAGCACTTCAGTTAAGCGCTGTTAGTGCAGCAAAGAGAGGTTATGTAGACCAGATCGTTGAAGCAGCCGAAGTTAGAAAGTATGTAATCGGTGCTTTTGAAATGTTATATACAAAGAGCGAGGACCGTCCTGCAAAGAAGCATGGCACAGTCTAGAAAGGGTGTGTACAATATGAAGAGATTTTTAATGCTTATTTGTACCCTGACCTGTGTTCTTGGATTAACCGGATGTGGCGAAGAAAAGCAGCCTACTGCGTACGAACAGGCAAAGCTTGAAATTGCTACAAGGTTGGCTGTAGAAGTTTATGTTCCTATGATTCAGGATTATGCCGATAGAGGTTTTAATTTTTCTGAATATACCAAGGAAGAAATCGAAGACTTTGTAAAGTCTGAGGCAGAAACTTCTAAAGATGTGGTAGAAGCATCTGGTTTTGTCGGAGCAGTTACCTCCTTCCAGTCTTCTAAGGAAGTTGTGGGAGATATTACTCTTGGCGAAGCAACTGCTAAGATTGATGGAGATGATATTATTGTTAACATCGAAGTTAAGGGTAGCAAGAAGGATGCTGATATCGAAGTGGTTGTAACCAATGATCGTTTTGCAGTTCTTAAGTCAGCCGGTTTAAATCCTAAGGCAGACTTAAAGGATAAGATGGTTAAGGCATCATTAAATACCGTCATTGGTATGGGTACTGTATTTATTGTTTTAATTTTAATTAGTTTTCTTATTTCATTGTTCAAGTATATTCCTCCTATTGTGGAAGCTATATCTAAGAAAATCAATGTTGTGAAAGAAGCTATTGCAGGCATCTTTAAGAAGAATAAGAAAAAACAGGAAGACAAGGAAGAAAGTCTTGAGAATACCATTCAGCAGATTGTTGAAAAGGAAGAGAGTGGAAATGATCTTTCTGATGATCTTGAGTTGGTAGCTGTTATTTCTGCAGCAATTGCAGCCTATGAAGGTGCACAGGGTGCAGATGGTTATGTTGTTAGAAGTATTCGTAAAGTAAACAGAAGAGCGTAAAAATTGGAGGATATAAAAATGAAAAATTATACCATTACCGTAAATGGAAACGTATATGACGTAGTAGTAGAAGAAGGCGCAACAAGCGGCGCTGTTGTAAGTGCTCCTGTAGCTCCTAAGGCTGCAGCTCCCAAGGTAGCAGCTCCTCAGGCAGCTCCTAAGGCTGCCGGTGGTGCAGGTAGTGTTAAGATTGAAGGTGGTGCAGCCGGTAAAGTATTTAAGGTTGAAGGAAAAGTTGGCCAGGCTGTAAAGAAGGGTGATCCTGTTGTAATTCTTGAAGCTATGAAGATGGAAATCCCTGTAGTTGCTCCTCAGGATGGTACTATTGCAAGTATTGATTGTGCAGTAGGTGATGCTGTAGAGGCTGGTGCAGTTCTTGCAACTATGAACTAATCATCCTCATTAAGGAAAAATAATACGGAGGTCTACAAATGGATTATATTCTTAATACGTTCAGCAATTTGATTCATCAGACAGCATTTTTTAATCTGACTGTCGGAAACTATGTCATGATTGCTGTAGCGTGCGTTTTCCTTTATTTGGCAATCGCCCGTGGGTTTGAGCCTTTGCTTTTGACCCCTATTGCTTTTGGTATGTTGCTTGTAAATATCTATCCTGATATTATCATGTCAATTGAGCATTCAAGCAATGGCGTTGGCGGTTTGTTATATTACTTTTATTTATTAGACGAGTGGGCTATTTTACCTTCCCTTATTTTCATGGGTGTAGGTGCCATGACAGACTTTGGTCCTTTGATCAGTAACCCTAAGAGCTTCCTTTTAGGTGCAGCTGCTCAGTTTGGTATTTTTATGGCTTACTTCGGAGCTATCCTGTTAGGATTTAATGATAAGGCAGCTGCTGCAATCTCTATTATCGGTGGCGCAGACGGTCCTACATCTATCTTCCTTGCGGGTAAACTTTCACAGACAGCTATTATGGGACCTATTGCGGTAGCAGCATATTCTTATATGTCTTTGGTTCCTATTATTCAGCCACCTATTATGCGTAGACTTACAACTAAGAAGGAAAGAGCAATTAAGATGGGTCAGCTTCGTCCTGTAACCAAGCTTGAGAAGATTCTTTTCCCTATTGTTGTAACAATCGTTGTTTGTTTGATTCTTCCTACAACAGCTCCACTTGTTGGTATGTTGATGCTTGGTAACCTCTTTAGAGAATCAGGCGTCGTAAGACAGCTTACTGATACAGCAAGTAATGCATTAATGTACATCGTAGTTATTCTTCTTGGTACCTCTGTTGGTGCTACAACCAGTGCAGAAGCATTCCTGAACTGGGCAACTATTAAGATTGTAGTTCTTGGTTTGATTGCATTTATGTTTGGTACAGCAGCCGGTGTTATTGGTGGAAAGATTATGTGTGCTCTTACCGGTGGTAAGGTAAATCCTTTGATTGGTTCCGCAGGTGTTTCTGCCGTTCCTATGGCAGCACGTGTATCTCAGAAGGTTGGTGCAGAAGAGGATCCTACGAACTTCCTTTTGATGCATGCAATGGGACCTAACGTAGCAGGTGTTATCGGTACTGCAGTAGCAGCCGGAACATTCATGGCTATTTTCGGTGTATTCTAAGCTGGAATATACTTCATAAAATTTATTTTGGAGGATAATGGTAATGTCAGAAACAGTAAAAAAACCAATTAAAATAACAGAAACCATTTTGCGTGATGCTCACCAGTCATTAATCGCAACCAGAATGCCTACCGAATTTATGCTTCCTATCGTAGAGAAGATGGACAAGGTTGGATATCATTCAGTTGAGTGTTGGGGTGGTGCTACATTTGATGCATCTCTTAGATTCTTAAAAGAAGATCCATGGGAAAGACTTCGTAAGTTACGTGATGGTTTCAAGAATACAAAGTTGCAGATGCTTTTCAGAGGTCAGAACATTTTAGGTTACAGACCTTATGCAGATGACGTTGTTGAGAACTTCGTACAGAAGTCAATTGCAAATGGTATTGATATCATTCGTATCTTTGACTGTTTAAATGATCTTCGTAACTTACAGGCTGCTGTAAATGCAACCAATAAGTTCAAGGTAACTGAAGGTAGAGGACATGCACAGGTTGCTCTTTCTTATACTCTTGGTGATGCATATACCTTGGATTATTGGATGGATATGGCAAAGAAGATTGAAGAGATGGGTGCTGACTCTATTTGTATCAAGGATATGGCCGGTCTTCTTGTTCCTTATAAGGCAACAGAAATGATTCAGGCTATGAAGAGTGTTACAAAGCTTCCTATTCAGTTGCATACACACTACACCTCAGGTGTTGCTAGTATGACATATATGAAGGCTGTTGAAGCTGGTGTTGATGTTATCGATACAGCAATGAGCCCATTTGCTATGGGTACTTCTCAGCCTGCAACAGAAGTTATGGTTGAGACCTTTAAGGGTACTGAGTACGATACAGGATTTGACCAGAATCTTCTTGCTGAAATCGCTGATTACTTCAGACCTTACAGAGATGAGTGCTTAAAGACAGGTCTTCTTAATCCTAAGGTTATGGGTGTTGATATTAAGACTCTTCTTTATCAGGTACCCGGTGGTATGCTTTCTAACATGGTTAGCCAGTTAAAAGAGCAGAACGCTGAAGATCGTTACTACGATGTATTAAAGGAAATTCCTCAGGTTCGTAAGGATCTTGGTGAGCCTCCTTTGGTTACACCTTCTTCTCAGATCGTTGGTACTCAGGCTGTATTTAATGTTCTTATGGGCGAGAGATACAAGATGGCTACCAAGGAAACCAAGGCAGTTCTTAGAGGTGAATACGGTCAGACCGTTAAGCCTATGAACCAGGAAGTTATCGATAAGGTTATCCCCGGTGAAGAGAGAATTACCTGTAGATATGCTGATCTTCTTGAAAACGAGATGGATAAGCTTGAATCAGAAATGAAGCAGTGGAAACAGCAGGATGAAGACGTATTATCATACGCATTACTTCCTCAGGTTGCTATGGACTTCTTCAAATATCGTCAGGCTCAGCAGGAAAAGGTTGATATGACCCAGGCTGATACCAAGAATGGTGCATACCCTGTATAATTGATGATTTACCCGATGCGACAGAATTTGTAGAGATATAAATTCTGTTTCATCGGGATTTTTTTGCCTGATTTCATTAAGATTTTAGGGTTTCTTGACAGAGATTATTATAAAGGGTAAGATGTTAACGATTGAGATATTAAAAGATATTCTCTATTATTTATCGTTAGGGAGAACTGGACTTTTGAATAAAAGAGTTATTGTAATCGGTGGCGGTGCAGCCGGGATGATGGCAGCTATAACTGCAGCTGAAAATGGTGCAGATGTAATCCTGCTTGAACAGAATGAAAAACTTGGGAAAAAGATATATATTACAGGGAAAGGCAGATGTAATGTTACCTTTTCATCTGATGCAGAGGACTTTTTTGCACATGTGATTCGTAATCCAAAGTTTATGTATAGTGCGTACTATGGTTTTGACAACCATATGCTTATGGAGAAGCTTGAAAAAGCCGGATGTCCCTTAAAGGTGGAAAGAGGAGAGAGGGTTTTCCCTGTCAGTGATCATTCTTCTGATGTAATTCACGCTTTACAGAATATGCTTCATAGAAATAATGTAGAAATCAGGCTTAGAACCAAGGTGAAGGACTTAATAGTAGATGAAGCTTCGAACCGGCTCAAAGGTGTTACTTTGTATAACGGTGAGGAATTACTTGGAGATGCTGTTATTCTTGCAACAGGCGGATTCTCTTATCAAAGTACAGGTTCTACCGGGGATGGATATACCTTTGCAGAAAAACTAGGTATGGATGTAAAGGAAGCCAAGCCGGCACTTGTTCCAATCAATATTAAGGAGGACTGGTGTAAGGAGCTTCAAGGAGTTTCTCTTAAAAATGTCACTTTAACAATGGAGATGGGAAAGAAGACATTGTACAAGGAATTTGGCGAAATGCTCTTTACTCATTTTGGACTAAGTGGTCCATTGGTTTTAAGTGCCAGCAGTCTTTGGCCGGATAAAATGAAAGAAGAGATTAGATTTAAGATTGATTTAAAACCGGCCCTTAGTTATGAACAGTTGGACAAGCGTCTTATACGTGAGTTGGAAAGTGCAAATAATAAACAATTTAAAAATTCTCTGGGTAGTTTGTTCCCTACGAAAATGATTCCTGTGATGATTGAATTATCCGGGATTCATCCGGAGAAAAAATGTAATGAAGTGTCCAGAGAGGAACGTAATTCCTTTTGCAAGCTGATCAAGGAACTGACACTTACAGCGGACGGATTACGTGATTTTAATGAAGCAATTATTACAAGAGGTGGAATCAACGTAAAAGAAGTAAATCCTTCGACTATGGAGTCTAAAAAAATCAAAGGTCTTTTTATTGCAGGAGAAGTGCTGGATGTAGATGCCTTCACAGGTGGATTTAATCTACAGATTGCCTGGTCAACAGGTGCTCTTGCAGGGGAAAGCGCAGCAAGTATCTGTGAATAAGAGCTATTGATAAAAATATGAAATGGAGATATAACTATGAGCTTTAATGTTGCAATGGATGGACCGGCAGGTGCAGGAAAGAGTACTATTGCTAAAGAGGTAGCAAAGAAATTAAATTTTATATATGTTGATACCGGTGCGATGTATCGTGCCATGGCATATTATATGCTTTCAAATAATATTGATGTAGACAATTCGGAAGAAGTAATCAGTCACTGCGATAAAGCAGATGTAACCTTAAAATATGAAAACGGTACACAGGTAGTTCTTTTGAACGGAGAAAATGTAAACGGATTTATTCGTACGGAAGAGGTTGGCAATGCAACCAGTAAGATTACTGTACTTCCCAAGGTTAGAGAAAGAATTACCCTTTTACAGCAGGAACTTGCATCCAAGGAAGATTTGATTATGGATGGACGAGATATAGGTACCTGTGTATTGCCTAACGCAGATGTAAAGGTTTATTTAACAGCCTCAAGTGAAGTAAGAGCTAAGAGAAGATATGATGAATTAACTGCCAAGGGTCAGGAATGCGATATAAAGCAAATACAGGCAGATATGGAGGAACGTGATTACAGAGATATGCATAGAGAAATAGCACCCTTAAAAAAAGCAGAGGATGCTACCTTGGTGGACAGTTCCGATATGACCAAGGAGGAAGTGGTTGAATGCATTATCAAGCTCTGTAAGGAACGTATGAAATAATAAATGCAAAGGATTTAAATGATGGAAGTTATATTGGCAAAAAATGCCGGTTTTTGTTTTGGTGTTAAAAGAGCTGTAGATACGGTGTATGAACAGTTGAAAACAGGCAATAATATATATACCTATGGTCCGATTGTTCATAATGAAGAGGTAATCAGTGAATTATCAGAACTAGGCGTTGAAATAATTGAAGACCGTGAAGCGTTAAAGAATATTCATGATGGTTGTGTGATTATCAGAGCACACGGTGTTCCGGAGGAGGTACAAAGGGAAATGCTTTGTACCGGTTCCCAGTGTATCGATGCTACCTGTCCCTTTGTAAAAAGAATTCACAAGATTGTTGAAGAAAACAGTTTAAAGGGTAAGTTTATTGTGATTATGGGGAACCCCGGACATCCCGAGGTAGAAGGGATTGTGGGATGGTGCAAAGGACCTGTGAAGGTCTTGGAAACCCCTGAAGATGCAGAAAAATTTCAGGTTCCGGATGGAATGGAACTGACAGTAGTATTTCAGACGACATATAACTACAATAAATTTCAAGATATAGTTGAAATTTTTAAAAATAAAGGCTATAATGATAGTGTTGTGGATACTATATGCAACGCAACACAAGATCGGCAAAACGAAGCAAAGGATTTGGCTTCAAAGGCGGATGCTATGATTGTAATAGGAGGGAAACACAGTTCGAATACCAGAAAACTCTATGAGATTTCTAAGGAACACTGTGAAAATACCTATTTAATACAAACACTGGATGACTTGTATTTAGAACTACCTAAATCAGCTCGACTGGTGGGCATTACTGCAGGGGCTTCCACCCCAAATAAATTAATAGAGGAGGTTCAAAATTATGTCAGAATTAACTTTTGAACAAATGTTGGAAGAGTCATTAAAAACTATACATGCAGGAGAGGTAGTTGAAGGTACTGTTATCGATGTTAAGCCTGATGAAATCGTGCTCAATATCGGATACAAGTCAGATGGTATTCTTACAAAGAATGAATATACCAATGATCAGAGCGTAGATCTTACCTCTGTTGTAAAAGTAAATGACAAAATGGAAGTAAAGGTATTAAAGGTAAACGATGGTGAGGGACAGGTTTCTTTAACATATAAGAGACTTGCCGCTGACAGAGGAAACAAGCGTATTGAAGAAGCTTTCAATAACCAGGAAGTATTAAAGGCTAATGTAGCTCAGGTTCTTGATGGCGGTTTAAGCGTTATTGTTGATGAAGTTAGAATTTTCATTCCTGCAAGCCTTGTATCTGATGGATTCGAGAAGGATCTTTCTAAGTATGCAGGTCAGGAGATTGAATTCGTTATTACTGAGTACAATCCTAAGAGAAGAAGATATATCGGAGATCGTAAGCAGCTTCTTACAGCTAAGAAGGCTGAATTACAGAAGGCACTCTTCGAGAAGATTAAAGAGGGCGATGTTGTAGAAGGTACAGTTAAGAATGTAACTGACTTTGGTGCATTTATCGATCTCGGTGGTGCAGACGGACTTCTTCATATCTCTGAGATGAGCTGGGGAAGAGTTGAACATCCTAAGAAGGTATTCAAGGTTGGCGATAAACTCAACGTATTAATTAAAGAGATTAATGGTAATAAGATTGCTCTTTCTCTTAAGTTTGATGATGCTAATCCTTGGAAGGATGCTGCAGATAAGTATGCTGTAGGTAATGTTGTAACCGGTAAGGTTGCAAGAATGACAGACTTCGGCGCATTTGTAGAGCTTGAGTCAGGTGTTGATGCACTTCTTCATGTTTCTCAGATTTCAAGAGAGCACGTTGAGAAGCCAAGTGATGTATTAAAGGTTGGCGATGAAGTAACTGCTAAGATCGTTGATTTCAACGAAGCTGAGAAGAAGATTTCTTTAAGCGTTAAGGCTTTACTTCCTGAAGCAGAAGTTGTAGAAGAGTCTGAAGAAAACTAAGAACAATATTAAGAAAATGATAATGCAATAATACTTTGGTGTTATTGCATTATTTTTTCATAACATTGAAGGAGCGATGATATGGAATACGATTATGAATATTTTAAAAAGCAGGTATTTAATTTAACTTCCATAGATTTGAATGCTTATAAAGAACGCCAGATGAAGAGAAGAATAGATACCTTAGTGGATAAGAGAGGTATTAAGGGCTACGATCAATATATTCAGGCTTTAAAAACCAATAAAGAGATTTTTGAAGAATTTATCAATTATATTACTATAAATGTTTCTGAGTTCTATCGAAATCCGGAGCAATGGAAGATTCTAGATGAAAAGGTGATTCCCAGTTTGATATCAAGATTTGGAAAGAAGCTTAAGATTTGGAGTGCAGCATGTTCTACGGGAGATGAACCATATTCATTGGTTATGGCGCTGTCAAAGCATGTTCCGTTAGATCAAATATACATTCTTGCTACAGATTTGGATAAACAGGTAATAGCGAAAGCAAAGGTTGGCTTATATAATGAGAAGAGCATTGCTTCAGTGCCTGATGAATTCAAGAAGAAGTATTTTACAAAGGTTGGTCCTTCTTATAAAATCGCAGATGAGATTAAAGCAAGAGTAACTTTTAAAGAGCATAATCTTTTAAAAGATGCTTATCCTGCTGATTATCATTTGATTGTCTGCAGAAATGTTTTGATTTATTTTACAGAGGAAGCCAAAAATGATGTATTTGCGAAATATTTCAAGGCATTGGATCATGGCGGATACTTATTTATCGGAAGTACAGAACAGATTATGAATTATAAGGAAATGGGATATGACAGAACCAGTTCTTTCTTTTATCTGAAGCCATAGTAATATAGTAAAGTCGTACAGCTTGAGGGAAGCCTCATCCTGTACGACTTTTTTTAATAGGTTGTAGCAATCATTTTTAAGATATGATTGGAATATTTTGTGAAAGTATCGCGATCCTGTTTGATTTCATCGGTTAGTTCAAAGAATAATTCCTTGCTCTTATAATCTCTTTTAAAGAATGGTTCCAGAACAATGTCCCATTGAGGAAGATAGGATGAGTACTTTCTGGTATAACAGTTGGCGGCAGTAGCCTGCTGCCTGTAATCCTTATCTACAAAGCTTGCAACGGATTTGTGCAAGGCTACATCTTCCAAGGGGAGATAGTAGTAATCCTTGTAATTGGCATAGAAGAATTTCATTTCTTCTGTATAAATAGGAACACGAATCTGTCCCTCTTTATCTTCGCCTCTAAAGTAACAAAAACTTGTGTTAGAAGAGATGGACTTTGGTAATTCCACAGGAAGCTTTACAGTCATAATCAGTTCCTGGCGTTCTTCTCCGGTAATGGTTTTGTAGGTATTTGCCTGAACTCCCTTGATTTTAACTCCTTCAACAAAAATATCGGTATAGGAGAGGATGGGTAGAATCTCAAGCATTCCCTTCACATCTTCAAAATTGTGAAGGAGTAAAATGTTCTCGGAAAATTCTGAAGGTGAAGTAACGTAGTCATGATATACGTTAATCAATTCACCGCCGGAATATACATCATCTCGTCCAAGCTTTAAAAAGCCTTCAATGGTTTTTTGTTTACAGTTTGGAAGCTTCAGAAAATATTTAAATGGATTAATTCTTCTGTAAATATCGAAGCCTTCAAAATTGTCAAAATTGTAATTAAGCTCCAGAATATCAATTTTGCTCTGCAAATAAGGAAGATCAAAATTATTACCATTATAATGAATTAGAAATTTAAAATCCTGCGCAAACTGAAAGAATGCGTCAATAATATCTTTTTCTTCTGCTGTATTTTCGGCAAACCATTGACGAATGCGAAAATTTCCTGCAGACATATAGGCGCATCCAATAAGATATAAGGAAGAACTTCTTGCGGTAAAGCCTGTTGTCTCTATATCTATAAATAAAACCTGATTGGGATTTGCCAGCTTTTCTAAAGGATAGGAGAGCGAAAAATCCTCTATTTTTGCATCTGTAATTTTCATTTTAATACCTTCCTAAAACTTATGTATTTATATGAACTTAAATATAATGATAACATAAAAACAGGAATATATATAGTACATAAATTTTGATTTTCATATAGTAATTTTTACGAAAAGATAGTATGATTATAGGGTAGTGTTTATAATAAAATAACCAAATTATGTGGTTAAATGAAAGAAAAAACCTTGATTGAGAAAAGGCGGATAAATATATGTTTAATAAAACTTTTATTGGTGGAATACATCCATATGACGGCAAAGATTTGTCTAAGGATAAACCCATTATTGAGGTGCTTCCAAAGGGCGAAATGGTATATCCTGTTTCTCAGCATATCGGAGGACCGGCGATACCCGTTGTGGCAAAGGGGGATCGTGTTCTTGTTGGGCAGTTGATTGCTGAACCGGGCGGATTTGTATCTGCACCTATTTATTCTACAGTTTCCGGTACTGTAAAAGCAATTGAACCAAGAAGAGTAGTAACCGGAGATATGATCAACTCCATTATTATTGAAAATGATGAGCAGTATGAGGAAGTTGTTTATAACGAGATACATGATATTACAGAGTTAAAGAGAGAAGATGTAATTGAAAGAATTAAGAGAGCCGGCGTTGTTGGTATGGGTGGTGCAGGCTTCCCTACATTTGTAAAGCTGTCTCCTACAGAACCGGAAAAAATTGATTATTGTATTGCTAACTGCGCAGAATGTGAGCCCTATCTTACCTCGGATTACAGAAGAATGCTTGAAGAACCGGATAAATTCATAGAAGGCTTTAAGGTTATGTTAGCCTTATTTCCTGCTGCACAGGGTATTATTGCAATTGAAGATAATAAGCCGGAATGTATTAAGATATTAACAGAAAAGGTTCAGGATGAAAGAAGAATTCAAGTGGTTCCTTTAAAGACCAAGTATCCACAGGGTGCAGAGAGAACACTGATTTATGCAACAACCGGTAGAAAATTAAATTCCACCATGCTTCCTGCAGATGTGGGTTGTGTTGTCAATAATGTGGATACCATTGTAGCTATATATAATGCGGTTATTCTTGGAAAGCCACTTATGGAAAGAATTGTAACCGTTACCGGAAAAGCTGTGGCCAATCCTCAAAATTATAAGGTTAGAATCGGTATGAGCTACAAGGTGTTACTGGAAATGGCAGGTGGCTTCAAGGAAGAACCGGAAAAGGTTATTTGCGGTGGTCCCATGATGGGCTTTAGTATGTTTAATCTGGATGTTCCTGTTACGAAAACCTCTACTGCATTACTTGGATTTACCAGAGATGAAGTAGCCTTCTATGAACCGGGTCCATGTATTAACTGTGGTCGATGCGTAGATGTATGTCCCGGTAGAGTGGTTCCGAGTAAATTGGCTGATTATGCAGAACGTTTCTGTGAAGAAGAGTTCGTAAAGAATCATGGTATGGAATGCTGTGAATGTGGCTGCTGCAGCTACGTATGTCCTGCAAAGAGACCGTTAACACAGCAGATTAAGTCCATGAGAAAAATACAATTGGCGAAAAGAAAAAAGTAGGAGGTAGTACACGTGGATAAAAAATTACATGTTTCATCCAATCCCCATATCCGTTCAAAAGCTACAATTAACGGAATTATGATGGCAGTGGTACTAGCATTACTTCCTGCAACGGGATTTGGAATTTACAATTTTGGAATCAGAGCCTTGTATCACATACTGATTACAGTAGGTACTTGTGTTTTAACGGAGTTTTTATTTGGCTTGACAAGGAAGAAGACAACTATCCATGACCTTTCAGCAGTTGTTACCGGATTGTTGCTTGCATTAAATCTTCCCGTAGGCGCACCTCTCTGGATTGGAGCTGTGGGTGGTGTGTTTGGTATTTTGATCGTGAAATGTTTATTTGGCGGTCTTGGACAGAATTTTATGAATCCTGCTTTAGGTGCTCGTTGTTTTCTTGTGATTTCTTTTGCAAGTATTATGACCAATTTTAATTGTGACAGTTATACCGGAGCAACACCTCTTGCAGTGTTAAAAGAGGGTGGCACTGTAGATGCTATGAAGATGCTGATTGGTACAACAGGAGGTACCATTGGTGAAACAAGTACCATTGCAATCTTGATTGGTGCATGCTTCTTATTGCTACTTGGTATTATTGATTTAAGAGTACCGGGAAGTTATATTGCATCTTTTGCATTGTTTGTTATTTTATTTTCAGGTCATGGTCTTGATCTGAACTATTTGGTTTCACAGCTTGCCGGAGGCGGATTAATGCTTGGCGCCTTCTTTATGGCAACAGATTATGTAACCAGACCGATCACATCAAAGGGACAAATTGTATTTGGTATTTTCCTTGGTGTGATGACCGGAATTTTCCGTATATTTGGGCCTTCTGCAGAGGGTGTTTCCTTTGCAATTATTTTAGGCAACTTAATTACTCCTTTAATTGAAAAAGTAACTATGCCTGCTTACTTTGGAAAAGGAGGTGTCAAGAATGGAAAATAATATGGTAGATGAAAAGAAAGCAATGCTTCATGATGCGCTGATTCTTTTTGCAATTACTTTGATTTCCGGTATTTTATTAGGCTTTGTCTATCAGTTGACTTTAAAACCCATTGCGGTTCAGGAACAGAAGGCAATTGATAAATCCTGTAAAGCTGTATTTGAAAGTGCCACTTCCTTTGAAGAGAAGGAATATGTTCCGTCTTCACAGGTAACAGATTATTTACAGGAACAGAAGGTGTCAATCGGAAAAGTATATTCAGCGCTGGATGGTTCCGGCTCATCTCTTGGTTATGTATTAGAGGTGACAACTTCAAAGGGATATGGCGGAAATATTACGATTTATATGGGCGTTACCAATGACGGAACCTTAAATGGTATTTCTATTTTGAAAAGTAGTGAAACACCCGGACTTGGCTTGACAGCGAAGGATGTATTAGTGCCACAGTTTAAGGACAAGAAGGTAGAAAGCTTTAGCTATACAAAAAGTGGAAGCACGAAGCCTGAAGAAATCGATGCAATTACCGGTGCAACCATTACAACAAAGGCAATTACCGGTGCCGTCAACAGTGGTCTGTTTGCAGCACAAACCGATTTAATCAACGGACAGGAGGGCGCTATTAATGAATAAATCAAATGCTATTAAAGAACGTCTCCTGAATGGTATCGTAAAAGAAAATCCCACCTTTGTATTAATGCTTGGTATGTGTCCGACTTTGGCAGTAACAACCTCTGCTATGAACGGTTTTGGTATGGGTGCCACAACCTTGGTGGTATTAGCATTAAGCAATCTTATTATTTCGTTACTTAGAAATATTATTCCGGGAAGAGTAAGAATTCCTGCATTTATTGTTATAATCGCTTCATTTGTTACAATCGTGCAGCTATTACTTAAGGCCTATATTCCCTTTTTGGATGAAGCTTTGGGCGTATATATTCCCTTGATTGTTGTTAACTGTATTATTTTAGGTAGAGCGGAAAGCTATGCATATTCCAATCCACCCATTCCTTCTTTGTTTGATGGTATTGGTATGGGACTTGGATTTACCATTGCACTGACAATCATTGGTGCCTTTAGAGAAATCCTGGGTGCAGGTAAGATTTTTGAAGTAAAGGTTATGCCGGATTCATATACACCTGTTTTGATTTTTGTATTGGCTCCCGGTGCTTTCTTTGTACTTGCAATGCTTTGTGCAATTCAGAACTATGTAAAGATTAAAATGAAAGAGGCAGGACTTGATACATCCAAGATTGGTTCGGGATGTAGTGAGGACTGTATGAATTGTGGTGAAAAGGGTTGTAGCAGAAGATTTTATGATCCCGATGCACAGGACATGGATGATATGGATATTATTGATTTGACAGAGGAGGAAGAATCATGACAGCTATAAAAGAATTATTGATTATAATGATTAGTTCTTCCCTGGTAAGTAACGTTGTACTTAGTCAGTTCTTAGGGCTATGTCCCTTCCTTGGAGTATCCAAAAAGATAAATACTGCAGCCGGCATGGGTGCGGCAGTAATCTTTGTTATTACCCTGGCAAGTGCAGTTGCAGGAATCATGTATAAGCTTATTTTACAGCCATTACATATTGAATATTTGCAGACCATCTGTTTTATTCTTGTAATCGCTGCGTTGGTTCAGTTTGTAGAAATGTTCCTCAAAAAATCAATGCCTTCTTTATATGAAGCTTTAGGTGTTTATTTACCATTAATTACTACCAACTGTGCCGTGCTTGGTGTTGCACTTGTAAATGTTCAAAAGGAATATGGTGTAATTACCGGTATTGTCAATGGATTTGCCACTGCAGTAGGATTTACAATTTCTATTGTTATTTTGGCCGGCCTAAGAGAGAAGATGGAGTTTAATGATTTCCCTGAATCCTTCAAAGGAATGCCTTCTGTATTATTGACTGCAGGATTGATGGCAATTGCGTTCTGTGGATTCTCAGGTTTGCTGTAAATAGCTGAAAGGAACAGTATGATCGTTGGAATTTTAGTTGCAGCCCTTGTGGTTGGATGTATAGGAATATTTATAGGTTTGTTCCTGGGAATTGCAGGAATGAAGTTTAAAGTAGAAGTGGACGAAAAGGAAGAAGCAGTTCTTGCAGCCCTACCCGGTAATAACTGTGGCGGATGTGGTTTCCCCGGATGTGCAGGTCTTGCAAAGGCGATAGCGCAAGGTGAGGCACAGGTGAATGCATGTCCTGTTGGTGGAGATCCGGTAGGTAAGAAAATCGGTGAAATCATGGGGATTAAAGCTGAAAACAGCGTAAAAACCGTAGCCTTTGTACATTGTAACGGTAACTGTGATAATGCAGGTTCCGATTACGAGTATACAGGTGCGCAGGATTGTAGAATGCTTTCCTATGTTCCCAATGGTGGTGCTAAGAGCTGTAATAGTGGTTGCCTTGGATTTGGTAACTGTGTGAAGGCCTGTCCTTTTGATGCAATTCATGTTGAAAATGGAGTTGCAGTTGTAAACAGAAGAAAATGTAAAGCCTGCGGTAAATGTGTTGCAGCATGTCCTAAGCATATTATTTCTCTCATTCCTTATTCTGCAAAGGAAGCGATTGCTTGTTCTTCGGTAGATAAAGGACCTGTTACGATCAAAGCATGTAAAGCAGGTTGTATTGGTTGCGGAATCTGCGTAAGAACCTGTGAGCATGATGCAATCAAGGTTGAGGATTTCCATGCAACTATAGATTACGATAAATGTATCGGTTGTGGTGCATGTATGGAAAAATGTCCTAAAAAAGTTATTGTAAAGACCACAAAATAATGGAGGAAGTTTATGAGATTACCTGATAGGGATGATGGTCCGGAAGGTATCAATTTTGCACTTGCTGCTACAATTATGGGTGTGGTTCTGTTTGTGATTGTTTTGATTATCCTGATTTTAATCACGAACAATCCTAAACCGGGTAAGAATAACAATGAGTCCATGGTAGAAAGACAGGAGTCAACTACCGGTTCTTATCCGGATACCTATGAGATTATTGGTACAGGTGAAACAAGTATTTCTCCCGATGATTTTGATTTTTGGGATTTGTATCCTGTAGAAAGTGTTGTGATTAAAGAGGAATCCTCTACTTTGGAAAGTACCGTGGAGGAAGAGCCGGATCCTGCGACAGATGGAAAGCATACCGGAATTACAAAGGAAGATGGTAGTACTGAGTGGATTATGATTAATCCGTATTTGGATAAAAACGAGTATGATGATACGAAGTTTGTAAATCAGTCAGGTATACTTAAGTACTATGAGGATGGAAGACCAATATCCTATTTTGGTGTGGATATTTCCAAGACTCAGGCATACGTTGATTTTATTAAGCTAAAGAAAGCCGGTGTCAATTTTGTTATGATTCGTTTAGGTGCCAGAGGCTATGAGACAGGACAGATTGTTCTGGATGAATACTTTGCTGATAATATGAAACGAGCAACCGATGCCGGACTTGATGTAGGTGTATATTTCTTTTCACAGGCTATCAATGAAGAAGAAATTGCAGAAGAAGCGGATTTTGTATTGCAGAATCTGGAAGGATATGAATTAAAGTATCCCGTAGCTTTTGTGATGGAATATGTAGCAAATGATCATTGTCGTGTGGAAGATGTTTCCAAGAAGGATAAAACCCAGCTGGCGATTTCCTTTATGGATGTTATGAAACTTTCCGGTTATCATACAGTACTGTATGGAAATAAAGAGTGGTTATTAAAGGAAGTCGATTTAAGTAAATTAAAAGAGTATGACATCTGGTATTCCGGTAGTGGAGATTTACCGGATTATCCATACGATTTTACCATGTGGCAATATAATAAAGCTGGAGAAGTTGATGGAGTACTGGGAACGGTAAATTTTAATATTAGTTTTATTGATTACTCTGAAAAGTAAATTTGTAATGGAATAAAACACAATTTTAAACGACGGGAATAAAAGTCTCCCGTCGTTTTCATGTGACTCATTTTTATGAAGATGGGGGATAAGAATGATAAAAAAATTATTTGGGATTTTGACAGTTTGTTTATTAATGGGTCTATGTGCCTGTGGTGGAGTGAACATTAAAGCAGACAAAGATTATAATAAATATTTGAAAGAAGAATTTTGCATTGAAGGTAATGATGATGTAGTCAAATTAGATTTTTTGAATCTAAATGACAAGGAAATTATATATCAAGAATATACCAGAAGTACGAAGAATAATAATGAGTTTATAATAACCTTTTTTATTTATGATTTAGATAAAGGAGAAAAAAGAAAGATTAATATAGATTCATCTATAGGCGAGATTGTACATAATGCGTCTATGATAGAAGAAGGTAACATTTTGCTTTGGGGTTGGAATGATGAAATCTTCATAGTTGATTCGGAAGGCAAAATAATGCATCAAAATTCTATTAACAGCGTTTTAAATGAAATAATGCCTGAGAAAGACTTTGGATCTACTGTGAGCATTTATGATATATATGCAGAAAACGATTATATATATATTGATGTGATTGCAGATCAAGAATATTTATGCATCTTAGATTATAATCTGCAAGGAAAACTGGTAGAAAAAGGTGAATGGTTGTTTTTTACGAGTAGGAGTGATGTTCCTCAGTTATACAATTGGACTGGAAATCAAATGTATACCTATGATGTGAATAAGAACGTGTTAAATAAAAACGGAATCAAACTAGATTCAGAGGAATATGTATCTGCCAATATTTTGCCAGGTGATAGTTATTATGATTATTATTACTATAACTTTAGCAGAACCTATTCTCCATCGGAAAGTTTTTATAATCTGATAGGAGTGAAGGATCAAAAAATGTATAAAGTATTCGATTTTAATAATATGAATATTAAACAAGAGAAGGTTTGTATAAATGGTATACATGAGGATGGACAAGGAGGGTTTTGGATTGTAAGTCAGCCGAAGGAAAAAAAGAGTATAGAGATTTTACATCTCATTGAGGACAATCAAGTACATGATTATACAGTTACTGATGAACGGAAGTCGGTTGTAATTGGAGGAATCTATTTCCCTAGTATAATGGAGTATCTTGTTTATGATTTCAATGAAGAATCAACGGATTACCGCATAGAATTATTAAATTATGCAGAAAAATATGGGGATTATAATGATGCTTTAACTCATTTTAATATAGATATTTTAAATGGAAATGTTTTGGACGGAATTAGTTTGTATGGATTAGATATAGAAAACTTAAAGGACAAGGGTGTATTAGAAAATCTTAATACCTATTTTGAAAGAGATGAAGTGGATAAAGATAGATTTACAAAATTTTTTATAGATAATATAACTGATAAAGAGGGCAGAATAAATTATATTTATCCAAGTTATATTGTATCTGGATATGGATATTCAGAAGTTATAGATTTTGATGACCTTACTAGGTACCAACAACTGATAGAAAGAAATAAACTATTCTTTGGGGGAAATAGAGAAGAAATTTTAATACATTTGCTTCGCTATTCTGGTAACAAATATATTGATATTGAAAGCAAAGAAATACATATTGATACGCTAAGCTTTAAATCCTTGTTAAAATTGCTTGAGAAGGAAACGAACACTACGGTATCAGATGTGGAACCGACTATTATCTATAATCGAGGGGAAGCGGAAACAATTGAAGCAAAGATATTATATCCAACATGGTATTTTTATTATGAAATGTTAATGGGAGAAGATGTGAAATTTTCTTTGCCGGGAACAGATGGTCCTATTGTAGATGCAATGACATTTCTTTTAGGTGTTGATGCAAGATCTGATCAAAAAGAAGGTATGTATCAGTTTATAGATTACATGTATTCGCCTGCAATATACTATAATTGGTTTATGTATGAAGGATTTCCTGTTATGGAATTTGCTTGGGAAGAATGGAAAAAAATATTGACATCGGATGAAGATTATATAAATTGTTTTGGAGATCTTTGTATTGTAGCAGATATGAAAATTGGTTTCCGGGAGGCTCAAAGAATCATAAATAAAGGTGAGGTTACGGAGGAACAATTCGATGAAATGCGAAGTGTGATAGAAAGTTCAACATGGGTAGAACCACTGCCTGATAAATATATTGATATCATTTTGGAAGAGGCAAATGCGTATTTCGCAGGACAGAAGGAACTAGTTGAAACCTGTAGAATTTTAGAAGAAAGATTAAGAAATGCGCTAGATGAGTAATTTTTATGAAACAGGGTGCTTTGAAGTATTACTTAAAGCACCCTGTAGTTATCTGAACATTATTTATAATTTATAATTTTATTTGAAATAGACAGGGAGGAATAGATGTCAGCATATCGGCTGGGGGAGATTCCTTCCAGGTAGTTTGGCGTAAAGTTTTTGATTATGCCATTTTTCTTGAGGAT
Organism: Acetatifactor sp.; assembly: GCA_045616525.1. Classification (GTDB taxonomy): domain Bacteria; phylum Bacillota; class Clostridia; order Lachnospirales; family Lachnospiraceae; genus Acetatifactor. The sequence goes on along the minus strand of JAZLGY010000095.1, from coordinate 193,976 downwards.
ATCGATGGCCTTGTTGTAGGCGATGGCTGCCTCCTCTATGGTGGCATAGATTCCAACCTTAAAGTATCCGTTGATATGGATACGTGTTCTGTAAACAGTTTTATTGTCTCTTTGTTCCATGAGAACTCCATGGTACTTGTTTTTTATCTTTAGGTTTTCACGTCTGAAATCAAGTGGATCTCCATTAACAAAGTCATAGTCCTTGCCGACAACAGCGTAATTTTTGAGACCAAATCTGGAAAGAATAGATACCTGCATTCCATAATCTGCAACAAAAAGATGATTTCCTCGTTTCATGATTTTATGAGAAGAAAAATAAAACAAATCATCAACATCAAATTTTAAAATATAATTCTGGTCCAGATGGTATTCGAAATATTTGCCTCTTACATAGATCGGAGTTTGAAAGTAAATATTATTGTCGCGCAGGTTGATTAAAACAATCCATTTTTCGTAAGAGAGGATTGTTTGTTCGTTATAATCTGCAGGTTGGAGATTACCTTCCATGCAATTTTTGGCTGACAAATATGCCTTGTGAGCTTCTTCTTTATCTGAGAAACTGCCTAAACTAATATGCTTCCTTTTGTAGGTCATAGAAGCACGATAGTATACAGTTTTGTCTTTTTTGAGTGCTTCGTATACACCTTCCAAATGGTTGTCCTTTTCCATGATTTTACTCCGTTCATTTCATTATCAAAATAAGAATATGGTATTCCTTTGAAGAATTCAAGACGTTTTTGGAAAATTGACAGGGCAAATGTTCTGTGATACTGTTAATTTGTATTTTTATGCATAAATTTGGATGATTGGAGCTTGGATTTATGGATGTAATGGCAAACCGTTTGGATCGTGGTTTTTATAAATTTCAGAATGAATTTGAAGAAAAAGCCTTAGAAGTATTACGCAGCGGCTGGTATGTTTTGGGAAAGGAAGTTTCTTCATTTGAAGAGGAATTTGCATCCTATACAGGAGCGCCTTACTGCGTTGGACTTGCCAGTGGTTTAGATGCTTTGTGGATGGCATTTCGTATACTTGGTATCGGTGCCGGGGATGAAGTTATAGTACAGGCCAATACTTATATTGCCAGTGTTATGGGAATTACAATTAATGGAGCGACTCCTGTTTTTGTGGAACCGGATGCTTTTTATAATATTGATGTGGAGGCCTTGGAGGAGAAGATTACTCCAAAGACAAAGGCAATATTAGTGGTTCATTTGTATGGACAGGCTTCCAAAATGGACAAGGTATTAGAGCTTTGTGAAAAATACAATTTACGTTTGGTAGAGGACTGTGCGCAGTCTCATGGCGCTTGTTTTCAGGGAAAGATGACCGGAACTTTCGGAGATATCGGTTGCTTTTCATTTTATCCTTCTAAGAATCTGGGAGGATTTGGTGATGGAGGTGCTATTGTTTGTAAGGAGAAAGAGATTGCCGATCAGATGAAAATGTACCGAAATTATGGCAGTGAAAAACGCTATTATAATAAAGTGGTCGGAGCCAACTCCAGATTGGATGAATTACAGGCAGGTCTTCTAAGAGTGCGTTTGAAGCATATGGAAGAATTGACCAATGAAAGAATTGCTTTGGCAGAGAAGTATACAAAGGGAATTCAAAATCCCAAATTCATTCTTCCTACTGTAAACAAGGACTGTTCCAGCGTTTGGCATCAGTATGTTATTAGATGCAAGGAAAGAGATGCACTCATTGAGTATTTAAAAGAAAAAGGAATTGGTACCATCATTCATTATCCGATTCCACCACATTTGTCTGAGGCTTATGCATATTTAAATCATAAAAATGGAGATTATCCAATCACAGAAGACTATGCGGCCACAGTTCTTTCCATTCCTATGTATAATGGAATGACCAAGGAAGAACAGGATTATGTAATTGAAGCATTGAATCAATTTTAATATAAAAATGGGAGTGGGGTAAAATGAGTAAGATTTCAATTGTTATACCCGTATATTATAACGAAGATACTTTGATGGATTTATACCAGGATATGAAAGCAAAGATTCTTGGTACGATTGGTGCGTATGAACTTGTATTTGTAGATGACGGATCCAAGGATAACTCTTTTCAGATTATGGAAGAGATTAAAGCAATGGATAATAATGTCAGACTTGTGAAATTATCAAGAAACTTTGGAGAACATGCGGCATTACTTGCCGGTCTCAGTGTATGTACAGGTGATTGTGCAGTTACCAAGCAGGCAGATTTGCAGGAAGATTCTACATTAATTACAGAGATGTATGATAGCTGGAAAAAGGGCAATAAGGTGGTTTTGGCTGTACGAAGATCCAGAGATGAGAATGCAGTTAAGGTCTTTTTTGCCAATATGTATTATGCCATTGTACGTAAGTGCGTAAACAAGGATATGCCTAAGGGTGGATGTGACTGCTATTTGATTGACCGTAAGGTTATTGAGGTTTTGGAAAGATTGGATGAGAAGAATTCCAGTCTGACCTTGCAGGTTCTTTGGGCAGGTTTTAAAACCGATTATGTATATTTTGATAGAAAAGACAGAGAAAAGGGAAAATCCAGATGGACCTTGGCTAAAAAAGTAAAGTTGGTTATGGACTCTATGATGAGCTTTTCTTATGTACCGATTCGACTCATGACCTTTGTAGGAATGCTGTTTAATGTATTTGCAGTGATTTTGTTTATCAGCGTATTAGTTGAGTTCTTTACTATGGGGGTACCTATTGCCGGATGGTCCTCATTGATGTGTGTGGTATTGCTTTCTTCCGGCCTGATTCTTTTGATGTTGGGCGTTTTGGGTGAGTATGTTTGGAGAACCTTAGATGCAGCCAGAACCAGACCACCCTTTATTATTGATGAGCATTTTGCACCTGATTGTGAGAGTAAGGATAAAGACTGATGAATTTGTGAAATGTGAGAGTAGTGTATGTGTGAAAAATCCCTGAAAATATTTAAGTATATATTGCTTTGCGGAACTGTTCTTGCAGCTATAAAAATGATATTTTTTGATTATACAATGGATGAAGAATATCAGATTATGATGGCGTATCGAAATCTTCAGGGTGACAGATTGTTTGGAGAAATGTGGGAGCCTCATCAGACTTCCGCATTTTTATGTATAGGATTTATGTGGTTTTATCATTTGATTACAGGAACCTATACCGGAGTTATTCTGTTCCTTAGAGTTGTGACTACCTTGATACAGGTGCTGCTAAGTGTAACTACCTACAAGGTATTAAAGCAGTTTCTTGGGAAAGAAATGTCATTCTGGGTTGCGCTGATTCAGTTTAATGTGGTACCCAAAGCAATACAAATTCCTGAGTTTGCCAATATGCAAACCTGGTTTTTTATCATATCGGTATTGTGCTTGATGCAATATTATGGCACGGAAGGAGCTGGAAAAAGGAAATCCCTGGTCTTTGTAGCCGGGCTTTCCATGGCGCTTGAAGTTTTAGCCTATCCATCCTGTTTGTTTTTATTCCCCTTCTTTATTGTGGCCTTATTTCTGTTATCGGGAAAAGAGAAGTGGAAGGATATATTATTGTTTACAGGGGCCTGCGCACTTAGTGCTATTGTATGGCTTGCAATTGTGCTTCGTAGAGTACCCTTCAAAGAATTTATTGGAAATTTACAAAATGTTATAAGCTTTGATTTGACCCATAATCTTACCGGAGTTACAGAGGATAAGTCAAAATGGTTTTTGCCGGATTTGCTTTATTATTTCATGCTCTTAGGGATTGTGTTCGGAATTGGAATAGTTTTATATCTGTGTTTATATCGTAAGAAAAAGGATTTATCCAAGGTATTATTTTGTTGTGCCATTGCCTCCTTTGGAATGCAGTTTTTCTACTGGACATTTTTGAAGAGTGGTTATGAAAAACCGCAGATTCATTTGCTGGTTTTGTGGATTGTCGGAATCATAAGCTATTGTAAGCTAAAACAAAAACCCAAATATCTCTTAATTGGAATGCTTGGTTCCCTGATCAGCTTATTCGCAGTTTCTTATATTAGTGATTTGGCGATTTATTATTCTTTGCCACATGGTTTTCTTGGTGCTTTATTTGCAGCTGTTTGCTTATGCCTGTGGATGGAGGAAAAGGATTTAAACCAAGGGAAAAAGTACAGTCGCTTCCTGCTTCTTGGTTTGTGCTTTGTATGCACATGGGGAAAGGGCTTCACTCTAAGAGAAGGAAGAGATTACAATACTGTTTTGGAAACAAAGGGTATTATGAAAAGCGGTCCTGCCATTGGAATCTTATCTGATTATATGAATGTATATATTTATAACAGTAATGCTGAGGATTTTAAAAGCTATATTCAAAAGGAAGATAAGGTTTTGATCGTAACCAATATGGTTTTTTCGGCCGGAACAACACCTTATATGTTTGGAGATTATGAGGTATGTCATTATTCCATTGTTGATCCTACTGCATATGATGAAAGACTGCTTGCATATTGGGAGCTGTATCCGGAAAAGCAGCCCAATGTAATTGTAGTTGATTGCTGGTATGGCTCCTTACAGGAGGATCCGTCCAATTTTATAATGCAATATATCGAAAATGAATTTGGGTATAAAGAAAGCTTTGATGGAAAATATGTCAGAATCTACAAAAAATAATGTTTTATGTGCTTATATTGATAAGGTATAGATTATTGCATAGAAAAATAAAGTGTGCTATAATCGGCACGAAGAAAAATTAGTTATTTGGCCAGTAGGCAGAAATGAGAGGATAATATGGAAGTTTTATACAAAAGTACAAGAAGTAACAGTGAACCTGTAAAAGCATCTACCGCTATTTTAAAAGGATTATCTGCAGACGGTGGTCTTTTTGTTCCTGATCATATTCCTGCCCTGGATAAGAGCCTTAAGGAATTATCAGAGATGAACTATAAGCAGATTGCTTATGAAGTTATGAAGCTTTATCTTACTGACTTTACTGAAGAAGAGCTGAAGAACTGTATCGAAAAGGCATATGATGAAAAGTTTGACACCGATGTAATTGCTCCCCTTGTTGAAGCAAATGGTGCATATTTCCTTGAACTTTTCCATGGAGCAACTATTGCATTCAAGGATATGGCACTTTCTATTTTACCTCATTTGATGATTACATCTGCAAAGAAGAATAATATTAAGAATGAGATCGTTATTCTTACCGCTACCAGTGGAGATACCGGTAAAGCAGCCCTTGCAGGTTTTGCAAGTGTAGAAGGAACCAAGATTATCGTATTCTATCCCAAGAATGGTGTAAGCCCTATTCAGGAGAAACAGATGATTACCCAGAAGGGTGCCAATACATTTGTTGTTGGTATTCATGGTAACTTTGATGATGCACAGACCGGTGTAAAGAAGATTTTCTCTGATAAGGAACTTGCAAAAGAGATGGAAGAGAATGGTTATCAGTTCTCATCTGCTAACTCTATTAATATTGGACGTTTGGTTCCTCAGATCGTTTATTATGTATATTCATATGCAAAGCTTGTTGCTGAAGGCAAGATTAATGAAGGAGACAAGATGAATGTTGTTGTTCCTACCGGTAACTTCGGAAACATCTTGGCTGCATACTATGCAAAGAATATGGGTCTTCCTATTGCAAAGCTGATCTGTGCTTCCAATGATAACAAGGTTCTTTATGATTTCTTTGAGAGCGGAACCTATGACAGAAACAGAGAGTTTGTTTTGACAACATCTCCTTCTATGGATATTTTGATTTCATCAAATCTTGAAAGATTGATTTATAAGATTGCAGGTAATGATGCAGACAAGAATGCTGAATTAATGGCTTCTTTAAACGGAAATGGTAAGTACACCATTACTGATGATATGAAGAAGAACCTTGCAGATTTCTATGGAAACTATGCAAGTGAAGCTGAAACTGCTGCAATTATTAAGAAGATTTATGATAACTGTGGATATGTAATTGATACGCATACAGCAGTAGCAGCTGATGTATATGAGAAATATGTAGCAGCTACAAAGGATACAACTCCTACAGTTATTGCTTCTACCGCAAGTCCTTTCAAGTTTACAAGAAGCGTTATGAATGCAATCGATACGAAGTATGATGCAATGTCTGACTTTGAACTTGTTGATGAATTATCTAAGATTGCAAATGTTACAGTTCCTAATGCAATCGAAGAGATTCGTAATGCAGAGATTCTTCATAACAATGTATGTGAAGTAAATGAGATGAAGGATATTGTAAAGAAGTTCTTAAAGATGAACTAATTCCAGGTGATTTTCATGCCGGTCTTAACTATGGTTAAGGCCGGTTTTTTATTATTTTATGAAATAATGTATAAATACATGAATATTTCACAATTATTTGATATAATTTGGTTAGTATTGGAAAAGGTGGTGTATGTATGGCCGACCAGATGGATTTTTGCGCAGAAGGTTTTCGATTTTTGAATGAAGCAGATGCTAAGCTTGCAATGAAGGAAAAAAAGCAGGTGGAGTATTTACAACAGAGATTGCGTAGTGATAAACCGGCTGAAATTAAATCTTTTTACATAAAGGCAATTAATGAAAATATATTTAAATCCCCGATTGGAATGGAGTACTTATATCAGCTATATACCTATATGATTGGACAGGGGATTGCCACGAAGGAAGAACTGGAACCCATTCCCATTAATCATCCATGTGAAAAGCTGGTAAAACCCAGAAAGAATGTGGAAGAAGAAAAGGATAAAATAAAATATCATAAAAGTTATCTGATGGCTTCATTGTTTATTAATTTTCTTTTGGTTTGTGCGGTTCTCTTTATGTTTTATGTAGCTATGTCCAGTTCAAATCCCAATATATTGAATTATGAAAAGGCAATTACAAACCAGTATGCTGCGTGGGATGAAGAATTGACAAAAAGAGAGAAAGAAGTTAAGAAAAGGGAAAAAGCATTAAAGGAAGCTACTGAATCTAATATAGAGAGTACGGAAAATCCGGAGGATTTGACCAAAGAGGAGTAAAGGCATGGAAAAGTTAAAAATCCTTGTAGTGGATGATGAATTTCGAATGAGAAAACTCATTAAAGACTTTCTTGTTAAAAATGAATATGAAGTTGTAGAAGCTGAAAATGGAGAAGAAGCAATTAGTTTATTTAAGAGTGATAAAAAAATATCACTTATAGTATTAGATGTATTAATGCCTAAACTGGATGGCTTTGAAACATTAGTAGAAATTCGTAAATTATCAAAGATTCCTGTAATTATGCTTACTGCAAAAACGGAAGAAAAGGATGAATTACAAGGGTTTAAGCTGGGAGTAGATGAATATATATCAAAACCCTTTAGCCCTAAAGTTTTGGTTGCCAGAATAGAGGCTATTCTTCGCAGGTCATATCAAAATTTGTCAGAGGATATATTAACCTGTGGAAATATTTCACTCAATACATCAGCGCATATAGCAATGGTAGGAGAGACATTGATGGAATTGAGCTATAAGGAATTTGAACTTTTGAAATATTTTATGGAAAATCAGGGTATAGCACTTAGCAGAGATCAAATTTTAAATAGTGTTTGGAATTATGATTATTTTGGAGATGCAAGAACCATTGATACTCATGTAAAGAAGCTTCGCAGCAAAATGATGGGAGAGGGCGATCGCATAAAGACAATATGGGGAATTGGATATAAGATGGAGGTAGAGTAAATGAAAAACTCCATAAGGAAGCAATTGACAATTTTTATGCTTGTATTGGTTTCAGGAACGTTGCTTTCTTGTATTATATTGAATAATTTATTTCTTGAAAAGTATTATAGATTTGTATTGCAAAAAAGAGTTACACAAATCTATGAAATGATAAATAATGCATCTGTTAACGGTGATTTGGAGGATCCTAAAACATGGATTGTTTTTAAGGATTATGCAAACAAAAATAATCTGCAGATTTTGATTTTAGAACCAAATCAGCAGGCTTTATTGATTGCGGATATTAATGCCAAGGATGCATTGACAGATAAATTAATGCGCTATGTTCAGGGGGAAGCTATTCAGTGTAGTGAGAATTCAAAGAATAAGGAATTGATAGTAGCGCCGAATGAAATATTCACGTATAAAAGCAAAATTGACAATCGTGAATATATGGAAATATACGGAGAACTTCCGGGGGAACGCTTATTTATTGTAAGCTGTACCATGGAAAGTGTTCATCTTAGTGTTATTTTGGCCAATCGTTTTATTTCATATGTTGGAGTATTGTCTCTTATTTTTGGATCAATTTTTAGTCTTCATTTTGCAAGAAGATTTGCACGTCCGATCATGGAGCTTGCAAAAGTATCGGAGCGAATGAGTAAATTGGACTTTAGTGCGAAATATAAAGGACATAATATAAACGAAATTGGCTTTTTGGGAAATAATATAAATGAATTGTCTGGATCACTTGAAAGGACCATATCAGAACTTAAAACTGCAAACAATGTTTTGAGTAATGACCTTGCAAGGAGAGAAAAGCTAGAGGAAATGCGTTCGGATTTTGTTTCTAATGTCAGTCATGAACTGAAAACACCCATTGCATTAATTCAGGGATATGCAGAAGGGTTAACGGAAGGTGTTACACAGGATCCGGAATCCATGCAGTTTTATTTGGATGTTATAAAGGACGAGGCCGGCAAGATGAATTCTCTTGTAAAGAATTTAATCAGCCTAAATCAACTGGAATTTGGAATGGAAGAGGTTTCATTTGAAAGATTTGATATAATAGAGCTGATTCATAATTATATTGAATCTTCTCAGATTTTATATAGGCCTTTGGGAATTAAAATCATACCACCCAGTCAGCAAAGCTGTTTTGTATGGGGGGATGAGTATAAGATTGAACAGGTTCTGACCAATTATTTTACCAACGCGGTTCATCACTGTAAGAATGAGAAGAATATAGAAATACAGGTTACTGTAGATGATAATCTTGTGAAGGTATCTGTATTTAACACGGGGGATATTATTCCCGATGATTGTTTGCCACATTTGTGGGAGAAGTTTTATAAAGCAGATAAATCCAGAAGTAGAGAATATGGCGGCAGTGGTATAGGACTTTCTATTGTAAAAGCCATTATGGTGAGTATGAATCAGAAATATGGAGTTGAGAATAAGGAAAAAGGTCCCTGTTTTTGGTTTACACTGGATTATGCGGGCACAGAGGAAATATAAATGGATTTTGAATTAAAAATGGAAGAAAGACCGGTTGTACTGTTGGTAGGACTCTGTACAAAAGAAGATGATAATTTTGAAAATTCCATGCTGGAGCTTGAGAATTTGGCCAAAGCCTGTAATAAGAGGGTGGCAGGACAGATAATTCAAAGAATGGAATATCCGAATAAAGCTTTGTATATTGGTCCGGGAAAAGTAGATGAAGTATGTGCATTTTGTGAAGAAAATGGTATTCAGGAAATAATATTTGATAAGGATTTATCTTCTGCGCAGTTACGTAATCTTCAAAAGGATTTAAGTCTACCTATTTTAGACAGATCCCTATTGATTCTTGAAATATTTGCCCTCAGGGCAAGAAGTAAGGAAGCCAGATTACAGGTTGAAGTAGCGAGACTTCAGTACATGCTGCCAAGACTTGTGGGACTGCATTCTGAACTTGGAAGACAGGGCGGTGCAAGCGGAAGTCTTAGTAATAAGGGTAGTGGTGAAAAGAAAATTGAACTGGATCGAAGAAGGATTGAACATAGAATTTCGCAGCTGCGTCGAGAACTAAAGGATGTAGAAAAAAATCGTGAGACACAGCGTAAAAGACGTTTATCTTCAGAAATTTTACAGGTATCCTTGGTGGGATATACCAATGCCGGAAAATCTACAATTATGAACAGGCTCATTGACAGAAGTAATAACAAAGAGGAGAAAAAGGTATTTGAAAAGAATATGCTATTTGCAACTCTGGATACTAATGTCCGCCTGATGGATTTTAATGATAAAATGCCTTTTTACTTAACAGATACTGTAGGCTTTGTTCAACATTTGCCCCATGGACTGGTGGAAGCCTTTCATTCAACCTTAGAGGAAGTGAAGTATGCAGATCTTCTGGTTCAGGTAGTGGATATCAGTGATGAAAATTACAAGGAACAAATGGAAACAACCATGGAAACCTTAAAGGAAATTGGTGCAGCCAATATTCCGATGCTCACAGTGTTCAACAAGGCAGATGAAAGTATGCTGGAATATCCTTATGAAAATGGGGAAACCATTCGTATCAGTGCTTTGGCGCCGGAGTGTATATCTTTATTAATTAAGTTTATTCAGAAAAATCTATATAAAAAACAACAAGAGGTTACTTTACTTTTTCCTTATATAAATGGAAAGGATTTGAGTTATTTTATTGAGAATGCCAATATAATAAATCAGGAATTTAAAGAAGAAGGGGTTCTTGTTTCAGGTTATTGCTCCGATATAATCTATGAAAAAATGAAAAGCTTTATTTACAGGGGGAAGTTTGAATGAAGCATGTGTCTATGAAAAAGATAAAAATATCTATATTTTCCGGTGTATTGTCCTTGTTTATGTTAACGGGCTGCGGCAGCGAATTTCCGGATTTGACAGATGAGCAGTATGAACAGATTACCATGTATGCAGCTCAGCTTTTGCTTTCTCATGATACCAATAATAAAAGTCGACTTGTCAGTGAAGAGGATCTGTTAAAAAAGGAACAAAAGGACAGGGAACAGGAAGAAAGACTTTTAGAGCGAGAAAAAAGAAAAGAAGAACTGAAGAAAAAAGAAGAGGAAGAAAAAAATAAGAATCATCCTGATGTAAAGGATCCGGAGGTGGTTCCTATTGTTAAGGAGCCGGAAATTTCAACTGATATGAATGATTTACATTCCCTGTTGTCATTAAGCCAGGATATTCGTATTTCCTTCCTGGACTATAGTGTTGTAAAAAGCTATCCGGAGAATTTAAATGGTGGTTTTGATGGTGTAAACAGTTCTGCCGGTAATAGTCTTTTGGTGTTAAAATTTAAGGTTGAAAATACTTCAGATGCGGGAGTTTACATGGATATTTTGGCTTCAGGTGCTTATTTTCAGATTCAGGTAGACAAGGGAGCAAAATTAAATGCCGATTTGACCATACTTGAAAATGATTTGGGAAGCTTTAAAGGGATGATTGGTCCTATCGGAAGTGACACAAAAGAGCTTGTTTTAATAAAAGAATATCCAACAGATACTTTGGAACTTTTGGATTCTATCGTTGTGATAGCTAAAAAGGGATCGGATAGTATGCCCATCAAGGTGAAATAAAAAACATAAAAAAAGTGTTGAAAAAACATAAATTATAGTATACACTATTATAGAATTATAACGTGATAAATATTAGGAGGAACAATAATGATTTCTGCAGGAGATTTCAGAAATGGTATTACTATTGAATTAGATAATAACATTTTCCAGATTATCGAGTTTCAGCATGTTAAACCCGGAAAAGGTGCAGCTTTCGTAAGAACAAAGCTCAAAAATATTATCAGTGGTGGTGTTGTAGAAAGAACATTCAGACCTACTGAGAAATGCCCTCAGGCACGTAGCGACAGAAAAGATATGCAGTATTTATACTCTGATGGAGATTTATATTACTTCATGGATACAGAGAACTTCGAACAGATTGCTTTAAATCAGGATGCAATCGGCGATTCTTTGAAGTTTGTTAAAGAGAATGAGATGTGTAAGGTTTGTTCTCACAATGGTAAGGTATTCTCAGTTGAGCCTCCTCTTTTTGTTGAGTTGGTTATCACAGAGACAGAGCCTGGTTTCAAGGGAGATACCGCTACAGGTGCTTCTAAGCCAGCTATCGTTGAGACAGGTGCACAGATTTCTGTTCCTCTTTTCGTAGATCAGGGTGATACCGTTCAGATTGATACCAGAACCGGTGAATATCTGAAGAGAGTTTAATCTTTTTGCCTATAAGACAATGGATGTATGTCCATTGTCTTTTTTTATTATTTTGTATTGCTCAGAAAGGACACTATGAGCAATTTAAAATTAGATTTTGAAGAATTTACAAGTGAATTTAAGAAGGTAATTGAAAAAAGAGTCGGAAAAGAAAAAATAAAATATCATGAGGTTATTAAAAATAATGGTGTTGTACTTCATGGAATTACTATGATGAACCGGGAAAATGTTTCTCCAACACTATACATAGAGTGGTTTTTTAGAAGATATTTGGAACAGGATACTATGGAAGAGCTTGTTGATCAGTTCGTGGAAATCGTTGAACAGGAAACTCCTAAAAAATCTATCGATATGGCATTTTTTGAGGAATTTGATCAGGTTAAGAAAAATATAAGATATAAATTAGTCAGTAAAGAAAGAAATGCTAATTTACTTGAAACGATACCTTATAGAGAATGCCTTGATTTAGTGATTTGTTATTACTGTCATTTTGAAGACCCCAGTCTTGGAAAAGGAAATATAATGATAAATAACGAACACATGAAGCTTTGGAAGACTTCTGAGGACGAGCTTTTTAAACTGGCAGTTGAGAATACACCAAAAGATCTTCCCATTTGGAATGTTCCGATGCTACGTTATATGCAGCAAAAATATCCCCATTATTTGGAAGTGGATGTTTCGGAATTTGATGATATGATTTATGTGATATCAAATGAACAGATGTATCTTGGCGCTATTGCTTTATTATACCCGGGAGAATTGCAAAAAATAGCCCTTAAGATTCAAAGCAGCTTCTATGTGATCCCAAGTTCGGTACATGAATTAATTGTCATCAAGGATGATGGAAGCCAAAATGCAGAGGAGTTAAGAGCTATGATTGAATACGTCAATGAGAGTGTTGTAAGTGAAGAGGAGTTTCTGTCGAATAATCCATATTATTATGATTTTAACACGAAGGAATTGTGCGTTGTTAACGTCTAGGACATGGTTTTAGGTTTAACTTAAGGTGGACATGTAAATTGATATATGGTATGATATCCATTGTGATGTAATATTTTTGTAATAAATTTTGCATCCGTAGTCTAATGGATAGAACGAGGGCCTCCGACGCCTTTAATGCAGGTTCGATTCCTGTCGGATGCACTTACATCACTATAAAATGCAAAGATTATAAGGCTTTTTGGAGGTTTCACCTTGAAGGATAAATTTATAAAAATCAGAGATTATGCGTTGGAACATAGTAAAATTGTTTATCCCATTATATTGGTAATTGCTGTTGCACTTACTGTGTTCATTTCTTTAAAACTTGGAAATAAGAAAGTGACTGAAGAAAAGATTGAAGAGATGGAGGTTATCGCTTCTACACAGGCTGGACTTGTAGAGGTTGAGGAGGTGCAGGATACAAGTCTTGTGCTTACTGATAACCAGGCATTAAAGGATTTGTTTGGTAAGTATTATATTGCTTATGCCGAAGGAGATATCGATACAATCAGAGGCTTGTTTGAAAGTATGACGGATACAGATGCACTTGTTATCAGTGAAATGAGCAAATACATTGCGGATTGTCCTACTGTAGATGTATATACGAAACCGGGTCCTGTTCAGAATTCATATTTGGCTTACGTATATTTTACAACCAGAATGGATGGCTATGATGATGTAATCCCCGGCTTACAGGTATTTTATGTATGCGGAGATGAAAATGGACAGAATTTATACTTAAAGAATCTTGAGATGATATCTGATAGTGAGGTTGAGTATATTAATTCTATGGGGAACCAGGATGATATAAAGGAACTTCAGAATCGTGTTGAGGTTGAGTTTAGTGATGTGGCTAAGAGCAATCCGGAGCTTCTTAAATATGTTGAGGAAGTAGCGGTAGAGGTTAAGAATTCTGTTGGTAAGCTTTTGGCAGAGTCCTATGTTGGAGAAGATCCGGAGCCTACAGAGAATCCTGAAGTGGGAGAGCCCGGTCAGGTAGTGCAGGATCCCGGCACAGAAGGTACCGGAGAGAATACTTATGTTCATACTGTTATAACAGCAAAGGCAAGTACAACAGTTAACTTACGTTCTTCTGACAGTGAAAAATCTGATAAAATCGGCAAGGTTCCATCCGGTGCCAATGTAGAAGTGCTGGAACAGAAGGTTAACGGATGGTCTCATGTTCGTTATGACAATAAAGAGGGTTATATTAAGTCAGAATACCTGAAGGTTAATGAAAATGTAAGTCCAAGTCAGGTGGTAGGCAAGGTTACAGCTACCTCTAATGTTAATGTTAGACAGGAACCCAATCAGAATAGTGAGAAAATCGGAATTATCAGTGGCGGAGAGACCGTAGATCTGCTTGAAAACCAGGGTGAATGGTGTAAAGTAGGCTATAACGGTAAGGTCGGTTTTGTTAAATCTGAATTTGTTCAAATTGAAGAGTGATAAAGTGCACAATAGGAAGTATGGTATTAAAAGGTACCATACTTCTTTTTTTGAACAATAAAATTCTAAAATTGAGAAAAGCCCTATTTTAAAGGCTTTTATACAATCTTTATACTTGTATACACGTATATCTTATTGTGCACATTTACTAAAATTCGAGGTTAAACTTCTATACTTTACTAAGACAAAGTGTCTTGTATAAATCAATTACTAGTAATATAATAGGTTTTGGTAAAAAACCGTACACAGTTTTTAAAGGAGGACATTAAAATGTCATACGTAGATGAGGTTTATGAGTTAATCGTAGCTAAAAACCCTGCACAGCCAGAGTTCCATCAGGCAGTAAAGGAAGTATTGGAGTCACTTAGAGTAGTTATCGAGGCTGATGAGGCTGCTTATAAGAAAGATGCTTTACTTGAGAGAATCTGTACTCCTGAAAGACAGATTTTATTCCGCGTTCCTTGGGTAGATGATAAGGGACAGGTTCAGGTTAACAATGCATTCCGTGTACAGTTCAACTCTGCAATTGGACCTTACAAGGGTGGTTTAAGATTACATCCTTCAGTAAATCTTGGTATTATTAAGTTCTTAGGTTTCGAGCAGATCTTCAAGAACTCACTTACAGGCCTTCCTATCGGTGGTGGTAAGGGTGGTTCTGACTTCGATCCTAAGGGTAAGTCAGATAGAGAAGTTATGGCATTCTGCCAGAGCTTCATGACAGAGCTTCACAAATATATCGGTGCTGATACTGATGTTCCTGCCGGTGACATCGGAACAGGTGCTAGAGAGATCGGTTTCATGTATGGTCAGTACAAGAGATTAACCGGATTATATGAAGGTGTTCTTACAGGTAAGGGACTTTCTTACGGTGGATCTTTAGCAAGAACAGAAGCTACCGGTTATGGTCTTCTTTATCTTGTAGAAGAAATGTTAAAGTGCAATGGCAAGGATATCGCTGGTAAGACAGTAGCTGTTTCCGGTTCAGGTAACGTTGCTATCTACGCTATCCAGAAGGCACAGCAGCTTGGTGCTAAGCCTGTAACATGTTCAGATTCTACCGGTTGGATTTATGATCCAGAAGGTATTGATGTAGCTCTTCTTCAGGAAGTTAAGGAAGTTAACAGAGCTCGTCTTACAGAGTATGCTGCAAAGAGACCTTCAGCTCAGTATCATGACAAGGCTACAGAAGGAACCAATCAGTGGGAAGTTAAGGTTGATATCGCTCTTCCTTGTGCAACTCAGAACGAACTTAACCTTGAAGATGCTAAGAAGCTTGTTGCTAACGGCGTAATCGCAGTAGCAGAAGGTGCTAACATGCCTTCAACTCCTGAAGCTGTTGAGTACTTCCAGGCTAACAAAGTTCTTTTCTGCCCTGGTAAGGCTTCTAACGCAGGTGGTGTTGCTACCTCAGCTTTGGAAATGAGCCAGAACAGCGAGAGACTTTCTTGGACATTCGAAGAAGTTGATGCTAAGTTAAAGAACATCATGGTAAACATCTTCCACAACCTTGATGCTGCTGCTAAGAAGTACGGCATGGATGGCGATTATGTAGCAGGTGCTAACATCGCTGGTTTCTTAAAGGTTGCAGATGCTATGAAGGCTCAGGGTATTGTTTAATACTTGGTAACTTTACAAAGAATTTAGAGAGCAGAGAGAAATCTCTGCTCTTTTTTTATATTTTTTTAATTGTAATACGTGACTATTGTTATTATAGTAGATTGTGTTTAGAAAAGATAACAGTAGGAGAATGGTTATGAAGAACAGTTTGTTAGATAAACAAAAGGATGCATTTATCAGAAATAATTTTATGTCAGATGAATTTCTGAGTTTTATAGAGGAAAATGCGAAACCCTTTCAGCAGATTTATGCATATTACAGATGTGCGATTATGGAAATTGAGACCAAATTCCGAGTGTTAAATGAACAGTTTTCACTTCAATATGATCGTAATCCGATAGAGAGCATTAAATCTCGTGTGAAGTCAGAAGGAAGCTTAATGCGTAAAATCAGAGATAAGAATATTCCTTTGAATTTGGAAGCTATAGAGGCTAATATTTTTGATATTGCCGGTGTGAGAATTATTTGTTCATTCCCTGAAGATATTTATACTTTAGCGAATTGTTTATTAGAGCAGGATGATATTCGTCTTATAGAGGTGAAGGATTATATTAAGAATCCCAAACCTAACGGATATAGAAGTCTTCATTTAATTGTAGAGGTCCCGATTTTCTTGAAAAATGAGAAAAGAGATATGAAGGTTGAGGTTCAGCTTCGTACTATAGCAATGGACTTTTGGGCCAGTCTTGATCATAAGCTCAGATATAAAAAGAATCTTCCTCCTGTGATGCAAAATGAATTGGCAGAGGAATTGCATGACTGTGCAGAAGAAAGTGCAAAGCTTGATCTTCGCATGCAGGCAATTCGAAATAGGATTGCTCAATACGAGGATCAGAAAATTATTAAGTCATTACCCCTGGAAAAGTAGACTTAAAATAAATTATAGTGTAAAATATAAACATTATGATTTATGAGGAGAAGAATATGAGTAGTAATGAGGGAAGAGGTCAATGGGCCTCAAGAGGAACATTTATTTTAGCAGCAATTGGATCGGCAGTTGGACTTGGAAATGCATGGAGATTTCCCGGACTTGCTTCTAAGCATGGTGGCGGCGCATTTCTACTTGTCTATATAGTAGCACTTTTAATTATTGGTGTTCCTTTGCTTATGATGGAGATTTCTATTGCGAGAAAGTTTCATAAGGGCGCGATTGAATCCTTCCGTGGAATTAACAAGAAGACAGAGTTTGTAGGCTGGGCTGCGACAGCCAATGCGTTTGTTATTGTTACTTATTATGCTGTCGTATTTGCCTGGGTTTTACTCATGACAATTAATTCTTATAAGTTTATTGATATGACAGGTAAAACAGAGGAAGCAAGTAATTTGTTTGCTGAGATTACGGGAACGACCTGGGATGTCACAGGATATACCATTCCAATTCCTGTTTTGCTTGGATTGATTTTAGCCTGGGGATTGATTTATTACTGTATCAGAAATGGTGCCAAGAGTGTGGGTAAGGTTGTAAAGTATACCGTATTTTTACCGGTTATTTTACTTTTGATTATGGCTATTAAGGGATGTACCATGAGTGGTGCAATGGAAGGTCTTCAGAAGTTATTTGTTCCTGATTTTGCTGCATTAGGAGACCCGTCTTTGTGGGTGGATGCAATCGGACAGGTTTTCTATAGCTTATCGATTATGATGGCTATTATGTTTGCATATGGTTCTTATGTGGATGAGAAAGCGAATATTGCGGTGGATGCTATGATTATTGCATTCTCTGATGCTGCGGTAAGTATTCTTTCAGGTATTGTTATGTTCTCAACCATGGGTGGTGTAGGAATGCTTGATAAGATTACGGATTCCGGTATTGCCACAGCATTTATTGTTTACCCACAGGCGATTGTTAGCTTGACCGGTAATGGCTATGTGAATGCTTTATTTGGTGCTGTTTTTTATTTAATGTTGGTTACACTTGCTATTGATTCAGCTTTTTCAATTGTGGAGGGAGTTTCTGCTTCCCTGGCAGATAAGTTTCAGATATCTCCAAAGAAAACAACAAGGATGATTTGTGTTTTTGCAGGAATTATATCGCTTCTTTATGCAACTAAAGCCGGTCTTGCATGGCTTGATATTGTTGATAATTGGACCAATCAGATTAATCTGATTTTGATTGGTATTATGGAATGCATTGTTGTTGGTTGGTTTTTTGATTTATCTAAAGTGTTAAAACAGATTAATAGAAATACAACAAAATTTAAGATGCCCGGATGGTGGTTCTTTACTTCCATACGATTTATTGCACCGGGATTGCTTGCTGTTTTATTTGTATGGAATCTGTTTGACTTGTTTATCGTAAAGCATGGAAAATATGGATATGCAATCTGGGCAGAGTTTTTAGCCGGTTGGTTAGTTTCTATTCTGGTATTTATAAGCGGATTTATCGCTAAGGAAATCTTGAAAAAGAAAACGAAGGCCGGATTTGTTGAAAATGAGATTGTATGGGATGAAAAGGATCCTGAATAAATGATTTAGAACCTGCAGTAAAGCTGCAGGTTCCTTTGGGTGATAAGGAGAATTTTTGTGGCAGCAAAGAAATATTATGTTGTAAAGAAGGGGAAGGTTCCGGGCATATATAAGTCATGGGATGAGTGTAAACAGAATACGGATGGTTTTCCCGGTGCTGTATTTAAAGGTTTTACAACCATGGAGGAAGCAGAACTGTATTTTGACGGCGAAGAAAGTAAGCAGAGTGCATTCTATTTCAAAGAACAGTATTCTGAAGAGGAGAAGGGAAAAGAGTTTTCAGGTAATGCTTTGGAAATACAGGAATGTAAACCCAATAAAAAGAATCAGTTGGTTGCTTATGTAGATGGTAGCTATGAGCATTCTTTATTAAAATATGCCTTTGGTTGTATTTTTATTACATATGATGGTAAGGTTTACCTTCAGAATGGTAGTGGAAAAGATCCTGAAACGGCAAAACAACGTAATGTTTCCGGTGAGATGCTGGGGGCAATGTATGCTGCCGGATTTGCTTTGAAAAATGGATATTCTGAACTAGAAATTCGTTTTGATTATGAAGGAATTGAAAAATGGGTAACAGGCGAATGGAAAGCTAAAAATGAACTGACGCAAAAATATAGAGATTTTATGCGTGGGATGATGCAGAAGCTTGCCATTTCTTTTACCAAGGTTGCTGCACATACAGGGGTTGTGTTTAATGAACTTGCTGATCAGATGGCTAAAAAGGGGTTAACTGACTGCGAAGAAATTCCCAAGGTTTGCCTGAAGGAGGATTTACAGATATGGAATCCGTAAGAATCAATAAGTTTTTGGCTGATTGTGGTGTATGCTCCAGAAGAGATGCTGATAAACTGATTATGCAGGGAAAAGTCCGTATAGGTCAGAAAATAGCAGAAAACGGTGATCGAGTTTCCGGTGATGACATTGTATATCTCAATGGAAAAGCACTTAATAAGGTTGAAAAAAATATTGTAATTGCCTTTTATAAACCGGTAGGTGTTACCTGCTCGGAACGTGATGAACATGCAAAACACCTTGTGAAAGAATATATTAAGATCAAGGAAAGAGTTACCTATGCAGGGAGACTTGACAAAGATTCTGAGGGATTACTTTTGATGACCAATGATGGGTATCTCATAGATTACATGATGCGTGCAGTGAATCATCATGAAAAGGAATATGTAGTTAAGGTTCATAAAGAGATTACGGAAGAATTCATTCAGAAAATGAGTGGAGGAATATATTTGCCTAAGCTTGAAGTCACAACAAGACCATGTACTCTGGAAGCTATGGGGAAATATACCTTTCGAATTGTTCTGACCCAAGGATATAATCGTCAAATTAGACGTATGTGTAAGGAATGTGGTTACGAAGTAAAACAATTAAAACGTACCCGTATTATGAATATTGAACTGGGAAAACTTTTGCCGGGACAGTTCCGTTACTTGACAGAACAGGAAATAGAAGGACTACGCAGAAAGGATAACAGCTAAATGGAAAAGGTAGAGAGAATTAAGACCCTTGTTGATTTGTTAAATAAAGCTTCAAAGGCATATTATGCAGAAGATCGTGAGATTATGAGCAATCTTGAGTATGATGCATTATATGACGAACTTGTTAGCCTTGAAGAGGAAACAGGTGTCGTTCTGGCAATCAGTCCAACACAAAATGTAGGCTTTGAAGCGGTGGATACTCTGGTGAAGGAGGCTCATTCTTCGCCTATGTTATCTTTATCTAAAACAAAGGATAGAGAAGAACTAAGAGCCTGGTTAAATGGTAAGGAAGGCTTACTTAGCTGGAAGTTAGATGGACTTACTGTGGTTCTTACCTATAGAGATGGTAAGCTTTTAAAAGCTGTTACAAGAGGAAATGGTGAAATTGGTGAGGTCATAACGGCCAATGCCAAAACCTTTATTAATTTGCCCGGGGAAATTCCTTTCAAAGGTAATCTGGTATTGCGTGGCGAAGCGGTAATCGGTTATAAGGATTTTGAAAAAATAAATGCTGAGATTAAAGAGGAAGAAGATAAATATAAAAATCCCAGAAATCTTTGCAGTGGCTCTGTAAGACAGTTAAACAGTGAGATTACTGCGAAGAGAAGTGTTCGATTTATTGCCTTCTCTTTAGTGGATGCAGAGGGTGTTGATTTTAAGAATTCAAGACAGGAAGAATTTAATTTTCTAGACTTACAAGGCTTTGAAACAGTACAGAGAAAGCTGGTAACACAGGATACCATTATGAATGCAATTGATGATTTTTCGAAGGCAATTGAAACCTATGATATTCCTTCGGATGGATTGGTTCTTGCTTATGAGGATATTGCCTATGGTTTGAGTCTTGGGACAACAGCCAAGTTTCCGCGTCATTCCATTGCCTTTAAATGGGCAGATGAGAAAAAAGAAACAGTACTTCGTGAAATAGAATGGAGTGCATCCAGAACTGGCTTGATTAATCCGGTAGCAATCTTTGATTCTGTTGAACTTGAGGGTACTACAGTCAGCCGCGCCAGTGTCCATAATGTAAGTATTGTGAGAGAATTGAAGCTTGGTATTGGGGATCATATTATGGTTTATAAGGCCAATATGATTATACCTCAGATTGCTGAGAATCTTACCAAGTCAGGCAATTTGGAGATTCCGAAAATCTGCCCCGTTTGTCAGGGAGAAACCAAAATTTCTGGTACAGGAGAAGCCTTGAGCTTATATTGTACAAATCCTGATTGCGCAGCAAAGAAAATCAAGGCGTTCACATTATTTGTATCTAGAAATGCAATGAATATTGATGGACTAAGTGAACAGACCTTGGAAAAATTTATTGCAAAAGGTTATATTCATGATTTTGATGATTTATATCATTTAAACAGATTTGCGGGAGAGATTATGTCCATGGAGGGCTTTGGAGAAAAGTCCTATAAGAACCTATTGGATAATATTGATATTTCCAGAAAAACAACCTTACCACAAGTGATTTATGCACTTGGAATCGCCAATATAGGTGTTGCCAATGCCAAGGTTTTGTGCAAGTTTTTTGATTATGAGGTGGAACGTATCATTCATGCATCAAAGGAGGAGCTTAGCAGTATAGATGGTGTGGGAGAAGTAATTGCAGGTGCTATCTGCGAGTATTTTTCAGATGAAAAGAAGGTTGCACTTTTAAATAGAATTCTTGCTGAAGTAGAAATTGAAGCGGTGGCTGTAAATGAGAATCAAAATCTTTCCGGATTGAACTTTTGCGTTACCGGTTCTTTGAATATGTTTGAAAACAGAGATGAATTGAAGGCTGCAATTGAGGAAAGGGGCGGAAAGGTAACAGGAAGTGTTACAAGTAAAACCACAGCTCTTGTAAATAATGATTTTGCATCCAATTCTTCAAAAAACAAGAAAGCAAAAGAATTAAACGTGCCTATCTTGACAGAAGAAGATTTTGTGGCACAATATTTATCATAGATTTAATTTATGAGGAGATTTTTATCATGCCTATTAAAACACAAAGCGATTTACCTGCAAAGGAAATCCTTGAAAATGAAAATATATTTGTAATGGACGAAAACAGAGCGATGCATCAGGATATTCGTCCGTTGCAGGTTCTGATTTTGAATATTATGCCTGTAAAGCAGGATACAGAGCTTCAGCTTCTTAGAGCCTTGTCCAATACTCCATTACAGGTTGATGTAACTTTTTTAAATGTTAAGAGTCATATTTCTTTAAATACCTCAGCCAATCATTTAAATAAGTTTTATACTTCGTTGGATGAAGTAAGAGATCGTAAATTTGATGGATTGATAATTACCGGAGCACCGGTAGAAGATATAACTTTTGAGGAAGTGGATTACTGGGATGAAATTTGTGAAATCATGGATTGGGCAGAAGAGCACGTTACTTCGACTTTGCATATTTGCTGGGGAGCACAAGCAGGTTTTTATCATTATTATGGTATTAATAAAAACCATTTATCAGAAAAGCTTTTTGGAATCTACGAGCACAAAGTAGCTAATAGAAAGATTCCTTTGGTACGAGGCTTTGATGATATTTTCCTTGCTCCACACAGTAGACATACAGAAACTCCTGCAGACAAGATTCATGCCTGTGATGCAGTTACAGTTTTGGCGGAAAGTGAAGAAGCAGGTGTTTTCCTTGCCATTGCAGAGGATGGAAAGAAGATTTTTGTAAACGGACATCCGGAATATGACAGATATACTTTGGATCATGAATATCATCGTGATTTGGACAAGGGTCTTCCGATTCATATTCCTTATAATTACTATCCTGATGATGATCCTACTAAGAAACCTTTGTTGCAATGGAGATCTCACAGTAACAATTTATACAGTAATTGGTTGAACTATTACGTATATCAGGTAACTCCTTTTGATTTATAAGAGCTGATTTGTTGTAGAAAAGCTGGATTCTTTGATGGTGAAATAATGAAACAAAACTATAGATTGACTATAATGTACGATGGAAGTCGTTATTATGGTTTTCAGAGACAACCAAATAAAGACACGATTCAAGGGAAGATAGAAGGCGTTCTGAAAATACTGACAGGTGACGAACAACTTGAGATTATAGGCGCGGGTAGAACCGATGCAGGTGTTCATGCTGAAAATATGATTGCAAATGTGTTTTTGGACGTGGATTTATCGCCCATGCAGATTTGTGAATATTTGAATCGATATTTGCCCGATGATATTTGCGTAAAGAAGGTTGATTTTGCAGGCCCCAGGTTTCATGCCAGATATAATGCATTGGGAAAGACTTATGGATATACCTGTTATGTTGGTAAGCAAAAGCCGGTTTTCGACAGAAAATATGTATATTATATAGAAGAAAAACCGGATATTGCGGCAATGAAAAAAATGGCTAATAAGCTTTTGGGGGAACATGATTTTAGAAATTTTTCCATGAATCCCAAAATGAAGAAGTCTACGGTTCGTCATGTGGATCGAATAGATATTGAGGAAGAAGGTTCTTATATTCGCTTCTTTGTGCATGGCAATGGTTTTCTTCAAAACATGGTTAGAATTATTGTGGGAACACTGCTTGAGGTTGGGTTTAACAGATTGAGTGAAGAGGAAGTTTTGTTTGCTTTAAACAGTGAAGAGAGAGTGAAGGCAGGCCCAACAGCACCGGCCCAGGGTCTATGTATGATGAAGGTAGATTATGATTAAAAAGAGAGCATTTTAATGCTTTCTTTTTTTGTGCATATATTATAGTAGAAACTAAATTATAAAAAGTTTAGAAAAAATTGCTTGCTATATTTATTTATTTGGTGTATATTTGACAACGATTTCCTATTATGGGAGAAACTTTGAGATAGGTGGGGTTAAGTTATGGCTAAAAATCTGGTGATTGTGGAATCTCCTGCTAAAGTGAAAACCATTAAAAAGTTTTTGGGTACCAACTATGAAGTAGTTGCCAGCCAGGGACATGTAAGAGATTTACCAAAGAGTTCCATGGGTATTGATGTGGAACATGATTATGAGCCTAAATATATTACTATTCGCGGAAAAGGTGATGTTCTTTCTGCCCTTAGAAAGGAAACTAAGAAAGCAGAAAAGATTTATCTTGCAACTGACCCTGACCGTGAAGGGGAAGCTATTTCATGGCATTTGTTATATGCTTTGAAGCTAAACGAGAGTAAAGATAAGAAAATTTATAGAATAACCTTTAATGAGATTACCAAGAAGGCTGTAAAAGAGTCCTTAAAGGATCCTCGTGAGATTAATATGGATCTGGTTGATGCACAGCAGGCCAGACGTATTTTGGATCGTATGGTTGGTTATCGTATTTCCCCTATTTTGTGGAAGAAGGTTAAGAGTGGATTAAGTGCAGGCAGAGTACAGTCAGTGGCACTTCGTATTATTTGTGAACGAGAGAAGGAAATTGAGCAGTTTGTTCCCAAGGAATATTGGTCACTTGCGGCTGAATTGAATGTAGAAGGCAAGAAGAAAAATCTTATTTGCCAGTATTATGGCGAAGGTAAAAAGAAGGTTGAAATTAATTCAGCAGATGAAATGGCAGCTTTAAACAAGAAGTTGGAAGGTGCTAAATTTAGTGTGAAGGAAATTAAGGACTCAGAACGTAGAAAGAAAGCACCATTACCCTTTACTACCTCTACTTTGCAACAGGAAGCAAGTAAGGAACTTAATTTTACTACGCAGAAGACGATGCAGGTTGCGCAGCAGCTTTATGAAGGTGTTGATATTAAGGGGGAAGGTACAGTTGGTTTGATTACTTACCTTCGTACTGATTCAACAAGAATATCAGATGAAGCACAGGAGATGGCCAAGTCTTATATTATAGAAAAATATTCAGAAGAATATTTACAGAGCGAAAGTGACAAGCCGAAGTCAAAACAGAAGATTCAGGATGCACATGAAGCAATCAGACCTACTGATATTAGAAGAACACCTGAAAGTGTTAAGGATCAGCTTCCAAGAGATATGTTTAGGCTGTATCAGCTTGTATGGAAGAGATTTTTGGCAAGTCAGATGGCAAGTGCTTTATATCTTACTACCAGTGTAAAGATAGGGGCGGGAAATCATATCTTTACCTGCGCAGGCTCTAAGGTTGGATTTGATGGCTTTATGACTGTTTATACCACGGAAGAAGATAGGGAAGAGAACAAGACACATCTTTCGGATGTTGATATGAATAGTGTGCTTACATTAGTGAATTATGATGCTCAGCAGCATTTTACTACAGCTCCTGCACATTATACAGAAGCATCATTGGTAAAAACATTGGAAGAGATGGGCATTGGCAGACCTTCTACTTATGCACCAACGATTACAGTGATTCGAAAGAGAAATTATATTACCAAGGAAGGAAGAAATCTTTTTGTAACAGAGCTTGGTGATGTTGTAAATCAAATGATGCTTGAAGCATTTCCTACAATTGTTGATGTTAATTTTACCGCTAATATGGAAGCACTTCTTGATGGTGTGGCAGAGGGTAACGTAAAGTGGAAGACTATCATTGAGAATTTCTATCCTGATTTGGATGAAGCGGTATTAGAAGCAGAGAGAAGCCTGGAAGAGGTTACAATTAAGGAAGAGGAATCCGATGAAGTGTGCGAAAAATGTGGTAGAAAGATGGTCTTCCGTCTCGGAACCAATGGGCGATTCCTTGCGTGCCCCGGTTTCCCTAATTGCGTAAATGCAAAGCCATATTATGAAAAAATCGGTGTTAAGTGTCCAAAATGTAATCAGGATGTTGTATTAAAGAGAACAAAAAAAGGTAGAAAATATTACGGTTGTATGGGCAATCCGGAATGCGATTTTATGATTTGGCAGAAACCGGTAAATGAGAAATGTCCGATTTGTGGCAATTTGCTTATTCAAAAGGGGAATAAGCTGGTATGTGCAGATGAGACATGCTCATTTAGAAAAGACATAGAAAAATAATTGGTTTTGTTCAAAATGTCAGAAATTTTGAATTAAATTCACATTATTTCTATAAAATTGCATTATAAGCATTGAAATCTGAATGTTTTTATGGTACGATTCAATCTATAGAAAACAATTTCGTGGTTTTTATGGAGGATTATTATGAGTGGTGTACAGTTATTAGATAAGACCAGAAAAATCGGAAAGCTTTTACACAATAACAATTCCAGCAAGGTTGTTTTTAATGATATATGTAAGATTATGAAAGAAACCTTGGAAAGCAATGTTCTTGTGATCAGTCGTAAGGGTAAAGTTTTAGGTATTGGCAAGTATGATGGCGTTGAAACCATTCATGAAATGATCGAAGATAAGGTGGGAGTTTTTGTTGATTCCTCATTGAACGAACGTTTGCTCGGTGTTCTCAGTACAAAAGAAAATGTGAATTTACAGACTTTAGGCTTCGAACATGTAGATATTGTAAAGACACAGGCAATTATTTCTCCTATTGAAATTGCAGGTGAGAGACTTGGAACGTTATTCATTTACCGTAGCGAATGTCCTTATGACATTGATGATATTATTCTATGTGAATATGGAACAACGGTTGTAGGACTTGAGATGCTTCGTGCAGTAAATGAAGAAAATGCTGAAGAAAATAGAAAGATAGCAGTGGTTAAATCTGCAATCAGTACCTTGTCCTTCTCAGAGATGGAAGCTATTACGCATATCTTTGATGAATTAAATGGTATGGAAGGGGTATTGGTAGCAAGTAAAATAGCCGATAGAGTAGGTATTACAAGATCAGTTATAGTTAATGCTCTTCGTAAATTTGAAAGTGCCGGTGTAATAGAATCCAGATCATCAGGCATGAAGGGTACTTACATTAAGATTTTGAATGATGTTGTTTTTGATGAAATTGAAAAGTTAAAAGAGCAGAATAATAATCATTCATATATGAACTAGTCAATTTAAGATGAATAAGCAGGGTAAATGGATTTTACCTTCGTTTTAAAAGGATTTATCTTCGGATAAGTCCTTTTTGTTTATTTGTAACATGGACAAATAACTATATATAGTTTTTTTGTATCTTTTTTTACCTATGTATTGTGTTTTTTTATATGTTTTATTATAATAGGATAGAGTGAGTATGTTATAAGAGTATCCTTATGTTCAAAAGGAGATGGAACTATGATAAATACGAATGCTTTTGATTATATTAATGTATTAAACAGAGCGGCTGATGCGTCCTGGATGCGTCAGGAGGCAATTTCAAATAACCTGGCGAATGCAACTACACCGGGATATGTTCGTGAGGATGTTGCTTTTGAATCAGAACTTCAAAGAGCTCTTGGTAACTGTAAGTACGAGTCTATGGATCAGAAGGTTGCGGCTATTCAAAGCATGAGAATTTCCCCTGTCGCTTATCAAGACTATAGAGGGTATTCGTACCGCTTGGATGGTAATAATGTTGATCCCGATGCTGAGAATGTTATGCTTGCAGAAAACCAGATTAAGTACCAGGGATTACTTGCAGGTATTAATCAGGAATTTCAGAATTTAAAGATGGTATTAAAGTAGTTTTGACTTTGTAAAGGAGATGTGATTATGAACATGTTTTCAGCTTTTAATATTAATGCATCCGGTATGACAGCACAGAGATATCGTATGGATATTATTTCTGAAAATGTTGCCAATGCAAATACAACCAGAACCGCTGATGGAACTCCTTACAGAAGAAGAGTTGTGGCATTTTCAGAGAAGAGCCCGCAGAATACGTTTGGTAATATTCTTCACGAAACCATTCATGGTACATACAAGCATGAGGGCTATTGCGGAAGCGGTGTTAGAGTTACTGGTGTATACGAAGATCACAATACTGAATTCAAAAAGGTATATGATCCCTCACATCCGGATGCAGATGAAGACGGATATGTATATTATCCCAATGTTGATATTGTAACAGAAATGACTAACATGATTGATGCCAGCCGTGCTTATGAAGCAAATGCAACAGCTTTTTCGGCAAGTAAAAATATGGCTTTGCAGGGACTCAAGATAGGAGAATAATAAATTATGGATCTTTATTCTATCAGTGGTATAACTCCGATTAATAAAATAGATTCTATTTCCGGCGTTTTTAAAGCACAGGAGAAGGAAGCTTCTGGGAATGTTTTTCAGTCGATTTTAGACACTGCAATTGAGAACATTAATACAACAAACAGCTATTTGTCTGCTGCCGAGAATGAAGAGATTAAATTCGCATTGGGCGAAACAGAAAATACGCATGATTTGATGATTTCTTTACAGAAAGCGTCTACGGCCTTACAGTATACAGTTGCAATCAGAGATAAGCTATTAGATGCTTACAAGGAAATTATGCAGATGCAGATCTAATTAAAGTACAGGAGATAGGTACATGTTAGACAGATTAAAGGAACTACGGGATAAAATATTAGCCTGGTGGAAAAAGTATACATCGAAACAAAGGACAGTCATAATTACTATGGCTGCTATTGTTATATTTGCATTTGCCGTTTTTATCTATGTGATGACTAGACCACAGTATGTGAGACTTATGAATTGCGACAATGCAACACAGGCATCTACTATTATGGACTTATTGGAAAGCTCCGGAATTGATTGTAGATTGAGTGATGACGGACTTCGTATTGATGTGGAAGAAAGTCAGATTTCACAGGCAAACAGAGCCCTGGGTTCAGCAGGATATTCGGACCAGGCTCCTAATCTAAGTGATGCTTTAAATGGTGGATTTTCAACTACAGAGTCAGATAAACAGAAGCTTTATGCAGATTATAAACAAAAGGATCTGGCTATTTTGTTTGAAAGCTTTGATTCTGTAAAGAAGGCAGAAGTGCGTTTGAATATTCCCAATCAGGATGGTACTTTGATTGCCAAAGAACAGGAAACCAGCGCATATATCTGTCTGGAATTAAACGGAACATTTACACAAGAGAATGCTGTTACCATGGCTAAGGCTGCTGCCAGCAGTTTAGGAAACAAGAGCACAGCAAGTATTACAATTAGTGATACCCAGGGAAATCTTTTGTTTGCAGGGGATGAAGATTATACCGCTGCAGGCCAGGCACATAATTATATGGAGCTTCAGAGCCAGGCTGAAAGTTATATCAGATCAAAGGTAAGACAGTCACTTGTCAATTCCGGTCAGTTCGAAATAGTCGAAGTGGCATCCTTCTTGCGTTTTGATTTTTCCAGCTATGAAAGCACAGAACATACCTATGAAGCCCAGGAAGGCAGAGATGAAGGCTTAATTGGACACGAAAGTACAACCACTTCATCCAATTCCGGTGGAACAAGCTCTATTCCCGGTACAGATTCAAATGATGAAACCGGTTATTTATTATATAACAATGGAAATAGCGAATCTGAATCTGAAGCAAGAGATATTGATCGACTTTTAAATGAGAAGATTACCAAAGAGATTACCCCTCCCATGGTAATTGATTATCAGAATTCTTCTGTTACCGTAACTGCCAAGAATTACAATGTTGTGAAAGAAACAGTTGTAAGAAGTCAGGGACTTTTGGACGAGATTACATGGGAAGAATACAAGGAAAACAATTCACAGCCTGTAAAAATTGAGGTGGACGAGGAGTTTTATGATGCTGTTGCTCATGCAACCGGTATTGATAGAAATAAGATTACTATTGTTGCATATCGTGAGAATTTGTTCTATGACAAGGAAAGCCTTGCTATCAATTGGACCAATATACTTAGTATTGTGATGATTGTAATTATTCTTGGCTTGTTAGGATTTATTATCTTAAGAAGCATGAGAGTAAAACAGGAAGTAGAACCGGAAGAAGAGCTTTCTGTTGAAAATCTCTTACAGTCTGTTCAGACGGAAGAGGTGGAAGATATCGATGTTGAAACCAAATCAGAGACCAGAAAGATGGTTGAAAAATTTGTTGATGATAATCCGGAAGCAGCTGCTAATCTGCTTCGTAACTGGATTTTAGATGATTGGGGGTAAGAATTGTGGCAAAATTTAATCCCGAAGAAACTGTCTCAGGTTTGCAAAAGGCTGCAATACTTATGATTGTATTGGGGCCGGAGCGAAGTGCAGGCGTTTTTAAACATCTTAAGGAAGAAGAAATTGAAGAATTAACCTTGGAGATTGCCAATACAAGAAGTGTTAATCCTCAGTTGAAGGAAGAAGTAATTAACGAATTTTACGAGGTTTGTTTGGCACAGCAATACATCGCAGAAGGTGGTATCGGCTATGCTAAGGAACTTTTGGAGAAGGCCCTTGGTAGTGATAAAGCAATGAGTGTTATTGGAAAGCTTACTGCTTCACTTCAAGTTAAACCATTCGAATTTGTACGTAAAACAGATCCTTCACAGTTGTGTAACTTTATTCAGGATGAGCATCCTCAGACAATCGCACTTATTTTATCTTATTTGCCCCCTAGCCAGGCAGCACTGATTATTTCAGCGCTTCCGCCTGATAGACAGTCAGATGTTGCAAGACGTATTGCGATTATGGATCGAACAAGTCCTGATATTATTAAAGAGGTTGAAAAGGTATTGGAATCAAAGCTTGCAAGCCTTGTAAATCAGGATTACACCATTATTGGTGGTGTAGATGCGGTTGTAGAGATTTTGAACACTGTAGACCGTGGAACAGAGAAACATATTATGGAAACTTTGGAAATCGAAGAGCCCGAGCTTGCTGATGAAATCCGTAAGAAGATGTTCGTATTTGAAGATATTCTCTTATTGGATGACAGAGCGATTCAGAGAGTACTTAAAGAGGTCGAGAACAATGATCTTGGTATCGCCTTGAAGAGTGCCAATGAACAGGTACAGGAGGCAATCTTTAATAACCTGTCAAAACGATTGGCTGCCATGATTAAGGAAGATATGGAATTCATGGGTCCTGTACGTATGAAGGATGTAGAAGAAGCTCAGCAGAAGATTGTAAATGTTATTCGTAAGCTGGAGGATTCCGGTGAGATTATTATTTCCCGTGGCGGAGGAGATGAATTAATTGTCTAGTAATTTACTGAAGGGCCATATGTTCCAAGGTGAACAAAGTGGACAAACAGCAAGGATTATAGATTCCAATTCATTTGTTAATAAACGATTGACTGAATTGGCTGAAAAAATGAGCTTTGAAGCTCAACTTGATGATTTTTCTCAAGATGAATTCACAGCTGGAATTAAGGCTGAAGATGTTACAGATCTTTTGTTTGATGAAAGTGAATTGGAACAGGGCATGGAAGAGAATGGTGAGGAACTTCTGGAACGTGCCAAGAAAAAAGCTGAAGAAATCTTGGATGATGCAAAACGACAGGCTGAAAATGTTTTGAATGATTCTATTAATCGTGCAGAACAGGCTAAAGTAGATATTTATAATTCTGCGAAAGAGCAAGGCTACGAAGAGGGCTTCAGACAGGCCCAGGCAAGTGTCCAGGCTGAAAAAGATAAAATGCAGGAAGAAATTCGGGAGATAGAAGCTTCCTTCAGAGAAAAGGAAGAAAATTTAGAGGAAATTTTGGTAGATACTATTACAGGTATTTATACGCATATTTTTTCTGTGGGATTGGATGACTATCGTGGTATTTTGCTTGGCCTCATTCGTGACACTCTTCATAATGTGGGTGGTCATAAGGAAATTATTATTAGAGTCAGTCCTGATGATTTTATTTATATCAATAGCAAAAAGAGAGAGTTTATGGAGTTTTTGCCGTCGTCATCTGTTAGCCTTGAAGTTCTTGATGATCCTTCCATGGCAAAAAGGCAATGTATGATTGAGACGGAAAATGGTATTTATGATTGTGGCTTGGATACACAGTTAGAACAGCTTCGCAAGAAGCTATTGTTACTTTCATATAATAAGGAGTCTATGACTTAAATGGTTTTATCCCTTGATGAAGCGAAGGAAAAATATAATAGTGTTTTAGATCAGGTTTTCTTTAAAAAGAAGGGTAAGGTTGTAAACATTGTTGGACTTACCATTGAGTCTGCCGGACCTGATGCCAGACTTGGTGATGTTTGCAGGATAATTCCCGATGATAAGAATTATCCTGCTATTTTTGCAGAAGTGGTTGGTTTTAGGAATAAGAAAACCTTGTTGATGCCCTTTGATGCAGTAGATGGCATTGGACTTGGAAATATTGTAGAAAATACTGAAAAACCTTTGACTGTTACAGTCAGTAAAAAACTTCTGGGTAGAGTAGTGGACGGTATTGGAAGACCCCTTGATCATATTCCGGTATCCGGAAGAGAATATCCCATTGAGGCCGGCGCTCCTGACCCTATGAGCAGAAAAATCATTGATGAAATATTGCCCTTGGGTGTGCGTGCTGTAGATGGAATTATGACCATTGGTAAAGGACAGAGAATTGGAATCTTTGCCGGTTCGGGTGTAGGAAAATCTACCCTTATGGGTATGTTTGCACGAAATACAAAAGCAGACATTAATGTTATTGCACTTATTGGAGAACGTGGTCGTGAGGTAAGAGAATTTATTGAGCGAGATTTGGGAGAAGAAGGTATGAAAAGGTCTGTGGTTGTTGTTGCAACATCGGATAAGTCTGCCCTTCTTAGAAATAAAGCTGCGAAAACAGCAACCGCTATAGCTGAATATTTTAGAGATAAGGGACTGGATGTTCTTCTGATGATGGACTCATTGACACGATTCTCTATGGCCCAAAGAGAAATAGGTCTGGCAAGTGGAGAACCACCTGTTTCCAGAGGTTATCCCCCCAGTGTTTATTCTGAAATGCCGAAGCTTCTAGAACGAGCAGGAAGAAGTGACAAGGGTTCCATTACCGGACTTTATACGGTTCTTGTAGACGGTGACGATTTTAATGAACCAATTACTGATACGGCCAGAAGTATTTTGGATGGCCATATTATGCTGAATCGTAAGCTGGTGCACAAAAATCATTATCCTGCCATTGATATTTTACAGAGCATTAGTCGATGTATGGGACAGGTTGCTACCAAGGAACACAAGAAGCTTGCAGGCAAACTAAAAAATGTTCTGGCAACCTACAATGAAGCAGAGGACTTGATTAATATTGGTGCATATAAGAGCGGAAGCAATCCGGATATTGATTACTCTATTTCCATGATAAAAAGTGTAAATGGATTTTTACAGCAGGATATTGATGAAAAGGTTGATTTTGGCGATTGTTTAAATCAACTTGCCGGTATGTTTGGAGAAACTATAAATGGCTAGATTTCGATACAGAATGCAAAGTATTCTGGATATAAAACTAAAATTGGAAGAGTCTGCAAAACAGGTTTTTGCCGAAAAACAGGCCGAATTAAATCGTGAAGAACAGGTTTTGGATGAAATTATCCATAGAAAAGCGTTGTATGAGGAAGAAAGAATAGAACTGCTTAGTGGAATATTGGATTTTGTAAAGATTAATGAAAATCGAAATGCAATATACAAGCTGGATGATTTAATTGCAGAACAGAGAAGAAATGTAGAAAAGGCCAGAAAAGAGATGGAAAAAGCCAGAGCTGAACTTACTGAGATTATGCAGGATAGAAAAGCGCAGGAGAGCCTGAAGGAAAAAGCTTTTGAAGCATTTTTGGAAGAAGAGAAGGCCAATGAAAGTAAAGAGGTAGATGAGCTTACCAGCTACACATATGGAAAGAGAAGATCTACAGAAGGTTAAATGGGTGTATATATGGCGAATGATGATAATGCAGCTAAGCTGAAAGCAGAAAAGAAAAAGCTTGCAGAGGAAAAGAAAAAATTAAAAAACGATCAGCAGCGTCAGAAAAAAGAAGCAAAGAAGAGAGCTAAGGAAATTGCAAAAAAAGAAGACGCACTTATAGATGAGGATGAACCCAGCAGCATTGGAACGATTATTGCTACATTAACAATTGTTGTAGTTTGGCTTGCAGTAATTGTTGTTATTATTAAGCTGGATGTTGGTGGATTTGGCAGTAAGGTATTAACCCCTGTTTTAAAAGATGTTCCGGTGATAAATAAGATTCTGCCGGTAGATCATAGTACGGAAACTACAGATCCTGATTCATACGGTGGATATACGAACCTGCGTGAGGCTGTGGATTATATAAAGGAACTGGAATTACAGCTGGATCGTGCTCAGACGAAGATAAATACGCAGGAATTGGAAATTACTGATTTGAAAGCCAATGTACTTAGATTACAGGAGTTTGAAAAGAAGCAGGTTGAATTCCAGAGAATTAAGACAGAGTTCTTTGAAGAGGTTGTTTACGCTGAAAAGGGCCCGGGGGCAGAAGAGTACAAAAAGTTTTATGAGGCTATGGATCCTACAACGGCAGAATTTATATATAGACAGGTTGTTGTTCAACTGGAAGAAAGCAAGGAAATTCAAGATTATGCAGCTACTTATGCCAGAATGAAACCAAAGCAGGCCGCAGGAATCTTTGAATCTATGACAGATGATTTATCATTGGTTGCTCGAATCTTGCGAACAATGTCAGCAGAAGATCGAGGAGCTATCCTGGGAGTAATGGATAGTGAGGTTGCTGCAAAAGTTACAAAATTATTAGACCCTGAGAACTAATTTTATTCTGATTTTTTCCGATATATATTTTGAGTTCGTTAGAACTATGAAAATATAGAAAGGAGGAAAAGGATGACGTCGATTTCGAGTGTAATGCAGTCGATGAATTTACCGCAGAACCAGCAGGTACAAAAGAGTACTCAGACAGGTAATGGTAAAGAATTTGGCAAGATTTTTGAAAAACAGAAAAACACAGTGACAAATGGTGAAAATACCGATTTTAAAGCTGCAAGTCGAGATGAAGGTAAAAAGGATGAAGTGAAGACAGCTTCTGATACGGAGAATAGTACGCAGGAAACTGAAAAATCATCCAAGGAAACAGCTCCTAAGTCGAATGTAAAGGAAACGAAAACTAAAAATGTTTCTGAACAAAAGGACGATATTACCGAAGATGAGATGGAAGTTATTGCAACGGCAATAAATACCATAAGAGAAGCTCTTATGGAAGAACTTGGACTGTCGGAGGAAGAACTGAATAGCCTTTTATCAGATATGTCAGTTAATGGTTTGGATTTGCTGAACAGTTCAGTTCTTACTGATGTTGTTTTGCAGTCACAAGGTGCTTTGGATGGTACAGAACTTCTTACCGATGAAAATTTATTTGACTTGCATAAAGAACTACAAAATCAATTGTCTGATGTAAAGGATGGATTACAGGAAGCAGGAATAGAAGATTATGATGCAACTGTTCTGACAGGCGAAGAAAATATTGATTTTTCTATACTGGTCAATAAGGGTCAGGAAAATTTGAATTCATCACAGGAAAATTCTTTGGATAGTGAAAATGAAACACTTAATAAAATCACAGGTTCAAAGAACAAAAACGATAATGATGGTACGGAATTGAATTCTTTGACCTATAATACTGCAGGTCAGATTCAGGAACAGGGTGTTTCGGAAATAGCATCTGCAAATCAAAGTGCTCCTACATCTTATGTTAATCAAACAGACAATGTAATGAATCAGGTGTTAAATCAGATTCGATTTGTTGTAAGTAATGATACTACAGAAGTGAACTTACAGCTTCAGCCTGAAACATTAGGTACCATTCAGATTCAGATTTCTGCAAAAGAGGGTGTTATGACAGCTCATTTCAGTGCTGAAAATGAGGATGTAAAGAACATTCTTGAAACACAGATGGATTTATTGAAGCAAAGCTTTAATGAGCAAAATATTAAGGTGGATGCAATTGAAGTGAGTGTTGGAACGCAGTTGTTTGATTCCAATCTGATGCAAAACAAGGATGAGCAGAGCAAGGAAGAAGAATCAGGTACAAAGAGAAGAAGAAGTATCAGCCTGGAAGGGTTTGAGGTAGATGCAGACCTGGATACAGAAGAAAAAATCATTGCAGAAATGATGAGAGCAAACGGTAATACCGTTGACTACCAGGCATAGAAAGGAGTATATATGGCAAACATTGCACCAATAGAGAATGGAAAAGTTGTTTCCAATACACAGCCGGCAAAAACAAGCTCCGGTGACGGAATGGATAAAGACACCTTTTTACAGCTTCTTGTAGCACAGATGAAATACCAGGATCCATTGGAACCTACTTCAAATACAGAATATGTTTCCCAGTATGCACAGTTTTCACAGGTTGAATCTATTCAGAGTATGGCCGGAAGCATGGATTTACAGAGAGCAAGTCAGCTTGTTGGTAAGGATGTAAATGTGAAGGCAACCTCCGGTAATGGGGATCAATATTTGATACAGGGTAGAGTTGATTCAGTAGTGTATGAAGGTGGTAAAGCATTTTTATCTATTGATGAAAGTTTATATCCTATTTCAGATTTGGATTCAGTTGTTGATTCAGATTATTTGAAGGCTTATAACAATGCAACTGATTGGGTGACTAAGCTTAATAAGCTGCCTTCCGTTCATAATATTGATTTGAACAGCAAGGAAGTTGTTGAGGAATTAAGCGAAAGATATGATAAGATGTCTAGCTATGATAAGTCCTTTATTGCATCCGAAAAGGTATCGGCATTAAAAGAGTATGTTGCTAAAATGGAAGAGCTCAGTAATGCTTCTGAAGAAAAAGAAGATGTATCTGATGCCGCAAATGCTGTAGCAGGTGAGGATTTGGCAGAAAAACTTACAGAGGATCATAGCGAAGAGTAATAATTTTTTAGACTTAAGGATTAGTAAGGAGTCAGATTATGAGATTGCAAGATTCAAGTTTTATGGCTGCATTGCAGGTTCAAAATCGTAATCCTGTGCAATTTAGTAATAATGGTTCTATACAAGAAAATAGTATTTCGTTCCAAGAGGTTTTAGAACGGAAGAGATTTGAACAGCAAGATGTAAAATTTTCCAAACATGCTGTAAACAGATTGAGTGAACGTGGTATTGAAATATCTGATTTGCAGATGAAACGATTGGAACATGGAGCCAGGATGGCACAGGACAAAGGAATAAAGGAATCCCTGGTAGTGGTTGATAAGCTCGCTTTTATTGTGAATGTTCCCAATAAAACAGTGGTTACAGCTATGGATCAGGATGAAACGGATTCCAGCGTGTTTACTAATATTGATGGCGCCGTATTTGCATAAGCCGGACCTAACGGAGGCTTAAGTTTTCAGAATGACAGATGAAAACGTACGGATAAGAAGGAGGTCAATTAATTATGATGAGATCATTGTATTCCGGTGTTTCCGGATTAAAAACACATCAGGTAAAGATGGATGTTATTGGTAATAATATTGCTAACGTTAATACGACAGCATTTAAATCAAGCTCTGTTACTTTTAGTGAATTAATGACTCAGACTACACAGAAGGCAAGTGGTCCCGATGCTACATCAGGAAAGGGTGGTACTAACGCAAGACAGATTGGTCTTGGTGTAAAGAGTGGTGCAATTAATACCAACATATCTACACAGGGTGCCAGCCAGTCTACAGGTAATCCTTTTGATATAATGATTACCGGTTCAAACTTCTTTGTAGTTAGTGATGGAAATGAGAATTTCTTTACCCGTAATGGTTCTTTCTACATTGATGGTGGCGGAAATCTTGCAATGACCAGTACAGGTTACAATGTAATGGGATGGGGCGTTGATGAGGATACCGGATTTATTAAAAAAGATACTGTTTCTGCATTACGTATTATGAGTGAAGCGAATACAACCTTCCCTCCTGAAGCAACAACCAAGGGATTCCTTTCCGGTATTATGGATAAAAATGACAGCGATGTTAAGGGCTCTGCTGGTAAGAGCGTCAACCTTAATTTCTACGATAATCTTGGTTATGGATATACTGCCAAATTGAATTTTAAACAGTCTTCTGTACCCGGAGAATATAGTATTGAAATTGAAAAGCTCTTGGATTCTAAGGGAAATAAGATTGATATTTCACCCATGAAAGAAAATATGACGAAACGTGGTCAGATGCGTGATACAAAGCTTTCTTTTGATTATTCTGCATATGAGTGGGATGGAAATCAGTTAAAGACAACCGGTGAAAATGGTAAAGTATTGGCTGATATTACAAATCTTTTTGAAAATGATGGTAATGGTAATAGTGTTTTGAGACCGGATGATGCGGTAAATGTTACTGTAAATGGCGTTGATATTACTGTTAAGGAAGCTCTGGAGAGCCTTGCAAAGGCCTATGGTAAAGAAGGAAATGTTGAAGAGTTTCTTGCACTGAGCCAGTCAAGGGAAGTAACAACTGTGGTTAATGGTGAAACTGTTACTACAACAGAATATGATACTATTGAAGATATGTTAAAAAATCCTGCAAGCTTCCCTAAGCATAGCTCCAATAATCCTACCTGGGAACTTGATTCCAGAGTATATTATGGAGATAAAGTAAGCTTTGATAACTCTACAGGTAAGTTCTTTGGTATCAATGGAAGTGAAGTTTTGAAGGATATTCGTTTGAATCTCTCAGAGCTTGGCGGCAATTTTGAAGACATTACGGTAGATTTGAGCGAAATGTCAATGTTCGACAATAAGGGTACTTCAACGATTGGAGCAACCAGCGGTGACTTTGATGGTGTCGGTGCAGGTCGTCGTATTGGTAATATGATTGGTGTTACAGTTCAGGACAATGGTATGATTTATTCAACCTATGATAATGGTATGACAAAGCTGATTGGACAGATTGCCACTGCTGAATTTGCAAATGCTTCCGGTTTGGAGAAGAAGGGAGATAATCTCTATTCTGCAACACTTAACTCAGGAAGCTTTGATGGAATCGGTGTTGAGATTACCGGTAATGGTGGATATATGTCAACCGGTCAGTTGGAAATGAGTAATGTTGATCTTTCTATGGAATTTACAGAAATGATTACTACACAGAGAGGTTTCCAGGCAAACAGCCGTATCATTACAGTATCAGATACCTTACTTGAAGAATTAACTAACCTGAAGAGATAGTTTTTAAAATATTTAGTAACGAAAAAATGATAAGAGAGTGCAGTTTATTGAACAAAAGCTTGCACTCTCTTTTGCTAACTTATGTTGATTGTGATAAACTGTGTATAAATTACACACAATTTACACAATAACACCGAAAAATGCTGCTTAAGACTACAAAAAGATGGGGGTAGTGCATTGATTGAAGTAACAAAAATAAATGGTCAGAAAATTTTAGTAAATCAGGAATTGTTCGAAATTATCGAAGAAACACCGGATACGGTTATTACTTTGACAACAGGAAGAAAAATAATTGTAAAAGAAAGTAGACAAGATTTAAAAAATTTAGTAAAATCTTATAAGAAAGATATATTTTCAAACTAATTTTAAGCAAAATGCGAGGTGAGCGTAGTGGATATAGCTTCACTTGTTGGAATTATATTAGGTTTTGTACTTTTGATTTTCGGTATTATATCAAATAAAGCTTCTGTATTGGACTATGTCGACGTTCCTTCGGCGTTAATTACGTTTGGTGGTGCGTTTGCCGCAACTCTGGCGAGTAATCCTATGGCTGACTTTATTGCGGGACTTAAAGGTATTGGTTTGATCTTTAAGGTTTCTGCCATTAATACTGCTGAGATTATTAAAAGTATTATAAATTTATCGAATATAGCCAGAAAAGAAGGACTTCTTTCATTGGAAGAGGCAGTAGCAGAACTGGATCAGCCATTTTTAAAAAAGGGAATTATGCTGGTCGTTGATGGTACTGACCCTGAACTTGTGCGTGCAATTTTGGAAACAGAAATGGTAAGTATAGAAGCTCGTCACAAGAAGGTTTCAGCTTTCTGGGAAACACTTGGTGCAATGGGACCGGCCTGGGGTATGATTGGTACTCTGGTAGGTCTTGTTAGTATGCTTAACAACATGAGTGATCCCAGTACTATCGGTCCTTCCATGGCGGTTGCTCTTATTACAACATTCTATGGTTCTTTGCTTTCCAACTGGATTTGTACTCCGGTTTCTACTAAGTTGAAGGCCAATGATGCGATAGAAAGTTTACAAAAGGAAATCATGATTGAAGGTCTTTTATCAATTCAGGCAGGTGAAAACCCTCGTGTTATTGAAGAAAAGTTGAAGTCCTTCCTTTCACCTAAAGATCGTGAAGGAATTGGTGCAGATGAAGCAGGAGGTGAAGCTTAATGGCTAAGCGAAAACAAGAAGATCCACCTGCTGGGTCACCCGCATGGATGGCAACGTTCAGTGATTTGATGAACTTACTTCTTTGTTTCTTCGTATTATTGTTTTCAATGTCGACTGTAGACGAAGAAAAATATAATCAGCTTGTAGCCTCCATGTCTTCAGCATTCAGTATTTTGGATGGTGGCGCTACAGCGATTGGTGAAGGTATTTTGATTAATAATGGTATTAGTCAGTTAAATGATTTGGATAAATATATCAATAGTACCGGTATGACAGCTGAAAGTGATGATACCAGTCAAAATATTGAAGACAAGGACAATTCAGGAACCAATACTGAGAAAACATATGAGCAGATGGTAGAAGAAATAAAAGATGCTGATTTAAAGCGCAATGAAGAACTTGCAGAAAGAGTTCAGGAAGCTATTAATGAAAGCAATATGCAGGACAAGATTGAGGTTAATTTTACTGCGGATTATGTTTTACTGTCATTAAAGGGTGCTATTTTATTTGATTCCGGACAAGCTGAGGTAAGAACCGATGCTTATGAGGTGTTAGAAAAGGTTGGAATTATTTTGGAACGTTATGCAGGCGGAACGATAGAGATTGAAGGTCATACAGACAATGTTCCAATGCATAGTGCGAAGTATGCAAACAACAATGAACTTAGCAGTGCCAGAGCACTTTCTGTTTTTGATTATCTGATTGATCATACAACACTTGATCCTAAGGATATTAAACATTCCGGAAGAGGAGAATATGTTCCTGTTGCGGATAATGATACAGAGAGTGGCAGAGCTAAAAACAGAAGAGTGGAGATTAGAATTTATAATCCTCCTGCAAATTAAAATACAGTCAAAGAAGGTATAATATGAAGAAAAATCTCTTGTTGGTGCTGGTTATGGCATTGGTTATAGTGAATATTGTTTTAACCTCTGTTATGATGATTAGCATGATGGGTACAAATAAGAAAACAGCAATGTTGATTAATGATATCGCAGCGATTCTTCGACTTGAAATTGAACCGGAAACTTCTGAAGAAGGAGAAGAGGTTCTTGCAATGTCAGACCAGAAGGTATGGAATATTGAGAACACTATGACCTGTCCTTTAAAGAGTGAAGACGGTAAGAATCATTATATTCAGTTTGAGGTTTCATTCTCTTTGAATACTAAATCTGAAGGCTACAAGAAATATGGTGAGAATATTCAGGATTATGAGAGCATGGTTAAGGACAAGATTACATTAGCCGTTTCAAAATATACTGTAGATGATTGCTCAGATAATTTTGAATCTATCAGAGAGGATATCTTGAAGGAAGTACGTAGCTTATTCGAAGATGACAAATTGATTTATAGAGTTGCAATTAGTGGAATCAAATTCCAGTAATTATAACGAATTAAAATGTAAGGGGAGGTGACTTGGGTGAGCGATGTATTATCGCAAAATGAGATAGACAGTTTGCTTGCAGCTTTATCTGCAGGTGAGTTGGATGTTGATAATATCTCGGAAGAAGATGACAAAACAGTCAAAAATTATGATTTTAATCGCCCGGCCAAGTTCTCTAAAGAACACCTCAGAACATTGGAAATTATTTTTGAACATTATGGTCGTTTGATTTCCACAAACCTTCCGGTTTATTTAAGAAAAAATGTTCAGGTTACCGTTTCCAGTTCAGAAACAGTAGCATTTTCAGAATATAGTAATGCATTATCCAATCCTGTTATTTTAGGAATTTTGAATTTTAACCCATTAAATGGCAGTGTAATTCTAGAACTTTCAACCAATCTTGGTTATGCTATTATTGATCGAATGTTAGGTGGAAGTGGAGAACCTCTGGAAAAGACCAGAGAGTTTTCAGAGATTGAAATCACAATATTAAATAAAATGGTTACCATGTTTACTCAGCTTCTTAGAGAACCATGGAAGAACGTTATTGAGATCAATCCAATATTAACCAGAGTTGAAACAAATCCGCAGTTTGCACAGGTGGTTCCGCCATCTGATATGATTGCAATTGTAACTTTAAATGTTAAGATTGGTAAGGTGGAGGGTTATATCAACTTCTGTTTACCATATTTAACATTGGAAGATGTAATGGATAAGTTGAATACCAAATATTGGTACTCTACAATGCAGGAAAATCATGATATACACTATGAAGAGTATATTGAAAGCTTACTTAGAAAAGTGGATGTTCCTGTTAAGACTGTACTTGGAACAAGTACAATTTCAGTTGCTGATTTTTCAGGGTTACAGGTTGGTGACTGTATAAGA
The DNA here is from genome assembly GCA_045616525.1 of Acetatifactor sp. GTDB lineage: Bacteria > Bacillota > Clostridia > Lachnospirales > Lachnospiraceae > Acetatifactor. Next base: position 151,827 of record JAZLGY010000095.1, on the reverse strand, counting down.
TTAGACCAGCGCGTGGACGGAGAGCTTTCCGTTTATGTTGGTAATATAAAGAAGTTTACTGCAGTTCCGGGATCTAAGGATGAGGCATATGCAGTGAGAATTACTTCGGTTCTTCATGATGAGTAGAGTGAAGAAACAAAAATAAAAAGCTGTGTAAACAGCAGATAGGAGGGTGCAATGGACGGAAATGGAATGCTGTCCCAGGCAGAAATTGATGCTTTGCTGGGCGGTGTTGATTTATACGGAGGCGATACAAGCACAAGTGATCCTTTGGATGCAACCGTTCCGGAACCGGCATCTGAACCTGCACAGGATGGATATGTTGTAGGTACTGAACCTACCAGTGCAGATGATGCATTTTTAAATGATGTTGAAAAAGATGCGATTGGTGAAGTGGCCAACATAAGTATGGGTTCTTCAGCAACCACTTTATACTCATTGGTTAATCGAAAGGTAAATATCACAACCCCGGTTGTTACTTTAGCATCTTGGGAAAGCTTATTGACACAATACGAAAAGCCTTGCGTATTTATTCAAATTAAATATACCCAGGGATTAGATGGTAGTAATATATTGGTTCTTCGTGAAACTGATGTTAAGATTATTACCGATTTGATGATGGGTGGAGATGGAACAAACACAGAAGGAGAGATTGGAGAACTTCATCTAAGTGCTATTTCCGAAGCAATGAACCAGATGATGGGTTCCTCAGCAACGTCTCTTTCAACAATGCTTGGAAATGTCATTGATATTAGCCCTCCGGATGCTAATTTATTAAATTTGACAGATGTCAAAGATGGCTCAACCATTGCTCCATTCCTTGGCGGTACCTTTGTAAAAATTGAATTTAGAATGCAAATTGGTGATTTGGTTGATAGTACTATCATGCAGCTGTATCCAATTGAATTTGCCAAGAAGATTGTTGAAACCTTTATTGGTGGTGGTTCGGCAGAAGAGGAACCCGCTCCCGCACCTGAACCTGCGCCTGCTTCTATGGGTAATGATTCAGGAATGAACATGGGCATGAATCCTAACATGGGAATGAACATGGGTATGAATCCTAACATGGGCATGGATCCTAATATGGGAATGAACATGGGCATGGATCCTAACATGGGAATGAACATGGGTATGAATCCTAATATGGGAATGAACATGGGCATGAATCCCAATATGGGAATGAACATGGGTATGAATCCCAATATGGGAATGAACATGGGTATGAATCCTAATATGGGAATGAATATGGGCATGAATCCCAATATGGGAATGCCTTTTGGATTTGCACCTAACAATATGCAAAATGTAAATGTTCAACCTGCACAGTTTCAGAATTTCTCTAACGATGTAAATGCTATTGTAAATCAAGAAAATATTGGCTTGATTATGGATGTGCCTCTAGAGGTTACAGTAGAGCTTGGAAGAACAACAAAATCTATTTCAGATATTTTAGAGTTTGCACCAGGTACGATTATAGAATTAAACAGAATTGCCGGTGAACCAATCGATGTACTGGTTAATGGAAAGTTTGTTGCTCGTGGAGAAGTTGTTGTTATCGAAGAAAACTTCGGTATCAGAGTTACAGAGATAATCAAATAATATTATAGAAAACATATTACGGAGGTAGTAATTATGGCAAAGAATATTTTAGTATGTGATGACGCAGCGTTTATGAGAATGATGATTAAGGATATCCTTGGAAAGAACGGATATAATGTAGTAGGTGAAGCTGAGAACGGCGCAAAGGCAGTTGAAAAATATACAGAACTTCATCCCGATCTTGTTCTTATGGATATCACAATGCCTGAGATGGATGGAATTGCAGCATTAAAGAAGATTAAAGCAACAGACCCTTCTGCAACAGTTATTATGTGTTCTGCTATGGGTCAGCAGGCAATGGTTATTGAATCTATTCAGGCAGGAGCAAAAGATTTCATTGTAAAACCTTTCCAGGCTGAACGTGTTATTGAAGCAGTTAAGAAAGTTGTTGGTTAATTATGATTTTGATGACTTCGGTTTCCGGATATGCGCAGTTGATTGGTGTACTGCTTATATTCGTCGTGGTTCTTGTAGTAACCGCTTTTGTAACCAAATATATTGGAAGTGCACAGAAGACTTTTGATAAAGGGAAAAACATAGAGGTATTGGAAGTGAAACGAGTTGCTCCCAATAAATATGTTCAGATTATCAGAGCCGGTAAGCATTATATGTTGGTTTCGGTTGGACAAAATGAGATACATATGCTCTGCGAGTTAAAGGAAGAGGAACTTTCATTTGAAGATGAACAAGAATCTATATCCTTTGCCGGAATATTACAAAAGTTTTTGAACAAGGATACAACGGAAAATAACGAAGAAGCAAAAACAAAATGTGAAGATAAGAATGAATAAGAGATTGATTTCAAGTAACAGATACAAATTAATTAAAGTTCTAATATGCCTACTGTTTACGGTGGGCATATTGTGTATTCAGAGAATAAATGCATATGCGATTGACAGTCCGGAACCCGGAACCATAGGTGACTCTACCTTTCATTATGGAGCCGGAGAGGCTACGACACCTGAAGAATTGCAGCAGCTGAATATTGATAATTCACTTATAATTACATATCAAAATGGCAACGGTCAGATTAATGGAGCTTTACGTATTTTAATTATTTTAACCTTGATTGCAATTGCTCCGTTATTATTGATACTTTTGACTTCTTATACCAGAACCATTATTGTTCTGCACTTTACAAGAGCAGCCTTAAGTACGCAAACCTCACCACCCAATCAGGTGCTTGTAGGAATCGCATTATTTATTACTTTTTTTATCATGCAACCTACTTTATTACGTATTAATAACGAGGCGATTATTCCTTTACAAAATGGAGAGATAACCCAAGAGGAGTTCTTTGAAAGAGGAATGCAGCCTTTTCGTGACTTTATGTATAAGGAAACCCTGGTTAAGGATGTAGATCTGTTCATGGAGATTTCAGGAGAAACCTGGGACGGAAAGACCTTGGAACAGATTCCCAATGCTATTTTGATTCCAAGCTTTATTATTGGCGAATTAAGGCAAGCCTTCTTTATGGGATTTTTGATTTATATTCCCTTTATTGTTATTGATATGGTAGTGGCATCTACGCTTATGAGTATGGGTATGATGATGCTGCCGCCGACGACAATCTCTATGCCGTTTAAGATTTTACTTTTTGTTTTAGCTGATGGTTGGAGTCTTGTTATTATGAATCTTGTTAAAACGTTTATGTAAGGAGGAAGTATGACAGTTGATGCAGTAGCAGAAATCGCTTCCAGAGCCCTGACCCTAATTCTTAAGGTTTCCTTACCTGTTTTACTTGTTTCTTTGATTGTTGGTTTGGCTGTCAGTATTTTTCAGACAGTTACATCTATTCAGGAGCAAACCTTAACATTTGTTCCCAAAATTATAAGTATATTCTTAGCCCTTATGCTTTTGGGAAGCTGGATGATGAATTCTATGGTTGATTTTATGGTAGAACTGTATTCAAATTTCAGTTATTATGTCAGTGGCTGATAAAGCAAAGGAGGAAAGATGATTTCCTTATCCTTTTCCATTTTTGATTTAGAATATTATTTGCTAATACTAACCAGAGTGTCTTGTTTTATTTTTGTTGCACCCTTTTTCAGTATGAATAATACGCCTGCCAGAGTGAGGTTAGGACTCAGTGTATTTGTTTCCTACCTGTTATATCAGATTTTGACACCTGCGGTTGGATTTTCCTATACAACCTTGCTGGAATATGCCATGGTCGTAATTAAGGAAGCAATGACCGGTCTTATCATTGGTTTTGGCGCAACAATGTGTACTGCTATTGTAAGCTTCGCAGGTACCATTGCTGATATGGAAACCGGACTATCCATGGTAACTTTATTTGATCCTGCTACAAAAGAACAGGTTAGTATTACAGGTGGTTTATATCAGTACGTTATTATGATGCTGATGATTGTGACGGGTATGTATCGATATTTGCTGGGGGCTTTAGCAGATTCATTTGTGTTGATTCCGGTAAATGGACAGATTTTCTATGGTAAATTGTTGCTCAATGCAGCATTACGTTTTTTAACAGATTTTATTATTATAGGATTCCGAATATGCTTGCCGATATTCTGCGTAATCCTACTTTTAAATGCCGTTTTGGGTATATTGGCAAGAGTATCTCCTCAGATGAATATGTTTGCAGTGGGTATCCAGTTAAAGATTCTGGTTGGTTTATCCATTTTATTATTTACCATGACGATGATGGGAGATGCAGCCAATTTCATTTTTATTGAAATGAAAAAGGTAATTGTTGAATTTGTCGGAGGAATAGCGTGATTTTAGAGTTAAATCTGCAGTTCTTCGCCGCAGAAGGACCGGGTGGAGAAAAAACTGAACCGGCTACTGAGAAAAAACTTTCCGATGCCAGAAAAGAAGGACAGGTAGCAAAAAGCCGCGAGATTGCAAACGGCTTTGGCTTATTGTCCCTATTTTTGATTATAAAGTTTTACTCAGGTGTTATGGGGTCCAGTTTTCTTGATGTATTTAGGCTGTTTTATAATGCTATTCCGGATGCTTTAATATATGAAGATGGCTACATGCCCGGACATAATATGCTTATTCTTTTCCGGGAAATGCTATTAAGAGTTTTGATTATATTATTACCAATCTTTGCTATAGCCTTTTTTGTAGCATTTGTCAGTGACCTGGTTCAGGTAAAATGGCAGGTAACAGCTAAGCCTTTAATGCCAAAGTTTAGTAAGTTAAATCCAATTAGTGGTTTTAAGAAGATTTTTTCAGTCAATTCTTTGGTGGAATTGATAAAGTCTCTGTTAAAAATACTTTTAATTGGTTACGTAGCATATTCTTATCTTAAAAATCAATTTTCTCTGATTTATTCCCTGTACGATATGCCTTTGATGCAGGCCATCGGTTTAGTGGGAAATATCCTGGTTGATATGGGAATTCGTATTTCCTTAGTTTATATGGTTATTGCATTCGCAGATTTTGCATATCAGAAGTTTAAGTTTAGCAAGGATATGAGAATGACGAAGCAGGAAATTAAGGATGAATATAAGCAATCAGAAGGTAATCCTGAAATTAAAGGTCAGATTAAGCAGAAGATGAGAGAAGCTTCTCAACGAAGAATGATGCAGGATATTCCAAAAGCAGATGTTGTTATTACCAACCCTACGCATTTTGCTGTGGCTGTTATGTATGATCCGGATGTAAATTCTGCACCGGTTGTTGTTGCCAAGGGAGCTGATTTTCTGGCAGCAAAAATCAAGGATGTGGCAAGAGAAAGTAAGGTTGAAATTGTTGAAAACAAACCATTGGCACGTATGCTTTATGCCAATGTTGAGGTGGGGGAAGCGGTTCCGCCGGAATTATATCAGGCAGTTGCAGAAGTACTTGCATTTGTTTATAAAATTACAGGAAAAATATAAAGATAGATTATTTTAATCCCAAAGGAAAGGAGTGAGAAAATGAAAGACAGAAAAGCGGATATAGTTATCGCCGTATATGTATTAACTGCATTTTTGATGTTTATCATTTCCATTCCTAATAGCCTTTTGGATGTATTTTTGGCAATTAATATTGCAACAGCATTTACAATTCTTTTTGGAACCATGTTTGCAAAAGAAGTATTGGATATGTCTTTTTTTCCAACCCTTTTGCTGTTTACAACGCTATTTAGAATTGCACTTAATATTTCATCTACCAAATTAATTCTTGGTAAAGGAGATCCGGGTAATGTTGTAAAAACCTTTGGTCAGTATGTTGGTGGCGGTGACCTGGTTATTGGTGTTATTGTCTTTATTATTTTGATTTTAGTGCAGTTCCTTGTAATCAATAAGGGTTCTGAACGAGTTGCGGAAGTAACAGCTCGTTTTACCTTGGATGCTATGCCCGGTAAGCAGATGGCTATTGACGCCGATTTAAATACCGGAGCTATTACAGATGTTGAAGCAAAGAGACGAAGAGAAAAGATTCAGGAGGAATCAAGCTTCTTCGGTGCCATGGATGGTGCGGTTAAGTTCGTAAAAGGAGATGCTATTGCCGGCTTGATTATCACCGTAGTTAATATCGTTGGTGGTTTAATTATGGGTATTACCAGACAAAACATGGCATTTAATGATGCATTGAATAAATATGCAATTCTTACCATAGGTGATGGTTTGGTAAGCCAGATTCCGTCCCTACTTATTTCTCTTTCAACAGGTATTTTGGTAACAAAGGGCGGTAAAGAAGCTGACTTTGGTCAAACAATGATGAAGCAGCTTTTTGGTATTCCCAAGGTTCTTTATTTTGTAGGAGCTACATTATCTGTTTTAGGCTTTGCGACCCAATTAAATACAATCTTATTTGTTGGACTTGGTTTAGTTTTTGTACTTGCCGGAAGATATATGCAAGGTAATCTTGAAACTGCACAGGTAGAAGCAGAGGTTGATACCGATGAGGTACAGGCTGAAGAAATCAGGCAGCCTGAAAATGTTACCACGCTTTTACAGGTGGATCCCATCGAGCTGGAATTTGGTTACGGTATTATTCCACTTGCAGATGTTAATCAGGGTGGAGATTTACTGGATCGTGTCGTTATGATTCGTAGACAGATGGCACTGGAGCTTGGTACGGTTGTTCCTATAATCCGACTTCGAGATAATATACAGTTAAATCCTAACCAGTATATTATTAAGGTAAAAGGTATACAGGTAAGTGAGGGAGAAATCTTATTTGACCACTATATGGCAATGAATCCCGGATATGTTGAGGAGGAGATTACAGGTATCCCGACCTTTGAACCATCCTTCCATTTACCGGCCACATGGATTACAGAAGGTCAGAGAGAGAGAGCAGAGAGCCTAGGATATACAGTGGTAGATCCACCCTCTATCATTGCTACTCATTTAACAGAGATTATCAGACAGCATATTGCTGAACTTCTTACCAGACAGGATGTTCAGAATCTTGTTAATAACCTGAAGGAATCCAATCCTTCCCTTGTTGAAGAGGTTATTCCAAAGCTTCTTGGAGTTGGTGAGATTCAGAAGGTTTTACAGAATTTACTTCGGGAGGGTATTTCAATCAGAGATTTACTTACTATTATGGAAACGCTTGCAGATTATGCGGCGACAACCAGAGACACAGATATTTTGACAGAATATGTCAGACAATCACTTAAGCGTGTAATATCAAGTAAATTCTTCCCGGCACATGAGACAACCAGTGTAGTTACCTTGGATCCTAAGATTGAGCAGGAAATCATGAATAGCGTGAAACAGACGGAAACAGGTGCATTCTTAAATCTCGATCCGTCCAGAACAAAATTAATTATGAATTCTGTTCAGGCTGAAATGCAAAAATTGGAAAACCTTGGCAAGAATCCGATTGTAATTACATCACCGATTGTGCGTATGTACTTTAAGAGAATGACGGAAGACTATTATAAAGATTTAATAGTTATTTCTTATAATGAAATAGAATCGAATGTTGAATTACAATCAGTTGGGATGGTGACAGCATAAAATGATTATTAAAAAATTTATAGCAAAAACAGAAGAAGAGGCAACCTTACAAGCCAAGAAAGAGCTGGGGGATGGCATCGTAATAATGAATGTCAGAGCGGTCAAGGCCAAGGGATTATTTGCAGCCTTCCGTAAAAAACAAATTGAGGTTACTGTTGCATTAGAGGAGGAAACGGAGAAATTCTCAGCTGTAACACGCGAACTGAAGCCCATTATTGATTTGACTGCTAAGGATGAACCCAAAAACTTAGGTAGTGAAGCCAAAGAGATTAACGAACGTCTTGATAGCTTACAGGCTTTACTGGAAAGTCAAATGAAGAATAATGCAAACGAACAAAAAGAACAGGTTCTCCAGCCGGATATTAGTGTTAAAGATATTATGCCGGAAGAAACTGAAGAAAAAGATTCTGATTTGATGAAATTCGAAAAGCTTCTTTATAATACCATGGTAGATAATGAAGTGGATGAGAAATATGCAAACCAGATTTTAGAAGAGATTGAGAAATCTCAAAAACCAAATGTTCCGTTTGATGTGATTTTGGCAGGTGTTTATCAGAAAATGATTTTGAAATTTGGCAAGGCTGAGGATATTAAAGAATCACAGAATGGGCCTAAAATGGTAACGTTTATTGGACCTACAGGCGTTGGTAAAACAACCACCATCGCCAAAATTGCCAGTCAGTTTTCTGTAAAAGAACAAAAAAAATGTGCCTTGATTACTATGGATACTTATAGAATTGCAGCGGCTGAACAGCTTAGAACCTATGCCAATATTTTGATGGTTCCTTTCCGTGTTATTTATACAATGGAAGATTTAACCGAAGCAATGAATGACTTTAAAGAATATGATTATATTTTTGTGGATACAGCAGGACATTCTCATCAGAATCTGGATCAACTCAATGAGATGAAGGAGTTTTTGACTAAGATGAAGGAACTGGCAGATTGTCAGTTTTATCTTGTACTTAGTGCTACTACAAAGTATAGAGATCTTAAAAAGATAGTTGATAATTATTCCGGTATTTCTGATTATCAATTGATTTTTACTAAATTGGATGAGACAACAACCATTGGTAATCTGTTGAATATCAAGTTGTACTGTGGAGCATCCATTGCTTATGTAACATATGGCCAAAATGTTCCGGATGACATTGAAGTCTTTAATCCACAAACAACTGTAAAACAGTTGCTTGGAGGGAAAAGTACAAGAGAAACGGAAATTGAAAATTAACTTGAAATTTTGATATAGATTGGGAAAGGCTGGTTATAGATATGGATCAGGCAGAACAGTTAAGAATTATAAAAGCGAACAGACAAAATAGACCTATGGCCCGTGTAATTACCGTAACAAGTGGTAAAGGTGGTGTAGGTAAATCAAATACAGCTATAAACCTTGCTATCTGGTTTCGAAAAATGGGGCAGCGAGTTATTATTTTAGATGCTGATTTTGGTCTTGCGAATATTGAAATTATGTTTGGAGCGGTTCCAAAGCATAATTTGTGTGATTTGATTTATCAGGGAAAAAATATTAAAGATATTATTACATGGGGACCAAATGAAGTCGGTTTTATTTCCGGTGGCTCAGGTATAGCCGGTATGTCAAATTTAAGTAGAGATTATTTGACCTATATTATTCAGAATCTGGCAGAACTTGATGCAATTGCAGATATTATTATTGTTGATACCGGTGCAGGTATTAGTGATGCTGTATTGGAATTTTTGGTAGCAAGTGGAGAAATATTGTTGGTTACAACACCGGAACCTACTTCTATTACTGATTCCTATTCATTGCTAAAGGCATTAAGCAGGCATCCCAGATACCACAAGGATAGTATTAGCATTAAGATGCTGGCCAACAGAGTGGAAAAGAATGAAGATGGACAGGCTTTATTTAATAAGTTAAATGTGGTTGTTTCAAGATATTTGAAAATCCCTATCAGCTATTTGGGGGCAATTCCACAGGACAATATGCTTGCCAAGGCTGTAATGCAGCAATCCCCTGTTTCGTTACAAAGTCCCAATGCAAAATCCAGCGTGGCTTATCAAAGAATTGCAGAAATTCTTATGAATAAAGAGGAAACCTCTAAGGTACCAAAACGTGGAATGGCTGCTTTCTTCTCACATATGATCAATGGTAAAAATAAGTTTTAAAAAGGGAGAAATTATATGATTTCGAAGTTTATAACTCCTGGAAACAGAGTTGAAATTCAGATGATTGATAAAGAACAAGATGAAAATTTGGTTTCTACTTATTTTACAAAAATTCATGATGTAGTATCAGATGACCAATTGGAACTTGTAATGCCGATGGAAAAAACAAAATTGATTTTGTTGCCGGTAGATTGTGAATATAATTTGATTTTTTATGGACAGACGGGTCCTTTTCAGTGCTCTGCCAGAGTCATCGACAGATATAAAAGTAATAATGTCTATATCCTTGTTGTAGAGCTTACAAGTAATCTCAGAAAGTATCAGCGTAGAGAATATTATCGTTTTTCTTGTGCGCTGGAAATGTGTTCCCGTTCTTTGGAAAAAGAAGAGATTGATGCAATTGAAAGCAAGAATCCGTACAAGCTGACTCCCGGTTTACCACTAAAAAGAAGTGTTATTGTTGATATAAGTGGCGGTGGCTTAAGATTTTTATCAACTCAAATTTATAGTCCCGGAAGCTTACTTTACTGTAGCTATCATCTTCTTGTTGGTGGAATCAGAAAACAGTATGAGATGATTGGCAAGGTTTTACTGTGCAAGGAAATAGAAAATCGTCCCGGAACTTATGAGCATCGTGTGCAATATGTTGATATGAACGAGGATGAAAGAGAAGAAATAATTAAATATATTTTTGAAGAAGAGCGAAAATCCCGTAAAAAAGAAAGATTTGGTCTGTAAATTTACAGAAAATTGGAGAAAAATGAAAAAAATTCTGGTTGTTGATGACTCTGCACTTATGAGAAGAGTTATATGTGATATAATTGATTCAGATGAAAGATTTGAAGTAGCAGATCGTGCAAAAGACGGCCTGGAAGCTTTTGATTTTTTAAGCAGAAATAAATATGATGCGGTTGTTTCAGATGTGAATATGCCACGAATGACAGGTCTACAGCTTCTGGAAGAATTAAAGAAATTTAAGATTTCTGCAAAAGTCATGTTAGCAAGTACAGATGATTTAGGAGATGCCGAAAATGCATTTGATGCATTAGAACTTGGTGCTCTTGATTTTGTACATAAGCCTAAAAATGCATTAGAGATTAGAAATGATGAGTATAAGGATTATTTTCTAAACACTTTAAATGCAGTGACGAATGGCAAGGCACCGATGTATGAAAATGTAAGTGATGCGAAAAAAATTGTTCTAGCAAACGTTGCTTCTACCGAGCAAACTGTATTGACTGTGGAGAATAATGATACAGTTTTTAAAGGCAGGAAGTTGGTTGCCATAGCAAGTTCTACAGGTGGTCCTAAAGCTTTACAGTCTGTAGTGAAAAACTTGCCGGCCAATCTGGATGCCCCTGTATTGATTGTTCAGCATATGCCAAAAGGGTTTACAAAGTCTTTAGCGGAGCGTTTGGATTCCTTAAGCCAGGTGAAGGTGAAGGAAGCTTGTGAAGGTGATATCTTAGAGAAAGGTCATGTTTATATTGCAGCCGGTGGTGCTCATATGAAGGTATTTACTGAGAATGCAAGGAATGTGATTCATTATTCGGATGAACCTTTACGAGAAGGTGTAAGACCTTGTGCGAATTACATGTATGAATCAATTGCAGAAACAGATTTTGAACGTATTACCTGTGTTGTTTTAACCGGTATGGGTTGCGATGGAACACAGGGAATTAAGAATCTGAAGAAGAAAAAGAATATATATGTAATAACACAAAATCAAGAATCTTCCGTAGTTTATGGGATGCCAAAAAGCGTTAGTGTGAATGGTTTATCAAATCGAGAAGTTCCATTAGAAGAAATAGCACAGGAAATCATAATGAACGTGGGGGTAAAATAAGATGGACGTTAGCCAGTATCTCGAGATTTTCATTGATGAAACAAATGAGCATTTACAGAACTTGAACACACAGATTTTAAATCTGGAATCTGAACCGGAAAATATGGACACAATTAATGAAATTTTCCGTGCGGCACATTCCCTGAAAGGTATGGCAGGTACCATGGGCTATAAGCGTATGCAGAACCTGACGCATGATATGGAAAATGTATTTTCTGAAGTAAGAAACGGTCATATTAAGGTTAATTCTGATATGATTGACATTTTATTCCAGTGTTTGGATGCCTTGGAGGAGTACCTTACAAACATTAAAGAAGGTGCAGATGAAGGTACAAATGACAATGCACATTTAATTAAACAGTTAAATGACATTTTAAATGGTACCAAATCTGAAGAGGCTCCCAAGGAAGAAGCAAAAGCAGAGGCTCCAAAAGAAGAAGCATCAGACAAAAAGAACTTTAAAAGTATTGAATTTGATGGCTCTCAGGCAGATGTTATTAAAGCAGCTATGGAACAGGGAAAGAATATTTACGGCTTAACAGTTACTGTTCAGGAAAGCTGTATTTTGAAGGCTGCAAGAGCATTCCTTGTATTTAAGGCCATCGAAGAAAAGGGCGAGATTATTGTATCTGATCCACCGGCACAAGATATTGAAGATGAAAGATTCGAATTTGAATTTAGTTTAATTGTTATTTCTGATGCATCCCTGGAGGATGTTAAGAAACAGGCAGAAAATGTTTCTGAAATAGCATCTGTTGATTGTGCTAAGTTAGAGGCAGCTGACATCAGAGTTAAAGGACAGGCGAATGGTTCCTCAGATGAAAAGATTGCAGAAGCAAAGGCAGAAGAGCCAAAGGCGCAGACAACTAAGCCGGCGGAAGTAAATCAGGCACAGAATAAGCCTGCCGATAAGAAGGCAGTTAGTAAACCCGTTGTTAACCGTACAGTTCGTGTAGATATTGAAAAACTCGATGTACTTATGAATCTTGTAAGTGAGCTTATTATTGCCAAGAACTCATTGGTTAGTGCAGCCGGTACAGAACAGGGACCAAATAACTTAAATGTTAATGAAAAGATTGAGTACCTTGAAAGTGTTACAACCAATCTTCACGAATCTGTAATGAAGGTACGAATGGTTCCTATTGAAAGCGTTGTAAGTAAGTTCCCTAGAATGATACGAGATCTTTCTAAGAAGCTTGATAAGAAGATGGAACTTTACATGACCGGTGAAGAAACAGAACTTGACCGTACTGTAGTAGATGAAATCGGTGATCCTTTAATGCATTTACTTAGAAATTCAGCTGACCATGGTCTTGAGTCTTCTGAGGTTCGTTTACAGAGAGGAAAGCCAGAAGTTGGTTCTATTTTCCTAGATGCATATCAGGATGGTAATAACGTTGTTATTGAAGTTAGAGATGATGGTAACGGTATTGATGTAGAGAAGGTTAAGGAAAAGGCTTTGGAAAGAGGAAGCATTACTCCTGAACAGGCAGCCGTTATGTCAGATAAAGAAATCATTGATCTGTTATTCCTTCCAAGCTTCTCTACTGCTAAACAGGTTACTGATGTTTCAGGTCGAGGCGTTGGTCTTGATGTTGTTAAATCTAAGATTGAGTCACTTAGCGGTGAAGTAGAAGTAAAGAGTAAACTGGGTGAAGGAAGTACCTGGACAATCAGATTGCCATTAACACTTGCAATTATTCAGGCATTAATGGTTAAGATTGGTGGAGAGCTTTATGCGATTTCTCTTGGTTCAATTCAGACCATTGAAGATATCAATCCTGCAGATGTATTAACTGTACAGAACAAAGAAGTAATTCATCTTCGTGGTTCCGTTATTCCTTTAATTCGATTAAATGAAGTAATTGATATTCCAAGCACAAAGAGTAAGGATGAGAACCTTGTTGTAGTAATTGCCAAGAAGGGTGATAAGATTGCCGGCTTTGTAATTGATGAATTAATCGGACAGCAGGAAATCGTTATTAAGTCTTTAGGTAAGTATATTAAGCAGTGTAAGTTCATCAGTGGCGCAACCATCCTTGGTGACGGCGAGATTGCGTTAATTCTTGATGCGAATGCATTAATTTAAGGAGGTATGGCCATGGAAGCACTCACAACAACTGTTGAAAATGAATTAGTTCAATATATTTGTATTAAGCTGGGAGAGGAACAGTATGGTATCAATATTAAGCATATTGACAACATTGTTCGTATGCAGAAGATTACCAGAGTCCCTAAGGTTCCCTCTTATATTAGCGGTGTTATTAACTTACGTGGTGAAGTTATTCCCGTAATTAGCTTGAGATTAAAGATGTTTTTACCACAGGATGAGTATACTAAAAGTACCAGAATTATTATTTTAAAGCTGGAACAGTACGGAAGTGTTGGTATTGTCGTAGACTCAGTAAATGGAGTAGTAACTTTAGATAATGATCATATTGAAAAGGTTACCTACGATTCAAAAGATGAAAAAATGAATTTCTTGAGTGGTGTCGGTAAATACGAAGGCGGTTTGATTTCTCTTTTGGATTTCAATTTAGTGTTACAGGATAAAGATAACGTAAATTAATTGTTTGGAATCAAAGGGAGACGGAGTATGGCAGATTTAAGTTTAGATGATCTTAGTAATATGTATATGGATGTCCTGAAGGAAATCGGAAATATTGGTGCCGGTAATGCAATGACTGCTCTATCCCAGATGCTTCAAAGCAAGGTTGATATGAAGGTTCCTCAGGTAAAATTGTTGGAGTTTCAGGAGCTTGGCTCTATGCTGGGCGGTGAAGAAACTCTTATGGTTGGTGTTATTCTTGGTGTTGAGGGTGACATTAATGGTGACATAATGTTTTTGGTTGAATTGAAAGCAGCTAAGAATCTTGTCAAAAAGATCATGATGGGATATGAATCCGGAAGAGAAGATTTTGACGAGATGGAACAGTCTGCAATGCAGGAAATAAGTAATATTATTACCGGAGCATATTTGAACAGCCTGGCAACATTAACCAATTTGACGATTTATCCTACACCACCTAGTATGACAATCGATATGGCCGGTGCAATATTAAGCTTTCCGGCAATTAAGTTTGGTGAACTTGGCGATAAGCTTTTGCTGATTCAGTCACAATTTTTTGATGAGGTTGCTATTGATGGATATTTCATTATGATTCCTGATATTGAATCATATGGAAAGATATTAAAATCCCTTGGAATAATGTAAAGGATACTATATGGGCGAGATAATAAAGGTTGGTATGGCTGATCTTAATACATGTAAAAGTCCTGATGGAATAACGACATTAGGACTTGGCTCATGTGTTGGCATAGCAATCAGAGATCCAATAACTAAAATTGGTGGCTTAGCACATATTATGCTTCCTGATAGTTCTTCTATGCGAAATTCCGGTACCAATATAGCGAAGTTTGCAGACACAGGTATTAGGGAATTGGTAGAAAGAATGGAGAAACTTGGTGCTTCAAGAAGTAGGATGGTAGCAAAAATTGCGGGTGGAGCTACAATGTTCTCTTTTGGATCTAAGTCTGATATTATGCAGGTTGGTGAAAGAAATGCGGCAGCAAGCAGAGAGGCTTTGAAACAACTTGGAATTCCGTTGCTTGCTGAAGATACCGGTAAAAACTATGGTAGAACAGTTATTTTTTATCCGGAGACCGGTAATTATGTTATTAAAGCCGTTGGCAAACAAGAATATTTTATATAAGCAGGATTAATTATGGATCGAAGAAAGATACCGGTTATTTTTTCCTTAAGTGCCGGTGCAATTAGTCTGATTTTTACAATGATAAAAGGATATTCTTTATTTAATAGAACCTGGATTTTGCTGGTTTCTATATTGATTTTCTTCTTTCTTGGGGCATTTATACAATGGTTGTTAGATTTATTTGATGAACAAAATGAGAAGCAAAAGAAAATCGAAGGTGAAATGGTTGAAAAGAATGGTGAAGATAAAGCTGCCGTTCAAAAAGAAGAAGATAATAAAACCGAGACAAAGAATAAAGAATAATTTATCTGATTTAATGGAATTTATATGAAACTTGGGGGTTAAGTACCATGGACGAAGCAGGAAAGAAAAAACTTTGGGATGAATATATGAATACAAAGTCTGCGGACGTACGTGGACAGATTATTGTCGAATATACTTCTTTGGTAAAGACAGTAGCCGGAAGATTAAGCATGTATTTAGGTTACAATGTAGAATATGATGAACTTGTAAGCTATGGTATTTTTGGCTTGATTGATGCGATTGATAAATTCGACATGATGAAGGATGTTAAGTTTGAAACTTATGCCAGCCTCAGAATCAGAGGTGCTATTTTAGATCAAATTCGAAAGATGGACTGGATCCCTCGAACGATTAGACAGAGACAGAGAAAAATCGAAACTGTTGTAAAAGAAATTGAAGCAGAAACCGGAAAAAGTGCTTCTACCACAGATATTGCTGATAAACTTGGAATTTCTGAGGATGAATATACTGAATGGCAGTCACAGATGAAAATTACCGGCCTTGTTTCTCTCAATGAGTTTTTGGAACAGGGAAGTGATGTGTCTCAGGATTCAGGAAGTCATACAGCAGCAAGATTTGATAGTCCTGAAGAAAGTATAGAAAAGAAAGAACTGGTACAGATGCTGGGAGATGCCCTGGAGCTTCTTACAGAAAAAGAGAAGAAGGTTATTCTTCTTTATTACTATGAAGACTTTACTTTGAAGGAAATTAGTAATGTTTTGGAGGTATCAGAATCTCGAATTTCCCAATTGCATACCAGAGCATTACAGAAGATGAGAACTAAAATGGGCAATTATATGGGTATTTTAGAGCATGCATAAGATTTCAGATCTTTGAGAAGGGGTATATATGAACGGATATTTCCAGATTATTACCATAGATGATGGATATGGACTTAAGGTAGTTCCTCCAACGGATGGAGGAACTCCTATTAGTATTGGAGAAGTTACCGAATATTTAAATCGTAATGAGATCAAATATAGCTTAGATGCGGTAAAAACCATTGTTTTTGCTAAAGATGGAGGAAGTGTACGTTTAGGAGATGGAGAATGTCCTAAGTGTAATGAAACCTATCGTTTTAGTATTAGTGAAGACATGATGGAAGCAACCGCATTTTTTTTGCCTCCTTCTGAAACAGGAGAGGCAATGAGTCTGGATGAATTTTTAAAAGATATGAAGTTTAGAAAGGTTGTTTTTGGACTTCAATTACAGACGATTAAACAAAGATTTGATCATCATGTATGGTGTGAAGAAATCAAAGTAGCTATTGGAAAAGAACCACGTCAGGGTAGAGATGCGGAGCTTACCTATTTGTTTCCGACACAGCTAGAAACCAAACCGAAGCTTAATGAGGACGGAAGCGTAGATTTTTTCAATTTAAATAATATTAATCCGTGTAAAAAAGGACAAATTCTTGCAAAAATTACACCGGAAGACCTTGGAGAAGATGGCAAGACTATAAACGGTACATCAATAAGACCAAGAGCTGTCAAAAAGATAACATTCAATTTTGGTAGAAATATTGAAGTAAGTGAGGATCGATTAGCTTTAATTTCACAGGTAGACGGTCATGTAATGCTTGTGGGAGATAAAGTATTCGTATCTAATGTTTTCGAAGTGAAAGATGTAGATACCAGTACCGGAAATATTGAATTTGAAGGTAGTGTACAGATTAATGGTAATGTACTTGCCGGTTTTTCTGTAAAAGCCGGTGGAAATGTTGTAATTAAGGGCGTTGTTGAAGGAGCAAGTATTGAAGCCGGTGGAGATATTGTTATTACATTAGGTATGAATGGTATGGGAAAAGGTACCCTAAAAGCCGGTGGAAATATTATTTCTAAATTTATAGAAAATTCTTATGTTAGTGCTGACGGATATATTAGCACTGAATCAATTTTGCATAGTGATGTATCCAGCGGAAGCGAGATTATCGTAACAGGTCGAAAGGGCTTTATTACAGGCGGCCATGTTTGCGCAGGGAACAGAGTTCAGGTCAAAACCTTGGGCAGTAATATGGGAGCGGCAACAATTATCGAGGTTGGTGTAAATCCCAAAATTAGACAAAGCTTTTTGATTGTTCAGAAAGAAATGCTGGAATGTCAAAATGCAATAAAAAATGCACAGCCTTTGATTATGAGCTTTAAGGAAAAGAAGGAAAGAGGCGCCAATATTAAACAGGACCAGATAGAGTATATCAAAAGCCTTACCTTAATGTGTGAAGAAAAAAAGAAGGAACTGATTGAAAAGAAGGATATTTATTTGGAACTTCAGAGAAAGGTCGCTGAACAGGGAAAAGGAGTTGTTGAGGTTGGCGCAGAAGCTTATCCCGGAACTGTAATTGCAATTCAGGATAAATCACTTACTTTACAAAAGGTATGTTCTTATTGTAAATTTATTTTGGAAAGCGGTGAAATTAAGTTGACAACTTTATAGTAGGGAAGGTATAAATATTATGGCTATAGGCCCGATAGAAAATGCAACCATTGCAAGACTTCAGGATTTTTCAACCTTGAAGCATTTTGAAGATCAGAAGGCTTTGCAGACACAAGGACATATATCAGAGCAGATCCAGAAAAATACGGAAGAAAAACCTCATGTTGTACAAAAACAGGAAGGTGCTTCTGCATCAAAAAATAGAATGGATGAAAATTCCGGCCAAAGTGGATATTATGGTGACGGCGGAAGGAACAGAAAGAAAAAAGAACCAACAGAAAAAATGATTGTTAAGAATAATTTTCATGGATTCGACATGAAGATTTAATTGGGGAGGATATTGAAGTGATAGTTGAAGTCATACTGCTTGTTATTGGTATGATTCTTTTGATTCTGAGTTTTGTTTTACCGGACAATAAGAATAGTAACAGCGAAGAAAATAAAAAAGTAGCCGAAGCACAGATTCATGATTTAGTAAATAAAGAAATGGGTCAGATTCAAGGCCAGGTTCAGGATGCTGTTTCTGAAGCAATGGATTACGCCATGGAAAAAACCGAAAAAGCTTTGGAAAGAATAAGTAACGAAAAAATTATGGCAGTTAGTGATTACTCCGAAACTGTTTTGGAGGATATACATAAAAATCATGAAGAAGCCATGTTTTTATATGATGTACTTAATGCGAAGCATACCAATTTAAAAGAAGTTTCAGAGGAAGTTGACCAGAAGGTAAAAGAAGCTGAAGAAGCTTCTAATGTAGCAATGCAGGCAACCAGAGAAGCACAGGCGGCAACTCAGGTGGCATCCAGCGTAGCTCCTGTATTTAAGTTTTTAGAAGATATTCCTAAGGTGGAAGCAGAAGAAAACGTTGTAGGAAAAACCGAGACAAAAGAACGGGTTGCAATGAACTTTGATTTAAAAGCTTTGGAGAGAGTTTCTCCGGTAGTGCAGGAACCTGTTGAAGAGGCTTTAACAGAAGCTAATGATGATGATACTCAAAATGAGTATAGGAAAATCAGAGAACTTGCCGAGATGGGATTAAGTGCCAATGAAATTGCAAAAGAACTTGGCAAGGGTGTAGGCGAAGTTGAGCTAATTCTTCGTTTTTATTAATTTATAGATTTAGGACTGAGGAAAATAACATGAAATGGAAATATCAGCTCAGAGGTTTAGGCTTTGGTATCATTATTTCTGCCTTGATTATGGGAATATTTAATCACTCCAAAGAGATGACCGATGAGGAAATAAAACAAAAAGCAAGAGAACTTGGAATGTCAGAAACAGTTGCGTTAGGCGATCTGGTAACTCCTGAGTCAACAATAGAAATTGTAGTGAAAGAACCTGATAGTAGTTCAGAAAGTTTTTCAGTAGTAGATAATAAAGAAGTAAGTGTTGAAAATACTATAGAGGAATCGGAAAGTATGCCGGAAAGTGAAGAATATGTTCCGGAATCTTCTGAGGAAGGCAGCATAGAAACTTCCGAAGGTGCCGAGCCGGAATCTACAGAAGAATCTGTTGAAACATCTACCGAAGACATGCCGGAAAGCTCAGAAGCAGAAAGTTCAGAAGCAGAGAGCTCAGAAATAGAGACGAAAGAACCGGAAAGCACTGAGAGTGTTGAAGAAAGTAAAGAGCCTGAGGTTGTTGTAGTAGAACCAAGTGAAGAACTTCCGAAAGAAGGAATTGCAACAATTACAATCTCAAGCGGAGACAGCTCTACATCAGTATGTAAGAAGTTAAAGAAAGCAGGACTCATTGAAGACGAAAAGGCTTATGATGATTTCCTTGGACAAAACAAATATGATCGTCACATCATGAAAGGAACCTATGAAATTCCTTTCGGTGCCAGTGATGAAGAAATAGCACAAATTATTACAAAAAAACAGTAGAACCCCTTGCACACAAGGGGTTCTTGTGTTATAATTCGAGCGTTGTGACTATAAAACACGTATTTCTCACTTCTAATTGGTGTCAATATTGATGGATTAGAAGGACAAATAGCATAACGCAGCTAAAAAGAAATGCGGAAGATGGTTCAATAAAAACCTAATTAACCAAAATGGAGGAAAACAAAATGAGCGTTATTTCAATGAAGCAGTTACTTGAAGCAGGTGTACATTTCGGACACCAGACCAGAAGATGGAACCCTAAGATGGCTCCTTATATCTTCACAGAGAGAAATGGTATCCATATCATCGACTTACAGAAGTCAGTTGGTAAGGTTGACGAAGCTTACAAAGCAATCTCTGAGATCGCAGCACAGGGTGGTACAATTCTTTTCGTAGGTACAAAGAAGCAGGCACAGGATGCTGTTAAGACAGAAGCTGAGCGTTGTGGTATGTACTATGTAAACGAGAGATGGCTTGGTGGTATGCTTACAAACTTCAAGACAATCCAGTCTCGTATTGCTAGATTAAACAAGATCGAAGAGATGAGCCAGGATGGAACTTTTGATGTATTACCTAAGAAGGAAGTTATCGAGCTTAAGAAGGAATGGGAAAAGCTTGAGAAGAACCTTGGCGGTATCAAGAACATGTCAAGAATTCCTGATGCTATCTTCGTAGTAGATCCTAAGAAGGAAAAGATTTGTGTACAGGAAGCTCATTCTCTTGGAATTACATTACTTGGTATCGGTGATACAAACTGTGATCCTGAAGAATTAGATTACATCATTCCTGGTAATGATGATGCAATCAGAGCTGTAAAGCTTATCGTTGCAAAGATGACAGATGCTGTTATCGAAGCTAACCAGGGTGAAGCTGTTTACACAGCAGAAGATGTTGAAGCAGAAGCTACTGATATCGAAGAAGTTGCAGATGCAGAATAATTTTTGAATTTTGAATCGGTTCCGAGCTTATAAACTTTGGAACCGATTGTAACTTAAAGATATTAATTTTAGGAGGATAATAAGATGGCAAATATTACCGCAGCTATGGTAAAAGAGCTTAGAGAAGCTACCGGTGCCGGAATGATGGAATGTAAGAAGGCACTTACAGAAACTGATGGAAATTTTGATGCAGCTGTAGAAGTATTAAGAAAGAGCGGAGCAGCTAAGGTTGAGAAGAAGGCTAGCCGTATTGCAGCTGAAGGTGTTGCTAAGGTTGCATCTGAAGGAAATACAGCTGTTGTTGTAGAAGTTAACTCTGAAACAGATTTCGTTGCTAAGAATGAAATCTTCCAGAACTTCGTACAGAACATTGCTGACAAGGCATTAAAGTCAAACGTTGAAAAGGCTGGAGACGGTGAGGATGTAGTATCTATCCTTGATGTTAAGGCTGAACTTGATGAAGCAACTCTTAAGATTGGTGAGAAGTTATCTCTTAGAAGATTTGAGAAGGTTTCTGCTGATTGTGTTGCATCATATATTCATGGTGGCGGAAGAATTGGTGTTTTAGTTGCTGCTAACGGTGATTCTTCAGATGCTGCTAAGGAAGCTCTTACTAACGTTGCAATGCAGGTTGCAGCTATGTCTCCTCAGTTCATCAGCAGAGATGAGATTTCTGAAACAGAGCTTGCAAAAGAGAAGGAAATCACTCTTGATAGCGCATTAAATGATCCTGCAACTCTTCCTAAGCCTATTTTACAGGATTTATTCAACAAGGCTTTGGCTGGTGTTTGGAGTGCAGAAGATATAGCAGTTTACGAAGAGCAGAAGAACAACAAGTTCTTATTCAACTTCCTTTCTGCAGAAGCAAAGGCTCAGCTTGCTGGTCTTGCAATGGCTGATAAGGCTGCTATCTGTGAAAACAAGATTTTCGCCGGCTTAGTTGAAGGTCGTATTTCTAAGAGATTAAAGGAAATCTGTCTTCTTGATCAGACCTATGTTAAGGCTGAAGATGGTAAGCAGACTGTTTCTCAGTACCTTGCAACTGTTAACAAGGAACTTAAGCTTGTTAAGATGGTTCGTTTTGAAGTTGGTGAAGGTATGGAGAAGAAGAGCGAAGACTTCGCAGCAGAAGTTGCAGCTCAGCTTGGCTAAGTTTAAATTATATGTATATTTTCCCCTAAGTAGAATTTATTCTATTTAGGGGATTTTTTTGTTTGTTAACGAATTTAATAATCTAGTTCGTAAAATTGTTATGAAATATTAAGAATTTTTAATAAATTTCATAAATAATTAAGGTGTAAAAATATACTATATATTGTATAATGCTAATTGGTATAGGACTAAATATAATTTTATTGGAACTATTATTTCGGGGGAAGTAAATAGTTAAGATGTAAGAAAGGACAAAAAATGAAAAACAGAAAGAACATCAGAAAATTTGGATGTTTGGTTTTGGCTTTAGCCATGGCAGTTTCTACCATGACCGGATGTGGTAAAAAGGGTGATGCCGACGCCAATAACCAAAATGCGCAAGGAGCTGTCAGTACAGCAAAGGATTCCGGATTAACTTTTGATACTAAATTTTATACAGTATCAGATTCAGAAAAGATTTATAACAACTTTGTAGCATTTCAGGGCGATTTAGCTTATATGCTTCGCAGTGATGCTACAACTGATGACTACAAACAGTCTTTAGTATCCTATGATTACAAAACAGGATCTTCAGAAACAATCGATCTTGATACAAAGATTGACGGCAATCCTGGTTATTTTGAAGCCATCGCAATTAATAAAGATGGAAAAATTGCTGCTTTTATTGAAGGCGGTGTAGATGTTCCGAACTATGAAGAAGGCGAAGAGGCTGCCGAAGTAAATCCTGAGGATTTAAAGTATGTCCTTCGTACATATGATGCGTCAGGCAATATTGTTATTGATGAAGATATTACTAATATAATAAAAGAAGAATATGCTGATTCCTATATTTATGACTGTGTTTATACAAGTAATGATTATATAGTTGCAGTTGTAGATACTGATCTTGTAGTTTTCGATGAAAAGGGACAGAGCAAGGGAACTATCTCTACTAATTATGATTATGTAATTTCTATCTTTGAAGACAATGATAAGAATATTGTTGTTGGTGGAGAAAAGGGCATTAGTTTTGAAAGTGCAACGGTAAATCTTACATCTTTAAGCATGGGACAGAAAATGAGTGGTTATCCAATTGCTTTACAGGGTAGTCCTGTTTCTGATAAAGACGGTAATATTTATGTTGCAACAGAAGGTAATCTGGTAAAATACGATCCTAAGGATCAGTCACAAACCAATATGTTTTCATGGACAGATACCGGAATTTTGATGGCTAATCTTTATGGTATTGGTTTTAGTGAAGATGGACATTTCCTTTTATTTTTAATGGATTTTACAAACTATAAGACTGAAATTGTTGAAGTATTTGAAGTGGACCCTTCCACTGTACAGGAGAAGCAGGTTATCACTTTAGGTACTTTAATTGAAATGCCTGGTTCATTAAGTAATGCAGTTGTAAACTTTAATAAGCAGAGCGACAAATATAAAATTAAGGTTGTTTCTTATGCTAGCCTTACCGATTTAATTGGTGCTGAAGATCAGAATACTGCAGTTTATGATGCAATTGGTAGAATGAATAATTCATTCCTGGATGAAGGATGTCCTGATATTATCGACTTATCTTATTCAAATGTTGAAAGTCTGGCAGGCAAGGGACTTCTTATGGATTTAAATGATTACTTGAATACAAGTAATGTAATGTCTAAGAATGACATTGTTCCCGGTATTGTTGAAGCATTTACCGTTGATGGAAAGTTAATTGCGATTCCAAGAAGCTTCTATATTAATGTATTATTTGCAAAGGCTGACCTTTTACAGGGTAGAGAATCATGGACCGTAAAAGAATTTATTGATTTCTGTAACCAGTATCCTGATGCAACTCCTTTTGAATATGCAACACAGCAGGATATTTTATATACAATGCTAGCTTTGGCCGCTGATAAGTATATTGATTATAAGAATCTAACCTGTGATTTTGACAATCAGGATTTCATCGATATTCTTGATTTTGCAAAAACTTTCCCTAAGGAAGTTGATTATAATGTGATTAATGTTATGAACACTGATCCAAACAAGTTTATTAACAATGAAGTTCTTTTCAACGAAGCGACTCTTTGGAGTATGGAATCATATGCTATTTATTCATCTCAGATTGGTGCTCCTGCTGAAATGATTGGTTATCCTACTGCGGATGGAAGCAGCGGATTTACCTTCAATGTAGATGGTAACTTTGGTATTTCAACAAAAACACAATATAAAGAAGGTGTATATGAGTTCTTAGATTTCTATTTTGAACAGCCTTCTGAAAGCTATGGACAGGTTTACTTCAGCTCTAAGCAGTCAGAACTTGACAAGCAGCTTAAAGATTCTATGGAAGAAAAGTATGTTCTTGATGAGAACGGCGAACAGGTATTGGATGAGAATGGTGAACCTATGAAAGAGCCATTCCTTACAACTATGATTAACAATGAAATTGTTGATATTTATGCAGCAAAACCTGAAGAAGTAGAGCAGGTGAGAAATGCAATTAATAATACACATACTGCTATTTCACAGGATGTAACTATTTACAATATGATTTATGAAGAAGCACAGCCTTATTTTGAAGGACAGAAGAGTGCTGAAGAAACTGCAAAGGTGATCCAGAGCAAGATTTCTATTTATATTAGTGAGCAGGATTAGTTTATTAAAGGAGAATTGACTTGAAAGAGAAAAATACAGTCAAAAAATCCAATAGAATAAGTAAACGAACCAGAATGGAACAGATTAAGTCGGGGCTATTTTTAGCCCCGAGCTTTATCGGTGTTATGCTGTTTTTTGTTATTCCCTTTGGAGTGGTGGTTTATTACTCCTTATTGGAAAATCCTATTTCAAAAGTTTTTGTAGGACTTCAAAATTTTCAAAAAATTGTAGTAAACAAAGCTTTTGTAACAGCAGCAACCAATACATTTCGTTTTTCAATCATTGCAGTGCCTTTGTCAGTTGTAATTGCATTATTGCTTGCAATCATGTTGGATGAAAAGATTCCATTTCATACACAGTTTAGAACCTTTTTTCTAAGCCCAATGATGGTTCCGGTTGCATCCATCGTATTGATTTGGCAGGTTCTTTTTCATCAGAATGGTGCGGTAAATGATATTTTATTGAAGTTCTTCGATTTTAAACCAATTGACTGGTTAAAATCAGATCAAGGATACATAGTAATTGTTGTTTTGTTTTTATGGAAAAATCTTGGCTATAACATGATTTTATTTATGGCTTCGCTTGCAAGTATTCCTAAAGATATTATTGAAGTAGCCAGATTGGAAAGTGCCAACTCTTTCCAGATTTTCTTTAAAATTAAGGTTCGTTATTTATCATCAACCTTTATGTTTGTAACCATTATGTCGTTGATTAGCTCCTTTAAAGTATTCAGAGAGGTCTATCTTTTGACAGGAGATTATCCTTACGGAAGTATGTATATGCTACAGACCTATATGAATAATACTTTTAGAAGCTTGGATTATCAGAAGCTTTCTTCTGCTGCGGTATTAATGAGTATTGTTATGGTATTCATTATCGGAATTATGTTCCTTGCAGAAAATGCATTCGGAAAGGATGTGGAAGGATGAAAAAGCTGTTATCCAAACTATCCATTGGTATACGAACAGTAATTATATGCTTTTTTGCAATTTTATTTTTGACACCTATTGTTTTAACAATCAGTAATTCCTTCATGAGTCAGACAGAGATTCATGCAAAATATGGTGCGGTATTTGCTACCAGTGCCAAAGGTGGTAAGGTATATATTTCCGAAAAAGTTAGTTTAAGCTTTATACCGGACAAGGTAACCGGTTCCCAGTTCGTGACCGTTCTATTGAAAAGCCCGGAATATTTATTGAAATTTTGGAACTCCGTAATTTATGTAGGACCTATTGTTGTATTTCAGCTTTTTGTAGCTTGTCTTGCATCCTATGGTTTTGCAAGATACAAGGGAAAAATACGAAGTATTATTTTCTTCCTGTATATTATTTTGATGTTAATGCCATATCAGGTTACCTTGGTACCGAACTATTTGGTATCTGAATGGCTTCATATATTAGATACACGATGGTGTATATGGTTACCGGGTGTTTTTTCACCTTTTGCAGTTTATCTGATTACAAAGTTTCTACGAAGAATTCCCGTATCCATGATTGAGGCAGCCCAAATTGATGGGGCAGGTGAATGGCAGATTTTTACAAAGATTGCGATGCCTTCCTGCCGAGGTGTTATTGCATCAGCAGCAATTCTGGTATTTATTGACTACTGGAATATGGTTGAGCAGCCATTAATTTTGTTGTCGGATTCAGAGATGCATCCCTTGTCAGTATTCTTGAGTAAGATTAATTCGGGGGAAATCGGACTTGCCTTTGCGGTTGCGACCATTTATATGGTTCCGACGCTTTTGGTATTCCTGTACGGAGAAGAATATTTGATTGATGGTATCACCTATCAGGGTGGTGTGAAAGGATAAGAAAGGAAATAAATCTTATGAAAGAAAAAACACAAAATAAAAGAGAATGGGTAAAAAATGTTGCCATAGTATTCTTGCTTATTTTATTGATTTTAACCTTCTTTTCAAATACTATTTTGAACTATTCCTTGCCAGAAGTTTCAGCACAGTATGTGGAAAATGGAACAATTACTGCTAAAATCAGAGGTCAGGGTGTTATTGAAAGTTCCGATCTTTATAATGTAAAGATCAAACAGATGAGAAAGGTTGACAGTATTGAAGTTAAAACCGGACAGTATGTTGAAGAGGGAACAATTCTTTGTGTGCTTTCCAATGAAGACAGTACAGAATTAGAAGCTGCAAAAGATGCTCTTTTACTTGCACAGAGAGATTTAACATCTGCTGAGAATGCATATACAATGGCAATTATTAAAAGCGATGTAAATGCATCAAGTGCAGGTACTATCGAAAGTACAGAGGCTTATCTGACAAAGATTAATGCAGCAAAGGAAGCTGTTGATAAGGCTAAGAATGAATTAGAGGCTGAAGAGAAGAAAGTAGAGGAAATTAGCCAGAGAATTACTGCTTTAGAAACACAGATTCAGATTAGTGGTTCTGAAACAGCTGATACCAGTAACGAACAGGCTGCAGTAAATGCTGCAAAATATAAAAGAGATCAGTTATATATTCATTTGAATGAACTTAATAATAGAAAAGAAGGCATTCAGAATGAAATGAAGAAGATTAAGGATAACACTCCGGAAGGTCAGGAACCTGACTATCAGAGTTTGCCCGGACAGTTAGCTGAAACAGAAGCTGCTATTATTAGTGCTACAACAGATTACAATAATGCAGATATTGAATTCCAATATGCATCTGCTACATTGGAGAATAAAGTTAACAGCTTTAATAATTCAGGTACTATGGCTAGCTTGAATGCCCAGCTTTCAAATGCAAGAGCTGAATTAGTAAATGAACAATCTATGGTTGATAAGAGAACTGAAATTCTTAAAATCAATCAGGATAATTACGACAAATTATTAAACAATATTGACTCGTCATTTGCTTTATATGATTTACAGGTAGCAATTGAAGATAAGAGAATTGCACTTCAGAAGGCTGAGGATAAGGTTAAAAAGCTGGAAGCACAGGAGGACGGTATCAATGTCGTTGCTCCAATTAGTGGTACCATTTCCGATATTTTAATTAAAAGTGGTGAAGATACTCCCGATGACGGTGTGGTTATGACTATGCAGCCTAAGGGTAAGGGTTACACTATGACAATGAGTGTTACCAATGAACAGGCCAAGAGACTTTCTGTAGGAGATAAGGCAGAGCTTGTGAACTCCTGGAGATACAGCGATATGGATATTACGATTTCTAGTATTAAGCCTGACAAAAATAATCCCGGTAAGGGTAAGGTCATTACCTTTGATATTTCAGGTGAAGATATTGCAGTAGGACAGTCCATCAGTATTTCCGTAGGACAGAAGAGCTCTAACTACGATACCATTGTTCCTAACAGTGCAATTCATCAGGATGGTGATGGCAAGTTTATTTTGATTGTAGAGCAGAAGAGTTCTCCCATCGGTACAAGATATTATGCATCCAAGGTGCAGGTGGAGGTACTTGCAAGTGATGATACAAGATCTGCAATTTCAGGTGCTTTAACCGGTTCTGAATTTGTAATCACTACTTCAAATAAACCTGTAGACAAGAATACACAGATTAGATTGGCAGACTAATAAACATTATACATTGATTTAAAGGTGATATATTCATGAAGAAATTCAGAAAATTCATTAATTTTAAATCCATAAGTATAGTTGTTTTGGTAGTGCTTATGTTACTGATCGAACTTGTCTTATGGTTTAAAGAAAGTAAGCTACAGGATCAATTTGTAGCCGATAAATGGGAAGTGGATACTCCCGTTGCACAAATTAGCTGTTTTTTCTCAAATCAATCATACATATCAGAAGATTCGATTATTAGCTTTGAACATCAGTTGGATGATTTGCTTAAGACTGATTCCATTGCACTTCCACCTGAAAAGGAAGGAACCGGGGCAAAGCTCTGGGTCGATACCTATAGTGGTGAGAGTAAAGTAGATGTGGTTTTTGATGGTAACCCTGTCAATTTGAATGCTTTGGGTGTTGGAGGAGATTATTTCTATTTTCATCCCGGCAAATTATTAGGGGGCTGTTATTTCCAGGGTAGTGATTATAATCATGATTACTGTGTTTTGGATAAAGAAGCTGCCTGGAAATTGTTTGGTTCTACAGAGTGTGTAGGTTTGGTTGTGGAAATCTATGGTCAGCCATTTATGGTATCCGGTGTTATTGAAAATCCCAAGGGAAAGATTTATGAAGATGCCGGACTTGATAAGGGTAAGATCATTTTATCTTATGATTCCTTGACGAAACTTACCGGAAATGTTTTGATTAATCATTTTGAAGTGGTTATGCCCAATCCGGTAAAACAGTATGCATATAATCTTATAGAAAAAAATATCGGCATAGATGAAAATGAGTTTGAGATTGTAGAAAACAGTACTAGATTTGATAAATTGAAATTACTCCAGCATTTAAAGGTGATTCCCAATAGAGCTATGAACAAAAAAGCAGTTATTTATCCTTATTGGGAAAATGTTGCCAGGGTAAGAGAAGATCAGATGAGTGAATTAACGTTATTGCAGCTAATTTTACTGATTTGTGCTTTAATTATATTTATTATTATCGTAGTAATATGGTGGGGAAATCGAACATATACATTTGGCTCCTTGGTTCAGCTTTTACGTGATAAGTATTATGATTTCAGCGCTTATATTTATAATAAGATGAGAAAAAAAGGAGGAAAATATGAAAAGTAAGTTATTGAAAAAAACTTTAGCAGTTACTTTAGGCTGTGTAATGGCTTTTAATATGGCTGCTTGTGAGAAAAAGCCCGGACAGGGTGGTGGTAACGATGTCATTGATACACAGACATTGTCACCGGAAGAAGCTATGCAGGCTTCTAAATTAAATGTCTACAAGGAAGAGGTTATAAAGCTTCCGGATGAGATTACAATGGACGGAAAAGGCTATATCAACGGAGAGGTAATTGCACACGATAACAAATTATATTTTATGGTTGATGCAAGTACCTGGGTATATGATGGTGCACCTGATGAAGATGCTGGCAACACTCCTATGATTGAGCCAAGAACAGAAGGCATAACAGAAGTTGAAGTAGTTGAGGATGGAGTAAATATTCCTGTTGAATTCCCTGTTGAAAACGTTGAAGTTGACGATGGATTTTTTGAAGGAGATTATCCTAGTGGTCATTATATTTATGACTATTCAACTTGCGTTTATGACCTTTCAGATGGTTCTTATAACAAAGTGAAATTACAAAATGTTAACGAGGTTGAAAATGCTATTGGTGATACCTGGTTAAACTTAACCGTTTATGACAAAGATTTTGAAAAGATTTATGGTTTGTATAACTGTGGTCATTGGGATGAACAAGAAGGAATTTATACATCTGATTACTCTTTAGCATGTTGGAACTGTGAAGATGGATCCTTATTATATTATAAAAATCTATTTTCTACCGCTGAAGATGAATGGATGAATATTGGTCATGGTTTCATTGGTGCAGATGGTAATATTAAGCTTCTTGCTTCAGGAGATTCCGCGTCTGTTTATAATGTAAGTACTGATGGGGAATTGTTAGGAAATACTAAATATACAGATCCGATTTGGGAAGATCAGCCTATGGTATTCTTCGATAAAAGCGGAAAAGCTTATGTAATTGTTTATAATTATAATGAGTCTACAGAAAAAAGTGAAAACAAGATTGCTGAAGTTAATTTAGACAATGGTAAAGTGGTTACAGAGTATGACCTTCCTTCTTCAGTTGATATGTGGGGGAATGTATTCCCCGGCGTAAACGAAGGTGAATTTATCTATACAGGTGAAACAGGTATTATGAAATATCATGTTGGTGATGATAAGGCTACACCTTTTATGAATTATATTAATTCAGATTTTATGTCCGGTGGCATGAATAATATTATTATAGTTGATGATAACAGCTTTATTGGTGTTTACTATGATGAAGAAACTTATGACACCAAATTCGGTAAGTTTACATATGTTGATCCTAAGGATATTCCTGATAAGACAACCTTAATTCTTGGATGTAATTACTTGGATTACAATGTAAAGAAACAGGTTATTACTTTTAACAAGGAAAATAATGAGTTTAGAATTTCTGTAAAGAATTACTGTGAAGATGCTGATTGGGAACAGGCAATGGTGAACTTCAATAATGATATTGTCGGTGGTAAAATGCCGGATATTCTTTTGTTAGATGATCCAAAATCACTTCGTAACTATGCCAAAAAGGGAATTCTTGTTGATTTTAATGAATTAATCAAAAACGACCCGGAACTTTCAAAGAATGAATACTTAGATAATGTATTTAAGAGTCTTAGTACCGATGAGATTATGTATGCATTACCCTATAGCTTTTCTTTAGATACATTTATTGCAAAGAAATCCTTAGTAGGTTCTCCTGAAAAGTTCACTATGGCAGAGGCACAGGAAGCACTTAAAAAAATGGAGCCTGATGCTACTTTATTCCAGGATATGACTCGAGATACATTCGTATATTATGCACTTTTGTATAGTGGAACATCTATCTTTGATGTAGATAAGAATGAATGTCATTTTGATTCTGATGATTTCATTGCTATTCTCGAGTATGCAAAGACTTTACCTAAGGAATATTCTGAGGAATATTGGATGGAAAAATATGATGGTAGCGATTATTATGCATCCTTCAGAAATAATCAGACTCTGTTGTATGATTTCTATTTATACAATTTCACAGATGCAATTCAACCTCTTCATGGTATCATGGGAGAAGACGTCTCCTATGTAGGTTTCCCTACAGAAAATGGTAGTGGGGCATATATTAGTCCTACAGGTACTCCATTTGCTATTAGTAGTAAATCAGCAAGTATTGATGGAGCTTGGTCATTTGTAAGACAGTATATTACAGAAGATTACCAGATGGGTTATGAAGGTGAATATGGCCATCAGAATAATTTCTGGGGATTGCCTGTTTTGAAGAAGGCATTGGTAGAGGATTCTAAACGTGCTATGGAAAGACCAAGCTGGAAAAATCCTGATACCGGAGAAATTGAATACTACGATTACTATGCTTGGATTAACAACGAAGATGTAGTTATTCCACCTTTAAGTCAGGAGGAAGTTGACCAGATTCTTGAATATATTTATAGCATAAATGATGTTCCTTACTATGATGAAGACATTATGAAGGTAATTGAAGAAGAAACAGAAGCTTACTTTACCAATAACAAGTCAGCGCAGGATGTTGCAAATGTAATTCAGAGCAAGATTTCTATTATGTTAAGTGAAAAAGAATAAGCTTATGATAGAACCAAAATCGCAGTTGTGATTTTGGTTCTATTTCTTTATAATAATATCATTGATTAGAAATGAGAGGATATCTATGGAACAGAATGGAAGTTGTTTAATCATGTGTGCAGGTGATTTGACTGTCAGTGAAATCATTGTGGAAAAAAATGATATTTTAATAGCTGCCGATGGAGGCTATGACTATTGCAAATTGTTAGAACTTACACCGGATATTATTATCGGAGATTTTGATTCTATTGCTGAAGAAAGTGAAGCTGAAATCACAAAGGATAGCAACAATGCTGTAGTCTATAAGCTTCCTAGAGAAAAGGATGATACGGATACCCTGGCAGCAATTCGTATAGGACTGGAAAAAGGGTATAAGGTATTTAAAATCTACGCAGCCTGCGGTGGAAGATTAGAGCATACAATTGCCAATATCCAGTGCTTATTATTTCTGAAAAGTCAGGGTGCAACCGGATATATCTGTGACGGAACAGGTATGATTTTTGCTATCGAGAATGAAGAGGTTTCATTTAGAGAAAGTATGGAAGGATACCTTTCCTTATTCTGTATGGGTAAAAAAGCAAAAGGGGTTTCTATAAAGGGACTTAAATATACTATGGACAATGGAGAGATGTCGAACACCTTTCCAATAGGAATCAGTAATGAATTTATTGGAAAAAAGGCAATGGTATCTGTTGAAGATGGTACATTAATAGGTATTATCACTTATTAACAATAAAGAAAAGTTATTGCATAAAAGAGAAGTTAAGAGTATAATTTTGTGCGAAAAAGAGAATAATTTACATTATGCTTAAAGCAGAGAATTGGAGGAAAAATGAGTAAGAAACCGGTTGTACTTATGATTTTGGATGGTTACGGTCTTAATGATAAGACTGAAGGTAATGCAGTTGCACAGGCTAAAACACCTGTCATGGATAAATTGATGAAGGAATATCCTTTTGTAAAGGGTAATGCCAGCGGAATGGCTGTAGGTCTTCCTGATGGTCAGATGGGTAACTCTGAAGTAGGTCATATTAACATGGGTGCCGGCCGTATTGTATATCAGGAGCTCACAAGAATTACAAAGGAAATCATGGATGGAACCTTCTTTGAGAATCCTGCATTAATGAAAGCGGTTGAGAATTGTAAAAAGAATAATAGTGCTTTACATCTTATGGGTCTTTTAAGTGATGGTGGTGTTCATAGCCATAATACACATCTTTACGGACTTCTTGAACTTGCTAAGAGAAATGGTCTTGAGAAGGTTTATGTTCATTGCTTCCTTGATGGACGTGATACACCTCCTGCAAGTGGTAAGGATTTCGTTGAGCAGCTTGTAAAAGAGATGGAAAAGATTGGTGTAGGTGAAGTTGCTTCTGTAAGCGGACGTTACTATGCTATGGATAGAGATAACAACTATGATCGTGTTAAACTTGCTTATGATGCATTAACCAAGGGCGAAGGCTTGACAGCAGCTTGTGGTATCTGTGCAGTAGGTCAGTCATACGAAAAGAATGAAACAGATGAATTTGTAAAGCCTACCGTTGTTACTAAGGAAGGAAAGCCTGTAGCTACCGTTTCTGACGGTGATTCAGTTGTATTCTTTAACTTCCGTCCTGATAGAGCAAGAGAGATTACCAGATGCTTCTGTGATGATGATTTCAAGGGATTTGACAGAGGTGCCAGAAAGAATATTACTTTTGTATGCTTCTCTGATTATGATCCTACAATTCCTAACAAAGATGTTGCATTCCATAAGGTTGCAGTTACCAATACTTTTGGTGAATTCCTTGCAGCTAACGGATTAAAGCAGGCTCGTATTGCTGAAACAGAGAAGTATGCACATGTTACCTTCTTCTTCAATGCAGGTGTAGAAGAGCCTAACGAAGGAGAAGACAGAGTCCTCGTTAACTCTCCTAAGGATGTTGCTACTTATGACTTAAAGCCTCAGATGAGTGCATATGAAGTTTGTGATAAATTAACAGCTGCAATCAAGAGTAATGAATATGATGTAATCGTAATTAACTTTGCAAACCCTGATATGGTTGGTCATACCGGCGTTCAGGAAGCTGCAATCAAGGCGGTTGAAGCAGTCGATGAGTGTGTAGGAAAAGCTGTTGAAGCTTTGAAGGAAGTAGACGGAACTATGTTTATCTGTGCTGACCATGGTAATGCTGAACAGTTGATTGATTACGAAACAGGTGAACCTTTCACAGCTCATACAACCAATCCGGTTCCTTTCATTCTTGTAAATTATGATTCTGCATACACCTTAAAAGAGGATGGATGTCTTGCAGATATCATTCCTACATTGATCGAGATTATGGGTATGGAACAGCCTAAGGAAATGACCGGAAAGTCATTATTGATTAAGAAATAATATCAAAAGCAATATTAAAATAAAAAAACGCTTGAAATTACAATACAAATGCTGTATAATGACACCTACATGACATTGGAGGTGTGATATGAGCACAATTAGATTGGTATTAACAGTTTTGTTTATCATAATTTGTATTGTATTAGTTGTTTTGGTTCTTATGCAGGAAGGTAAGCAGGCAGGCCTTGGAGCAATTGGCGGTGCTTCTGAAAGCTACTGGGGTAAGAACAGAGGACGTTCTGTAGAAGGACAGCTCGCAAGTATAACTAAAGTATTAGCAATTCTTTTCATGGTACTTGCCGCAGTCTTAAATCTGAACATTATTTAGTATTTAAAACACTCTTACAATACGTAAGGGTGTTTTTTATTAGCGAGGAAAGAAACCAAGCGCCTCCGAAGGAGGCATTTGGTTTCGCCCGAGCGTATACGAAATAAAATCGTAAGTGGCGAAGCCACGTCGCCTGCAAAAGGCAGGCGGATTTTATGAGTAAGAGGAAAGAAACCAAGCGACTCCGAAGGAGGGTTAAATGGAAAATATTCACGAAGAAAAAAAGCAGAAAATTATTGATTTTATTAATAGTGATTTATATGTTCCTATGAAGGAAAAGGAATTGGCTAGCGTTATGCAGGTTTCCAAAGAAAACCGTCCTTTATTTAGAGAATTATTAGGACAGCTCATGCGAGAAGGCAAGTTAATGACAACATCCAAGGGCAAATATCAAAAAATGGATCATCCTATGCTGATTGGAACTTTTACATCTAACAGTAAGGGCTTTGGTTTTGTTTCTATTGAAGGAGAAACAGAGGATTATTTTATTTCTAGAGACAATACCCTCAATGCTTTTTTTGGAGATACAGTTGAAATCGTATTGGTAGGAAGTAATGGCGGCAAAAGAAAAGAGGCAAAGATTGTTAAGATTTTGGAACATACCATGAAGACCTTGGTTGGTACTTTTCAGAGTCATAAAACCTTTGGTTTTGTAGTACCGGATAATGCCAAATTACCTGCTGATATATTCATACCCATGGAATGCACCAAGGGTGCGGTAGATGGTCACAAGGTTGTAGTTGAGATCAAGTCCTATGGTGATGAAAGAAATAACCCGGAAGGACGCATTATTGAGATTCTTGGACATATTAATGATCCGGGAGTAGATATACTATCTGTGGTACGTGGTTATGATTTGCCGGTTGATTTTACCGAAAAGCAGTTAAATCAGGCTGAACGTGTTGCAAAACCTGTGAGCCCTGAAGATTGCCTTGGTAGAAAGGATCTCAGAAATCTGTTAATGATTACCATTGATGGAGAAGATGCCAAGGACTTGGATGATGCCGTATCTCTTTATATTGAAAAGGGAGAATATCATTTAGGAGTTTCCATTGCTGATGTTACCAATTATGTTCAAGAAGGTTCTGCACTTGATGTAGAAGCATTAAAAAGAGGAAACAGTGTTTATCTTGCAGATAGAGTCATTCCTATGCTTCCTCATGCTTTATGTAATGGTATCTGTTCCTTGAATCAGGGGGAGGACCGTCTGGCTTTAAGCTGTCTTATGACGATTGATAAGAATGGAACCATTAAGGATTATGATATCTGCGAATCTGTGATTCATGTAGATTACCGTATGAGCTATACCATGGTAAAAAGGCTATTAGAAGAAGAGGATCTTTGTGATAAAGAACCTGAATGTGCAAAATATAAAGAGCTATTACCTATGTTACAGGATATGGCAGAACTTTCCTCCATATTAAGAGAAAAAAGACATCAGAGAGGAGCCATTGATTTTGATTTCCCTGAAACCAAGTTTATTATGGGTGAAAATGGAGAAGTCAAGGACATTGTGCCCCATGACAGAAATGTTGCTACAAAAATGATTGAAGATTTTATGCTGGCAGCGAATGAAACCGTGGCACAACATTTCTATTGGATGGAATCTCCCTTTGTATATCGAATTCATGAGACCCCGAATGAGGAAAAAATAAATACCCTGGCTCATTTCCTTAGTAACTATGGAATTACAATGAAGCTCAGTCAGACAGAAAGT
The DNA here is from genome assembly GCA_045616525.1 of Acetatifactor sp. Classification (GTDB taxonomy): domain Bacteria; phylum Bacillota; class Clostridia; order Lachnospirales; family Lachnospiraceae; genus Acetatifactor. The sequence continues at coordinate 115,611 of JAZLGY010000095.1, read as the reverse complement.
GGTAATATACATCCCAAGGAGCTTCAAAAGGTGCTCGAAAAAATTGAAGGTACACCTTATGAAGCAATGATTGACCGTATGACTCTTCGTAGTATGAAACAGGCGAAATATAGTATGAATTGTAGTGGACACTATGGACTTGCCTGCCAGTTCTATTGTCACTTTACGTCACCAATCAGACGTTATCCTGATTTGCAGATTCATCGTATTATCAAGGATCATTTGAGAGGAAGAATGAATAGTGATAAGCTGAATCATTATGGAAGTATTTTGCCTGAAGTGGCTAAGCATACCTCAGAAACGGAAAGAACGGCCAATAATGCAGAACGCGATACAGAGAAGATTAAAAAAGCACAGTACATGGAGCAGTTTATTGGGGAAGAATTTGATGGTATTATTTCCGGTGTTACTGCATATGGTATATATGTGGCTCTTCCTAATACAGTAGAAGGATTTATTCATATTCAAAAGCTTCCGGGAGATTTCTTTAACTACAGGGAAGATTCTTTTGAACTGGTAGGTGAAATGACAGGAAAAAAATATTGCCTGGGTATGCCGATTCATATTATAGTAGAGAGTGCTAATAGATTAGAAGGTACCATTGATTTTTCTTTATAAAGGGTATCTTAAGGAGTAAATGATGGGAAAGCAAAACGAAGCTAGAAAGTTAATAGCAAATAATAAGAAAGCTTATCATGATTATTTTATAGAAGAACATATTGAAACCGGTATTGCACTTCATGGTACAGAAGTAAAAAGTATGCGTATGGGTAAGTGCAGTATCAAAGAATCCTTTATTCGTATTGAAAAAGGAGAGGTCTTTGTATATGGTATGCATGTGACTCCTTATGAAAAGGGTAATATTTTTAACAAAGACCCCATGCGTGTAAAAAAATTGTTGCTTCATAAATATGAAATAAATAAGCTTTCGCAGAAAATTGCAGAAAAAGGTTATACCTTGGTTCCTTTGGAGGTTTATATGAAGGAGGGCAAGGTGAAGGTGGAGATTGGTCTTGCAAAAGGTAAAAAGCTTTACGATAAGAGAGCAGATATTGCCAAGAAGGATCAGAGAAGAGAAGCAGAAAAGGAATTTAAAATTCGAAATCTGCAATAGTGTTAACCGCTGGTTTAAAAATATTGCAAACCATGAAATGGTATGTTAATATCTTTGAGGTGGGGCTATTTAAATAGTCCCACGAAAATTAAATATGGGCTAGTAAAGGTTTCGACGGGGGTCATGCAGCTGGAGAAGCGAGTCGTATGGTAATGCGTTAAATGGCCAAATTAAAATTAAACGCTGAAGATAATTTAGCATACGCTGCCTAATGGCGGCAGTCTGACCTAGGGCACTCACACCTTAGGACCCAGGCTTCGACTATGTGAGAAACGACACTTGCAAAGCTTTGAGCATCTGGGCGTATTATGAAGCTACTGAAACTGTAAGGGTGTTTATTTTCGTACAGTAGAGGGAATGTTAAATAATAAACTACACTCGTAGAAGGACAGGGAATTGGCTTTCGGACACGGGTTCGACTCCCGTCTAGTCCACTTATCCCTATGGTGATAAAAGAGCAGGTGGTCGATAGGTCACCTGCTTTTTGCAATGAAATCGCTATTTTTCGGTTTCGGTATTTTGTAAATATCGGTTGGATTAAATGGGGGACAAAACTATGAAAAGTAAAATGATGATTATTTGTGTAATTTGTTTCTCTTTGTTCTGCGGTTGTGCAGCAAACAGAGGGAGTAACGTGGAATCGTTGAATGTAGAATATAACTTTCCTATCGAGCAGGTTATGGAAAATGAACTCTTTACGAAAATAATAGAAGGAGAAGTATTTCCTGTGCAAGTAAAGTATGGGGTTGGAGGAGAGGCAGGGTATGTTCAGTGGTCTTCCTCAGATGCTGAAGTAGTCAACGCATATATTCAGGCGATGAGAAAAGTCCAAATAGAACAAATCATTACGAATCCTGAAGAGATGTACGTTGTATTTGATGGAGTCGAAGATTATATTTTTGTACTAGAGGATGGGACCGAGGTTGTTTTAGGCACAGATCTGACAAGTTATGTGAACAATGGGGATGTGCAATATGTTCTTGGAGAAACGGAAGCTTTACGTTCAATCAGTATAGATAATACAGCTTCTTGCTGGGAATCAGGAAATACAGATATCGATGATTTGATTCTGAAAATGGTAAGTCTTGATTTTGATGAGGAATTTGAAGCCTTCGAGTGGCTGGATAGTCAGCAAAACTGTTATCGCATCAGAATAAAAGGGGTGCTTCCATCAGATGGTTTGTATCGTCATAAGAGAGACTATTTTTTCTATATCAAAGAGAATAAGGTGTATCCGTTAGAGGTGGAGTACACAGAAGAAGATTCTGACTTGGTACCTCGATATGCGGAAGGTGAATGCAATTATGATGCATTTCTTGAGAATGCTGACTTAGATGGGAAAGAGTATTTGATTATTTCGATTGGAAATGACAACGCGCAGGAGAATACAAAGTATTGTGCATATGTGCTGGAGAATGAGGAATGGATTTTCGTTCCCCGGTATGAAAGATAAAAGACATATTTCGTTATTTTTCGATAAAAGTTGAAATGAAAGAAAGCCGTAAAGGCTTTCTTTTTTTATTGACATAATCTTCCAAAACTGATATAACTGTATTAGTTCGAGCAATACAGTTAGAAAGGGGTGGCATATGATTCAAATTGACTATAAAAGTGAGAAGCCTATCTATGAGCAGATCATTGAACAGTTCAAACTGAATATTGTCAAAGGGGTTTTTAAAGAAGGGGACTCGGTCATTAGTGTGCGAAAGATGGCGGCACTTCTAGATATAACTCCTTCTACAGTATCCAAAGCGTATGCAGAGTTAGAGCGGCAGGGTGTGATTGTAACCATCAGAGCCAAGGGAGCTTATATTGCAAAGCTTGAAGAACAGCAAACGGAAATCAATATGGAGAAGATTAAAAAGAAACTCTTAAGTGAGTTAATTGAATTGAAACATGCCGGTGTTCCATTAGCAGAAGTTAAGAAGCTTATAAATGATTTGTATGAATCTATTTAATGGCATGAATCGATAATAAAAGAATACCATTAGGTACATGGTAAGGGTATTAGGGTGTATTTTATATAAAATGTGAGGTAAATATGGAGATTAAGAATCTATCAAAAGGATATAATACAGGAAATGTTATTAAGAATATAACAATTAGTTTGGCTCCGGGTATGATTTATGGTTTGATTGGTCCAAATGGTTGTGGAAAATCAACTTTACTGCGTTGTTTGACCGGTGCTTTTCGAACAGAAAAAGGTCAAGTTAAGATTTTAGATATGGATGTATTTGACAATAGTGATGCAAAGAGGAAAATAGCCTTTGTAGAGGACCAGCCGGTTTTTAATTATTTTTTTGATATCAAACAACAAATGAAATATTATCATTGCTATTATGAGGATTTTTCAGTAGAAAAATTTGATCTTTTGTTGGATCAGTTTTCACTAAACAAAAAAGCTATGACGAATAGTTTATCTCTGGGACAGAAAAAGAAGCTTGCTTTAGCATTGGCATTATCTAGAAAACCCGAATATCTTATATTGGATGAGCCGGAAAATGGCCTGGATAATGAAGCCAGAATTGTATTGCGAGAATATTTAAGAGAAGTGGCAGAACAGGGAGGCTGTGTTCTTGTTGCATCTCATGACTTAAATAATATTGAAGGCTTGTGTGATGAAATTTTATTTATGAAAGAGGGACAGGTTCTTCATCAGCTGTCGGTAGAGGAGATGTTTGCAGGACTAAGTAAATGGTCTGTAAAAACAAATAAAAAGAGCTTTTCTGATGCAATTATATTAGCTAGGGAAGGTGAGTTTGTTACAGTTGTAGCCAGGGGAAATAGAGTAATTACAAGGGAGCGTCTGGAACAAGAAGGTGCAGAGGTGTTAAATCCTGAAAAAATCTCTCTTTTGGACGCTTATATGATGTATAAGGAAGGGGAGAACTATGAAAATAAATAATGATATTAAAATATTATATAAAAGAGATTTTAAATACAATTTGCTGTATATCGGAGTGATGTTTTTATTTGTTGTGGCTAGTTTGATTTCTTTTTTTAGTCAATTTAGCAAAAGTTATATGGAATCCTCTTTATCAAGCAAAATCTATTTTATGGATTTTATGTTTGTTTTATTGATGTTTCAATTTTTCCGTTGGATATATTTTGAAAACAATCATTTAGAGATAAATATATTGCCGGTTTCAACGAAAAACCGTGTTCTGTATGATCTACAAGTAGGATGTGGTGTAATTCTTATTTGGAATGTATTTTCTTTTTTGGTCAATATTCTAATGACGAAACTATTTATAGATAAGTCTTTGGCATGGCATGCTTCTTTAGGTTTGAATGATTTTTTGAAATCTAATTATAGTGATTTTTATTTATACGATATAAATAGTTTTTTTGAAAACTTAATATTAATGTTGATTTTTTATCTTATATTTATTCTTGTAAAATATGTCTGCTCCAATAGATTTTGCGCTTTAGGACTATATATTTCTATGGGAATCACCTTTGGTAAACTTTATGATTTATTGAATAAGTATGATATTGGATTTATTATAAAAGTTTTTCTTTTGCTTGTTTTAGCTTGTTTAGGTATAGGGATTGCCTATTGCATAAAACATCGAGATATTTCCAAGGGATATTTTTATTATTTTAAAGGGTTCGAAATATATCAATGTTTATTCGTTTCAGCGGTGACTGTATGGGCAACTTATCAAAATGTTAAAGGAGTGGATTACATAAAGTGGATTTGCAGTATTTTCATGGGGATACTTATTTTTATTGGACTATATTATGTTCTCGGTAATCATCGAAAAAACATAATTGAGAAAAACATATAAAGGGAGTTTTTCTTGTATATTTGAAGGTGTAATTGTATAATAAAAGAGTATTTTAATATACAAAAATGACTTTTTTATTGGAGGACAAAAAATGAATTATTTTGATCTAACAGGACAGGTTGCAGTTGTTACAGGTTGTTCTACAGGACTTGGTGTTCAGATGGCAAAGGCATTGGCAAGCCAGGGAGCTAATATTGTTGCACTTGCTCGTAGAAAAAATCTTGTAGATGAAGTAGCAGAAGAAATTAAGAAAGAATTTGGTGTGGATGCTATCGGTGTTTCCTGTGATATTACAGATACAGACAGAGTAGAAGCAGCAATCAAAGAAGTAATGGATCATTTCGGAAGAATTGATATTTTAATTAACAATGCAGGTACCGGTGCCGTTGCTCCTGCAGAACAGATTACAGATGAGCAGTTTGCAAATGAAATGAACATTGACTTGTTTGGTTCCTTTAAGGTTGCCAGAGCGGTAGCAAATGCAGCAATGATTCCTGCTAAATATGGTCGTATTATAAATATTGCTTCTATGTATGGCTTGGTTGGTAATAAGATTGCTCCTGCAGCTCCTTACCATGCAGCTAAAGGTGGCGTTGTAAACCTTACAAGAGCTCTTGCCTGCGAATGGGGTGATAAGGGAATTACTGTTAATTCTATTTGTCCCGGTTATTTTGAAACTCCACTTACCAAGGAAACATTGGAATCAGAGTTCTTCCAGAATTATGCAAAGACTATGATTCCTATGGCAAGATATGGAAAAGAGGGCGAACTTGACAGTGCAGCAATTTTCCTTGCTTCTCCTGCAAGTACCTATGTAAATGGTGTTATTCTTCCTGTTGATGGTGGATATACATCCTTATAATTTAATAAGCTTTGAAAGACTGATTCCAAGGAATCAGTCTTTTTTTACTTTAAAGACATTTCTTTTAAATTTGAATAATATTTGATATAATATTTATGTTTTTATCAATTTAAAAGGACGAAAGAATAGGGATATATATGAAAAAAAGGTCGGGTATTTCAAAAATTACAGTATTGATAGTTATAATCTATTATATACTGGGGATTTTGGCTTTGGTTGCACATGAAATTGGATTGTCTACTTCTGATTATAATGTATTTGCATTTTGGCATAATCAAATTTGGGACACACTTGCACCGGTTATTACTGTCGGTTCAATAATTGGTGTAATCCCATATTTTATTTTTAATATCATTGGTATGATAAAGGAAAAACGTATTTTAATATTTTTAATATGCTTCATATTACCATTTTTTATGTGGTTATTAGTCATGGCAACAGCAACAGCTTATTTTTAATCGGAAAGGGTACTAAAGAATGACAACAGAACGTTTTTTTGCAATTTTAGGAATTAGTATTACCAAGGATTTAGATGTAATTAAAAATGCATATCGTAATAAGCTTGTAAATGTAAACCCGGAGGATGATCCCGAAGGTTTTAAGAGACTTCGCGAAAGTTATGAAGAAGCCATGAGATATGCAGAAGAGGATGAAAAAGAAAAGGATGAAATTGACCTTTGGATAGATCAGCTTGCACAAATTTATAATTCTATGGAAAAAAGAATTCAGCCGGAATCTTATAAAGAACTTTTTAAGGACGAGCTCTGCCAGAACCTAGATACTGCAGATGTAGTCAAGGATAGATTTTTGGGGTTCGTTTCAGAACATTGTTATTTGCCACAGGAGATTTTTGTTCTTTTTGACCAGGAATTTCACATTCTTAGAGATTTAGATAGATTAAAGGAAAAGTTTAATCCGAATTTCCTGGCTTTTTTTAAAAAGCAGACCCTTAGCCCTGGATTTTTGAATTATCATTTATTTAAGTGTACTGCTTTGGATGAACAAGAAGTGGATTATGACGAATATATCTTTTCATATTTTGAAATCAAACGTCATGTTGATGAAGGCAATTTGGAGAAAGCAACAGAGCTGTTAAAAGGAATAGCCTCTATAGATATATATCATCCTTATATGGATGTGGAAAAATTACGCATTAAGGTTGAAAATAAGGATTTTGAGCACGGACTTATCATAGCGGACCAATTGATGAAGCAAGATATAGAGGATGCTTATATTCTTTACTATTGTGGTCAGTTTTATTATGAAAACAAACAGTATGATCAGGCTTTTTCGAATTTTAATGCTTTAATCCAAAAGGATGAGAATCATTTCGGAGCCAATTATTATATAGCCAGATACGATTATGAAAGAGGAAATCTAAAAAAAGCGAAGGAACATGTACTTCGTATGCTTGATATATATCCCGGAAATCGTGCTTATGAAGATATGCTTTCATCAATTAACAAGGATCTTTCCGAAGATTTATATCGTCAATATGAAGAAACCAAGGAGTTATCAATTGCTTTAGAATATGGCTGGTGTTTGTACCAGGAAGAACGTTATGAAGAGGCAGTGGGATTTTTAACTCCCCTTAAGGAAGAGGGCGAATCTGAGTATGAATTTATTGATTTGTATAGCAGATCGCTAGCCTGTGCGCACCATCCTGATGCATTTGTATACCTTACTCGCTGGAGAAATATGATTCTGGAAGCCAAGGATGATGGAAGCATTGAATATCAGAAGAAAATGAATCGTCTATCTGAATGTAACAGACTGCTTGGTGACTTCATGCTGGAGCATGATCAATATAATGAAGCTATCACATATTTTGAAGAAGGATTAAAGGTAGAACCCATAGATTATATTCGTTTTTCGTATATGGATTGTATCAGTCATTGTTATATAAAAATGAGAGCCTACGAAAGGGCAATTGATGTTTGTGAAGAGATTTTAAAGAAGAATCCTAATTATTTCTGGGCTTATTGTAACAGACAGGAAGCCTATTTTGGTATGCGGAATGGTCAGGGGGTAATAGATGATTACTTCAATGCCATTCGTATATATGCAGGCAATTCCAAACCCTATTTATTCGCAATGAAAGCTTTTTATAATTATAGACAATATCAGGATGCATTGAAGGTCTATGAAAATGCAGAAAAAAATGGTGTGGTATCTTCAGCACTTCAATTGGAGCGTTTTCGTGCATTACGAATGTCTGCTTCTGATTCTGAGTATGAAAAGCTTTCCGAAGATTTTGAAAAATTTGCTTTGGCAGAAAAGAAAAATAAAAAATCTGATATTGAAGCAAAGGATTTAATTGCTATAGAAAGAGCTATGTTCTTTTCTGATAAGCGTATGTACAAAGAAGCTGTGAAATGCTGCTTAGAAGCACTTAAATATGCTCCGGACAGCCCCGGATATTGCTTTAGCCTTGCAGATTTTTATGTGAAGCTTTCTGATTATAAAAATGCATTAAAATATTATAAAATAGTAGCACAAAAATGGCCTAATAATTCAGCAGTATATGTAGAAATGGGTAAGTGCTATAAAAATCTCGGTAAATATAAGGAAGCAGAACCTTGTTATTTAAAAGCCATTGAGTTGAATGATACAAAAAATAGTGCCTATCATCACTTAGGTATTTTGTATAACTGTTTTTATGGTGAAGTGTTTAATAAGGAATGGTTATTAAAGGCCATTGAACAGGAGAATATTCAGCTTAGTATCATGGAAAAACCATTATACTACAGATGGAGAGGTTATTTTTATCGTAGAGCCGGAATGTTTAAGGAGGCAATTCAGGATTTTAAAAAATGTATTGCTTTATCCGAAACAGATTTCTATTGCTATAACCAGCTAGGTTACACATATCGGGCAATGAGTGAATTCGATAAGGCAATCGAGGCTTTTCAGGCAGGAATTGCTGCCATGAATAAGTACAAAAGAAGAAACTCAGATCTTCATTATAATTTGGCAAAAACTTATCGTATTTTAGGTCGTTTTGAAGAAGCGGAAGAGGAATATAGAATCAATTGTGATATGTATCCTAATGAAAACGATGCTTTTGATGATTTGTTTAATTTATATCTTTCTACGAAACAGGACGAGAAGGCTACAAAGTTTATTAAGAAAAGAGAAAAAATGCCGGAAAACTGTGATAGCAGATTAGATGAAATTGATGCATGCTTAAATAAGTTCTGGATGAAAGCATTTAATCATCCGGGTGATAAGAAACTTGATCAGCAGATATTAACCTTTGCAAAAGAGAAAGAACTTCAGTTAAGATCATCTGATTATCGTACACTTTATTCTTTAATGGCTGAATGCTTTGGAGATTATGAGGGAGCTCTTTGGGTGCTGGATCATATTGAAAAAGAGAAGCTTGGTTTAGGGGATAAAATTCGCTACGGTGAACGAAGAGCACTATGTTATTATCTTTTGGGAGATAAAAATAAAGCCAAAAAACAAGCGAAAAAAATCTTAAATCTGATTTTAAAAGAATATAAAACAGAAGAAACTTTTTTGGATTATCCCCAGGCCATGCCTGTTCATGCAGGTCAATTAGGCAAATTATATGCGTATATGGGTGATTATGAAAAATCTTTTTATTATATCGAAATGATGACTTACGATAAAAAATGTCAGCATTGTGATTATAAAGATTGTCATGAAAGAGATCTTTGGTACGGTATAATTTTCTATGGAAAAGGTGAAATAGAAAAGGCTAAATCACATTTTGAAAATGTAATAAAAATTAATCCTAATGATTGGATTGCCAGATTGTATATGAAAATATTAAAGGAGCAATAGTTTATGACTAAAGAACAAGTTTTCGGAATATTAGGTATTCCTGTAACCAAGGATTTGGAGGCTATTAAAAACGCATATCGAGATAAGCTTGTAAACGTAAATCCGGAGGATGATCCGGAAGGCTTTAAGAGACTTCGTGAATCTTACGAAGAAGCAATGAGATATGCGCAGGAAGAAGAGAAAGAGAAGGATGAAATAGACCTTTGGATAGATCAGCTTGCACAAATTTATAATTCTATGGAAAAGAGAATCAAGCCGGAATCCTATAAAGAGCTTTTTAAGGACGAAATCTGTCAAAACCTTGATACACAGGATGCAGTAAAAGAAAGATTTTTATTGTTTGTAGCGGATTATTATTATTTTCCACAAGAAGTATTTCAGCTTTTTGATGAAGTATTTTCTATTGTAGATACGCAAGAGGATTTGAAAGAAAAATTCAGTCCTAACTATATTGATTATTTAGTTAACCAGATTACATATCCTTCGTTTTTAAATTATTCTCTATTTTCCTATTTGTCATTAGAGGAATCAGAAGCCAATTATGATGGTTTTATTAATGATTATTTTGAAGTGCGTAGCTTAATAGAACAGGGGGAACTTGATAAAGCTTCGGATGTTCTGGATAACATAAAAAATCATCAGGTTTATCATCCTTATGTTGAAGTAGAAAAATTAAGAATCTTTTCACAAAAGAATGATATGGATTCTGCATTGAAAATCAGCGATCAGCTATTGGAAAAATATCAGGGTGATCCATATATCAGCTTTATGTGTGGCAGAACCTATTATGAAACTGAGAATTACGAACAAGGTATCAGCTTGTTTGAGGAAATCTTAGCAGAAAACGAAAAGCATTTTAGTGCTAATTACTACATGATTAAGAACTTACTTCGTATAGATGAAGAGGAAGCAGCAAAAGAAAAAGCACTTTGGTTATATGAATTTAATCCGGGTAATGAACCATTATTGGATTTATTAAAAGAAATTAATGATGTTCTGATTCGTAAATATTTTGAACGCTACAACGCAAGCGGAAAAACAGAGGACGCCATGGAATATGCCTGGTGCCTGTTCCAAAATGATAAATATGAAGAATGTCTTTATTTATTGGACAATGTTCGCAGTCAGATGGAAGGTACTTATGAATTTACCAACATCTATGGCCGAGTTTTGTTTGCCGCAGATCGATATATTGAAGCATTACCTTACCTGACCAAGTGGAATCAGATGATTGTGGAAGCTGTAGAAGATGGTTCAGAACTGTATCAGAAGAAAAAGAAAAGAGAATCTGAATCCTTCCATTTATTAGGACTTACTCATTTGGAAATGGGTAACTATGAAAAAGCAATACAGTATTTGCAAAAGGGTCTTAATGTAGAGAAGAATATAAATATCAGACTTTCCTATCTGGAACGAATTTCTTACGGCTACGTTAAGATGAATGAATTTGAAAAGGCTGTTGATATTTGTGATGAGATTCTCTCTATTGATAAGGGTTATTATCCGGCCTATCTCCAAAGACAGGAAGCTTTCTTTGGACTTCATAATGGTCAAGGTGTTATTGATGATTATTATAATGCAATCAATATCTGGAATGGATATGTGAAGCCTTATTTGACTGCAATGAGAACCTTCTATAATTATAATCAGTACAAGGATATGCTGGAGGTTTATGATAGGGCAAAAGAAGCTGAAATAGAGTCCAGAGCTTTGGAATTTGAAAGATTAAAAGCCCTTAGAATGTTAGCTGAGGGAGACGAAGCAAGGGATGAGGTAGGAGAACAGCTGAATGCTTTTCTAGAAGAAGAGGAAAAACTTGAAGAATCAGATATAGAAGGAATTGATAAAGTTTATTTTGAACTTGCGCTTAGTTATATTGATAGAGATTTAGAGCGTTTCGCAATTTCAAATTGTAAGAAAGCCGTAGATCTTTGCCCTGATAATATGAATTATATATGGAATTTGGGAGATTTTTATTATAAAGATTGGCAATATCATAAAGCGTTAAGCTGTTATACACAAGTTTCAAAGGTTTGGAGTGGTAACCCCTATATTTACGTAGATCTTGGAAAAACTTATAAAGAACTAGAAAATTATGTAAAGGCTGAGGAACAATTTAAGAAAGCTATAGAAATGGATTCTAATCTTGATGATGTTCATCATAAGTTAGCGGATTTATATAATGATTGGCATACCGAGTCTTGTGATCATGCTTTAATTTTAAAGGCAATTGAAGAAGAAACCTTGCAGCTTGAAGTTGAAGAACATCCATATTACTACAAATGCAGAGGTGGATATAAATTAAGTGCAGGAATGCCGGAAAATGCTGTTGAAGATTATAAAAAGGCTATGGATATGAATCCTAAGGATTTATTTGCCTACAGACAGCTTGGCAATGTATATCATGCCATGTCAGATTATAAGAATGCTATAGAAACATATCTTCGAGGCATAGAGATCATGGAAAAAGATGAGGATGGAAGCCATAAGAAATTAAGTAATCTTTATGTAAAACTTGCAAATACATACACAGCTATGGAAGAGTATACGCTTGCTGAAAAATACTTATTAAAGAATATTGAAGAAATTCCAGGTGAAGATTCGGCTTATGATGACCTTTTTGATGTATATATGCGTACTGCGCAATATGATAAAGCCGAAGGATTATTAGAAACCTGGAGCAAAGCAAAAAATAACAGGGGAAATAAAATTCTTTCAGAAAATAAGGAAGATGTTAAGAAGTTAAATATTCGTGCAAGAGTATTTTCAGATGAAAAAACATATCAGGATGTATTAGATTTTTACAATCAGGCAAAAGATACTTTAACAAGTGATGATTTGGTAACTCTTGGTGAAATATTGATTGAAACTTATGTGGATTTTAAAGCTGCATTAGAGGTTGCAGAAGCTGAGTCCAAATTAAAACTTGATTTCTGGGATAGAATGGTAAACACTGAAAGACAGGCAAGATGTTACTTTTATCTGGGTCAAAAGGATCAGGCCAAGAAGTTGGCGCAGAAGGCTTTAAAAATGATTGATCATAAATATAAAAACGTTGATTCTTTTGTTCATCTTTCGTATTCTTATGCATGGAGAGCAGGCTTTGTAGGTAAATTGTATGCTTACGCAGGTGATATCGAAAAAGCATTTTACTATATCAATCAGATGACATTGCAGAATAAATGCCAGTATTGTAGCTTTAAGGATTGCCATGAGAGATATCTTTGGGGTGGTATGGTCTATGACTGTCTTGGAGATTTGGAAAAGGCAAAAGAGAATTACATGAAAGTATTAGAATTGTATCCAAACAACCCGGATGCAAAAACATTACTTCAGAAGGTAGAGGAAAGATGGTAGTAGGAATTGATTTAGGAACAACCAATAGTTTGGTGGCATATTTTAAGGATGGTAGACCACATATTGTTCCCAATAGACTTGGAAAGAATTTGACTCCTTCAGTCATTAGTATTGATGAAGAAGGTCAGATTTATGTAGGTGAAACAGCCAAAGAAAGAATGGCTCTTTATCCAGGCACCTGTGCCAGTGTGTTTAAGAGAAGCATGGGTACAGAGAAAAAGTTTTCCCTTTCAGGAAAGAGCTATACTGCAGAAGAATTATCAAGCTTCGTACTAAGAGCATTGAAAGAGGATGCGGAAAGTTTCTTGGGAGAAACAGTTACAGAAGCAGTTATCAGTGTTCCTGCATATTTTAACGATGCCAGAAGAAAAGCAACGAAAAGAGCCGGAGAGCTGGCAGGCTTCAAGGTGGAACGAATTATCAGTGAGCCTACTGCGGCAGCCATTGCCTATGGTTTGTATCAGAATAAAGAGAATTCAAAATTTTTAGTATTTGACCTTGGCGGTGGTACCTTTGATGTTTCGATTTTGGAACTTTACAATCAAATATTGGAAGTAAGTGCTGTTGCCGGAGATAATTATTTAGGCGGAGAAGATTTTACAACAGTTATTGAAAATCTTTTTTATGATAAATTTAAAGAAATTGACCCTTTGGCTCTTACTGAAAAGGAAGCAAATTATATTCATAAACAGGCAGATTTATGTAAATTAGGCTTTGAAGAGAGCAGAGAATCCGTAATGAAGGTAATCTATCAGGAAAAAGAATATGAATTCAAGCTTGATATCGATACCTACGAAGACGCATTGGAAGATTTATTTGACAAGATCAGAGAACCCATTAAACGAAGTCTTTCTGATTCAGGTTTAAAATTAAGCCAGCTGAATAAGGTTGTACTAATTGGTGGAGCTACAAAGCTTTCCTTGGTACGTAAATTCGTGGCAAAGCTCTTTAAAACTATGCCGGACACCAGCATTAATCCTGATGAAGCCGTTGCTTTAGGTGCTGCTATTCAAGCTGCAATGAAAGAGAGAAACAAGGATATTAAGGAAGTAATTCTTGTAGATGTCTGCCCCTTTACTTTAGGTACAGAGGTAGTTGTAGAACGTGAAAACGGACGAATTGAAAGCGGACATGTATGTCCTATCATTGAAAGAAATACTGTAATTCCCGCAAGCAGAACCGAAAGATTATATACCGCACATGATGATCAGACACAGATTCGAGTTAATGTTTTACAGGGGGAAAGCCGTTTTGCCATGAATAATGTTTCTCTTGGTAAATTGTATATTGATGTGCCAAAGGCCAAGGCCGGAGTCGAAGCGGTAGATGTTACTTATACCTATGATATCAATTCGATTCTGGAAGTCATCGTAAAATCTGTTTCAAGTGGAAAAGAGGTTCGACAGATTATTAAAAATCAGGAAAATGATCTTACAGAGGAAGAGATTGAAAACAGACTGAAGGAATTATCTTATCTTAAGATTCATCCAAGAGATAAGGAAGAAAATAAACTTTTATTGCTTAGGGGTGAAAGACTTTACGAAGAAACAATTGGCCAGAATCGATTATTTATTGAGGATGCTCTTCGTAAATTTGAAGCAGCTTTAGATTCGCAGGAAACAAACAGAATCAATAAGGCAAAAGAAGAGTTTAAAGAATTTTTACAGGATTTTATGGATTTTGAATAATAAGAAACTCCGAGGCAAACGTCTCGGAGTCTTTTGTTATATTATCTTAAATCCATTGGTATATATTCTTTATCGGTTCCAATTGGTTTATAAGCAGGACGAATAATTTTTCCATTATTTGCCAGTTCTTCCATACGATGTGCACTCCATCCGGCGATACGGGCAATAGCAAACATAGGAGTGTAGAGTTCAGGTGGAAGACCGAGCATATCATACACAAAACCGGAATAGAAGTCTACATTGATGGAAACACCTTTATACATCTGACGTTCTGCAGATATAATCTGGGGCGCCAGTCGTTCTACCATGGAATAAAGAGCATATTCTTTCTCTTTTCCTTTTTCAAAGGAAAGTTTTTCAACAAAGCTTTTGAATACTTCCGCTCTTGGATCGGATTTTGAATATATGGCATGACCAACACCGTAAATTAGTCCGGAATGATCAAAGGCTTCTTTATGTAAAAGCTTCTTTAAATAATCAGAAACCTCTGCTTCATCTGTCCAGTCCCTTACCTCACGTTTCATTTCCTCAAACATTTTGACTACTTTAATATTGGCACCGCCATGTCTGGGTCCTTTTAAAGAGCCGATTGCAGCAGCAATAACAGAGTAGGTATCTGTTAAAGAAGAACTAACAACATGAGTTGTAAATGTGGAGTTGTTTCCACCGCCATGCTCCATGTGAAGAATTAACGCAGTATCTAATGTCTTTGCTTCAGTTAAAGTATATTTACTGTCAGGTCTTAAAATACGAAGAATATTTTCTGCTGTAGAAATATTGGGATCAGGCTGATGAATAAATAAACTGTTTCCGTCATGATAATGACTATATGCCTGATAGCCGTAAATCGATAAAAGCGGGAATAAACTTATTAATTGTAGGCACTGACGCAATACATTGGGAAGAGAAGTATCATCCGCTCTGTCATCGTAAGAATACAGAGTCAAAACACTTCTTGCTAAAGTATTCATCATGTCTTTACTGGGAGCTTTCATAATAATATCTCTAACAAAACTGGTTGGAAGAGTTCTGTAGCCGGCCAGAAGGTTATCAAATCTTTTTAATTCATCTATCTTTGGTAATCTTCCAAACAGAAGAAGATAAGTAGCTTCTTCATATCCAAAGGTAACATCATCGGGAAGTCCTTTTACCAAATCCTTTACATTGTATCCACGGTAAAACAGATTGCCATGATCGGGAACGGAAACCCCATCTACAATCTTTGTGGCTCTTACATCAGAGATATTGGTTAAGCCGGCAAGCACACCCTTGCCGTTTAAATCTCTTAGTCCGCGCTTGACATCATATTTGGTAAAAAGTTCAGTGTCGATGATACCGGAATTTCTTGACATTTCAGCAAGCTCTATTAATTCCGGTGTGATTTCAGAATAAAAATTTTGTTCCATTCAATTCTCCTTATTTTCCCCTAATTAACAACTACTTACTATATTAACATGGAATTTATATAGAAAACCAGTAAAAAAAGAATTAAATATTTTGAACATCTGGTATATAATAGAATTCATAGTTTTTGAAATAATATATAATAACAATCTGGAGGATTTAACATGGAATTAAAGGATATGCTTACAAAAGTAGATCATACACAATTAAAGGCATTTTGCACCTGGGAGGATATAGTAAAGCTTTGTGATGAAGCTATCGAATATTCTACAGCTTCTGTCTGTATCCCTCCTTGTTATATCAAAAGAGTACATGATAAGTATGGTGAAAAAATCAATATCTGTACTGTAGTAGGATTTCCCTTGGGATATGCTGTTACAGAGGCTAAAGTGTGTGAAACAAAAAAAGCAATTGAAGACGGTGCCAAGGAAATTGATATGGTTATCAATATTTCTGATTTAAAGAATAAGGATTATGATAAAGTACTTCATGAAATCAAGACCTTGAAAGAAGCCTGCGGTGAACTGATTCTTAAGGTCATTATTGAAACCTGCTATTTGACAGAAGAGGAAAAGATTAAAATGTGTGAACTGGTTACTTTAGGTGGCGCAGATTATATTAAAACATCTACCGGTTTTGGTACAGACGGAGCAACCAGAGAAGATATCAAGCTGTTTAAAGAGCATATTGGACAGAATGTTAAAATGAAGGCTGCAGGCGGTGTTTCTGACTTAAAAGATTTGGAAGATTTTATAAATCTTGGTTGCGACAGAATCGGAACTTCAAGAGCAGTAGGATTGTGTAAAAAATAAATAAAATCTTATTGGATTTATTGACTTTTTTTTCTTGTTTTGAGATAATACTATCGAAAATTGGGGTAATTTTTTATATTGCCAAATTTAATCAATACCGAATTTCGGTAAAAATATATTTAAGGAGGACGTTTCACAATGTCAACAAAAGCTTTATATCCTATTAGTGAAATTGGCGCTGGAAAGCCTGGTTTTTCTAAAACACGTTCTATCATCGAGGCTGCTTTCTACGGAAACAACGTAGTAAAGATCAATACCTTAAGAGAGGCATATGAATTAGCTAAGAATTCACCTGGAACAATCGTTACAGATATGCCTATCTACAGAGCTGAAGAAATCGGTCTTGAAAGAGATTCTAAGGTTCTTTTATTCAACGATGGTGCAGTTACCGGTCGTTATGCAGCAGCTCGTCGTATCAAGGGTGAGCCTGGTGTAGATGCTGCAAAGCTTGATAAGGTAGTTATGGATGCTATCTACAAGACACGTTGGCAGACACTTTATCATGCAGAGTGCTATATTGGTCTTGATCCTGAATTCATGGCTAAAGCACATTTGTTAATTCCTGAAGGAGAAGAGAACATCCTTTACAACTGGATGCTTAACTTCCAGTATATGTCAGATAAGTATGTTGAGATGTACAAGAACTCTCAGCCTATCGGTGACGGTAAAGAGCCTGATATTTATATCTTCTCTAATCCTCAGTGGGCTCCTACAGAAGCTCCTGATGTTGATTTCAGCTGCTTAAGCGATCCTTTAACTCTTTGCTACTTCGATACAGACCAGAACTGTGCTGCAATTCTTGGTATGAAGTATTTTGGTGAGCACAAGAAGGGTACCTTAACAATGGCTTGGGCTATGGCTAACAGAAACGGATATGCTTCTTGCCATGGTGGACAGAAGGAATACTCTTTGGAAGGCGGAAAGAAGTTCGTAGCTTCTGTTTACGGTCTTTCTGGATCAGGTAAGTCTACTTTAACTCATGCTAAGCATTCAGGTAAGTATGATGCATTTGGTGGTATCAAGGTTCTTCATGATGATGCTTTCATTATCAACACTGATACATGTGCATCTGTAGCTCTTGAGCCTACTTACTTCGATAAGACAGCAGATTATCCTACAGGTTGTGCTGACAATGCATACCTTTTAACAGCTCAGAACTGTTCTGCAACTATTGATGAGGATGGAAAGCTTCAGTTAGTAACTGAGGATATCAGAAACGGTAACGGACGTGCTATTAAGTCTAAATTATGGTCTCCTAACCGTGTAGATAAGATTGACGCTCCTGTTAACGCAATCTTCTGGATCATGAAGGATCCTACCATTCCTCCTGTAGTTAAGTTAAAGGGTGCAGCTCTTGCATCAGTTATGGGTGCAACTCTTGCAACAAAGACTTCTACTGCTGAGCGTGTTGCTGCTGGTACAGATATGAATGCACTTCGTATCGTTCCTTACGCTAACCCATTCAGAACCTATCCTCTTGTTAACGATTACGTTAAGTTCAAGAAGTTAGTAGAAGAGAAGAATGTAGATTGCTACATTGTTAATACCGGTGACTTCATGGGAACAAAGTGTAAGCCTGCTGATACCTTAGGTATCCTTGAGACAATCGTTGAAGGTAAGGCTAAGTTCGAGCAGTGGGGACCTTTCTCTGATATCGAGATCATGTATGACTGGTCTGGTAAGACTTCAGATGCTTTCAAGCCTGACCTTACAGATAAGGAATACACAGCTGCATTAAAGAACGCTATGCAGAACCGTGTAGATGCTGTTGAAGGCTTTGCAACCAAGAAGGAAGGTTATGATAAGCTTCCTGATGAAGCACTTGCAGCATTAAAGAAGATCGTTGACGAAGCAGCTTCTTTATAATTCGAAATCATTACCTAGGTAATAAATAATAGAAAAGGGAACTAATTCTTAATTGAGTTAGTTCCCTTTTTGTTTCTTCTGTAACCAATTATAAAAAAATCTGTCTTATATAATGTAACAAACCTATATATCAAATAGCTATCGTTGACAATTATTGACATGAATTTATCAAAATGATAGTATACATATTTGAAATAAGAATATATTTACATGGAGGAGCCAAAATGTTTTGTTCAAAGTGCGGAAACAAGTTAAATGATGGTGTAAAGTTTTGTTCTCAGTGTGGAAACAAGATTGAAGCCTTGTTGAACACTGCAGCAAATGCAGATGAATTAAAAGAAGAAGTAAAAGCTGTTGCAGAAGAAATCAAAGAAGAAGTAAAAGAAGATATTAAGGAAGAAACTGCTGAGATTATAGAAGAAGTTGTTCCGGTTGAATCTGTTGCTTCTATTATTGAAGAGGCAGAAGAAATAAAGGAAGAAATTAAAGAGGAAGTTAAGGAAGAAGAATCCAAAGTTGAAATTCCTCAGATTGAACTTCCCAAACAGGTGGAACTTCCAAAAGAAGTAGAAACTAAAGTAGAAGAAAAGGTTCAGGAAGTAGTTAAGACAGAGCCTCAGGTAGCACCAACAGTTGTTGTAGAAACACCTGTAGTACAAGAAGCTCCTAAAGCTGAAAAGAAAAAAGAGAAGAAGACCAAAGAAAAGAAAGCCAAAAAGAAACATGCGATTTGGCCTTGTTATTTGTTTAGTCCTGTTTTTGCAATTCTTATTTTAGCAGCCGCGCTTTCAGTAACTTTATTAATTGGTGTTGGTAAATTGACCAGCAAAGATACAATTGAAGATACAATCTCTAATGTTGAAGTTGAAAAGCTTCCTGCATCTATGGTCTTTGCAAATGCGGATGACGGTGAAAAATTAACAGATCATATTATTGACGCTATTGACAAAAAGTATCCTTTAGGTGATAAGAAGGCAGCTAAAAAAGAACTTGAAAAGCTTATTCAGACACCTTCAGTTCAGAAAGCTTTAGGAGAACAGTTCGAAAGTACCGTTAAGAAGATGAAAAAAGGTAAAGGTACCCTGGATGTTGATACAGATGCAATTATTAAAATCATTGAAGATAACGAAGATATCGTTAATGAAACTCTTGGCTTTGATGTAACTTCTGAACTTGATAATATTCGTGCTTCTATTGATGAATATAATGAAAATGCCGTATCAGTTAAATCTGTTTATAAAGAGCAGAAGGTAGATACTGTAGTAGTAAGAAATGTACTTTCAAAGGATAGTGTATACATTGCAATCGGAGTATTAGCCGGTCTTGTGTTACTTCTTTTAATCCTTAACATTCATCATTTAAAGGTTGCATTTATGAATCTTACCATTATGGGTGGTGTTTATTCAGGTGCTATGATTTACCTTGGATTTAACGTAAGAACACTTACAAAAAAATTCGTACCAAATATTGATACAATGGAATTCTTATTAAAGAATATCAGAAAGATTTTGGCTGACTTCTTTAAGACCAGTGGTTATATCGGAGTTATTGTTTCAGTAGTATGTCTTTTGTTCTGGATCATCTTTGGAGCAGTAGAAAAATCAGCGAAAAAAAAGAGTTTAGCTGAAAATTCAAGCGCAAATTAAATCGAAAAACAAAAAATATAGTAATGTTTTCTTGAAAAATACAATATCTTGTGATATATTAATGTGGATTTAATCTATTCATTACATTAAATGGGAGGAAATTAATTATGTTCTGTGGTAATTGTGGAACTCAGATTCCTGATGATACTCAGTTTTGTCCTAATTGTGGTCAAAAAATAGAGGCACAGGAAGAAGCACCTAAGGCTGAAACCAAAGAAGAAGCTAAAACAGAAGCAAAAGCAGAAGTTAAAGCAGAAGCAAAACAGCCTAAAAAAGAATCAGGTGCAAAGCCTAAGGTACCTGTTAAGTTGATTGCAATTCTTGTTGCAGTTGTTGCTGTTATTTGTGTTTGTGTAACTGCATTTGGTGGTAAAGGTGGTTCAGGTGTAAAACACATTAATAAAAAGGCAGTTTTCATTCAAGATTCTGTTGCCTTTAATTTAGAAGGTAAAACTAACGATTTAGATGATCATATTAATAGTCTTTATTATTCAGCTGATCAGGGTGTTACTCTTTACAAGAATAATAAAGATGAGCTTTATATTGTTGGTAATAAAGATTTAAAGGCTGATATGGTTGCAGAATCTGTTGACCGTGTTTTTGTTGGTGTTGACGGAAAATATGTTGTTTATACAGTATTTGATAAGAACAAGGAAAATGCTTATAACAACGAAGAACTTTTTATTTATGATGTAAAGAAAGCAAAATCAGAAAGAATTGATGATGAAGTCAGCAATAATTACATGGCAGTCTCACCTAACTGTAAGTATGTAGCTTACTTGAAAGATTATGAATCTGCAACTGACAATAAAGCTTATATGGGTGGTATAGGCAAGAAAGCTAAGGAAATCGGAGAAAAGGATGGAAAATATCCTGTAGCAGTATCTAATAATGGTAAGAAGATTTTCTTAACAACTAATGAGAAAAAGCTTTATGTTTCAAACGGAAAAGAATCTACTAAGATTGAGAATTCTGATGTAGTTGATAAATTTGCAGTCAATGCAGAGGGTAATCAACTTATGTATATTAAGGATGGCAAAACCTACATTTACAAAGGCGGAAAAGATTCAGTTAAGATTTGTTCTTATGCAGTAGAAAATATTTTAGAGCCTGGTGCTTCAAACGTTACCAGAGTTGGAAATAATACCAGAGTTTATAACGCTGCATCATTTAATGGTTGTATTTTTAATGCTGATGATTCTTATTACTGGATTGACAAAAAGGGTAAAGAAGCAATTAAGATTTGTAGTGAATATGAGAATCCTGTATTCTCTGAAGATTTACAGTCAGCCCTCATATCAAGAGGATCAAGAATTTTCAAGATTAGCAATTATGCTAACAAAAAAGAAGATGAGATTTTCGAAGGTGAAGATGAAATTCTTGGTTTAATTGCAAGTAAAGATTTAAAGAAGATTTACGTTGAATACAAGGGCAATGTTCTTGCTTATGTAAAGAATAAATCTAAGGTTGCTGAAATCACAGATGAGCATAAACGTGAAAAGGGTGATTCTTATGAATACACTAATGATGCTTATTCTTGTTATGATTCTAAAGCAGGTAAGCTTTATTTCATCGCTGATGATGAACTTTATGTAGCAACAACATCTAAGAAATCTGCAAAGAAAGTAAATACAGATGATGATGTTATGCAGGTTCGTGCTATGGATGGTATTGTAATGTTTAGAACAAAGAAAAATGATTTCTATATGATGAAGGGTGGAAAGCCTGTGCTTATTTATGAGCATCCAAGTGCAAAAACCACAGAGAGTAACGATTAATTAGTATATAATAATGGATATGAAAAAAGAGAGCATATAAAATGCTCTCTTTTTTACTATTAAATTTTACATCCAACCAAGTGGGAAGAAATACTTAATATATCTTACTGCAATTACATAGGTGCCTAAATCGATAATATATGGGCACATAATCAAGTTTAATATGATTATGGCAGGAATAGTGCCTAAGTAGCTTAAATGGTTATTTAGGGGCTTAGATGCGATTACACACCATACAGCTCCCAATATTAAGATTATAAAACCGTGAACAATAAAATAAATATTATGTAAAAATAAGATACCAATAACATATGGGATAAATCCGGAAGCTATGAGTTCCATGTAAAAGAAGAAGAGAGCACTTTTTCTTGGGAGAGCATCTCTATAATGGTTGGTTACGCTCCATTTTTCACCTATCGTTAAATACATACAGATAAAAATGATCAAGCAAAACATTAACTCATAGAAACGATTATTTTTTCCGGTTACACTCTGATTTTTATCATAATCCTTTAAGCCTTCAATACTTACTGAAAATAAATTTTCTTCAGTCAGATTCTTTCGATTTAATTCGAGAAGACGTTCCTTCATTTCAGGAGTAAACTCATCATAGTATTCTTCAATTCCATAGACAAGTAGGTAATCACTATAGTAATTATAAATACAGGAGTATATTTTCTCCTGAAATAGAAGCCCCGATTGAGTGTAAGGGGATGAAATGTATTTAACACTTTCTGTCAAATGACATCTTTGAAGGTTGCGATCAAAGTCATCTGGAAATACGAAGCCACATTCTAATAGTCCTGCTTTTACCTGTCTTGTTAATTCTTCTTCAGAATCACATATAATGATATTATAAAATACTTCCGTATTATTTAGGTCTTCGACTATTTTTTGCCCATATTCGGATTTATTATAGTAAAAACCGATATTCGTAAGCTCGTTTCCTGGTAGATGTATATTGGCCAGTAAAAATTGTAATAGCATTAGCATTAATAGCATTGCAAGATATGCCGGACTGCTTAAATTCTTTTTGATCAGAAGGTAAAAAGCTCTTAATTTCTTTTGCATCGCATGATACCTCCCATACTTAACATAACAACCGAGCTTAGATTTAAGCCGATGATTTCTTTTGCAGTAATATCATCAAAGAACAATTGTAATATAGATTTATGCCAAATCTGAAGCGGTAGGAATCCGGCAATATTCTGTATACTTTTGGGGAAATATACTAATGGAATAGCAATACCGGAAAGCAAAATTAAGATTACTAAAAATATCATCAAAAAGCTTAAGGATTGCGTATTCCCATCTGCAATAGAAAATACCATTAAAAACATAGAACTGATTGAGATGGAAACAAAAAGTAATCCAATAATCGTCATAAAATTAAAATATATAGGATAGTTCACAAAATTACCCCAAATTAAATAGAAGTAAGATAGAAGTAATATTGCAAATACTATGGATGTCATAACCCATAAGTTTAAAGCCATAATAGATTTCCCTTTAATGCCTTTGGTAGCCAGGGCTTCCTCTACAGCTGAATTTTCTTTTTTAAATAATACAGAAAAACATATTCCCTGTAATAAAATGATAATTAATATTCCACTTGCAAAGTAATATTCATTTAATTGAAAATTGCCTGTGGCTGTAACTATTTTTGCATTGTAGGTATGGAATCTTGCAAGAGATTCACCGGCATAAAGTAATGCAATTTGATTGGCAGCATCGTAAACCTTGATATTGGGTGTGTATTCCCTAAAAAAATCATAAGCTGCATATACACCTGCTTCGGATGTACTTAGTAGATTAACACCATTTACAATTAATTGGAAAAATGATGATTCCGCAGCGGAAGCTGCAGGAGATGAGATGATTTTAATTGGAGTATTGGTTCCATGGTTGATATCTTCATATATATTATCCGGCAAATAAACAAAAGCAATGATTTCCTCTTTATTCAGCAGATCTAAAGCTTCTGATTCGGAAACATATATAAATTCACAGTAATTCTGAATGCTTTCCATGGACTGAAGCATATCGGTAATCAAAAGAGTACTGTCCTGATGTTCGCCTTCCTCAATCGCGATAGCAACCTTTACCTTTGCGATTGGACTGGTTTTAAGTAGGGCAGTACTTATGAAATACATCAGAATAATAACGGATAACAACAGAAACAGGGTGCTTGCAAAAGTTTTGCAAAACACCCTAAATAATCTTTTATATTGAAGTTTTAAGTAATTAAAACTTAACCTCATACACAAGATTCCTTTTCTGTAGCCATAAATTATAAATCAAAATCATTAAGAGCCTGGAACTTTTCGCCTAAATCCTTGATATTTCCCTGAATTTCTTCAGCCATTTCCTGTAAGGTAACAGCATCTAAGTCATTAATATTATATCCTCTGGGATTTAATGTCTTTAATTCACCATTTGCTTTCACAGTGAGTTCAAAGTCGATGCTGGAAATAATCTTTGCATAAGAAGAAGGAATACCCTCAATTGTTACATCAAGATTTTTTAATGTAACGGTTAATTTTTTCTTTGTTTTTTCGATATTTAATTTTGCATTTACAACGTCAGGAATTGATAATTCTAAATCGCCATCTTTAATATTGTAGTTATAGGAGAAGAATTCTTTATCTGTTACATATAATTTCTGGCTGCATTCATTTTTATCGCTGGAACCTTCCATTTTTGCAAGAGCAACACCATTCATTAAAAGTTTCCAATTTTCGGTTCTGTAGTTACCACCTTCAAAAATAAGATCAAGTGTTGTGGTTTCTGATTCTTCTTTTACACTGAAGCGAACAGCTGCAAGCTTGTTCTTGTAGATATAAATATCTACATCCATATTGGGGAAGCTTGCAAAATTATTTTTGATCTCTTCAAATGCGTCATCAATATTTACATCGGGAGTTGAATTGGTATCCTTCAAAAGGCTATTAAGATTCTCTACATAGTCCTTCATAGCATTGGTATCTTTGATGATATCAATTAATTCACAAAGATTATCGCTGGTGATAGTAGTTGAGTATCCTTCACATGAAACCTCTTTACCATCAATCACAAAGGTTTCCTTTGATGCTTTTTCATATTCTAAAGTAGAATACCAGCTTTTTAATTTTTTAATATCTTCCTTGTTTTTCTTTGTATCAGCTGCTGATTCAAAGTCTGCTTCGTAAATCTGTTTAAGAGCATCATTAAATGCTTTGTAGTCTTCGTCAGTAACATTTTCTCCAAGAGCATACTTGATAATACCACCCATAGGCTTTGTGTAGTCATAAGCAAAGGTGCCTTCGATAATGAAAGGAGCATAAAGCTGAACCTTGGATTTATCCATGTTAAGAATTGCTTCTAAGTTGTTGATACCGGGAATATTGGCAATAACAAAAGCCTGTTTATTCTTCTTATCAGTAGCGACACCTGCTTCAACAGAATATCCGTTTAATCCGATTACAATTTCCTCAGAATATTTACCTGATTTTAAAAGATCAGAATAATCTAAAGCTTTCTCAAGAGGCGATTTGTCCTCCAGGGTATTTTCAACCGCCTGCAGAATCTTTTCAGGAGTGCTTAAAAACATTCCGGATGCTTTTAGTCCCATGTAACCGCCAAATAAAATAGCAACAGCTAAAATCAGACCGATTACTATAAAGACTCCCTTTTTAGAATTCGTTTTTTCCATTTTTTTCATTTCCTCCGTTGATTAAATTAGTAATGCTTTCCATAGTAATGTCAGAAGAAAGTTCAGTTAGGTTACTATTTTTTATAAATAATTTACGATTTGCCCGCATGATTTCTTCGGCATCATGTGTAACCATAACGATTGTACCGCCATTTTGGCTATACTTTTCCAAAATCTCATGTATGATGGTTTGGTAATGAATGTCAAGGGCGGCAGTAGGTTCGTCCAAGAACAGAACCTCCGGCTCATTCATAATAGCAAGGGCAATGGATAAACGTCTTTTCATTCCACCGGAAAGCTTATTGATTTTTGTTTTAAGCATTTCACTTAATCCAAATTCTTCAATAACCTTCTGCAAATTCCCCTTTTTGTTCTCCCAAAGTAGGAGATTGTCATAAACGCTTAATTCCTCCATTAATGGATTGCCCTGGGGAACATAACCACACATATTCTGTACAATACGTTCTTCTTTTTTTAAGGAATGTCCATCAAAAAATATTTCGCCACTATTAGCCTTAATACTTCCGGTCATAATCCTCAGTAAGGTTGACTTTCCACAACCATTTGTTCCGATGATTGCAACATATTGTCCCTTTTCGACAGAAAAGGAAATATCATTCAATATTAATTTATTTCTATATTTTTTACTGATATTTTTAACTTCAATCATACGAAAAACTCCATGGAAATGACAATAAACAACGAAAACATTCTAACATATCTTTTTATATAAATCTATGTAAATAAAGTATATAAAATATTAAATTATTCTGAAAAAAAGTTGTTTTTGTGCAACATATTGGATATAATAGTATTAACCTGAAATGTTCGATAATTCTTGTTTATTTTGAACCTACATTTACTTTAAACGGGATTCCTATATTGCCACATGGCTGTCAAGCCTTCACTCATTTGAGGATTGCAGAGGAAGACAAAAGTTTGGTTGCGGTCACCCACCTAGCATTGCTAGGAGTCAAAAGGCAAGAACCGGCATTTTGGGGTTTTATATGCGTCGTAAGGACGCTTTTTTTATTTTAAAAGATTCATATCTGTAAGCTTAGGCTTGTATATTTATAAAAATATATTTAAGGATGGATATGAATCATATAAAAAAATATTTCAAGGAATATGTAATTTTACTATTTATTATTATTCTATTTTTCTTTTCTACAATGTATATTGCACAATTGGATCGCAATAATAAAAGGAAAAATAGCAGTACTCCTTCCAAAATTAATAGTTCAATTTCTTTATTAAAAATGAAATATGAACATACTCCTAAAATTCGTGTTTTATTAAAAAATGAAAAGGGCGGTATCTATTGGGAGAACTATTCCTATAAGGCCGAATATGATACAAAACTAACCACCATCAGATATAATACTTTGGAAGAAAAAGATATCCTAATAGGCGAAGAGATTCTTTTTGACAGGGAATATTCAAAAGCCCAGGATATGGTATGTTATTTGTCAAATGAAGCAGAAGATATACTTGAAATTCACTTTTCTAATCAAGGCATTTATCTGATTAATGAGCTCCCTGTAGAAGAGTATCTTCGTTATGTTGTACCCGGTGAAATGCCTGCTTCCTATCCCTTAGAGGCTTTAAAAGCACAGGCAATCTGTGCAAGAACCTATGCTTATAAATGTCTTTTAAATCCGGGTTATCCAAAATTAGATGCTCATTTGGACAATTCCTGCAATTACCAGGTTTTTCATAGAGGTATATGCTATCCTTCAACGGATCAGGCTATTGAAGAAACGAAAGAAATGTATTTATGTGATTGCAAAGATCAGCTCTACGATGTGTATTATTATTCAACCTCCTGGGGACAACAGGCTGATACCTCTGTATGGGATACGTTTCATATGAATCATAGCTTTCAGTCATTGATAGATGAAAACCTTGACCTTGATAGTTTTAAAATAGAACATAAAGAGGATACTGAATATCAGGAAAAATATTATCGGTGGAAATATATGATTACGGATACGAACAA
This sequence comes from Acetatifactor sp., assembly GCA_045616525.1. Classification (GTDB taxonomy): domain Bacteria; phylum Bacillota; class Clostridia; order Lachnospirales; family Lachnospiraceae; genus Acetatifactor. Next base: position 87,793 of record JAZLGY010000095.1, on the reverse strand, counting down.
TAAATGTGTGATGGAGGTACTTACAAATATATTAAATTCAAAATCCTCCGATATAATAATAGAAAAGAAAAAAATTAAGGATCCTTTGGAAATTGAAAACATATCAGTTTTAGAGTACGGAGCAGGTTTAAGTGTCATAAGATTATGCCTCGATACTAACCAGGGAAAAATTCTTATTCTTGGAGAAAATTCTATCAGAAAAGTGATAGGTGCCATGTCCGGTACTTTAATATTAAATGATGAAAGCAAGAAGCAGGATATAGAAATGCTCCCCAGTAGTTTTTTTACTATTGAAAAAGCTGAAGAATCCCCTTATAAATATATACTGTTTGGAGGAGGATACGGACATGGGATTGGCTTAAGTCAAAATGGAGCCAAAAATTTAGCTTTACAGGAATACAATTATAAGGAAATTCTAGGGGTATATTTTCCTACGGGCCACATTACCAGATAGAAAGGAGACGATATTGGTGAAGCGTTTCTTTGGATATATTCAAAAATTTTTATATCAAATGAAAAGCAAACATTTTAATGCATTTGCAGCCAGCATAGCATTTTTCTATTTCTTATCATTTGTACCAATTTTAATGGTATTATGTACAGTTTTGCCATATACTCCCATATCAAAGGATTTTTTGATTCAATCCCTGCAGAATATTGTCCCAACAGCTTTTGGAGAATTGGTGGAAACTCAGATTTCTGATATATATATTCGATCCGGTTCCATCCTTCCCATTGCAGCTATCATCTTATTATGGACGGCCTGTAAAGGAATGATGGCTTTAATGGATGGATTAAATAAGGTATATGATTTAAAGGAAGAGCGTAATTACTTTATTATTCGCTTTATAGCCTGTCTTTATACCTTGTTATTTTTAGTTGTAATTATTATAGGTTTGTTTTTGGTCATCGTTGGAAAGGAATTAATGAATTATATCTTAATGTATGCACCATATTTATATAGAATTTTTGATTTTATTATGAGCCTTAGATATGTATTCTCACTGGTATTTATGACACTTATATTTTCAGGAATTTATACGGTGATTCCCTCCAAGAAAAGAAATTTTATTTTGCAGTTACCCGGTGCTTTGGCCACAAGTTTAGCATGGATCTGTTATTCCATGGGATTTTCATGGTTTTTACGACATACTTCCACATTTAGTATTTATGGTAGTTTATCTGTGATCATTACTTTAATGATCTGGTTATATTTTTGTATGTATTTTGTTTTAGTTGGTGCACAGGTCAATGTATATATTGATAAATTAAACAGCAAATTCCTAAAAAAACTTGACTTTTCAAAACCAAATGAATAGAATGACTATAGTTAAAGGCAGAGATGGTGCCAGTAGATTATTATTTTCGTACAGAGAGAGGAAGTCATCGGCTGTAAGCTTCCTTACGTTCAGATAATAGTTGAAATTCCCACCGGAGCTTTCAGAGGGAAAGGTTACGAGTAGTTCTGAACGTGTTGCGAGCGTTATTCGTATTGAGAGCCTATTTGATAGGAACTTGGGTGGTACCGCGGAATTTTCGTCCCATGCATTATGCATGGGATTTTTTTTGCTCAGCAGAAAATCAAGCGGCGCCGAAGGTGACTACTCATAATAATTTTTTTAAATATATGGAGGATATTGGAAATGAACGAAACATTAGCAAACATTAAACAAGAAATCATTGCCAAAATCGAAGAACATGCAACTTCCAGAGCTGCAGCTTTTGAACTTCGTAAGCAGTTTCTTGATTCCAAGGCCGGAAAAATCGGCCAGTTAATGAAGGAAATGAAGAACATTGCACCGGAAGAAAGAGCTAACTTCGGTAAAAATGTTAATGAATTAAAAGAATGGGCTATGAACAAGTTCCAAGAGCTTGATGAGACCTTAAAGAAAAAAGAATTAGAGGCAAGATATGCATCAGAAAAGATTGATGTAACAATGCCAAGTAAAAAAATGCAGGCAGGTAACCTTCATCCAATTACACAGATGAGAAATCAGTTAATTGATGTATTTGCAGGTATGGGCTTCGAAATCTTCGAAGGAACAGAAATCGAAAATGATTACTACAATTTTACTGCATTAAATACACCTAAGGATCACCCCGCAAGAGATATGCAGGATACCTTCTATCTTTCACCTGAATTTTTACTTCGTACTCAGACATCTGCAGGTCAGATTCATGTTATGGAAAAACAGAAGCCACCTATTAAGATTCTTTCTCCGGGTAGAGTATTCCGTTCTGATGATGATGCGACGCATTCACCTATGTTCCATCAGATGGAAGGCCTTGTTGTTGACAAGAAGATTACTCTTTGTGACTTAAAGGGTATGCTTGATATGTTTGTTCAGAAGATTTACGGTGAAAATACCACAACCAGACTTCGTCCCTCTTATTTCCCATTTACAGAGCCTTCTGTAGAGGTTGATGTAAGCTGTTTCGAATGTGGAGGACAGGGTTGTAAGCTTTGTAAGGGTACCGGTTGGATTGAAATTCTTGGAGCAGGTATTGTAAACAAGAAGGTTTTAGAGAATTGTGGTATTGATTCTGAAGAATATAGCGGACTTGCATTTGGTATCGGTATCGAAAGAACTGCTATGTTAAAGTATGGTGTTAACAATATTAAGCACTTATTTGAATCTGATATCAGAGTATTAAATCAGATTAACGACAACTAGGAAAGGATGGGAATAAGATTATGTTAGTACCTTTGAGTTGGTTAAAGGATTATGTAGATATTGATGTAACTGCAAAAGAATTGGAAGAAAAACTTTTCTCTTGTGGTTTTGAAGTAGAAGAATTAACAGAAGTTGGTAAAGAAATCAGCAAGGTAGTTGTTGGTTTGGTAGAAGAATGTGAACCTATCCCTGAAACCCATCTTCATGTTTGTAAGGTAAATGCCGGTGAGCATGGTACTTTCCAGGTATGCTGTGGTGCAGATAATGTGAAGACCGGAGGAAAGTATCCTTTGGCTTTAGTTGGCGCAACTGTATATATGACTGCCAAGGATCATAAAACAGTAGAAGGAACCATGACTATCAAGAAGGGCAAGCTTCGCGGCTATGATTCAGAGGGTATGCTTTGTTCCGGTGTTGAGCTGGGTGTTTCAGAAGGAATGTATAAAGGTGCCGGCTATAACGGACTTTTGGTATTCCCTGAAGATACTGTTGTTGGTAGTGATGTAAAGCCTATTTTAGGTTTGGATGATTATATTTTCGATATTTCCATTACAGCTAATAGACCTGATTGTCAAAGTATTATTGGTATTGCCAGAGAAGTGGCTGCTGTATTAAACAAGGAATTCAAGGCACCAAGCTTTGATTATACAGAAACAGAGGTAAAGAAGGATGGATTTACAGTAGAAGTTGAAGCGTCTGATCTTTGCCCAAGATATATTTGTCATTACGTATATGATGTTGAGATTAAAGAAAGTCCTGCATGGATGCAGAGAAGACTTGCTCTTATGGGACAGGAACCAATTTCAAATATCGTAGATATTACCAACTATGTCATGCTTGAGATGGGTCAGCCTATGCATGCTTTTGACAACGAATATATTAAAGGTAATAAAATTGTTGTTAGACGTGCAAAGAATGAAGAAAAAATCATTACTTTGGACTCTTTGGAATATACCTTAAATGAAAACAACCTTGTCATTTGTGATGGGGAAAGACCGGTTGCACTTGCCGGTGTTATGGGTGGTGAAAACTCTGAGATTCGTGATACAACCACTGCTGTATTGTTTGAATCTGCAAAATTTGCAAGAGATAATATTAGAAAGACCAGTCGAGCTCTTGGTAAGCGTACTGATGCTAGTGCAAAATACGAGAAGGGCGTAGATGAATATACAACTGTTCATGCTATGAAGAGAGCTTTACATCTGATTGAAGAATTAGGCTGTGGTAAGGTAAGTTCAACACATGTTGATGTAAATACCGGAAATTCTATTGAACCTAAGGAAATGAAGGTTAGCATCAAGAGAGTAAACGATGTTCTTGGTATTGAAGTTCCCAATGATGATATTATCAGAATTATGACAAATCTTCAGTTCCAGCCTAAGGTAAATGGCGATGAACTTACCATTATGGTACCTGCTTTCAGAGAGGATATGGAAAGCTATCCTGATGTTGCAGAAGAAGTAATTCGTATGTATGGTTATGATCATGTAATCCCAACCTTTATTCCTGATGCAAGAGTGACTATGGGTGGTCTTAACCAGAAGCAAAAGAAAGAGCTTAAGTTAAAGAAGGCGCTCTGTGCAACCGGTGCGTATGAATGTATTCATTATTCTTTCTTCTCACCCTCAGATTTAGATCTTTTAAGACTTTCGGAGGATGCACCTGAAAGAACAGCAATTCGTATTATGAATCCTATTAATGAGGACCTTTCTCTTATGAGAACGACCCTTGCAGCTTCTATGCTGAATGCAATTGCAAGAAATCAGAAGAAGGGCAATCTTGAAGGAAGACTTTACGAAATCGCAAGTACTTTTATTCCCAAGGCACTTCCTTTAACAGAATATCCTGAAGAGAAACAAACCCTTTGTATTGGTACCTTTGGTGATCAGGAAGATTTCTTTGCATTAAAGGGTATGGCAGAGGTTGTAGCTGAAAATCTTTATGTTAATTTAGAATACGAAGCAGGTACAAAGTCATTCCTTCATCCATATCAGACCGCTATTATTAAATGCGATGGCGTAGAAGTTGGTTACCTTGGTAAGGTGAAATATGAAGTGGCAGAGGAACTTGACTTAAGAACTGCAGCTTACATCTTAGAGCTTGATTTACAGAAGCTTGATACCTTAAAATCTGGAAAAGCAACCTTTGTTCCACTTCCTAAGCATCCGGTTGAAAATCGTGACCTTGCACTTGTAATGAGTAAAGAGGTTACCTGTGGACAGGTAGAAGCTATCATTGCAAAGTCTTGTGCATATGTAAAGAATATTAAGTTATTTGATGTATATGAGGGTGGTCAGATTCCTCAGGATAAGAGAAGCATGGCATTCTCATTGGAATTTGTACCCGGAGAAGAAGCATTTGAAGCTGATGCAGTTGATCGTTTTGTAACAAAAATCTTAAAGAACTTAAAGTTCCATTTAGATATTGATCTTCGTAGCTAATAATAAAACCTTGGGATAAAGGATGATCTCAAGGTTTTTTATTGTTTATTTCCTAAAATCGGATATAATAGGATAGTACACTTTTTTAATGAAATTTATAAGGAAGGTAATGTTATGGAAAGAAAAAATGCTTGGACAACTTATAGTACAAAACAGTTAAAAGAGTTGGAAGCAATTAATGCTGAATACAGAGAGTTCCTTGATATGGGAAAAACTGAAAGAGAATGTGTAGATACAATAGTAAATACAATTGAAAAAGAAGGATATAGAGAATTAAGTAAGCTTGAAAAAGAAGGTGTGACTCTTAAAACCGGTGATAAGGTTTACAGTGTTTGCATGAACAAAGCCATTGTTATGATGCAGATTGGAAAACAGCCCCTTAAAAACGGTATGAATATTTTAGGTGCACATATTGATAGCCCCAGAATGGATATTAAGCAGAATCCTTTGTATGAAGATAACGGCTTTGCATATCTTGATACACATTATTATGGTGGTGTTAAGAAATACCAGTGGGTTACAATTCCGTTATCATTACATGGTGTGGTTGTAAAGAAGGATGGTTCTACGATTGAAATCAACATTGGTGACAATGAAGATGATCCTGTATTTTTTGTTTCAGATTTATTGATTCATTTATCTCAAGAGCAGCTTGAAAAAAAGGCTGCAAAGGTAATTGAAGGAGAAGCATTAGATATTATCATTGGAAATAAACCTCTGATTATTGATAAAAAGAAAGAAAAAAAGGAAGAAAAGGCAAAAGAAAAAAATAGCGTAAAGGATGGCATTCTTGACATTCTGAAAAACACCTACGGAATGGAAGAGGAGGACTTTATTTCCGCAGAACTTGAAGTGGTTCCTGCCGGAAAAGCTAGAGAAGCCGGTCTTGACAGAAGTATGATTTTGGCCTATGGCCAGGATGACAGAGTATGTGCTTTTACTTCTTTAAAGGCAATGCTAGATACCAAAGAGGTAGATAGAACTCTCTGCTTGATTTTAACAGACAAAGAGGAAATAGGTTCTGTTGGTGCAACCGGCATGCAATCTCATTTCTTTGAAAATACAGTTGCATATATTATGGAGCTCTGCGGAGAGTATAGTGAATTAAATCTTAGAAGAGCACTTCAGAATTCCTGCATGCTTTCATCAGATGTCAGCAGTGCTTATGACCCAAGCTTTGCAGGTAGCTTTGACAAAAAGAACGTAGCATATCTGGGCAAAGGAATGGTCATTAATAAATTTACCGGAGCCAGAGGAAAAAGTGGCAGTAATGATGCCAATGCAGAATATCTTGCATATCTTAGAAAGACCTTTGATGAAAAGGGTGTAAATTATCAGACAGCCGAACTTGGCAAGGTCGATTTGGGCGGCGGCGGAACCATTGCCTATATCCTTGCTTTATATGGCATGAATGTTATTGATAGCGGCGTAGCTGTTATGAATATGCACGCACCTTGGGAAGCAACAAGTAAAGCTGATATTTATGAAGCATACAAAGGATATAAAGCATTTGCAGAAGGTTTAGGAGATATTTAAGATGCAGGATGCAGTATTAAAAAAATCTGATTTTTATTTTGATTTACCGGAAGAATTAATAGCACAGGATCCCCTTTTGGACCGCTCAAGCTCTAGGCTTTTGGTTTTAGGAAGAAAAAGTGGTGAAATCCAGCATAAAATATTTAAGGATATTATTGATTACTTAAAGCCCGGAGACTGTTTGGTTTTAAATAATACCAAGGTCATTCCGGCAAGACTTTTGGGAGAAAGAGAAGGCACCGGCGGACATGTAGAAGTGTTACTTCTTAAAAGAAAAGAAGAAAATATCTGGGAAACCCTTGTAAAACCCGGCAAAAAATGTAAACCCGGAAGTCGATTGGTCTTTGGAAACGGAATATTAAAAGCTGAAGTATTGGAAACAGTAGACGAAGGAAACCGTCTGATTCGATTTGAATATGAAGGAATCTGGGAAGAAGTGCTGGATCAGCTTGGGGAAATGCCGCTTCCGCCTTATATCACTCATAAATTACAGGACAAAAACAGATATCAGACCGTATATGCTAAATATGAGGGTTCTGCGGCAGCACCTACTGCAGGCTTACATTTTACCAATGAACTTCTTGAAAATATCAAAGAAAAAGGGATTAATATCGCATATGTGACATTGCATGTAGGTCTGGGAACATTTCGTCCTGTGAAGGAAGACAATGTCTTAAATCATCATATGCATTCTGAGTATTATGAAGTAACAGAAGAAACAGCAAAGCTTGTTAATGAAACCAAGAAAAATGGCGGAAGAGTCATCTGTGTAGGAACAACCAGCTGTAGAACAGTGGAGAGTGCCTCCAGAGAAAAAGGTGTTTTAGAAGCAGGCTGTGGCAACACCGAAATCTTTATTTATCCCGGTTATGAATTCAAGATTTTGGATGCTTTAATTACCAATTTCCATTTACCGGAATCCACCTTGGTGATGCTGGTTTCTGCACTTGCAGGAAGAGAAAATGTACTACATGCTTACGAGGAAGCCATCAAGGAAAGATATCGTTTTTTCAGTTTTGGAGATGCAATGTTTATTAATAATGAAAACTAGCTTTGATTGACTTTTATCTCTAAATCTAATAAAATAATATTGTATTTATTTGTATTGAAATCAATTGAAATATTGGGAGGCAAATAATGGAAGACAGAAGAAGAAATAAACGTATGGATCTTGAGGCTAAGCTTATGGTTAAGCGTTTGGATTCAGATGAGAAGCATGCAGTTGTTATTGATATTACAGATGTTTCCAGAACAGGTGTAGGCTTCAGCAGCCTGGAAAAGCTCGATATTGGTGCTGTTTATGAAACATATTTAACCATTTGGACCAAGGAAGTAATTCACGCTTTCTTACAGATTGTCAGAATTGAAATGAAGGACTCTCAAAGCTTCCATTATGGTGCTATTTTTGTTGGTATGTCTGAATTGGATGCATCCAGAATCAGTGTATATGAAACAATAACAGAAAGTGAATCCAAATAATGTTTCGAAATATTAATATTAAAAAAATGGCAGTTACTATTGTGGCTGCCATTTTATTGATAATACTATATAGTTTCATATTTAGATTTTCTGAGCAGGATGGAGAAGAATCTTCCTCATTAAGCTTTAAAATTACTATGATGTGTACGGATTTTTTTAACAAAATAGCCGGTAAACACTGGACAGAAGAGGTTATGGAATCCATTGCAGCCTATTTTGAACATCCTATTCGAAAGCTGGCCCATTTTACAGAGTATGCTATAATGGGAAGCCTTATATCTATTATTTTGTTTAATATTCGATATAAGTTGAAACCACAGTTATTTATTGCAACCATCTGGGTTTTTCTTTCTGCTGCCTTTGATGAAATACACCAGTTATTTATTCCTGGAAGAAGCGGAAACTTCATGGATGTTCTCCTTGATACTTCAGGGGGCATTACCGGCTTCTTCATGATGTATCTTATTTATAAATTGCTAAAAAAATGGAAGATTTTTCAAAACGAAGGATTATATTACAAAGAAACCCGCTAGATGAACTAGCGGGCTTTTTTACATTTTCTTTTCATGTATCATAAATTGTGGAGTATTCAGTAGTTCTTTTGCTTTCGCCTCGGATTCTTCATCATAAAATTCGATTCTAAGAACACCTTCCTCATATTCACGATTATGTACAATACCAATGTTTTTTATATTAATACTATTAAATGCAAGAGTAGATACAACCTGAGCAAGCATACCCGGACGGTCATCAATGTCGATGGTAAATGCATATACGCGTTTAATAGGACCACTGGATGCATTAATGAAGGATTCTCGATAGATTCTGGCTTCATCAAACAAACTATAGAGCTTATCTGCGTCACGTTTTTCAAGGTCACTACGAATATTCGTCAAGGATGCAATATATTTATCCAATAGATCCTTAATATTTTCAGTATTGGTCAGACAAATCTGCTGCCACATGGTAGCGGAAGAGGAAGCAATACGAGTGATATCCTTAAAGCCACCGGCTGCAATCAGCTTCATAATACCTTCTTTTGAATCATTATCACGCACTAGATTTACCAAAGATGCGGCAATTACATGTGGTAAATGAGAGATACCGGCGGTAAAAAAGTCGTGCTGTTCATAGTCAAGGATTAAAGGAATCGCTCCCATGGCATTAACCAGTTCCTTGTAATTATTGAGTTTGTCTTCACTTGTTTTTGAAGTTGGGGTAAGAATATAATATATATTTTCCAAAAGCTTCGCTTTAGAATTGATATATCCGAATCTTTCACTTCCTGCCATGGGATGGCCACCTATAAAGAAGTCCTCTAATCCCATTTCGATGACGTGATGATGAATGTCGGTTTTTACACTTCCCACATCAGTAATAATACAGTTTTCTGATATAATCGATTTTAAATACATCAAATTATTATCATTTTTCTGTACAGGAGCACAAAGGAAGATATAGTCGCAGTTAGAAAATCTTACATCTATTTTGTCTGCTGCAATATCTACAATGCCTTCTTGTACAGCGGTTTTTAAAGTTTCTTCATGAATATCATAAGCGGTGATTTTTACACCTTTTATATTGGCTTTAATAGACTTGGCAATGGAGCCTCCGATGAGTCCCAGACCAATAAAGCCAACCTCATTAACCTGCATAATTTTATCTCACTTTCTGGTAATTAAAATAACTGTAATTAGTTTAACAATCCTTCCTTTATAAAGCAACATAAAATTTACAAATAAGGTATTTAGTGGTATGATATGAACGGCACACGAAATATTGTGTCTGATTTTGTTGTAAAATTTTACGAAATAACAAATATTTGAGGAAAAAACATGATTGAATCAGTTGAAAACATTGATAGAGGGGCTTTAACCCCAATGATGCAAAAATACCTGGAAACCAAGGAAGAATATTCGGACTGTATTTTATTTTACAGACTGGGGGACTTCTATGAAATGTTCTTTGAGGATGCCATGAATGCATCCAAAACCCTGGAAATCACTTTAACAGGCAAAAGCTGCGGTTTAGAGGACAGAGTGGCTATGTGTGGTGTTCCTTACCATGCTATGGAAACATACTTGGATAAACTCATAAAGAATGGGTATAAGGTTGCTATTTGCGAACAGGTGGAAGATCCCAAGCTTGCCAAAGGTCTGGTAAAGAGAGAGGTCATAAGAGTAGCTACGCCAGGTACCAATTTAAGTACCCAAAGCTTAGATGAAAATAAAAATAACTATCTTATGTGCGTGACCTATACCTCTAATGGAATTGGTATGGCAATCTGTGATGTCACAACAGGTGATTTTTTCTTAACTGAAGTGGATGATACCAAGAAATTTGTAGATGAAATGATGAAATATGAACCCAAGGAGATTGTATGTAATGAAAGCTTCTTAATGTGCGGCTTAGATTTTTCAGATTTTAGAAATCGACTTGGTATAGCGGTAAGTGCAATTGATCCCTATTATTTTGATGATAACTCATGTAAACAGTGGATTTTTAAGCATTTTAAGGTAAACAGTATGATAGGTCTTGGACTTGACAGTTATCCTATCGGTACTATATCTGTGGGGGCGATTTTACATTATTTAAGTGATATTCAAAAGACTGATTTATCCAATATCAGACAGATCATTTCGTATAGCACCGGTATGTACATGTTGCTTGACAGTTCTACCAGAAGAAACTTAGAGCTATCAGAAACCTTACGCGAAAAGCAGAAAAAAGGTTCTCTTTTATGGGTTTTGGATAAAACAAAAACAGCTATGGGTGGAAGAACTCTACGTAGAGCAATTGAGCAGCCTCTGACAAATGCAGATGAGATTGAAAAAAGATTAGATGCAGTGGAAAGCCTTTGTAAAAATCCCATGGTAAATGCTGAGATTCGTGAATGTTTAAATCCTATTTATGATTTAGAACGATTATTATGTAAGGTTACCTACGGAACAGCGAATCCCAGAGATTTACTTGCGTTTCGTAATTCCTTGGAGTATTTACCAAGTATCAAAGAGAATTTACGCGATTTAAAAGGGGAGATTTTTGAAAATATCGACAGAGATTTAGATTCCTTATCTGATTTATATCATTTAATTGGAGAATCCATTGATGAGGAACCTCCTATTTCTATTCGTGAGGGTGGAATTATAAAGGATGGCTTTGATCAGGATATTGATACATTAAGAAAGGCCAAAACAGAAGGAAAAAATTGGCTCCAGGAGCTGGAAAACAATGATAAAGAAAGAACCGGTATCAAAAATCTAAAGATTAAGTATAATAAAGTATTTGGTTATTATTTTGATGTTACCAATTCCTACCAGCATTTGGTACCTGAAGATTACGTTCGTAAACAAACTCTTTCCGGCTCGGAACGATATACTTCTCAGCGTTTAAAGGAGCTGGAGGATACTATATTAAATGCTGAAGATAAGCTTTCAACCCTGGAATATGATATGTTTTGTAAAATCAGAAATGCAATCGCTTCTGAAATCGAACGTATTCAGAAAACTGCCAAGGCCATTGCAAATCTTGATATGTTTGCATCCCTTGCTTATATTTCAGAGAGAAACCAATATGTAAGACCTAAGCTTAATAAAAAGGGCATTATTGATATCAAAGAGGGCCGTCATCCCGTTGTTGAACAGATGACACAGAATGATATGTTTGTTTCCAATGACACCTATCTTGATAATAGCAATCATTTGATTTCCATTATTACAGGTCCTAATATGGCCGGTAAATCTACATATATGCGTCAGACAGCATTAATCGTTCTGATGACACAAATAGGATGCTTTGTTCCTGCGAAATCAGCCAATATCGGTGTGGTTGACCGAATATTTACAAGAGTTGGTGCCAGTGATGATCTCGCCAGTGGCCAGTCTACCTTTATGGTTGAAATGAATGAGGTGGCTAATATACTTCGAAATGCTACATCAAACAGTTTGCTGATTCTGGATGAAATTGGACGCGGAACTTCAACCTTTGATGGGTTAAGTATTGCATGGGCTGTTGTAGAACACATCAGCAACAAGAAGCTTTTAGGTGCCAAAACATTGTTTGCAACACATTATCATGAATTAACTGAATTGGAAGGTAAAATAAGCAATGTAAATAATTACTGTATCGCAGTTAAGGAAGATGGTGATGATATCGTGTTCCTTCGTAAAATCATCAATGGCGGCGCTGACCGAAGCTATGGTATTCAGGTTGCTAAGCTGGCCGGTGTTCCGGATATGGTTATTGACAGAGCAAAGGAGATTGCAAAAGAGCTTTCTGATCATGATATTACGGAAAAAATACAAGGAATTACTGTAGAGAATAAGACTTCTGATGCACCTGTAAAAAAGAAAAAATATGATGAAGTTGATTTGGCACAGATTTCTCTTTTTGATACTACCACTGATGAGGATGTATTAAAGGAGCTTACAGAACTTGAAATTCAAACCATGACGCCCTTAGATGCCATGAATGCTTTGTATCGTTTGCAAAACAAGTTAAAGAATCGCTGGAAAGGATAAAATATGCCTGAAATTAGAGTACTTGATAGTGCGACCATAAACAGAATAGCGGCAGGTGAAGTAGTTGAAAGACCTTCCAGTGTAATAAAAGAATTGGTAGAAAATGCTATAGATGCCGGAGCCACCTCTATTACCGTTGAGATTAAAGAGGGTGGTATTAGCTTCATGCGCATTACAGATAATGGACATGGTATAGAAAAAGACCAGATTCGTAAGGCTTTTCTACGACATGCAACCAGTAAGATTCAAAATGCAGATGATTTAAGTCATATTTCCTCTCTGGGCTTTCGAGGGGAAGCATTATCCAGTATTTGTGCGGTATCACAGGTAGAACTGATTACAAAAACTGCAGATTCCCTAACAGGTTCCCACCTCATAATGGAAGGAGAAAAAGAAGTCAATTTTGAAGAAATTGGTGCACCCAATGGTACCACCTTTTTAATTCGAAACCTATTCTTTAATACCCCTGCAAGAAAGAAATTTTTGAAAAGTCCGGCTGCAGAAGGCGGTGCAATTACTGATTTAATGGAGCATTTGGCATTATCAAGGCCTGATATTGCCATGAAATTTATTTTGGGAAATCAGACTAGATTTTACACCTCCGGCAATGGCGATATCAAAGAAGTGATTTATCGAATCTATGGTAAGGATTTTGTTAAAAACCTGGTGCCATTTAAGGTGGAAAATGAAGATCTTACAATAAAGGGATATTTAGGAACCCCTTCCGTTGTTCGATCCAATCGTAATTTTGAAATTTTCTTTTTAAACGGAAGATATGTTAAGAGCATGCTCTTATCCAAAGCGGTGGAAGAGGGTTTTCGACAGTATTTGATGCAGCATAAATTCCCGTTATGCTTTCTTGAAATTACCTTAAATGATTTGAGCAAGGTTGACGTTAACGTGCATCCATCCAAAATGGAGGTTCGATTCCAGGATGAACCAGGCATTTTTAAATTATTAAGTGAAGCTGTAGCCTATAAATTAACTCACAAAGAGATGATTCCCTCTGTGAGCTTTCAGGGAGAGAAAATCCCGGTTGCAAATCCTTCTCTGCAGTCTACCATAAGTTTAAAAGAGAAGAGATATGTGGATGTGTCGGTTGCACCTATAGCCAAATCTGTGACTGGTGCAGTCAACGAAACTGTTCAAACATTGACTGTGCCGGTTAGTGTGAAAGAAGAGCCCAAAGAAAATCACCCGGTAAAAGCGCCGGAACCCTTTGAAGTAAACAGAAAACAGGAATTTGTTGTTAAGGAAGAGGTCGCTTACAAAAAGGTACGTGAGGAAATCGAAGAATATACACAGCAAAATTTATTTGACGAAAAAGTATTAACACCGGAAAACAGAAAGGATTTTAGAATCATCGGACAGGTTTTCGATACCTACTGGATGATTGAATATGATCAAAAGCTTTTGATTATTGACCAGCATGCTGCTCATGAGAAGGTAAAATACGAAAGATTCATGAAGCAATATCATGAAAAGAATGTGGTCAGTCAAAATTTAATGCCGGCTATGGTAGTAAGCCTAAATGGACTTGAAGAGCGAACCTATCTTGAATATGCTCATGTTTTTGAAAGCTTAGGCTATGAAATAGATCCTTTTGGAGGCAAAGAATATACAATCCGAGCTGTACCCGTTGATTTATATGGCTGCAATGAAAAGGAATTGTTTATAGAGGTTTTAGACGAGCTTGCGGATTTGGGCATCAAGGGAGATTTGCGTGTTATTACCGATAAAATCGCTTCTATGTCCTGCAAGGCTGCCGTAAAGGGAAATAACACATTAAGCTTCGAAGAAGCCCACAAGTTAATTGATGAGCTATTAACCTTGGAGAATCCTTATAACTGTCCCCATGGCAGACCAACTATTATCTCTGTATCCAAATATGAAATGGAGAAAAAATTTAAACGATGACCAATAAGAAACCTTTATTAGTATTAACAGGGCCCACAGCTGTTGGAAAAACTGATTTATCTATTTCTCTGGCCAAGGCCATAAATGGTGAGATTATATCTGCTGATTCTATGCAGGTTTATCGTGGAATGGATATTGGCAGTGCCAAGATTACCCAGGAAGAAATGGATGGGGTTCCGCATCATTTAATTGATATCTTGAATCCGGAAGATGAATTTAACGTTATGTTTTTTCAGGAAAAATGTAAGGAAGCTCTGGAACAAATATATGCAAAAGGAAAAATCCCTATCTTAACCGGTGGAACAGGTTTTTATATTCAGGCAGTATTAAGAGATATTGATTTTACGGAAAATCCCGCTGATACCTCTTACAGAGAAGAATTAGAAAAGCTTGCCCTTGAAAAAGGACCTGAAGTTTTACATGAAATGCTAAAGGAAGTGGATCCAAAATCAGCCGAAGCAATACACCAAAATAATGTAAAACGAACGATTCGCGCCTTAGAATATTACCATCAGACAGGGAACCTTATTTCAGAACATAATGAAGTAGAAAAGGAAAAAGAATCTGCTTATAATTCTTTATACTTTGTTTTAAACGATGATAGAGAAAAGCTTTACAAAAATATAGACAAACGTGTGGAAATTATGTTTGAACAGGGTCTGGTTGAAGAAGTCAAAGGATTAAAAGCCAAAGGTTATCATAAGGATATGGTTTCTATGCAGGGAATTGGTTATAAAGAAATTTTAAAAGCTCTGGACGGAGAAATGAGCCTGACGGACGCCAAGGAACTGATTCAGAAAGAAACACGTCATTTTGCCAAAAGACAGCTTACCTGGTTTCGAAGAGAAAAAGATGTCTGCTGGCTGGATAAACAAAGGTTTGATTATGACAAAAATAAGATATTAGAATATATATTATCTCTTTGCAGGGAAAAAGGGATTCTGGAAAGGAATTAAAATGGATTTAAAATCATATTATAATGCAATGAAAATCAGCTCTGAAGTATATGACTTTGGAGAGGCTGTATTAAAGTCTTTGAAGGAGCGTTTTGAAAATATTGACCGGAATGCTGAATATAATCAGTTAAAGGTTCTGAAGGCAATGCAGGAAAATCAAGTAGGAGAGGCATGCTTACTTGGTACTACCGGTTATGGTTATAACGATATTGGCAGGGATACTCTCGAAAAGGTATATGCAAGTATCTTTGGTACAGAAGATGCATTGGTACGCCCACAGATTACCTGTGGAACCCATGCCCTTGCCCTTGCATTAATGAGTAATTTAAGACCGGGGGATGAATTGCTTTCCCCTGTAGGCAAGCCCTATGATACCCTGGAGGAAGTCATTGGTATTAGATCTTCCAAGGGTTCTCTTGCTGAATATGGGATTACCTACAAACAGGTTGATTTACTTCAGGATGGTTCTTTTGATTATGAAAATATCAAGAAAGCAATCAATGAAAAGACAAAATTAGTTACAATTCAGCGTTCCAAGGGCTATCAGACCAGACCTACCTTGTCTGTTTCCAGAATTGGTGAACTAATTTCCTTTATCAAAAACATTAAACCGGATGTCATCTGTATGGTAGATAACTGCTACGGTGAATTTGTAGAAACCCTGGAGCCCTCAAATGTAGGCGCTGATATGGTGGTTGGTTCTTTGATTAAAAATCCCGGCGGTGGACTTGCACCAATTGGTGGATATATTGCAGGTAAAAAAGAGTGCATAGAGAATGCAGCTTACCGTTTAACCAGTCCCGGACTTGGCAAGGAGGTTGGTGCATCCTTAGGTATTTTAAGTTCCTTTTACCAGGGATTATTTTTATCACCGACTGTTACAGCAGGTGCTTTAAAGGGTGCAATTTTTGCAGCTAATATCTATGAAAAATTAGGCTATCAGGTTGTACCAAACAGCACAGAGTCAAGACATGATATTATTCAAGCAGTTACCTTTGGAACACCTGAGGGTGTAGTTGCCTTCTGTGAAGGAATCCAGGCCGCAGCTCCAATAGATAGCTATGTTACTCCTGAGCCCTGGGATATGCCCGGTTATGATGCAAAAGTTATCATGGCCGCAGGCGCCTTTGTTTCAGGATCTTCTATTGAATTGTCTGCAGACGGTCCAATCAAGCCTCCCTATGCTGTATATTTCCAGGGCGGTCTTACATGGCAGCATGCCAAATTTGGTATTTTGATGTCTTTACAATCCCTCGTAAATAAAGGTCTTGTTTCGACAAAGGATGTGGTGAAACTTACAGAAGAATTAAATAAAACATCGAAATAAATAAATTTCAATTGGTATACAGTTCCTTACAAGTGTGCTAATATATCTGTTGATAAATGGGAGAAGTCGCTTTCTTTGAGTAGAAAGGTGGCTATATGAATCATATTAAGCCGTATGAAAAATTTATGAAGATGGGAGCGGAAAGCTTAACAGATGCAGAGCTTTTGGCAATTATTCTTCGAACAGGTACTTCCAATAAGGATGCCCTTTCCTTGGCAGAAGAAATCCTATCTTTAAACGGCACGGATGAAAATCTGCTGACACTTTACAATTTAACAGCAGAGGATTTACAAAAAATCAAGGGAATTGGAGAAGTAAAGGCAGTAAAGTTACTGTGCATTACAGAAATATCCAAGCGTATTTCCATGCAAAAAACGAAAGTTAATTTATGCTTAAGTTCTCCAAGCAGTATTGCTTCCTATTTTATGGAACAATTAAGACACAAAAAAACGGAATGTCTTGTTCTTTTGTGTCTTGATAACAAATGCAAAATGATCTGTCACGATATTATAACCAGTGGAAGTGTCAGAATGTCTTTGGTTCCCCCAAGAGAAATATTTTTGGAGGCCTTACACAGAAAAGCAGTAAATATAGTTTTGCTTCATAATCATCCCAGTGGAGATCCTACTCCTAGCGAAAGTGATTATGAATCAACAAAGAAAATCAGTGAATTAGGTGAGCTACTTGGAATTCCTTTGTTAGATCATATTGTCATTGGTGATAATGTTTACTTTAGCTTTGCAGAACACAATGATCTTTAAACCGAAAGGAAATCTTTATGTTTTTCTCTACGAATGTATTTGGAATAGATTTGGGTACAAGCAGTATTAAAATCTACAGCAAGAATGATGATAATATTGTTGTCGAAAAAAATGTAATTGCAGTAGAAAACAGAAATACCATTTATGCTTATGGAGATGATGCTTTTGATATGTATGAAAAGGCTCCGGCCAATATCAAAGTCAGTTTCCCCTTAAGCTTTGGAACTATTTCAGATATTAATAATATGCAACAGCTGATGAAGTACCTTTTAACCGATATTCAAAGGGGAAGGCTTTCTAATGCAGATTTTTTGCTGGCTGTTCCCACAGAGATTACTGAAGTTGAAAAAAGAGCATTTTTCGATTTGATTCGCAGTAGCTCCGTAAAGGCCAAAAAGATTATGGCAATTGATAAAGCTGTAGCGGATAGCTTTGGCCTGGAACTTGAAGAAAAAACTCCGGCAGCGCTTTTTATTGTGAATATCGGTTATGATACAACGGAAATCTCAATCGTATCCAAGGGCGGTATCGTACTTAGCAGACTATTAAAAATTGGTGGTTCTAAATTTGATGATTCCATCAAAGCCATTGTAAAAAAGGAATATAATCTTTTAATTGGTGGAAAAACAGCAGAAAATGTAAAAATGTCCATTAGTGATCTTGAAAAGAAAAATATGGAAGCTGTTGTTTTTGGAAGAGATATCGTTTCAGGTCTTCCTGCCGAAAAAGCCATTCCTAACAAATTAATTGTAAAATGCTTTGAAGAACATTTTAATACCATCATTGATGCGGTTAAGGGTACCTTGGAACGCATTCCACCGGAATTAAGTTCGGATATATATAAACATGGAATTTATTTAACCGGTGGAAGCTCAGGAATATTGGGCCTTAAAGAGAAAATGGCCGAAATTACAAACTTAAATGTTAATATAAGTAAAAATGGTGCAAATAGCGTTGCATTTGGTCTTGCCAAGATTATTCAAGATAACAGCTATAAAAACCTAGCATATTCAATTGAAGGGATGAATCGATGAGTCCGGTAATAAAAAAAGGCGGAGATAAATTTTCTATTCCAAGTAAATATCTCCTTTTTATACTTACAATTTTATGTACAATCTTAATGGCTGCAACCGTAAGTACGAATATCTTTAATCGTCCTTTAAACACAGCAGTGGGTTATATTATTGTTCCTTTCCAGCAAGGCTTCAGTAATATGGGACATTGGATAACCAATCGTTTTGATGATGTACAGACCATTAATCAGTTAATGGATGAAAATGCTGCATTAAAGGCACAAATTGATGAATTAACAGTAGAAAATACATTGCTGATTCAGGAAAAAAACGAACTGAACAGATTAAGAGAGCTCTATAAGCTTGATAGCCAGTATGATGAATACCACAAGGTTGGTGCCAGAATTATCGGCAGAGATGCAGGCAACTGGTATAGTAGCTTTATTATTGATAAAGGCTCAAATGATGGCATTTGTGTAGATATGAATGTTATAGCAGGTGGTGGTCTTGTTGGCAGAGTAACACAGGTTGGTCCCAACTGGTCCAAGGTGGTTTCCATTATAGCCGATAACTCCAATGTTTCTGCAAAAACAATTAATGTATCAGATACAATGATTGTTACGGGTGATTTACAAACCATGAAGGACGGAGTAATTCATTTCAGCCAGTTAATTGATAGTAAAGATCAGGTACAGGTAGGAGACAAGGTTGTTACCAGCCATATTAGCGATAAATATCTACCTAATATTTTAATTGGTACCATTGATACAGTGGATAAGGATTCCAACAACCTTACCAAATCCGGATTTTTAGTTCCGGCTGTGGATTTTGAACATTTAGAAGAGGTTTTGATTATTACTGATCAAAAGGAATATTTGATAGAGGAGTAGCGAATGCTAAGGAAATTGGTATATGCCTTATGCATATTAATATGCTTTATATTACAAACGACACTGTTTAGAGCACTTGCTTTTGGCGGTATCGTCCCTAATCTGCTGATTATATTAACAGCCAGCATAGGATTTATGCGTGATGAAAAGAACGGATTAATCATCGGTTTTTTTGCCGGATTAATTTTTGATGTTTTTTTCAGCGATGTCATTGGATTTCAGGCACTAATATTTATGTATATCGGATTTTTAAACGGGTTCTTCTCAAGAATATTCTATCCGGAAGACATAAAGCTGCCCATGGCCTTAATTGTTACCAGTGATTTATCCTATGGTATGCTTAATTATGTATTTTTATTCATGTTAAGAGGTAAATTTGATTTTGGTTTCTATTTCCGAAATATTATTATTCCGGAAGTGATTTATACATTAATTATCACCTGTGCATTATATCCGTTGTTACTTGTGATTGAGCGCGGATTAGATGAGTTTGAAAGAAAGAGAGCTAGAAAATTTGTTTGAGAAAATCAGAGAAAACATTTTCAATTTTCTAACAAGCAGATTAACAGTTCTTACAATCGTTTTCCTGGCATTATCCATTGTACTTATGAAAAGATGTTTTGATCTTCAGATTGTACATGGTCAGGAATACATGGACAAGTTTATGCTGTTCACAGAGAAAACCAGAGATATTCCCTCCTCCAGAGGAAGTATCTACGACTGTAATGGCAATTTACTTGCATACGATGAACTGGCTTATTCTGTTAAAATCGAAGACGTTTTTGAAAAATCAACAACTAAAAATAAAGATTTGAATGCTACCATTCGTTTATTAATCACCATGATTGAGAAAAACGGAGATCATGTGGTTTCTGATTTTAATATCATTCTTGATGAAAATAATCAATACGTTTTCAACGTGGAGGGTACACGTAAGTTACGTTTCCTGGCGGATGTATACGGAAGAACCACCATAGATAAAATGACATTACAGGAACGTAATTCCTCTGTAGAGGATGTCATTAATTATTTATGTGGCAAATCTATGTTTGCTATAGGTGAATATGAAAAGGACAGCAATGATAAGGATGTATTTATCGTTGGAAAGGGGTATTCCAAGGAAGAGCTTTTAAAGGTTTTAACCATACGATATAACATGCAGCTTACCAGCTATCAGAAATATATTGGAACAATTATTGCAAAAGATATACAGCCCACAACGGTTGCCATGTTGATGGAAAATAACGATGTTTTACCCGGCGTAAGTATTGTAGAAGATACCATTCGTCGTTATAACTACAGTAAATATTTTGCCCATATATTGGGTTATGTAGGCAAGATTGATGCCGATGAGGTAAAAAACTTTAACGAGCGAAGCGAAGCAGAGGGTGGTTCCCCGGAACGATATAGCACGAATGACATTGTGGGTAAAGGCGGAATTGAAGAATCCATGGAGCTTCTTTTGCAGGGACAAAAGGGATATGAAAGAGTTAGTGTAGATAACATGGGTAAGGTAATTGGTATTCTTGAAAGAGAAGATTCTGTTGCCGGAAACAATGTATATCTTACCATTGACATGGATTTACAGATTGCCTGCTACCATATTTTGGAGCAGCATATTGCAGGTATATTGAGCGATAAAATCATAAATGCGAAGGAATACAATCCTTCCGCCAATTCAACTGCCGGTGATATTAAGATTCCCATTTATGATGTTTATTTTGCAACCATCAATAATGGTTTAATTGATATTGGTCATTTTACTTCTGAAAATGCCACTGATACAGAGAGAACCGTGTACAGTAAATATATCAGCTATAAGGATGGGGTATACGAAAAATTACGAAAAGAAATGACACAAAGTGCTACCTCTTATAACCATCTTTCTTTGGAATATCAGAATTATGAATTGTTTATTGTCAATTCCATTTTGATTAAAAATGGTGTTTTGGATATGTCTCTTGTAAATCAGGAGGATTCCATGTATATTGCCTGGACCAATGATGAAGTCATCAGTATGAAGGAATATTTGCAGTATTGTATTTCTCAGAACTGGATAAATACAGACCTGTTAAAGCTTCCACAACAGTATTTGGATTCCGAAGAAATCTATAAAAGTGTCATAGATTATGTATTTGAACAGCTTCCTGATAATGTAGAATTTCAAAAGAAGATCTACCGTTTTATGATCAAAAACGATGTCCTTACAGGAAAAGAAATCTGTAAGCTGATCTGTGAACAGGGACAGGTCATTCTTCCGGAACAGGTAGTGCAGGATTTCTATGATGGCAAGATTTCTTCTTATCAATTTATGGTTGATCGTATTAAAAACCTTGAAATCACACCTGCTCAGCTTGCATTGGACCCATGTAGCGGTACAGTTGTTATTACAGACATGGAAGGTCATGTAAAGGCCATGGTTTCTTATCCCGGTTATGATAACAATAAGATGGCCAATTCTGTAGACCCGGAATATTATTCAAAGCTGTTAAACGATAAAACCGGACCTTTAATGAATTACGCCACCCAGTATAAAGCGGCACCGGGTTCTACTTACAAGATGGTTAGTGCAACCGCAGGACTCATGGAAGGTGTTATTACCGTGAATAGTAAGACCCGTTGTGTTGGTCAGTATAAACAGATTACACCTTCTCCATGGTGTTGGAAGCACGTAGGACATGGTGATTTGGATGTTACAGGAGCTATCCAAAATTCCTGCAACTATTATTTCTATGATGTAGGTTATAAGCTTTCAACCAGAAGCGGAAGCTATAATGCCCAGGAAGGCTTGGAAACCTTGGCTAAATATGCTGATTTATATGGTTTGACAGATAAAACAGGGGTTGAAATTGAGGAGTATGCTCCCAGTGTTTCTGATGAGCTTCCTGTTCCTTCTGCAATCGGACAGGGTACTAACAGTTTCACTGCAGTTGGATTAACCCGATATGTATCTACCATTGCCAATGGTGGTACCTGTTATGATCTTACTTTATTACAGCACTCCACAGATGCCCAGGGAAATAAATTATACGATTATAGTCCTGATATTCGTAATCATGTAGATATGCCTGAGCAATACTGGTCCGCCATTAAACTTGGTATGAAGCGTGTAGTAGAAGGAAAGAAATACTTCCGTGAGCTGGAAATTGAATGTGCCGGAAAAACCGGTACAGCTGAGCAGACTAAATCCAGACCAAACCATGCTTTATTTGTTGGTTTTGCGCCATATAAAGAACCTCAGATTGCTATTACTGTCAGAATTCCTTTCGGATATTCTTCTGACTACGCAGCACAGACAACCAAAGATATTATTTGTTATTATTTCAAGCTTAAGGATGCAGACGATATTTTGAACGGTACTGCGGATACACCCGAAGATGGTGTTTCCAATAATGAAATATAGAGAGGCAATTTAGATGAAAGAAGCTGTAGTTATTAAAAATTTTCAAAATGGCTTACATATGATTATGGATCCTGATTTGAATTATGATACCATATTATCAACACTTTCCGATAAACTGGAAAAATCCAGAAGTTTTTTTGGTAATGCACAGGTTGCGCTTACAGTATCCGGACGTATTCTTTCTGACGCTGAGGAAGTTCAGCTGGTTGATACCGTTACAGAGCATTGTGATTTGGAAGTTATTTGTATTATGAGTAAAGATGAAAATACAAATAAGACCTATATAAAGGCTCTTCAGAAAATCTTGGATTTAATTCCTAAGCCGGAGCAGGGACTGATTGTTGAAGAGTCCTTAAAAAATGGTGCAGTAGTTGAGGCACAGGGAAATATCATAGTTCTTGGCGATGTTAAAATCGGCTGTAAGGTTATTTCCGAAAAGAATGTTTTTGTTATGGGAAGTCTTTATGGCGAAGCAGTTGCCGGTGCCGGCGGAGATGATAATGCATATATTGTTGCGCTTGAAATGATGCCTGAAGAAATAACAATTGGCACTTTCAATTATAAATTATCTAAAAAAGGGATGAAATGGGGAAATAAAATCACCCCTCAAATTGCACATTGTGATGGAAAGAAGATCGTAATTGATCCCCTTACCAAAGATAAAGTAATTTTCTAAATTCATAACGAAATCACCAATGATGAACCCTTAATGATGGGAATATATAGACTTTGCAGTCAAAAGGAGGCATCATGAGTGAAGTGATTGTTATAACATCAGGAAAAGGCGGGGTTGGAAAAACCACAACCAGTGCAAATGTAGGAACCGGTCTTGCACAGGCCGGCAAAAAAGTCTGTTTAATTGACACAGACATAGGTTTAAGAAACCTTGATGTGGTGATGGGACTTGAAAATCGAATTGTATATAATCTTGTAGACGTTGTAGAAGGAATATGCAGAGTAAAACAGGCCTTAATCAAGGACAAACGTATTCCGGGCCTATATATGATGCCCTCAGCGCAAACAAGAGATAAATCCGCTGTAAATCCCGGACAAATGATAAAATTAACAGATCAGCTAAGAGAAGAATTTGATTATATTCTTTTAGACTGTCCCGCAGGGATTGAACAGGGATTTCAGAATGCGATTGCAGGTGCTGACAGGGCGATTATAGTTACAACACCTGAAGTATCCGCCATTAGAGATGCTGATCGAATTGTGGGACTTTTGGAAGCAAATGGAATTGATCAAAAGGACTTAATTATCAATCGATTGAGAACGGATATGGTAAAAAAGGGGGAAATGATGTCCGCAACGGATGTGGTGGATATATTATCTGTCCCTTTACTCGGAATTGTACCTGATGATCAGGGAATTGTTATTTCTACAAACCAGGGCGAGCCCTTGGTAGGCTCAGGAACGCCTGCAGGCATGGCCTATCTAAATATTTGCAAACGAATTATGGGAGAAGAGGTTCCAATTACCTCCATCACCGGGAGCTTTTCGTTTTGGACTAAAATTTCTGAAGTATTCAAAATGAAACATCCCGTCAATATATAATGCAAATAGTTTGTTAGTTTAGAAAGGATAGCTTATGTTTGGATTTTTAAGGGCAAAAAAGTCATGTGAAATAGCAAAAGACAGATTAAAGATATTACTCATTTCTGATCGTGTAAATTGTTCCCCCGAAATGATGGAAGTCATAAAGAAGGAACTGGCTCTGGTTATATCAAAATATATGATGATAGATGTTGGAAATATGGAGGTGCAAATAAGCAAAACAGGGGTGAATCCCATAAAAGCCTCCAAAACACCATGCTTATATGCAAACATTCCGATTTTGGAATTAAAATACAACAAAACATGAGGATATGTGAATTACAATGTTTAAAGATTTAAGTTTAAGAAAATTTGACTTAAAGTTAATAATTTATGTTTTATGTTTATCCTGTATTGGAATCTACATGGTTGGAAGTGCACATGAACCGGATCAAAAAAAGCAGTTGATCGGTGTATGTTTAGGCACTCTGATTATGATTGTTATTGCCTTTTTGGATTACAGGGTACTCCTTAGGCTGTACTGGATTATGTACATTGCAAACCTTGGTTTACTTATGCTTGTACATTTTTTTGGTGACAGTTCCAAAGGTGCACAAAGATGGCTGGATATCGGTGGCGTTTTTCGTTTTCAACCATCAGAAACAGCTAAAATTTTATTGATTTTATTCTTTGCACAGTTTATTATGAAACATAGAGATAAATTAAATACCGTATATATAATTGGGCTCAGTTGTATACTTATGGTAATCCCTTGGTATTTCGTCTATAAACAGCCGGATTTGTCTACCAGTATTATATTAATTGTGCTTTTCTGCGTTATTATGTTTGCCGGTGGAATCAGTATTAAGGTTGTAATAGGTGCTTTAGCGATTGCGATACCTGCTGTTATTGTTGTTATATCGCTTGCACTTCAGCCGGATAGTGAAGTCTTTGACACCTATCAGAGAGGTCGAATCTTGGCATTCGTTGATCCTGAAGCTTACAAGACAACCACTGCATATCAACAGTTAAATTCTGTTACTGCAATTGCATCTGGGATGTTAGACGGAAAAGGATATAAGAATACCTCAGCTAACAGTGTAAAAAACGGTAATTTTATTTCAGAACCACAGACAGACTTTATTTTTGCTGTCATAGGTGAAGAATTAGGGTTTAAAGGATGTTCAGTTGTAATTATTCTTTTTACGCTGATTAGTCTTGAATGTTTTAATATAGCTAGAAAAGCAAGAGATCTAACGGGCACCATTATCGCAGCAGGTATGGGTGGATTGATTGGTTTTCAAAGCTTTGTAAACGTGGCCGTAGCCACATTCTTAATTCCAAATACCGGTGTAACATTACCTTTTGTAAGTTATGGATTAACCAGCTTATTAAGTCTGTATATTGGTATTGGCTTTGTTTTGAATGTTCGACTACAGTCTAATTAAGTGGTATAGTGAAACTAAATGTAGAAAGGTGGAGATTAGAGTGAATATTGCACTTATCGCACACGACGCAAAAAAGAAATTAATGCAAAATTTTTGTATTGCGTATCGAGGAATCCTTAGTAAAAACGAATTATATGCAACCGGCACAACCGGAAGATTGATTGAAGAGGTTACTAATTTGAATGTACACAAATACCTTGCCGGTCATTTAGGTGGAGAACAGCAGGTTGGTGCACAGATTGAAACCAATCAGATTGACCTTGTTATCTTTTTGAGAGATCCATTGACTCCGAAGTCACATGAACCGGATGTAAATAATGTTGTGAAGCTATGTGATATTCATAACATTCCCCTTGCAACAAATCTTGCAAGTGCGGAACTCTTGATTAAGTCCCTAGACAGAGGAGATTTTGAGTGGCGTGAAATGTACAAATAATAAATACAGATTCATCTCTCTGTTTTTATGTATGCTACTTTTAGTTTGTTCAGGTTGTGGTAAGGAGGAAATAGATCTTCCGTTTTCAACTGACAGTAAATTAGGTGCTGTCAGCACTGGATTGCCTAATATTGAAGTCTATCCAACAACCTTTGCAGCTGATTTATGCGTGGTAACAGGGGATGTAAGTGGCAGCATTACAGCTGATTTATCCAAATCAGAAAGTGCCGCTTTATTTGCTATTGATAATAATAAAGTAATTTACGCAAAAAATGTTCATGAAAGAATGAATCCGGCCAGTTTAACCAAGATTATGACAGCTATTGTTGCTCTGAAATATGGTTCTCTGGATCAGCGTCTTGTTGCCGGAAACAGTGTTATTATCAATGAAAAGGGTGCGCAGTTATGCGGTATAAAGCCTGGTGATACCATGACTTTAGAGCAAGCCTTAAATATACTGTTATTATATTCAGCCAATGACATTTCCATGTTAATTGCAGAGAATATAGGTGGCACTCCCGAACATTTTATTGATCTTATGAATCAGGAAGCAGCTTTACTTGGTGCAACCAATACCCATTTTGCCAATCCCCATGGTTTGACCAATGAAGAGCATTATACTTCTGCATATGATTTATATTTGATTTTCCAGGAAGCAACAAAATATGATGCAATTATGGAAATCATCAATAAAAATACTTATGAGACCGTATATTATGATGCAGCCGGCAATTCCAAAGATTTAAATATTAAAACTACTAATTTATATATTAGAGGAGAACGAAGTGTTCCCGAAAATGTTACTGTTATCGGCGGAAAAACCGGTACGACAGCTGCTGCAGGGCATTGTTTGATTCTCCTTTCCAAAGACCAGTACGGTCAATCCTATATTTCGGTTATTTTGAAATCTGAATCAGGGGATTCGTTATACGCAGATATGACGAATTTGTTAAGCGGAATCAATAATTAATGATTGTTTTTTAGGTCTTTTTCATCTATAATTAAATACATGTAAGTAAACTATTTTTGTTATATTCTATTGTTCTAAATACCGGGTGGTATTTAAAATATATCTAACTACAGGAGGATACCCATATGGTTCAATTAATTGTAGGTAACAAAGGAAAAGGAAAAACAAAATATTTACTTGATAAGGTAAATGAAGAAATCAAAAACATTTCCGGAGATATCGTCTATCTGGACAAAAGTACCAAGCATATGTACGAATTGAACAACAAGGTTAGATTGATAGATGTTTCAGAATATGTAATTGATAATACGGATGAGTTTACTGGTTTTATCAGTGGAATTATTTCACAGGATCATGATTTACAACAGATGTATTTAGACAGCTTTTTAAATATTGCATGCATCAAGGATAGCAATGTAGAAGCTGCAATTGTAAAATTAGAACAGATTAGTGAAAAGACAAAGATTGATTTTGTAATCAGTATGTCTTTGGATGAATCAGAATTACCTGAAAGTATTAAAAAGGATATTATTATTAGCTTATAAAATCGAATTGGTTTTCAAGGCCTCGGCAAGTCTGAGGCTTTTGTTTTGAAGAAAATACAAAGGAAATGAGGTGAGAGCATGGCAAGAAAATTGGACAAAAATAAAACACGTACAGTACGTGGTGAACGTTACAAAAATGTAGTTCATTACAGAAAACCAATCAACCTAAATATTGGTCTTTTTGTTTTTCTTGGTATCATTTGTTATATAGTTGTTATGGTTGTTTTATCCTTTAAATCCACCCATGTGTCTCCCTATGAAGTAAAAGAAGGCTCTCTTGCAACAAACTATACTTATCGAGGTATCGCTTTACGAGAAGAAGTCATTGTTAATAGTGATCATGCAGGATATATTAATTACTACGCTCGTGAAGGAGAACGTGTAGCGAAGGGAAACCTGATCTATACTGTTGATGAGACCGGTAAATTAAATGATTATTTAAAAAATGCTGAAACAGGAGAAAGCCAGCTGTCTGAAAAGGAATTGTCTGAACTACGTTCGGATATCGTAGATTTTGCTCATGGCTTTGATCCTGAAAACTTTTCAAATGTATACAGCTTCAAATATTCCATGAAAAGTACTGTTATGAAGCTGGCTAACTCAGGATTAATGGAAAGTATCAATAACATTAATTCAGAGAATAATCTTCCAAGTATGATTAATTTCTGTAATAGCCAGTCAACCGGAATTGTTTCTTACTGGGTAGACGGTTTGGAACAGGTTACACCGGAGATGGTCAATAAGGATGATTTCGATGAAAGTAAGTATGAGAAGACACAGCTTTTAAATACGGATATTATTACAAGCGGTGATCCTGTTTATAAGCTGTTAACCAGTGAAGAATGGCAGGTTGTATTTCCCATTGAAAAGGAATTGGGAGAAGAATTGCTGGAAGAGGAGTACATCAAGGTTAAATTTTTAAAGAATCAGTACGAATCCTGGGGTCAGGTTGGTTTAATTCAGGGTTCAGACAATGCATATTATCTAACCTTAACCTTTACCAATTCCATGTGTACCTTTTCCTTTGATCGTTTTGTAGATATCGAATTGATTTTGCATGATGATGTTGGACTTAAGATTCCAAACAGTTCCATTACAGAAAAGGAATTCTTCCTGATTCCTGAAGAATATACCGTTAATGAAGCCGGTGATGATAAGGGAATTATGATTGAGCGTTATGGCGAGGACGGACAAATTTATACAGAATATGTCGTAGTCGGTGTATATCATTATGATCAGGAAAATAAAGAATATTACATGGACAATTCAATATTAAGTCTGGGTACGAATTTGATTAAGCCCAATGGTCAGGAAAAATATACCATAAGCCGTCGCGGAACCTTAACCGGTGTTTATAACATGAACAAAGGTTATGCCGAATTTCGTAAAATCAATATTTTATATCAAAACGAGGAATATTCCATTGTAAAGCCCAATGTTCAGTATGGTTTAAATGTATATGATTACATTGTATTAAATGCTGAAAGCGTTGAAGAAGATCAGTTAATTTACTAACTAATATAGAGGCGTAAAATGATTGCAGACAATATTAAAGTAATAAAGGATGATATTCAAAGAATATGTAATGAGTGTGGCCGAGATGTAAACTCCGTTACTCTGATTGATGTAAGTAAAACAAAGCCTGTAGAAATGGTTATGGAAGCTTATGAAGCAGGAGAGAGAGACTTTGGTGAAAACAAGGTCCAGGAGTTAACCGCCAAATTTGAGGTTTGTCCTAAGGATATTCGTTGGCATATGATTGGTCATTTACAAACCAACAAGATAAAATATATTATTGATAAGGCATATTTAATTCATAGTGTGGATACCTATCATCTGGCCGAAGCAATTCATAAGGAAGCTGCCAAAAGAAACAAGGTTATGGATATTCTTTTGGAAGTAAATGTTGCAGAGGAAGAAAGTAAATTTGGTCTGGGTAATGAAGAAGTACTGTCAATGGTACGTGATATAGCCCAATTATCCAATGTTAGAATTAAGGGCTTGATGACGGTAGCACCATTTACTGATCATCCTGAAGAAAATCGTGTATATTTTCGCAAATTAAAACAATTATCTGTTGACATTACAAAAGAAAACATTGATAATGTTTCTATGAGTGTGTTGTCGATGGGTATGTCCGGAGATTATCATATTGCAATAGAAGAAGGCGCCACTTATATTAGAATTGGAACAAATATTTTTGGCGTAAGAGATTATAAAGGAGCGAATGAATAAATGGGTGTAATGGATAAGTTTTTAAACTTTATGAATATGAATGGTGATCAGGAAGATGACGATGATTACGGCGATTATGATGACAACGAAGTAGAAGAAGCACCAAAGAAATTATTTTCTCCTGTAAAAGAAGCTGCTACCGAGAGTGATGACTCAGCAAAGAGAGCTGTACCTAATAAGGTTACTTCTATCAAGCACACAAGAAGAGTTACCGCAGGCAATGGTATGGAGCTTTGTATAAAGAGACCCAAGTCCTTTGAGGAAGCTACAGAGATTACAGATATGCTTTTGGCTAACAGAGCAGTTGTAATTAATCTTGAAGGTGTGGATGTTGATATTGCGCAGAGAATTATCGATTTTGCATCAGGTTCTTGTTTTGCAATTAATGGAAATCTTCAGAAGATTTCAAGATACATCTTCATTATCACTCCTTCCAGTGTAGATATTTCCGGTGATTTCCAGGAATTATTCGGAAGCACCTTTGATTCACCATTAAATTCAGGTCTCTAAAATAAGATTTTACAAGGAGTTGCCTTTTAGGCGGCTCCTTTTTAACTATCATCATATATGAAAAGAGGTAATAATATGTCACAGTCTATGACAGTAAATTTTAATAGCAAGCCCTGCTATGATATATTTTTTACAAATAATTTTGACAGCTTAGCTGAGCAGCTTGCTTTCCTTGAAACTGAAAACAAAAGACTTTGTATTGTAACAGATAGTAATGTTGGTCCCATCTATGCAGACGAGGTTAAAGCTATTCTTTCAAAAATATCTAAGAAAGCGGTTGTCTTTACAATTCCTGCCGGAGAAGAAAATAAAAATCTTGACCAGATTAAAGAATTATATAAATTCTTAATAGAAGAAGGGTTTGACCGTAAAGATTTGTTACTTGCCTTAGGTGGTGGTGTTATTGGTGATATGACCGGTTATACTGCAGCTACTTACCTTAGAGGGATTGATTTTGTTCAAATTCCAACTACCTTGCTTGCACAGACAGACAGCTCTATCGGTGGAAAAACCGGTGTTGATTTTGATGGATACAAAAATATGGTTGGTGCATTTAAAATGCCCAGACTGGTATATATGAACCTTCATACCTTAACCACCTTGGATGATCGTCAATACTTCTCAGGCTTTGCTGAAGTAATGAAGCACGGACTTATTAAGGATGCCAAGTTTTATACATGGTTAATTGATAACATGTATGAAATCTGTGAAAGAGATATGACTACATTAGAGGAAATGATCGTAAAGAGCTGTAATATTAAGCGTCTTGTTGTAGAAAAGGACCCTACAGAAAAGGGCGATCGCGCTTTACTTAACTTTGGACATACCATTGGACATGCTATTGAAAAGTACATGAACTTTACTATGTATCATGGCGAATGTGTCGCTTTAGGATGTGTAGCAGCGGCTTATATTTCATACAAAAAAGATTTAATCTCTATGGATGAATATTATGAAATCAGAGATATGTTTGTACCCTTCTACCTTCCTATATCAGTTGATAATGTAGATGCTAATCAGATTTTAAAGCTTACGAAATCTGATAAAAAGATGGAAAACAGTACCATTAAGTTTGTTTTATTGAACAAAATCGGTAAGGCATTTATTGACACCTCCGTAACAGAGCAGGAGATTATAGATGCTGTAAATGAAATTAATTTTGATGAAGAGGATGCACATGAATAAGAGTATTTTAAATAAGAAAAATATCATATATCATGGTATTAACATTATTTTTATCGGACTATTAATTCTATTGGACCAATGGACAAAAGCATTGACTGTTCAGAAGCTGAAAGGCACCGATGGATTTCCTATCATAAAGGATGTATTTGAATTATACTATGTAGAAAACCGTGGTGTAGCCTTTGGTATGATGCAAAACCAAAAAGGAATGATCTTAACTGTAACCATTATACTTATGCTTGCAATTCTATTTTTCCTTCATAAAGTTAAGGATATGCCACATGGTCTTTTTGGCAGAATCTGTTTGATTATGATTGCTGCCGGTGGTATAGGAAATATGATTGATCGTATTGTTAATGGATTTGTAACTGACTTATTTTCCTTTGTACTGATTCATTTTCCTGTATTTAATGTTGCTGATATTTATATTGTTTGCGGAACAATCTTAATAAGCATCTATATTTTATTCTTTTCCGAAGATAAAAAGGATGAATCCATAGAGCAGAAAGAGAATTAAATGGAAGAATTTCATTTTCAGGTTTCTCCGGAGATGGAGGGAGAACGAATTGATAAATGTATCAGTAATCTGATTGATACCATATCTCGAAGTTATATTCAAAAATTAATGAAGGACCAGGCTGTCACTGTAAATGGCAACCTGGTCAAAAGTAGTTATAAGGTGTGTGAAGGGGACGAAATTGTTTTTTTGCTTCCCCCCAATGAGGCCCCGGATATTGTACCGGAAGATATCCCCTTAGATATTTTATATGAGGATCAGGATGTACTTGTAATCAATAAACCTAAGGGTATGGTCGTTCATCCCGCTGCAGGCCATTATACCGGAACCGTTGTGAATGCCGTCATGCATCATTGTGGACATGAATTATCAGGTATTAACGGTGTTATGCGCCCCGGTATTGTACATCGTATTGACATGGACACAACAGGTTCTCTGATTATATGTAAGAACGATTTGTCACATAATGATATTGCCGAGCAGCTAAAGGTCCATTCCATCCATCGAATCTACCATGCTATATGCTTTGGCAGAATCAGCGAAGACGAAGGAACCATCAAGGGTGGAATCGCAAGACATGCTGTTGATCGAAAAAAGATGGCAATCAATGATATTTCCGGCAAACCGGCAGTTACCCATTATAAAGTATTAAAACGCTTTAAGAATTTTACGTATATTCAATGTATCCTTGAGACAGGCAGAACACATCAAATTCGTGTGCATATGGCTAGTATAGGTCATCCTCTTATAGGAGATACACTGTATGCAGGTGAGCGAAAATGCCCTTATAAACTGCAGGGCCAGACTTTACATGCAATGACTCTTGGTTTTATTCATCCCTGCACAAAAGAGTATGTGGAAGTAAATGCCCCCCTGCCAGAATACTTCAAGCATTTATTGGATGTTATGGAAGAATAAATTATGTATATTATTCACAATTTGATATTAAATTTGTAAAATTTACTAGCAAAATTACCCAATAAAGTATATAATTAGAATATAATTTGTACTTTATTATACAAAAACAAAAATCCAATTGCATTGGTGAATGGAGGGTAATTTATGAATACAATTATTACAATCGGAAGACAGTTTGGTTCAGGCGGACGAGAAATCGGCGAAAAATTAGCAGAACATTTTAATGTGAAATGCTATGACAAGGAATTACTAAGTCGTGCTGCCAAAGAGAGTGGTTTTTGCGAGGAAATGATTCAGAATCATGACGAGAGACCAACAAATTCATTCTTATATAATTTAGTTATGGATACCTATTCATTTGGTTACAATGCATCCTCCTTTGTAGATATGCCTATTAGCCACAAGGTATTTCTTGCACAGTTCGATACGATTAAGAAGATTGCTGACGAAGGCGGTTGCGTGATTGTAGGACGATGTGCTGATTACGCCTTAAATGAATATGAAAACTGTGTTCATCTTTTTATTTATGCTGATGAAAAAACAAAAGTTAAACGTATTATGGAAAAATACGATTTAAAGGAAGATAAAGCAAAGGAAATGATGAACAAGAAGGATAAGCAGCGTCAGAGCTACTATAATTATTATAGTTCCAAGAAATGGGGTCGTGCAGACAGCTATGATCTATGTTTAAACTCCAGTGTCCTTGGTATTGATGGAACAGTAGAGCTTATTATTAAATATGTAGAAGAATTCGAAAAAAATAGAGCAAAAAATGTTTAAAAACTATTGACACATAAGGAATCGCATGATATTCTTTCATGGTATGCCGCATAGCTAGGTAGAAGTTTGTCCAAATGACAACACCAAAGTTAGCGAGTAAAAGAACGCTGGTAGTCCCAGGTTCGTGAATAGGAGGTGCCTTATGTACGCAATTATTGCAACAGGTGGAAAGCAGTACAAAGTTTCTGAAGGAGATGTGATCAAGATTGAGAAGATCGACGCAGAAGTTAGTTCTACTGTTACTTTTGACCAGGTAATCGCAGTAAGTGATTCTACTCTTAAGGTTGGTGCTGATGTAGCTAACGCTACTGTAGCTGCAACTGTTATGGAGCAGGGAAGAGGTAAGAAGGTTATTGTATACAAGTACAAGAGAAAATCCGGTTACCACAAGAAGAACGGTCATAGACAAGCATACACTCAGGTTAAGATTGACAAGATTAATGCTTAATTTTTAGTGGAAGATTATGACAACAGTTACAATCAAGAAAAATGATAAAGGTGAATATATAGGATTTCATTGTTTTGGTCATGCTGAGTATGCCAAGAAGGGAAAGCCTGATATTTTATGTAGTGCTGTTTCAGTACTTACTATTAATACTTTGAATTGTATGGAAGAGTTATTCCATGAGGATTTTGTTGTAAAGCAGAATCAGGACACCGGATTTTTATCCTGTGAGTTTCAAGGTACTTTATCATTGCAGTCCATCGCATTGATGGATGCCATGGTTTTCGGATTACAGGATCTGAGCAATAGCTATGGTGAAAAATTTTTATTAGTAAAATTCGAGGAGGTGTAAACCATGTTAAATATGAACCTTCAATTCTTCGCTCATAAAAAGGGAGTTGGTTCTACTAAGAACGGTAGAGATTCCGAGTCCAAGAGATTAGGTGCTAAGAGAGCTGACGCACAGTTCGTAAAGGCTGGTAACATTCTGTACAGACAGCGTGGTACCAAGATTCATCCCGGTGTTAATGTAGGTATCGGTGGCGATGATACATTATTCGCTTTGGTTGATGGAGTTCTTAAGTTTGAGAGAAAAGGAAGAGACAAGAAGCAGGCTTCTGTTTATCCCGTTGAGCAGTAAGATCAATCCTCAAACAGGAATAACCTTAAGAAAGTAATTTAACTTTTATGCGGGCTTCAAACATCTTTGTTTGAAGCCTTTTTTCAACCTTTTACAGGAAGGAGTTCAAAGATGTTTGCAGATAGAGCAACGGTTTTCGTCAAAAGTGGAAAAGGCGGCGACGGACATGTATCATTTAGAAGAGAAAAATTTGTAGCAGCCGGTGGACCAGATGGCGGTGATGGAGGAAAAGGTGGCGATGTCATTTTCGAGATTGATGAGGGTATGAATACTCTTACTAATTTCCGTCATATTCGTAAATATGCTGCAGAAGACGGCGAACAAGGCGGTAAAAGGAATTGTCACGGTAAAGACGGTGAAGACATTGTGATCAAAGTACCGGAAGGAACTGTTGTAAAAGAAGCAGAAACCGGTAAAGTATTAATTGATATGTCTGGTGATAATAGACGAGTTGTAGTATTAAAGGGTGGTAAAGGCGGCAATGGTAACCAGCATTATGCAACAAGTACCATGCAGGTACCAAAATATGCACAACCCGGTCAGCCTGCTATTGAACTTACCTTACAGCTAGAATTAAAGGTTATTGCAGATGTTGGTTTAGTTGGATTTCCTAACGTTGGTAAATCAACCTTTCTTTCCAGAGTAACTAATGCCAGACCTAAGATAGCCAATTACCATTTCACAACCTTAAATCCTAACTTAGGTGTTGTTGATTTGGATGATATAAATGGTTTTGTTATTGCAGATATTCCCGGACTTATAGAAGGTGCCAGCGATGGTGCAGGTCTTGGTCATGAGTTTTTAAGACACATTGAAAGAACCAAGATGATGATTCATGTAGTTGATGCTGCAGGAACAGAAGGCCGAGATCCAATCGAGGATATCTACACCATTAATAAAGAATTAGAAAAATATAATGCAGACATTTCCAAGAGACCTCAGGTAATCGCTGCAAACAAAATAGATTCCATTTATTTACAGGAGGGCGAGGAAAACCCTTTGGACAAATTAAAAAAAGAATTTGAACCTTTAGGGTACAAAATCTTTCCAATTTCAGCCGTAACAGGTGAAGGAGTAAAAGAACTATTGTATGCTGTAAATACAATGCTTGGTGAGATTAAGACAGAGCCTGTTGTATTCCACCAGGAATACTTCCCTGAAGAAGAGGGCTTAGGTTATAGAAATCTACCTTATACAGCTGTTCATAACGAGGAAACCGGTGAATATGTAGTAGAAGGTCCTCGTATTGAAAAAATGCTTGGTTACACTAACTTAGACAGTGAAAAGGGCTTTACATTCTTCCAGAATTTCTTAAAGGATACCGGTATCTTAGATGAGCTTGAAGCATTGGGCATCCAGGAAGGCGATACCGTA
Organism: Acetatifactor sp.; assembly: GCA_045616525.1. GTDB lineage: Bacteria > Bacillota > Clostridia > Lachnospirales > Lachnospiraceae > Acetatifactor. The sequence continues at coordinate 51,336 of JAZLGY010000095.1, read as the reverse complement.
AGAATGTATGGTCTTGCATTTGATTATTATAAATAGAAAGGGATATCATTATGACAAGCAAACAAAGAGCTTATTTAAAGAGTCTTGCAAGTAATCTTGATCCTATTTTTCAGGTCGGAAAATCAAGTCTTACACCTGAATTTACAGAAGCTATTGCAGAAAGCTTTAATAAACGAGAATTAATTAAAATTGCTGTATTAAAGAACTGTATGGATGACCCTAATGAGATTGCGCAGGTTCTTGCAGAAAGAGCACATGCCCAAGTTGTACAGGTTATTGGCAAGAAAATAGTATTATATAAACCGGATAAAGAAAATCCTAAAATTGAATTACCAAGATAATAGGTGATATTTCATGGAAAACAAGAAAAAAATAGGCATTATGGGAGGTACCTTTAATCCCATTCATAACGGACATCTTATGTTAGGACAATGGGCCAGGGATCGGTTTGATTTGGATCAGATTATCTTTATACCCACAGGCTGTTCCTATTTAAAGAAAAACGATAATGTACTACCGGGGGAAATACGATTTGAAATGGTAAATCTCGCCATTAAGGATAATCCCTGTTTTACCAGCAGCAATATAGAAGTATTGCGTCAAGGTGACACGTACACTTATGAAACCCTACAGGAATTAAAGAAAATATATGTGGATGCAGATCTATATTTCATTGTAGGTGCGGATTGCCTGTTTTTTATTGAAAAATGGTACAAAGTTGAAGAAATATTCAAAAACTGTATATTAATTGCCGCAAATAGAAATGGAATCGATGATACAGCGATGCAGGCCAAGAAAAAAGAATTAGAAGATAGGTTTCAATGTAGAATTGAACTTATTTCTTTCCCAACAATAGACCTGTCATCCACAGACATTCGCAATAAAGTAAAAGCAGGGGAAAGTATAAAATATATGGTTCCTGATGCCTGTTTAGAATTCATCGAAAAAGAAGCTCTATATAAGTAATAGAGTATTGGGGTAAAGCAATGAAAAAGACTGATATAGCGAAATTACGTAAAGCAATGGAAAAAGAACTGGATGCAAAGCGTTTTGAGCATACATTGGGCGTTGCATATACTGCCGCTTCCCTTGCTATGGTATATGATATTGATCTTAATAAAGCAATTGTTGCAGGACTGCTTCATGATTGTGCCAAATGCTTATCTGACGAAAAACGTATCTCTATCTGTGAAAAGAAAAAAATCGAAATCACAAAGGTTGAATACGAAAAACCATCTTTATTACATGCTAAAGTAGGTATGTATTTGGCCAAAAAAGATTATGATATTGATGATGAAGATATTTTGAATGCAATTTTGTATCATACAACAGGTAGACCCGGTATGAGTATGCTTGAAAAAATTATTTATATTGCAGACTATATTGAACCCGGCAGAAAACAGCTTCCTAAAATGTCTGAAATACGCAAAGCAGCTTTTCAGAATATTGATGAAGCCCTAGTTCTTTCAATGGAAGGAACATTAAGCTATCTCCAAGATACAAACGAGGTAATTGACCCTGTTACCCAGGCAACATATGATTATTATAAAAAGGAGTTAAAATAATGACATCTAAAGAAATGTTAAAACTTGCAATATCTGCATTAGAAGATAAAAAAGCAGAAGACATCAAGGTAATTGATATCAGCGAGGTTTCTGTGATTGCAGATTATTTCATAATCGCAGGTGGTAGTAATATCAGCCAGATTCAGGCTATGTCCAACAATGTAGAAGAGACATTGGGACGTGCAGGTGCTCACCCTAAGCAGATTGAAGGATATAATACAGCCAATTGGATTCTTATGGATTTTGGCGATATTATTGTTCATATTTTCGATAAGGAAAATCGACTTCTCTATGATTTAGAAAGAATTTGGAGAGATGGAAAGCCTGTAGATCTTGAAAATCTTTAATTTAGGATAATAAAAAACGAAGGTAAAAATACCTTCGTTTTTTTTGTTTAAATACGATTGTCACGACCAAGATATTTATAAAATCCAATAAGATATAAACCACAAATCCCAACAATTCCATAAATAATCCTTGAAAGCATAGACATATTTCCAAACAGGTATGCAACTAAATCAAATTTCAAGAAACCTATTAATCCCCAATTAATTGCACCAACAATTGTTAAGGTTAAAGCGGTACAATCTAAAAACTTACTTCCCATAAGAACACCTCCAAATAATCATTAATATTTATCTTTAGAGTATCCAGGAAAGCAAATATTATACATATTATTTATAAAATCTATAAACGCCGAATACCTTACCTAAAATCTGACAATCATCAACAATAATAGGGTCCATGGAATCATTTTCAGGCTGAAGACGAATATGTCCTTTTTCCTTATAAAAAGTCTTTACTGTAGCCGAATCATCCACAAGGGCAACCACCAAATCACCATTAGATGCACTGTTACAGCTCTGAACAAAAATGCGATCTCCATTAAAAATACCAACATTAATCATAGAATCACCCTTTACCTTGAGGATGAAGGATTCCCCCTTAGGTACCATATCAGCAGGAACCGGAAAGTATTCTTCAATATTCTGTTCAGCTAAAATAGGAACACCGGCTGCAACCTGACCTACAATAGGAATACTGACTGTTTCGGTACGAACAGCCTGGAAACTATCATCACAGATTTCAATAGCTCTGGGCTTGGTCGGATCACGACGAAGGTATCCGTTCTTCTCTAAGGTCTCTAAATGAGAGTGAACAGAAGAGGTGGATTTTAAATTTACCGTTTCACAAATCTCTCTAACAGTCGGTGGATAGCCTCTTTTTAAGATTTCTTCTTTAATATAATCAAGAATCTGTTGCTGCTTAGCAGTAATCTTACCGTATCCCATAAATAAACTCTCCTTAAATATAATAAGTATACATGAACTATCATTTTTATAAATTATAGCATAGCAATTAGCAAAAAGCAAACATATATTCCAAAAATATGTTCGATTTTAGTGTTGACAATCGAATATTTGTTCGCTATAATGCATTTAGAACAGATGTTCTGAACATTTGTTCCGAATAAAAAAGATTTCAAAAAGGGAGAATATATTATGAACAATACTAATTATGAAAGAGAACGAAGAAGACGTTTAGCTGAAAAAAGAAGAGCAAGAGAAAGAAGAAGAAAATTCTTTTTAACTGTTCTGACATTAATTTTTGCAATTACTGTTTGTCTAACAGTAAAAGGCATAAAAGCCAATGCAACAAACGAAAAGCACAATGATTATAAATATTTTACAGTAATAAAAGTACAGGTAGGAGACACCTTAACTGATATCGCGAACCTGTACTATGATGAAGATCATTATGCTACAGTAGAAGATTTTATTCTGGAGATAAAATATAGCAATAACCTATTAAATGGCGACCTTATTTCAGGACAGAATCTTGTAATTCCATATTATAGCCCGGAATACCACTCATAATTGCAGAAAACATTCTTTCTTTAATCCCCGGATTTTCTCTATTAAGGTTTTGGAGCACCTGTTTTACATATTCGCGTTTGGTATGACCATCTGCAGGACAGGGGCTCTTAACTACGGGGACATTATATTTATGAACAAATCCAATCACATCTGCTTCATTCATATACATTAATGGTCTGATTACCGTAACCTCTGTTCGATCCAGGAAGGTTACCGGTTGGAAAGTATGAAACCTTCCCTCGTAAAACAGCGATAGCAACATAGTCTCAACAACATCATCCTTATGATGTGCATAAGCAATTTTGTTACAGCCAATACTTTTCATAGCATCATTTAAAGCACCTTTACGCATTTTAGCACACAGGGAACATGGATTATTTTCTTTACGTTCATCAAATACAATATTGGCAATATCTGTTTTTACGATTGTATATTCAACATTTAGTTCGCTACACAAGCTTTTTATTTCTTCCAGATTTAGATTATTGAAGCCTAAATCTACAGTAACAGCATGGACTGTAAACTTCTTAGGATAATATTTACTTAAACCGGAAAGTGCATAGAGGAGAGCAAGAGAGTCTTTTCCACCTGAAATTCCTATGGCAATCTTATCCCCTTCCTCGATCATATTGTAATCATCTACCGCTTTTCTTACGCGGCTCATAACTTGTTGTAATTTCATTTAATTTCCTCTGAAAAATCTATAAATTTTTTATTATTCTATTGAGTTAAAAACTCAAAAAGAGTATTATTGAAATATGGGTCACTTATACGATTAACATATATGTATATCGTATTATTTATAGCAAATTATATATTAATATTCAATATCTTAATTATAGAAAGCTGAGGGTACAGCAACATGAAAATCAAGTGGAACAATCAATATGTTCGATGGGGAGCTACAGGGTTCTTAACTATTGCAGCCAGTATTTTATTCTATTATTTAATCTTTAATACAGCCAATATTGGTATTATTTTTGCCGGGTTATATCATGTTTTAATGCCTGTCTTTTTTGGTTTTATTCTTGCTTATATCTTATCACCTGTTTTGAATTTTATAGAAAAGAAGTTTTTAAATAAAATTTTCATCAAGATTAAATTCAAAAATGAAAAAAATAGAAGAAGCTTTACTCGTAAGGTTTCCGTAACCTTAACAACCGTATTATTTTTCTTATTGATTTATATGATGATCAGAATGATGATTTCCCAGATTGTACCGAGTATTCAAAAGATTATTGAAAACTATGATGTATATGAGGAAACCGTTGTAAACTGGGTCAATAATTTCATGAATGACGAAAATGAATTTAAAACAACAGTCATGGGCCTTGTAGATACTTATTCAGGTAACATAGAAGAGTTCTTATCCGGTTATGATTTTAATGTTGTTACAAAGGCAACAGACATTGTAAAAACCTTATCTGCAAGTTTATTTGGTATCTTCAAGGTTTTATGGAACTTTGTAATTGGTTTTATTATTTCCTTTTATTTACTTTCCAACAAGGAAAAGTTTGCTGTTCAAGGTAAAAAGTTCTTATATGCCTTTTTAGACAAGGATTCTGCCAATGTATTCTTAAATAATTTGAGATTTACACACAATACATTTATTGGATTTATTGGTGGAAAATTAGTAGATTCTCTTATTATTGGTTTGATCTGTTTCATTGTAACAACCATTATGAGTACACCTTATGCAGCCTTAGTAAGTTTAATTATTGGATTAACCAATATTATTCCTTTCTTTGGACCATTCCTTGGTGCAATACCTTCCGGAATATTGATATTGATTGTAGATCCACTTCATCCATTGAACTGCTTGTATTTCCTTATTTTTGTTGTAATCTTGCAACAGGTTGACGGAAATATTATTGGACCTAAGATCTTAGGTGATAGTACCGGCTTATCAAGCTTCTGGGTTATTTTTGCAATCACCTTCTTTGGTGGTATCTTTGGTGTATTCGGAATGATTATCGGTGTACCATTATTTGCAGTTATTTATGCTGCTTTAAGATCCTTTATTAATGGTGCTTTGATTAAGAAATCATTACCAATTGAAGAAAGTGTGTATGAACATATAGAATGTATCGATGATGCAGGTATTCATGAATATAATTCAGACGAAAGAATGAAGTATATTAATGAAATCAATAAAACAAAAGCACAACATCATGAAGTTCATAACGCTGAAATTATATCCGGAATGAAATATATGAGCGGAGCAGAGGAGTGGGTTCGCAGAGTTCCGGTCAAATGGGATGATGCCCAAACGCGAACAAGTACTATTATTTCTTTCAAACAAAATGAATCAAACTCCGTTGAGCATAAGGATATAAATGATTCATCCGAAAGTAAATAACACTATGTAAGGAATACACCATGAAATTTGTAATACAAAGAGTTAACTCTGCAGAAGTAAAAGTAGATAATCAAATTACAGGCTCCATTGGAGAGGGTTTTCTGGTATTTATTGGAATTCACCAGAATGACACAAAGGCTTTAGCAGATAAAATGTTACAGAAATTACTGAATCTTCGCATCTTTCAAGATCAAGATGGTAAAACTAATTTATCTTTACTTGATGTAGATGGCAGTTTACTTTTGGTTTCGCAGTTTACATTGTACGCAGATTGTAAAAAAGGAAATCGTCCTTCCTTTGTAAATGCAGCTAAGACAGATTTTGCAAACGAGTTATACGAATATATTATAAGCCAAAGTAAAACCGCCATTGGTGATACTAAAGTTGGCACAGGAATCTTTGGTGCGGATATGAAAGTATCACTTTTGAATGATGGACCGTTTACTATTGTATTAGATAGCGATATTATATTTCCACAGTAGGAAATAGCTTGACAAAGGATATCTTGTCCACATATACTTCTAAATGAAAATTAAATATGTTTCAGGGCAGGGTGTAATTCCCTACCGGCGGTATAGCCCGCGAGCCGTAAGGCAGATTCGGTGAAACTCCGAGGCCGACAGTTACATTTTATGTACATATCTTTGATATGAAAGTCTGGATGAAAGAAACAAAATGAATGTATCAATATATCCATATTGATATGTTTCTATGATCATATTTTTGATGTTTAGCCCTGAAGTTTTAACTTCAGGGCTTTTTATGTGAAAGGAAATTTAAATGGCAGAGAAGCAATACATGTTACGAGCCATAGAGCTTGCAAAAAAAGCAATGGGATATACCAATCCGAATCCAATGGTTGGTGCTGTTATTGTAAAGGATGGCAGGATCATTGGTGAAGGTTATCATGAAAGATGTGGTGAGCTTCATGCAGAAAGAAATGCCTTTAAGCATCTGACCGAATCAGCTGAAGGTGCAACCATTTATGTTACATTAGAGCCATGTTGTCACTACGGAAAAACACCTCCATGTACAGAAGCAATCATAGAAAATAAGATTGCTCGTGTTGTGATTGGCTCAAGAGATCCCAATCCTTTGGTTTCAGGAAAAGGGGCAAAGCTTTTACAGGAGCATGGAATAGAGGTCATTCAGGACTTTATGAGAGAAGAGTGTGATGAGATTAATCCTGTATTCTTTCATTATATTACAACCAAGAGACCTTATATGGTAATGAAATATGCCATGACTATGGATGGTAAGATTGCAACCAAGGCAGGCTTATCCAAATGGATAACAGGTGAAAAAGCACGCCACGAAGTTCAATTAATGAGACATAAATACATGGGTATACTAGTTGGTATAGGCACCGTATTAAAAGATGATCCCATGTTAAATGTCAGAATTGATGGCTTAAAAAGTCCTATTCGTATCATCTGTGACAGCAAGCTTCGTATTCCATTAGACAGTCAGATTGTTAAAACAGCGAAAGAATATAAAACCTATATTATTTGCGCCAATTCTTGTGAAGAAAAAGCCAACGAATTAACTAAGTTAGGTTTAACTGTTAAATGTTTACCTGATAAAAATGGAGAAGTAGATATTGAAAAATTAGTAGAATATTTAGGCACTGAGGGCATTGATAGTATTTTGGTAGAAGGCGGTGGAATTATTAACGATACCTTTACCAGAAACAAGCTGATTAATCAAGTAGAGGTCTTTATCGCGCCCAAAATATTCGGTGGCCAGGATGCCAAAAGTCCGGTAGAGGGACAAGGAATAGTAGAAGTGCAGGATGCTTCTTTATATACCTTAAAATCAATAAAACAAATTGATCAGGATGTATTATTAACCTACGTGAAACGAATGGAGGAGGCATAATGTTTACAGGAATTGTAGAAGAGACCGGAATAATAAAGAATCTTTCCATAAAAGGTACTTCGGGAGCAATTGCCATTCAAGCCAAAAAAGTTTTAGAAAACACGCACATAGGAGATTCTATTGCTGTTAATGGAATATGTCTAACTGTAACCAGTTTACAAAAGGACGGATTTACTGCAGACATTATGGCCGAAACAGTAAGACGCTCTGCTTTATCCAATGCAAAAAAAGGTGACAAAGTTAACCTCGAAAGAGCAATGGCTGCAGATGGAAGATTTGGTGGTCATATCGTATCAGGTCATATTGATGGTACCGGTGAAATTACAGAATACAAAGAAGAAGAAAATGCTGTTTGGGTTACAATAAATACTTCTGATGAAATTCTAAAGCTTATTGTTGAAAAAGGATCCATATGTATAGATGGAATCAGCCTAACAGTTGCTTACGTTGATCATAAGTGCTTCAAGGTTTCCATCATTCCACATACAGCGAAAGAAACCACATTATTGCACAAGAGAAAAGGCTCCCTTGTAAATTTAGAAAATGACATCGTAGGAAAATATGTTCAAAAGTTAATGTTTCCTGCCCCTAAAGAAGAGAAGAGTACCTTAACCTATGACATGCTAAAAGACTTAGATTTTTAAAAGGAGAAATTCATGGAAAACTTTACTTACAATACAGTGGAAGAAGCATTAGAGGATTTAAAAAATGGTAAAATCATCCTAGTCTCTGATGATGAAAACAGAGAAAATGAAGGTGATATGATTTGTGCCGGTGAATTTGCAACACAGGAAAACATCAACTTCATGGCCAAATATGCAAAAGGATTGATTTGTACACCTATGAGTATCAGCCTTGCAAATAAGCTTGGTTTTCCGGCAATGGTACAGAATAATACTGATAATCATCAAACTGCATTTACCGTTTCTATCGATCATATTAATACAACAACCGGTATTTCAGCCGCTGAACGTTCCATGACAATGATGAGTTGCTGTGATGATAATGCCAAACCCAGCGACTTTAGACATCCGGGACATGTATTTCCTCTAGTTGCCAAAGAAGGCGGTGTATTGGTGCGTAATGGCCACACAGAGGCTACAGTTGATTTAATGAAGCTGGCCGGCTTAAAGGAATGTGGTGTTTGCTGTGAAATCATGGAAGAAGACGGTACCATGATGAAGGCTGAGAATATATATAAGCTAGCGAAAGAATATCATTTAAAATATATTACCATCAAGGCATTACAGGATTATATCCATGTTCATGTAAAACATGTTCAGAAAATGGCTGATGCAAAATTACCTACTAAGTATGGTGATTTCAGAATGATTGGATATATAAATGATATTACCGGCGAACATCATGTTGCATTATTAAAGGGTGATATTGGGGACGGTGAGAATATTTTATGTCGTGTTCATTCAGAATGCCTTACAGGTGATACCTTTGGTTCCAAAAGATGTGATTGTGGCGAACAGTTACAATCTGCAATGGAACAAATCGAAAGAGAAGGCAAGGGTATTTTACTTTATATGCGTCAGGAAGGTCGCGGAATTGGCTTAATCAATAAATTAAAGGCTTATGAACTCCAGGAACAGGGCTATGATACAGTAGAAGCCAATGTAAAGCTTGGTTTTGCACCCGATTTGAGAGAATACTGGGTAGGCGCTCAAATATTATCTGATTTAGGTGTAAAGAGCCTTCGTTTATTAACCAATAACCCTGAAAAAGTATATGGCTTGGAAGGTTTTGGATTAAAAATCAATGAAAGAGTAGCTATAGAAATCGAACCACAGCAATTTGATATTAAATATATGCGTACCAAAAAAGAAAAAATGGGCCATATTTTTAACGAATTAAATTTATAATTTGTAGATAAAATAATTCAAATACATTACAACGAAAAGGAGAAAAGACATGAAAGAAATCAATTTATTAGAAGGCAAAGTAGTTGCAAAGAAAGGTATGAAGGTTGGTATTGTTGCTTCAAGATTTAACGAAATCATCGTTAATAAGCTTCTTGGTGGTGCCGTAGACGGACTTGTTCGTCATGGAGTAGATGAGAAGAATATTACAGCTGCTTGGGTACCCGGTGCATTTGAAATCCCCATTGTAGCTCAGAAGATGGCTCTTTCAGGAAAATATGATGCTATTATTTGTGTTGGTGCAGTAATTCGTGGAGATACTTCTCATTACGATTATGTATGTAATGAAGTATCCAAGGGAATCGCTCAGGTTTCACTTTCCTCAAAAGTACCTGTACTTTTTGGTATCGTAACAACAGAAAACATTGAACAGGCAATTGCACGTGCCGGAAGCAAGGCTGGCAACAAGGGTTATGATTGTGCATTATCTGCAGTTGAAATGGTTAATTTATTAGATCAGATGTAATATAAAAAGCTACCAGACCAAATGGTTTGGTAGCTTTTATTTATTATTAACTTCACACTATTAAAAATGATAGGGTTGTGTGGACTAAAATAATTCAATTTATATCTTGTGCATTTTCGCGAAAAACTGTATAATTACAACATAGTCATTGTATATTATTAACAAATAATATTTATTTACAATCCAAACTATTTCATTTGGAAAAACTGAATATAGAAGATTTGTTTTGACATAACTGGAGAGCGGTGTTATCATATTAATAACAAAAAGGTGCTACCGATGACGGTTCGCCTGATATATTTTACGATTTTAGTAACCGCTTAGTTTACCAGACTGGGGCGGTTACTTTTTTGTCTTGGAATTACGTCCATGCGTATAATTAGCGTATATAAAATTATATCCAGATATGTAAATAGGTTAACTAATATATGTCTAAATGAACCCCCAATCGTTAAGGAATATTTCAATAGTCGCGAAACTATGAGCGGTGCACAGACAAGCCAAATTGGCTGCTGGGAGCTTGCTCACAAGCAGACATATTTGCGCTTGGATGTATAGCGCGACAGCGCGAACACGAGGTGAAGCCGAAGGCGGAATCGAGGGTGGCACCGCGGACTAAATTATTTCCGATTTACCATGTGAAAAACAAGTTTATATAGATAAAAATAACTTTTAAGGAGGGCAAAAATTTATGAACAAAAGGAAAAAAATGAAAGGCAAGTTTTTGAAAAATAAACTGACTGCAATGGTAGTTACAGCAACTATGGTTTTTTCTATGGTTATGGGAATTAGTACTGATGTTAAAGCTAATACTCCAGCTGACGAACCAACAGCAAATGAGATAGCATTGTGCCAAAAAGTAGATGCTGTCAGTGAAGAACTGATGGGTGGTAGTGAGATGTTTGGCGAAGATAGGTCATTTAAAGATTTTATAGTAATGATGGGAGGTGAGGATGAGGATTGTCAAAAATTAGAAGACTGGGTTGTCAAGGTTCATGTTTCAGAAGATCAAGAACTTATTTTCATAGAAAGTGAGAATAAATGGACTTATGATGGTGGTGACTATTTAAGTGTTGATTTTGAAAATAATCAGGTTAAAAGCGTTCATTATTTAGCATATGTAGATTGGTTTGGCGATATAGTGTTTAGTCGAGAATTGTCTCCATCACATACTCATTCATTCACCTATTCTGTTCCTGATACAGCAAAGAATACGATTGTTGCAACATGCGCTAACGAAGATGGAAATTGTGAACTGAGTGATAATAAAGTATCCCTTACCCTCACCGCAACCTCTCCGAACTATTCCGGTATTGATAACTTAGATGCATTTACCGCTGCAACAGATGAAAATATATCTGAATCCGACGTTAAATTCTATAAAGTTAACTCGAATGATACAACCACCGGAGGAACGTTAGTTGAAGGAACACCTTCCGCAGATGGATATTACTATGCATCCCTTACTGTAGGAGAAGCTACTGCAGTTAAGGCATTTAAAATTGGTAACCCAGTTGTACCTATAGAAAATATAACCGTTAATAATACTTATTTAAAAATGGAAATAGGTGATACAGAGACATTAGTTGTAACTGTTACCCCAGATGATGCAACCGATAAAACATTATCTTGGTTATCAAATAATCCAGCTGTTGCAACAGTTGAAGATGGAGTAGTAACAGCTGTATCAAATGGAACAGCCCAAATAATTGTTACAGCAAAGGATGGCAGTGATAAGTCTGCAACAATTACTGTTGAAGTATTACATGAATATACAGATTTTACTACATTTAAAGAAGGCGATATTGTAAAAAAAGATGAATGGGTAGGTTCAAAGACAAAGTTCTATATGTTTTATATTTATGAACCGGATGTAAAAGCAGAATGTTTCTTCAGTACAAATGGTGAAAATGCGGAGGGCTTCTTAAAATATGAAGTATATCAAGATCTTGAAGACAGATATTCAACATCAATGCTTAGAGATTATATAGTAGTAAAAGATCCTAGAATACAGGATGAAACACCTGACGAAACACCGGATGAAACACCGGACGAAACACCAAATGTGACACCGGATGAAACACCAAATGTGACACCGGATGAAACACCTGCTGAGACACCGGATGAAACACCTGCTCCGGAAGAAACTCCTGTTGAAGAAAATGAACCTGTAAAAGAAATTGTAACCAAGGCTATTTACAGAGTTTACAATCCAAATAATGGTATTCATTTCTATACAGCAAGTGAATTCGAGAAGGATTATCTTGTAAATCTCGGATGGAAGGATGAAGGTATTGAATTCTATGCACCTGAGTATGGCGCAGCTGTTTACAGAGCATACAATCCTAAAACCGGTGATCATTACTATACAGTTAATAAAACAGAAATCGATGCACTTGTAGCTAATGGATGGGACGATGAAGGTATCGCGTGGTACTCAGATGGTGATAAAGCAGCTTACAGAGTTAAGAATCCTAATGCTAAGTTAGGAGAATATTTCTATACTTCTAATAAGAAGGAATATGAATATCTTGTTTCTATCGGATGGGAAGATTTAGGAATTGCTTGGAAATCCATGCTTCAATAATATGTAATATATGAATAATATAAAATAGCCCCGGCTTTAAGCTGGGGCTATTTAGAATTTTCTGCATATCTGTTTTTTACCTCTTGATTTTATATATCGATTTTTGTATAATGAGAGATAGATATAAAACGCCGTTAAATAATAGTTTATATGCATTTTAGCTATAATTTTGATTAGAATAGCAGTTCTTCCCCAAAATCAGGGAATCTGTTATAGAAAGGAAAATCCATGGCAAATACTAAGCAACATACATATTCTTATGAACAACGTGTTCGTAATTTGGAAAAATCAAGAGAAATCCTTGCATCATTACCTGATTATTGCACGGACTTTATTAATGATAAATTATCCTCTGAAAAATTCCAGCCTAGAACCTGTTATGCATATGCCTGTGATTTGCAGCTTTTCTTTAACTATTTATGCATGGATTCTCACGTTTTTTCCGGGAAAAAGCCTATCGATATTAACCTGGATATTTTATCAAAATTAACCTATCGAAATATCTCGGATTATTTGTCATTTTTAACAGCTTATCATACAGATGACGGTCAAATTCGTTCAAATTCAGCTGCCTCCAAGGCGCGTAAATTATCAACTATACGTAGCCTTTATAATTACTTAAATATACATCATCGCCTTGAGGATAATCCATGCATTGGCGTTGATATGCCTAAAATAAAGGAAAAACCAATTATAAGACTTGCTGATAAAGAACAAGAAAGCATGTATAATTCCTTGGATAAAGGCGTCGGTTTAATAGATCGTCAAAAAAATAACAATGATTTTTTAAAGTGTAGAGATAACGCAATTTTAACGCTATTTTTAGGTACCGGAATCCGTGTATCCGAGCTTGTTGGCATTAACCTAGAAGACATAAATGATATTAACAGCTGTATATTAGTTACACGAAAAGGTAATAAAATTCAAAATGTTTACCTTAGCAGTGGTGTTTTAGACGCTTTATATTTATATATTGATACAGCCAGAAGTCATTTCAATCCGGATGAAGCCGAAAGAGCCCTCTTCCTCTCACAAAAAGGGAATCGAATTTCTGTCAGTGCTGTGGAACGTATGATAAAGAAATATGCAAATGCTGCATTAGGTGTTGGTAATAAAATATCACCACACAAATTACGATCTACATATGGTACAAATCTATATTTAGCAACCGGCGATATTTATTTAACAGCAGATGCATTGGGACATTCTAATGTACAAACAACCGCCAAGCATTACGCAGACATGACTGAACAACGACGTATGAAAGCAGCTACCTATGCAGATAGCTTAATCCATAAGAACAGTTAGATATTATATAACACATTCAATCTTATCTACAATCTGTTTTCTCACAAATTCGGCCAATTCAGATGTCTTCATATCTTTATATTGTTCATACTCAATGGGCGGTAAATAATGAACCTGTGTTGTTACTTTTCTTAAAGAATTAATCTCAAAAGGCTTGTAAGAATCAATCAGTGCAACAGGAACAATCGGAACACCTGAATTTATTGCACATTTAAATGCCCCGGGCAAAAATTCCTGAACATTATTATGATTATGTTCATAACCACCTTCAGGGAAAATAATATATCTTCTACCCTTAGAAACCTCATCTGTAACCTGTTTTATAGCTTTTATTTGTGTTTTTATACTGGTTCTATCAATTCGACAGCCTTTAATTAAACTGATAAATTGATCCGCAATTAACAGCCTGGAACGTTTCTCATCAATCATCACGGTGCAAGGCTTTTCATGTCCGTATATGATACCTAAAGCATCATACTTTCCCTGATGATTAGAGTACATTATATAGCCGCCTGTATTTGGTAAATTTTCCTTTCCATATACCTTTGTTTCTATAAAACCATTCTTTTTTATTCGGTCAACAACTCTTTGTGCTATTTCATATCGGTATTCTTCAGTATACTGACTTCCATGTCTTTCAATATATGAAACTCCCCATAAAAAAATAATAATAGAAAAAATAGAAACACAAATAACAAATACAAACCTCAGCATAAAAACCTCATCAAGTAATATCAAAATGTCAAATTTATTCTAAAGTATTTCCTTTACACTTCTCTACAAAATCTCTTAGTTCCTGGTCACAGGAATGCATATAGGCCTTTATTTCATACATGGCCTCATCTGCCTGTTTTATATAACTGTCCAATGTTTTATTTGAATCAGGAACAAATTTTAAGTATCCACAGCTTACACTTAAATAAAATGGATATTGCGCTTCTTTTCCTTTATTTTTAACCTCATTAACAATCTTATTCTTAACAGCATCAATATTATCTGCATGATTACTTTGTCCCATAATAAGAAACTCGTCACCACCAAAACGAATAGCAATCCAATCTTCAGGAATTGATTCAAGAATGGCTTCTGCAGTCGTTTTAATTGCTTTATCCCCTTGCAAATGACCATAATAGTCATTAATCAGCTTCATTCTGTTAATATCTGTGAACATAAGAATCATTTCATTCTCATGCTCTCTGCAATTCTCGTACATTAAATTACCAATCGTTGCAAATCCAAATCGATTGTACATCCCGGTTAATGCATCCTTTGTATAAAGTTCCTGTAATCGAGCATTTAATTGTTCAAGTGCAATATTTTGTTTCAATTTGTCTATTGTCTGATTAAAACTATCTACAAAAATTTTAATCTTTCTATTTGCTATTCCTTCTACGAAATCTTCTATTACAGCATATCCAAAAACACGATCTTTAAAATGAATAGGTAAAAATATAAATAATCTGCTATTATTTTCAATTTTTTTATATCCCGGAATCATTTGCTTACGTGGCATTGTATTACTTTTATCAATCACATTAAAATGATCCACTGCTACCATAACTTCTAATTCTTCAGAATAACTAATATTCTCGAAATCATTGGTAACATTACCTGCAAAGTACATTTTTGCAATTGGATCCTCTAAAATGAAGGCTGTACCATTTTTAAACATATGACTATTCTTAAAGTGTTCCTCTAAATTATTACGAATATCCTTAGGATTCTTACTATCTAAAACTCTTGACGAAAGCCAACTGTTACTCCAACCAAAATTAAGTGAATCTACTTTATTATAAAAAGCTCTTTTACATTCATCAGAACGAAGTTTATTCGCATTAGAATTTACACAACCACAACTTTGATTTGGAATAAATTCACTGTCAATAATTATATCTTCGTTTTTTTGTTCTTGGATAGCAAGCAATAATGAATCAAACGCCATTTTACCGGATAATTTGTCATCACGACCTACAGTACAAAGAGACGGATCAAATATTTGTCCATCATAAATACGATCATAACCAGTAACCACTGTATCGTTCGGAACATGAAATCCATGATTTTCTAATTCTACACAAACACTCATGGCCAGTGTGTCATTGGCACATATAAATGCATCTGGAAGTTTTCCCTCTCGGCTTTCTATAATATCCGCCGTAGTTTTCATAGCACCAAAAACACTCCAATCACCATAATGAAGATTGGGTTCATCCAAAACTAAATTATATTTTTGCATAACTTCTCTGGCTGCTTCAATTCTGATATTTGAATCAACGCTATCCTTCATACCGGCAATGAACTCAATATCCTTTATTCCATGAACAGTAATTAAATGTTCAACAAGCTGTTTCATACTGTCTTTATTATTAAATTCAACCAGTGGACATCCTTCAAGTTTTTCGCCTATACTTACTAATGGTACCCCTGCCTTACGAGCTCTTTGCCAAATATCTTCAACCAAATCATGAAAATTCATGGCTGAAGAAAAAATAATTCCACCATCAAAATCTTCCAAATCAGGTAATTGGTATATTCTTTTTTCCTCTCGTTGTTCGTTGGCATCATTTCCCGGTGCAGCATGACTCAAAAAGACAAAAATATCAAAATCTTCTTCTTGTGCACGCTCTTTAATTCCTTCCAACGCGTCACTTAAACTTTTCTCACTCCATGCATTTGAAAAAACAGCTATTTTTCTTTTCAAACCAATCACCTTCTTCAATCGAATTATATATACTTAATAAATTCAAGTATATATAATTGTATCACAATTCAAGTAATATTACATTATTTTTTACAAAAAAGAAGGTTTTTACAAGAAATCTGCTGTTTTTTTCATAATTTCTGAAAGAATTTCAAGATTTACAATCGTATTCTCAGTTTCCATGGAATGATTACAATCAGAATAGACATTTAAAGGTATATTCTTTTCTTTTGCCAAAGCAATAATCTTAGATACATCACTCCATCCGTCTTTCGTTCCAATAAATGCAAGTGCATTACAAATATCATGTGAAAAAGTGTGTTCTAATGGGGTATATAAAATATGTTTTATATTTTTGATTTGTTTTCTTTCAGCATAAGAAACTGCAATTGCTGTACCAATGCTTTTTGAAACGAATAAAACATCATCATACTCATCCCAAGGAATGTCTTCAAGAAATGCTTCTGCCAAGGTCAAAAGCTCCTCTCCGATTTCTACTATTCTGTCTTTCACATTTTCTGTTTTCTTTTGATAGTTATAACTTACATTTATATATTCTTCATACCCTTTTTCATAAGCAATATCTCTTGCATAATATAACAAGGGTTTATCACAGGTATATCCAATTCCCGGAAAATAAACAGCAAGCTTTTTCATCTTAAAACTCCTCATTTTGTATTTAAATAAAGATCAATCCCTTAACATATTGTACCGGATAAATTCATCCAGATCTCCATAAAATACGTTGAAATCCACATATTTCTCATACCCATAAATCCCTTGTAGTTCACCCTTATCGGAATACTGCCAATAGGTCCATTTTCCTTTTACAAAGAGATTCGGCGTTATATAAACATTTCTTATCCACAAATCATATTCATCAAAGGTTCCCTTTATAAAGTCATTATAGGCTTTGTAGGTACAGTAAATGACAGGTTTTGTTCCATATTCCTCTTCCAATGTCTTAAGCAAAACTTTTAATTCACCTTTAATCATGTCATAATCCAAAGGTTCGTTTGCTTTATTTCCATAATACTCAACATCAACTGCCGGTCTTAATTTACCCTGAAGGCTTCCCACAACATTGATGTAATTTTCAGCCTGTGTTTTTCCTGAACTCTCAAAGCTGAAAAAATGATAAGCCCCGGCATAAATATTGGTATATCCAATATATTCCCAATTTTCATAGAAATAATCATCTATATGGCTGCTACCTTCTGTCGCTTTAATATAAGCAAAAGTAATATTTTGAGCCTCCATCTGGTCCCAGTCAATTTCTCCCTGGTAATGGGATACATCAATTCCCTTTATCTCATATTTATCTGCAAGAATTCCGTTTAACTGTATTTTTTTGCTGAGGATTAAATACATGAAAGTTACCAGGAGTAAAACAACAGCCAAAATAAATCTAATTAATATTTTCTTTTTACTTTTCATTTTAATTCTCTTTTTTAAACTGAATGAAATAATAGATATCATAAACTAAACATACAAGGCATCCAATCAAATAACATATGATATCCTTACTTGAATAGGTTGTTCCGATTAAGGCTCTCAGAAAGCCATTTTTAATTCCAAGGAAATCTACCAAGGGAATCTTTTGTGTAAATTCATATAATGCCGAAAAAATAAAAACATATAAAGCTATGGGATACTTTGTATGTGGAATAATCACTCTTACAATGGTATACAAAACAATTACGACTATGACATCCCCGCCAAAGGGTCTGATTAAATTGTCATGAACAAATAAACCAATGATAAATTCCACAATAATCAAGAAGATTGTTATCAAAGCAAATATCATACGGTCACGTTTTATATTATCTCTATTCATTAGAAACCTCTTTTGTAAGCTATTTTACCATTACCTTCTGTCTAAATAATTCATCCGGAAGCATGGCTTTGTAATGAGCCAGATATAAATCAGCAATTTTTTCTTTGGAATCATTTTTGCCCAAATCCATTTCCAGAACAATGTAATCTACATCAAACATTCGAACCTTAATTCCTGTATTAATATATCCATTTCTCAGGTAAAAATTAAGTCTTCTGGTCTGAAGTGATTTGTCAGTCTCATTTTCTGCATATTCCGGATCTTCTACTTCACCAATCACGCTGTCACTATCTTTAAATTCCGCATGAATCAGTTCTAAAAAGCTACTTCCTAATCCTTCATTTCGGCGATCCATGTTGACTGCAAAATAATCAAAAAGATAATGATTGTCCATCTTTACAAACAATGCATACCCTAACACTTCTTCTGCATCATTGATCATCGCATAACATGCATAATTCCCCTTGTCATATGCTTCAAACATTCTGTCTAAGGGTTTTAATTCCATTGGCGGAAAATCATTGACCATTTTAGTACGATAAATCTCGGCCAACTGTTCTTTATTTAGCATTATTAATCTCATATTTTGACACCTTATACAATTTATTTAAAATCCTTTAATTCCGGTAGTCTAACCTTATAACAGTCCCTCATAAACCACTCCGGCACACGATCCTTAGAAAGCTCCTTAAGCCTTACCTCTAAAGCTATACGGTACATTTTTCTTAGATCATACTCCTTGGAACGTGTCCATAATTCCTCTGCTGATAATCCTAATTCCTTCAATTCATTACAATATTCCAAATCAGTTTCATCAAGCTTTGTTCCTATTCCAATAAATTTAACAGCCAGAAAAATCCCCAACACAATTAATAAAATGGGCCAAATAATTGCTGTCTTATCGTTTTCTCCAATATAATATAGATGATTTTTATAGTATAAGTGATTATTAATGATCATATATGTGATGTCGAATTATAATATAAACTATACTGATTATCATACAAACTATTGCTAATGATCATATAAGCTGTCACTAAAATATACTATATCAGAAATTGCCTGCTCTATCTCTTAAATATTTATTATATTTTCCATACTCTAGAACAATAGAGATCAAATTACTAATCAATTTGTAAACCAGCCCCTTAAATCATAAAACAATTCGTAACTATTCTACATGACATATATAATATAACAATTCAAGACCCAATATATTGCTGACAGAGTGACTATTAGCACAGTGGAATCGATACATAAATCCATATTTAAGAAAATTTCGCATGCATATTACGGAGCATATACAGTAATTATGTTATTTCTCCGTATGATTTTGGAGTCATTTACGGAGATAATTGACTTTTCACTAATATCTCCGTATAATATTGAAACATTTTACGGAGAATTTTTATATAATTATAAAAGGCTCCGTAATAAATCGAATTTTTATACGGAGCTTTTTGAATTATTTTAAAATTGCTCCGTATAAAACAAGAAAAACATACGGAGCAATAAATATAAATTGATATTTTCTCCGTAAAGAATGTCAAAAACGTACGGAGCACTGATTAACTATTCAATATACTCCGTAAATACCAAAAACATTCGGCAATTATATTCCCCAAATCGACTCATAATAGACTTAAAATAGCTCAAGCCGTAAGACCTGAGCTACTTATTATAGTTGAGTTTTGATATTCCTTTTTCTTGTAATAACAAAAAGCCAAACTCCAATCATGAAAAACACAGCGCTAACAACAAAAGAAGGAATAAAGCTTGAATACAGTTTTGTGTGGGTTTTTCTATCGACCTGAACAGCCAATTGATCCCCCTCTTTATAATGATTACTGTTATAAAGCTTTGTTTCTGTTACTTCCTTGCCTTCTAAATCCTGCCATACACAGGAATAATATTCTCTTTGTTTGCCATTATTTATGTTATGGCCATGCATCTTGTAGACACGAGTTACCGTTGCAGTAACCTCTTCCGGTCCACTCATAAACACAGGAATAGCAAATAAAAAATATATGATTCCAAAAAAGATTAATAAAATGCCGATAACTCTGGATGTCTTTCTATGCTTAATAGTCATTCCTTAGAAAAGTCCCTTAATCTTATCTGCAACGCCGCCAATCTTGTCTACTGCAAGCTTTGTCTTGATTCCATCAACAATCTGCTTTACAACATCGTCCGGAAGATCAACGCCAGTTGCCTTTTCTACAGCCTTTACAGGATCCTTCTTAAATTCTTCCTGAAGCTTAGCGTCCTTTGTAACCTTCTCTACAGCGTCTGTAATCTGTTTCTTAATATCCATTGTTTTATACCTCTCTTTTTTATTATGTGGATGTACCATCCTATTTGTTTATCGGCAAAATCACTATATAATTTACATCTTTCATTGATATAGTAAGTAAAATCTAGCATTAGGTTACATTTAATATATAATCCACAACGTAAATGTAAATCATGAAATCATTTGTAATCATTTGTAAATAATACTCACATGCATATATATGACTTTAATTCAAAATATTCGAATCCAGGTCATGAAGTATAAGCAATACCTATGACCAAATCATAAAAAACTCTAATTATAGTCATATGCCTTTATTGAATCATCCTTATAAAATCTTGACTCAAAACATAACCAAGTAATGAATATAAAGGTCCCATTATAATGAATACAATCCCATTTGCCCCATACATGAAAAAAATTTGTTTTATTCCAATCATTATATCATTTATATTTTCAATTATTTTAAGGATAAAGGCTATCAAATATCCAACAACAATAAATATAATCCCTACATACGTTAAGGTGTTTCCAAAATAATTGATTGCCAGTCCATAAATTGCAATATTTTTAACAGGGGCAAACATCAATATCAAATATACCAAAATAGGAGTAATACATAATGTTGTTCCAATAACTCTACACCAAAAATCTCCGACCATAATTGATGAAGTTATCACTCTAATAACCAAAACAATAATCAAAATAATAAAAGCAATTTGAATCATATTTTTTCTCCTTATCGCTAATTAATATGTAATACAAACATATGTTACAACGTAAGGTAGAATCAATTCCAACATAGTAGAATCAAGGTAGAGTCAGCAATTTATAATATTCTCTCTATAATAAAAATCAGTATACAGGAGCAAACAGAAACCGTAACCAGACCTTTTCCCTTTAAGGCAAGGAAAATAGCAAGCATAACACCTAAAATAGCACTAACCATACTTCCGGTTGCATAAAATACCGAAGGAAACGTCATGGCCATTAAGCAGGCATAGGGAACATAATATAAAAAGCTTTTTACATATTTATTCGTAATTTTCTTTTTAAATATAGTCAGGGGCAACATTCGGATCAAATAAGTGACAGATGCCATGGTAAATATATAAAGGTAAACCATTATTCTACATCCTCCTTTTGCTCCAAATCTAATTCCTTAGAAGCTACGTTTCCATAAGAAATCTCCTTAGATATCTCCTTAGAAACTTCCTTAGAAACCTCCTCAGTATCCTCCAAGGGCCATATAAAGGCGCCCAAAAGAGCTGCGATTACAGTGCAAAGAATAATAGAAATACCGCCGGAAACAAGCTTTAAAACCGGAACATATGTAAATAAACAGCTCAGAATCACTGCAAAGATACTTACCATTAACACCGACTGTTTCTTCTTTGCATCCGGAATAACAATTGCAATAAACATTGCATAAAGCATTACATTCATCGCAACGCTGACAGACTTTGGCATCAAATTACAGGCAACGCTACCTAAAAAGGTGCCGGAAACCCAGCCAACAATAGGCAGGGATTGCAATCCAACCATATAAGGGAAACGTAATGTTTTCTTGTTGGACATAGCAACTGCAAATATTTCATCCGTATTCGCAAAAGCAATGACAAATCTCTGCCAAAGCTTAACACTGTCATCCAGCTTCTGTGATAACGACAAACTCATTAATGCATATCTTAGATTAATAATTAACTGTGTCAGCGCTATTTCAATTAAAGTACCGCCTACCGCTATAATTTGAATACCTGCGAACTGACCTGCGCTTGTTACATTGGTCAGACTCATAATACAGCCCTGTAAAACACTTAATCCTCCGGATACAGCCATAATTCCAACACTAAAGCTTACAGCAAAGTATCCCAAGGCAATGGGAATACCATCCTTTAATCCTCTTTTAAATTCCATCTACTTCTATTTTCTCCAATTCTGCATTGACCATTTCTTCTGCAAGTTTTGCAGTGTCATCAATAGCATCCTTATGTCCTACCAAAGCTGCAAAGGGTGCAAACTGCGCAGCTCTTTGATGCATGGACATGGGCGGATGATTTTTAGAAATCGGTCTATTTAAATTGATAATATCATCATATTTATTTTCATTATTATTTTCCTGCATATTAAACCTTCTTAAACATACCATTCATAAGCTACACTTTACGTATTTACATTTCTTAAGGCTACGCTTTGTGACCACCAATTTGCCCATTACGTTCAATGGCTGTAGCGCCTTCTCTAAAATTCATTCCTCTTAAAATGGCATTTTTACCATATTTCTTTTTCACATTCAAAATTGCCTGTTGCAGATTTTTTTCCTTTTGGCGTTTTTCCTGTTCTTCCTTCTTCTGTTGTTCTACCAAAGAGTAATCTGTAAACAAATCAAGCTGCTCAAATTCCTTTTCATATACTACATCTTCTTCAGGAATAAGATGATTTGCTGTAACATTCATCCTACGAATTAAGACTCCCGGCAAAGCAACACGATCAAATAGTTCTGATACAGCCTTCATAATTTCTGTTGTAGAGGAGGTTGCAGGGGATAAGTTAATGGAACCATGGGAAGGCTTGGGAACCTTTCTTCCATAGTGATCTGCTACAATCTCTCCTTTATATCCATCCATAAATTCTTGATTTTTAAAGTTATCAATATCATAACCAATATTAATGACAATCTGGTCCGTACAAAGCTTCTTTTCAACTAAATCAAGGACCATCATATCTGTCATTTCCATCATAACCACCTTGGCAGCCTCTGTATCATAAGGATGTTGTAAAACCTGTCCGTTACTAACGCTGTTTGTTTCCGGCTGATATACCTTAATCTCCTTTATGGGACATGGTTCATATCCCCATGCATGGTCAATCAAAAGCTCCGCATTTACGCCAAATAATTTGAACAATAAATCCTCATTATGAAAATCATTATCCTTCCCCAAAGAGCATCTGGCGATATCACCCATAGTGAACAAGCCATTTTCTTCCAGTTTTTTCTGATAACCTCTGCCTACTCGCCAAAAGTCAGTGAGAGGTCTATGATTCCATAATTTTTTTCTGTACTCCATTTCATCCAGAAAAGCCATGCGAACCCCATTTTCATCGGGTTTTGTATGCTTTGCAACAATATCCATGGCTATTTTCGCCAAATACATATTCGTGCCGATTCCGGCGGTTGCGGTAATACCTGTTTCCTCAAATACAGCCTGTACCATCTTACGAGACAGCTCCTCAGGGGTAGTCTGATAGGTTTCCAAATAAGAAGTTAAATCAATAAAAACTTCATCTATAGAGTAAACATGTATATCCTCAGGTGCCACATATCTTAAATAAATATTATAGATTTGCGTGCTATATTTTACATACAAAGCCATTCTGGGCTTTGCAATTAAAAATTCCAATCCATATTCTTTTGCTTTTTGTACCACTTCAAAAAGTCTGGCTCTTCCCGGAACTCCATAGGCCTTCAATGCGGGAGTAACAGCCAGACATATTGTCTTTTCTGTTCTTGATTCATCTGCTACCACAAGTCTTGTGGTTAATGGATCCAGACCTCTTTCTATACACTCTACCGATGCATAAAAAGACTTCAAATCAATGGCTACAAAATAGTTTTGTTTCATCGTAATCCTTTTAATTTCTCAATCAAATCCAAATCATCCTGTGTAATCTTGATATTGGCCTGCATAGCCTGACCATCAGGTTTTCTTACAGTACATTCGAAAATTGTCCCCTCTTCGATACCGGACTGTGCAACAACCTGACAAAACTGAATAAACTTGGGATGATTCGCACCAAATTTCGCAAAATCATTTTTTAAAGTTAAAATATCCATTGGATTCATATTATTATACCTTTTCTTTCTATAAATTATCAAAAGCTCCTATAGAAAACATATATGCAGAAAGCTGTGCTCTGGAGCTAAATTTCTCTGTTTTTAATAATCCTTGAACCTCTTCCTTGGTAAAAAGATGTGGAATAATATCCTCATTATCAGAGGGGTGCGGGTTTAGGCTTCCGCTTGCTTTTACGATTGCAATATTCGTTACAGTATCCGAAATGGCTACTGCCGCAAAGGACGGTGGTAAAATCTCAATAACCTTTTCAAGACAAAGCCCTGTTTCTTCCATAAGCTCTCTCTTAATACAATCCTCCAGGCTTTCTCCCTCTTCAAGCATACCGGCGCATAGATTATAAACTCGTGCATTAACTCCCATACGAAACTCATGTAAAAGCAGTAATTTACCATCACAAAGACAGATTACCGATACCCCACTGGATACCTTACCAATATCCTGCGGTGTATTCAACTCTCTTCTACTAACCATTTCATATTTTTTCTCTTTACCGGATCTATTTAAATAGGTTAACTCGTAACTCTTTAAATATTTCCCATCTTTAACCTTTTCCATGGTAAGTAATTCCATAACCTGACACCTCTTTAATAAAATTGCTCTCGTAAAGATTTGGTTCCTTTTTTTCTGGTAATTTCCATTAATCCTAAGGCTGTTATATCCAAAACGGAAACCTCCTGAATATCCTCTTTACATAAATTTTTCATGTAATCTAACAGGATTTTTTCTTCTGTTTTGGAATCCATATTTATAAAATCCACCAAAATCATGCCTGTAAGATTACGAAGGCGCATTTGTAACGCAATTTCCCGGGCAGCTTCCTTATTCCATCTTAATTGAACACTTTCTCCATCATTTTTTTCCTTCATTGAAAAACCTTTTGCCGCATTTACATCAATTGCCGTTAAGGTTTCAAGCTGTTCAATTACAATATTTCCACCATTTTTTAACCATACAGATTTTTGGAGTGCCTCTGTCATAAGGGTATCTACACGATACAAATGAATCAGGCTAAAAGACTGATCCTCATACAGTGAAATATTCTCTACCCCTTGTGGTTTATTTAAAGACGTTTTAAGGCAATTTATCATTTCAGGGCTATCACTGACCACATTTAGTGCTTCATCCTTCTTAAAGGCCGTCTGAAGCATTTTCCAAGGGTCTGTATTACGATAGATACATTGAAATGCAGTAGAAAAAGATGCTTTTCTTAAAATATCCTCAAAATCTGTTCTTTGCTTATGAAATACTTCGAGAAAGTAATCCTCCGTCAATATAGCCGCATTGGTCCTTACAACGACACCATACAATGAAAAATCACAGCCCTGACCAAGAAAAACTTCCCGAATACGCTCTTTCACCTCTGAAGATAATTTCTTTGAAAAAAACAAGCCCGGCTGCTCCTTGGAAAAAACAAAATATTCACCTTCCAGTGAAATATTGGCAGTTAATGTTGCGGGTTTTGTTTTAATGGGTTCTTTTTCAAGCATGACCGGGAGGATATCGCCTTCCTTTAGGTGTTCCTTCCCTTTCAAGGGTAGAAAGCCAACGCATCCCTTTTTATATTCAACAAAACAAGTTTTGCTGGATTTCACCACACCGGATACTCTACCCACATAAATATTGCCATTTCTGTCATCTTCTTCCTTAGGAAGAACCATTGCCCCATAAATTCTCTGATCAGCAATATACATAGCAACCTGTTTTTCACGATATTCAGTTATAACAAGGCGCCCCTCTCTTTTTTCAAAGGGGCTTTTTTCATAACTACTGCTGGTCTTTATGTATCTGCTCATTTTTCATTTTATTCCAGGCTTCGATTTCGGCTTTCTTTTCTAAAAGTAACTGCTCTCTTAGTCTGTTAGCCTCTTCCATTGCCTCTTTCTTTCTACGAATATTGTCTGCCGCAATGCGGATTCGCTCCTCATCTCTTCTGGGTTCTAAGATTTCAAATCCAATTTCCCCCATAGAAATGAAAGTCGGATCCTCCTCTGACTTTCTGGTAAAGGTATCTATTCGATGAACATGAAGCGCATGCTCTGCCAAGGTCTTACCATAGAATGCCGCATAGGCCTCCATAACATGCAAGGGTTTAATATTTCCGCTTGAAGAAGCATCTACAAACAAATAAATTCCACCGTCTCTTGCTTCCATTTCATAGATCCCTTGCTTTAAATCTACTTCCAGACTACTTTTCTTGGTCTCCTTAGTAATCATAATATGGTCCTGTGCCATAAATGCATCAATACCATTCAGATAATCAAATCCCGGTTCTTTTCCCTCTCTAAAGGTAATAAGATATGCCGCAGCCGCAACACTTGCCATAGCATTTTCAGAATCAGCCGGCAATTCCTTGACACTCAAAATTCGAATTCCATCTACGGAAGCGTCGTTCATTTGCTGCATCATTTCCTTGCTGGTAGAGACACTGTCACATTCGATATCCATATATTCTCCATCACTAGTATGACCTACACCAAGAGGCGCTGCAAAGGACATAATCTGATGAGGGCTAAAACCGGTCGTATAGGATACATCAATATGCGCCCTACGTAAGTTTTTCTGAAAATAACGCATGACATCCAAATGACCTATGAAACGAATGGGACCATTCTTGGAAAATTTCACTCTTACCTTCATACTTCCTCTCCTCCCACAGCTTCTCTAGGTTCAAAACATATTCCACAGCCAAATCTGGCAGCACCACATGCCTGACACTTCTTCTTACAGTTTTCACTCACTGTTTCTTCATGTGCTTTTTTCCATTCACGAATAAAGAATTCCTTTGTTACACCACAATCAATGAAATCCCAAGGGAGCAACTCCTCAATAGGTCTTTCACGATGGGTATAGAAGTCTACATCCAAGCCACATTCTGCCATGGTTTCTTCCCAGATATCATTCTTAAAGTATTCACTCCAGGCATCATAAAAGCATCCTTTTTCGTAGAGTTTTAAAATAAACTGATTTAATTTTCTGTCACCTCTTGCAAGAACACCTTCCCAAACACTGGCATCTGCCTCATGGTAATTATATTTAATACTCTTTTGATTTAACTGCTCTGATATAGCCTTTCTTGTAAAGTAAGCCTTCTCAATAAACTCTTCCTTGGTACACTGTCTTGCCCACTGGAAGGGAGTAAAGGGCTTAGGCACAAAGAAGGATGTACTACTTACAATTTGGACCTTGCCATTGATTCTGGCAGCCTTGGGAATCTCATCAAAGAATACAGAGGCAATCTTGTTGGAAAGCTCTGCAATGCCTCTCATATCATCCTCTGTTTCCGTAGGAAGACCCAGCATAAAATAAAGCTTTACTCTGGTCCAGCCACCCTTAAATGCCATAGAACAGCCATTTAAGATATTTTCCTCTGTAAGCCCTTTATTAATAACGTTACGAAGTCTCTGACTACCGGCTTCCGGTGCAAAAGTAAGGGAAGATTTTTTAATATCCTGTACCTTACTCATAACATCCAGTGAAAATGCATCAATACGTAAGGAAGGCAGGGAAATATTAATCTTCTTACGATCACAGTCTTCAATCAAAAAGTCAATTAATTCAGGGAGCTTGGAATAGTCACTGGAGCTCAAGCTACTAAGAGAAATCTCTTCATGTCCTGTATTATCCAGCATGGTGACTGCATAGTTTTTCAGAACCTCTACATCCTTCTCTCTTACCGGTCTGTAAAGCTGTCCCGCCTGACAGAATCTGCAGCCTCTGATACAGCCTCTTTGAATTTCCAGAACAACTCTGTCCTGCGTAACCTTAATATATGGAACCACCGGCTTCATAGGATAAACCGTATTGGTGACATCCATTACCATTTCCTTGATGATTGTTTTGGGAATACCTTCTTCTGTCGGTGCAAAGCTCTTTAGAGTTCCATCCTGGTTATATGTAGCTTCATAAAACATTGGAACGTACATTCCCGGAATCTTAGCAGCTCTACGTAAAAATTCTACTCTGGAAGCGCCTTCTTCTCTGGCCTGTAAATAAGTATCCAACAATTCTCTATATCTGGTTTCTCCTTCTCCAATATAGAAAATATCAAAGAAATCAGCAATTGGTTCCGGATTATAGGAACATGGACCTCCACCTATTACAATGGGATGTTCCCAGGTTCTGTCTTTAGAAAGCAATGGAATCTGACTTAAATCCAGTACCTGAAGAATATTGGTATAACACATCTCATACTGAATCGTCACACCTAGGAAATCAAAATCCTTAATTGGCTCCTGAGATTCCAAACCAAATAAGGGAATATGTTCTTCTCTCATAATCTGATCCAAATCAGTCCATGGAGAATATACACGTTCACACCACACATCCTCCCAACGATTAAACATATCATAAAGAATCTGGATACCGAGATGTGACATACCAATCTCATATACATCCGGAAAGCACATTGCAAAACGTACCTTTACCTGATTTTTATCCTTAACGACCGCATTCACTTCATGACCAATATATCTGGCTGGTTTTTCAACCCTCATTAATATATCTTCTGATAAAGCAAGCTTTTCTTCCATGCATTCACTCCTAATTTGTCGATAACTCTCTAAAGAAACAACTTCTGGCACCAGTATGGCACGCAGCACCAATCTGTTCCACCTTGGCTAAAATAGTATCATAGTCACAATCTGTATAAAGCTCCTTCACAATCTGGAAATGACCACTGGTTTCACCCTTTAACCACTGTGTTTTTCTGCTTCTGCTATAATAATTCATCTTTCCTGTTGTAAAGGTATCCTCAAAAGCCTTCTCATTCATATAAGCTACCTGAAGCACCTGTCCATTTTCTGCATCCTGAACAACTACAGGAATCAACCCATTTTCATCTTTTTTTAAATCACTCCACTGTAATACAGGTTTCATATTTTCTACCTCATTTCCTATTAATAACCGTAATCTTTATTATAATATATATTCCTGTTATGGTCAAAGCATATAAGAGAAAAGTAAGCTTCGCAAGTTTTATCATATATAAAAACAACGCAGCAAATACTGCGTTGTTCTAAACGAATTACAAGTCTCTCTTTGCACTAAGCATATCCACTTATAAAGCTCCCTTTGTACTAAGTACATCCTCAACACGTTCATCCATCTGCGTAGCCATATCAAGGGCTTTTGCAAAAGCCTTAAACATGGCTTCAACCATATGATGATTATTTCCGGGTGTCATAACCTTTAAGTGAAGATTCATGCCTGCGCTATAGCTGACTGCATAGAAGAACTCACGAACAAGCTCTGTTTCCAAATCTCCAATTCTTTCCACTGTAAAGTCACAGTCGAACTGTAAATAAGGTCTGCCACACAAGTCAACAGCTGACATAGCAAGCACTTCATCCATAGGAAGAATAAAGTAACCATACCTACGAATACCCTTCTTATCTCCCAAAGCCTTTTTAATAGCCTGACCAAGAACAATACCTGTATCCTCCACAGTATGATGTCCATCAACGTTCAGATCTCCCTTTACATTACAGATCAGATCAAAGAATCCATGCTTTGCAAAGCCTTCCAGCATATGATCCAAGAAACCAATTCCTGTATTTACCTGCGCCTTACCGGTGCCATCCATATCGATAGAAATAGAAATCTCTGTTTCCTTTGTTTTTCTATTGATTGTTATACTTCTTGCCATAAAATAATACCCTCCACTTTAAAACTAATTAGTCATGGAAACGAACATGAATACTGTTTGCGTGTGCTGTTAAGCCTTCGCTCTTAGCAAACAATTCAATATCATCTGCCGCCTTCTCAAGAGCTTCTCTTGAGTATGAAATAATAGAACTTTTCTTGATAAAGTCATCTACATTTACAGGGGAGAAGAACTTTGCTGTACCATTGGTTGGTAAAATATGGTTAGGACCTGCGTAATAATCTCCCAAAGGCTCTGAAGAATATTCTCCAAGGAAAATAGCACCTGCATTCTTAATTCTAGTCATAGTGTCAAAAGGATTCACTGTTAAAATCTCTAAGTGCTCTGAAGCAATTTCGTTAACTGCATCAACTGCATCCTTCATATTTTCAGCAACCAAAATATATCCGTAGTTGTTTAAAGATTTCTCAATAATCTCTTTTCTTGATAATTCCTGCGTAAATTTATCAACATGCTCTGAAACCTTCTGTGCTACATCCATGGAGGTTGTAACAAGGATTGCACTTGCAAGCTCATCATGCTCTGCCTGAGATAATAAATCAGCAGCAATATATCTTGGATTAGCACTCTCATCTGCAAGAACCATGATTTCACTTGGGCCGGCAATGGAATCAATACTAACATGTCCGTAAACAGCCTTCTTGGCAAGTGCTACATAAATATTTCCGGGTCCGGTAATCTTATCAACCTTTTCAATACTTTCTGTACCAAACGCAAGTGCTGCAATGGCCTGTGCACCACCAACCTTATAAATAGTATCTACACCTGCAATATCTGCAGCTACCAAGGTACCCGGATTAACCTTGCCTTCACTGTTACAGGGAGTTGTCATATAGATGTGTTCAACACCTGCAACCTTGGCAGGAACTACATTCATAATAACGCTGGAAGGATAAGCAGCCTTACCACCGGGTACATAAACACCAACTTTACCGATTGGAGTAATCTTCATACCAAGAATGGTACCGTCCTCCTTAGAATCAAACCAGCTGTTACGAAGCTGCTTCTGGTGAAATGCTTCAACATTCTTTGCACTGTCTCGAATAACACGTACAAGTTCAGGATCAAGCTCCTTGTAAGCTGCATCGATTTCTTCTCTTGTAACAAGTAAATTCTCCGGCGTAAGCTGAAACTTATCAAACTTTAAGGTGTAATCAAATACAGCCTTGTCTCCGTTCTCCTTTACATTATTTAAAATATCATTTACAACTGACTCATACTGACCATACTGATTAGGACTTCTCTTTAATAAATCCTGTAAAATATTCTTCTTACTTTCTTCTGTTAATTTAATAATTCTCATGATTTAATCCCCTCTTCATTAATTCTGGCTTTCAGTAATCTTTTCACGAAGCGCATGAATTAATTTTTTGATTCTTTCTGTGTCCATCTGCATACTTACAGGATTCACAATCATACGTGCAGACAAAGGACAAATCTCCTCTAATACTTCCAAACCATTTTCACGTAAGGTAGAACCGGTTTCAACAATATCTACGATGACATCGGAAAGCTCTACAATAGGTCCTAACTCTACAGAACCATTCAGTTTAATAATATCAACGGTCTGATGCTTCTGATTATAGAAGTATTCCTTGGCAATGTTAGGATATTTACTTGCTACTCTGATTCTCTCATGATGCTGTAAGAGTTCCTTGGCACTAGCAGGACCACATACACACATTCTACACTTTCCGTAGTTCAAATCAAGTACCTCAAATACATTACGATCCTCTTCCAAAATAGTATCTCTACCAACAACACCAATATCGGCAGCACCATAGTCAACATAGGTAGGTACATCCGGTCCTTTTGCCAGAAAGAAACGAAGCTTTAATTCCTCGTTTACAAAAATCAGTTTTCTGGTATTTTTATCTTTAATTTCTTCACAGGTAATGCCGATTTGTTCAAATAACTCCAATGTTTTATTTGCAAGTCTACCCTTACCAAGTGCAAAGGTTAAATATCTTTCTTCACTCATATTAATTCTCCTTTGGAAGCAATGCTACTAAAGCCCCCTGCTTTCTCTTCTCCTGTGCTTCCTTCAGCTTTTCAGCAAAGTCTGCTTTTGTATAGTAGATATTCTCGATACAATCTTCCTCTTCTTTTGCAAGCTTCTGACGAACCAAAGCCTCCATAATATCATCTGCAACCATAGCAAAACCTACGGCAGCAGCATCCTTACCAAACTGGAGAAGTAAATTGTTGTATCTGCCACCCTTGATAATAGGTACACCAACCCCATAGGTATAAGCCTTAAAAATAATGCCGGTGTAATAATGGTACTTGCTTAACATTCCTAAATCAAAGGATACATACTTCTCAACGCCATACAATGTAAGAACCTTATAAATCTCTTCCAATCTTGAGATTGCAGCAAGACTTCTCACATTCTTCACAGCCTTTTTTGCTTCCAATAAAGAATCAATAGAACCAATGACATCTGAAGACTGTAAAAGGGTAGAATAAAATGGTTCAGGAACCTGTACTCTATCCAGTAAATCCTTGGTTGCAAAGTAGCTCTTACCTGAAATATATTCTCTCAGTTCCATCTCCGTCTCTGTATCAAGACCGGCTTCCTCACATAATCCCTTAAAGAAATCAACCTGTCCTACACTAATCTGGAAATCCTCAATTCCTGTGCTTCTTATTGCTTCAATAGCAAGACTAATAATCTCAGCATCAGCTTCTACAGAATCATCATTAATCAGTTCTGCACCCATCTGGGTAACTTCTTTTAACTTACCATGAAGATTCGGGGTATTGGTAAAGGTATTGCCCATATAGCTGAAACGAACCGGATTTTCATTATCCATATGATACTTTGCAGCACATCTTGCAATAGAAGGTGTAAAGTCAGGTCTTAATACCATAGTATTATTTTCATTGTCAAACATCTTATAAAGTTCCTTGGAAGGTGTTGTTCCAACCTCCTTGGAAAATACATCAAAATACTCCAGTGTAGGAGTTTCTATTTCCTGGTAGCCATAGGATTTAATGGTATCCGCTACCTTTCTTTCAATCTCTTTTTTATTACGAAGTTCTGCTCCGTAAATATCTCTGACTCCTTCAGGAGTATGTAATAATTTTCTACTCATGTTTATCCTCTCTGACACTTTACCGAATTACAGTGCTAATTGATTAGCACGTGAAAGATATTTTGTAGTATAACCTTTGAATATCTATCTGTCAACCCCAAGATTTTCGTTCTAAAATGAAGTTATTTTACTCATCTCTTTCTTCCAAATCATGCTGAAGCATGTCTAAGTAAGGGACTAAAACTCCATGCTTTTTGGGTAATAAATAACTCTTATCAATTTCTTCAAAGCGAAAGCTTTTGCGGCCTCCATTCTGTGCTCTATCCCAGAATACCTTTAAATCCCTAAAAGGTAAATAATAGATCTCATTCTTGTGTGTATAATAAATCAAAAAGAATGCAACCCCCTGCTGTTTTTCAAACTGTTCCATAAATTCAACCTGATGAGGATGAATATTCTGCAGGGTAAATGTATCCACCGCACACTCCTTGGCATCAAAGCAAATGGGAATCCCCTGTACTACACCAATATAGTCAACGGTACTTTTTTGTTCAAAATAAGCTAATGTAATATGTCTTGTCTCTTTATCAATATTAATCGGGGTAATGGGTGTTGGAATCTTCTGAATCAGACCAAGTTTATTTTCTAAATATCTTTCATTGGTTCTGTTAATCATATCCTCCAGCGTAGATCCTCTTAGCCCCCTTGAATTCCATGTAGCCATGTTTCTTCCTTTTCTTTAACCCATTAAATTTACTTTACTGATGGATGGGTCTATATAAAAATTTTTAGGTAATGGTGCAATCAGTTTATCCGGCATCTCTCCCAATATTTCCAAAGCCTTACCCGGAAATTCTAATCGATAAGCGTGTAAAAGCTGACCATCTATATGAAGCTTTTGCTGCATTTTAGCTGCCGCTTTCTGATTTCCGTATTTTTCATCTCCTAAAATGGGATGTCCGATGGAGGATAAATGTGCTCTAATCTGATGACTCTTTCCGGTAATCAACTGAATCTCCAAATAAGAGTATTTCTGACCATCCAGTGTAAAACTGTGAAGGACACGATATTTCGTTTCAATTTTTTCACCCTCACCGCTTTTTTTCACAGAAACCTTATTGGTCTTTTCGTTTTTAACAAGAACTCCTGTTAAATGATCCTCTTTTCGCTCAAATTCTCCAACACAGATTGCTCTGTAAAACTTCTTGATACTGTGTTCTTTAATGATTGCGCTCAAAACCTGACTACCTTTTAAGCTTTTTCCAACCAATATCATACCGGAGGTATTTCTATCCAAACGATTTACAACAGAGGGCTTAAATATTTGAAGCTCCTCTTCTGTGATTTTCCCTTCCGCCATGAGATATCCAATGGCCCACTCATTGACACTTAAGTCCTGGGGCTTTGATTTTTGGCTGAGCGTATTGGCCGGTTTATACAAAGCCAGAATATGTTCATTCTCATATAAAACCCTTATACCCTTTAAGCCTTTATATGCATTCTCATACTCACTGTTCTTTTGTTTAGTAGCCTCTATGTCCTTTTGAAAACCTTGAATGGTATCCTCCGCAAGAAATAGAGAAATCACATCTCCCGGCTTCAAGATCTCTTTCCCTTCAATTTTCTTTTTATTAAGGACAATATTCTTTTTTCTCATCATTTTGTAGAAAAAGCTGACCGGGGCAAGGGGCATATACTTTAGCAGGTATTTATCCACTCTCTGCCCTCCATCTTTTTTACTGATTGGAATTTCTTTCATATACAATTTTCCTTATAAAGTAACAGATTTTAACACACCTAAAATCCCTTTTTCTTTTTTATAATCCACCGAACTTGAAGCTTCCGCTTCGGAACGTTTTCCTTTTAATTCATCCATGCGATCCACATACTTCTTAAAATCTGTAAATATCTTTACTGATAAATCCTTATATCCTTCTGCAGCGCATATCTTCTTAATATGACTTGTAAAGTCTGATTCCTTGAAGTCCTTTGTTTCGGTGAAACCAACAATCTGATTATCCAGCACAAACAGATGGCCTACCTGAAAGCTCTCATTATAAGAAGTAAAAACCATATCAAAGGCCTGGGGAAAAGGAATGGCAATCTTTAAAAGCTGCTGGGTATATTCCTTCTTCAAGCTGTTAAATCGAAAAAACATAATTGTTTCCACCAGACTTTTACAGGCAGGCAAACATCCAAGCACCGATACAACAGTCAATAGATTGGCTCTTGATTTTGTAGACAAAAGTCCAATGAGAAAAATCAAAAAAGAAAGTGCAAAATAAGTTATGGTCTTTATGGATTCATAATTTCTTTGTGTATTTAAATAATAGGCTTTTCCTTTTGATTGCTCTGCTGAAATAAAACGAATCATTTCCATGACTTATTGATCCTCCTTCATAGACCAAACCAAAGGAACCCAGAGACCATCAGGGATAAATTTAGAAGCAAGTTGTAATACCTTAATAGGCAAGGAATATACGGACCGTTTCTTCTTTAAAATGATGGAATCTCTTAAAGCCTGATCAACCACAAAGTATGGATCTGCCATACAAAGCTTCTTAATGGCAAGTGACTTTCCGTTCTTTTCTGCAACATCAAAGAAAGGCGTATCTACAGGTCCCGGACAAACGCTGGTTACCACAATACCGCGGCTCTTCAATTCTTCATTTAATGCAACGGAAAAGCTGTCTACATAAGCCTTGGTAGCTGCATATACTGCAAAACCGGGTTGTGGGAAGAACGCAGCACTGCTTGCCATCTGAATGATTCTTCCATTATTTGCCATATACTTTAAACAGCTTAAGGTAACATTGGTCAATGCCTCACAGTTCAAACGCACCATAGCACTCTGTTCATTGCTATCTAAGCTTTCAGCCTTGCCCATAAGTCCAAATCCGGCACAGTTCACAAGAAGGCGGATTTCACAGTTTTCATCCTCCAAACTACTTTTTAGTCTTTCAATCTGGGCTTCATTGGATAAATCCATACTCAGGACCTTACAATTATTTCTAAGTCTCTTGGTTAAAGTTGCAAGCTTTATACGATCTCTTGCAATCAACCATAATTCATCTGTTTTTCTAAGATGCGCGTCTATCTGCAAAGCAAATTCCATACCGATTCCTGAGGAAGCACCGGTAATAATAGCAATACTTTTTTTCTTCATGTTTTATTCCTTTCTATACACCGTCTGTGGCCATTCCTGCCATATTCATAAGTGTATCAACTTCCTGTTCTGTCAGGAAACGATATTCTCCAACTTCCTCAATACCCTTCAGAGTAAGATTGGCAAAGGTTGTTCTTTTTAAGAAGGTAACATTATTATCTACCGCTTGAAGCATACGTTTTACCTGATGAAACTTTCCTTCATGAATCACAAGCTCCATGGTATAGTCACCGGTTTTCTTACAGGTAGCCGGCAAGGTCTTTTCATCCTCACCAATATCTACCCCTTCTGTAAGCTTTAAAACCATTTCATCTGTTATAAGCCTCTCACATAGAACCTCATAACATTTATCCACATGTCTTTTGGGTGAAAGCAAAAAGTGTCCAAGACTGCCATTGTTAGTAAAAAACAGTAACCCTTCTGTATCCTTATCCAGTCTTCCAACCGGTACAACATCCTTTAACATATCTTCCGGAAGCAATTCCATAACGGTTTTCTCTTTCTTATCCTCTGTGGCTGTAATATAACCGCCTGGCTTATTTAATATTAGATATTGATATTTTTGATAAGAATAAATCTTGCCTCCAAAATGAATCTTTACCTTCGTTTCATCTACCTTACATTCGGCCTTTTTTTCAACTTTATCGTTAATTAATATTTGACCTTTTTTTAAATATTCCTTGACCTGACTACGACTGCCAATTCCAAGCTCAGTCAATAGCTTATCTAAACGCATCATTTTATAAAACCTCCACTCCACAGGGGAAAACGGAATAAAATATGAGAAAAGCCATATATTATACCAAAAACAAATTAAGCAGCTTATGACTTCTGTATTTTTAGTACTACTGATGGGGTTTCTACTGATCTATAGTAAGGAAAGTGCCGAACTTGCCCAAAATGGGATCTTGCTTTGGGCCACCTCCATTCTTCCATCCTTACTGCCTTTTATGATTTTAAGTGACCTTTTTATTCAATTAAACATACCACAAACAGTTTTCAAAAATAAATCACTTTATTGTATCGTTGTAGGATTCCTATGCGGTTTTCCCATGGGAGCCAAAACTACCGTATCCCTTTATAACCGAAGAGAAATCACAAAAACAGAAGCTAACTATCTATTATCCTTCTGTAATCAGCTGGGGCCTTCATATATTTGTGGCTTTTTACTCCCTATAATCGGTGCCCAAAACATCTCCATATATCTCTTAGGAATATATGGAATACCCTTACTATACGGAATCCTTATTTATCCCTTATATTCCCACAAAACAAGTCCCAAAATACTCTCTCAAAATAAACCTGTCATTATTTCCTTTTCCTCTGCATTCACAAAGTCCATCCAAAACGCAATGGCAAGTGCACTACAGCTTGGAGGATTTATCGTGATTTTTCAGGTTTTCCTTCTTGTACCCATGAAACTGTTTCCTGATTATTACATATACCTTGCTCCCTTTTTAGAAGTCGGCAGCGGATGTAATCTCCTTGGAAATTCACTCCCCCTATGCACCTTATGTGCAGTGGCTTTCGGTGGGTTTTGCGGTTATATGCAGGTAGCCTCGATTTTAAGTCAGACAGATTTATCAGCAAACTTCTATTTTCTTCACAAAATAATCCAGACACTACTTACCTTTGTTTATTTTACTTTTCTCATAAACTAATTATGATTTTTCGTCTAAACCACACTGATTTATATGTTTAATGATCTACTTGCGCTTGTTACGATTTTTATTTCTTCTCTTTTTACGATGTTTCTGATTCAAAACAAGCATTACAATAAGCCAGATGATACTGATTGCCACAAATAAGCTAATCAGTAAAAATCCAATGAGTTTACTTGCTCCTTCTGAAAGAAGATTATCAAAGCTCCAGCCCGGCTTTTCCTCTGTCACATTATTTAGAATCACGCCATCTGAGATTACGGGACTTACTTCCTCCTGACCCAAATTTTCACTATAATCAACTTTTACCTCGTCTTCCTCTTTGGGTGCATGATAAACCTTATAATCCTCCAGAATATTGCTTTCTGTATATTGATCAAACATATTATGTGCTCGAACAACAATACGAGTAAACTTATTATCAGGTAAAGGAATCGTTAGTCTAAAGGAATCCTTGTAGGTTTGATTTACTGTATCGGCCTCCGGCCATGGATACAGCTTTGAAAAGTTTCTTCCACCATCCACACTGTAGGAATAATAAAGAAGAACCGTATCATAATCGGCAGCATTTACCTGAATAATGGCTTCCCCTTTTTCATAATCCTCGCTGACCTTTTCTATGGTACATACCTCAGGAGGTGTCCACTGATTTACCACCTGAAAATAAGTTTTATTTTCATCAAGATTTTTAACAACAGGATTGTCTACATCAAACGCTTCCTCTAGCCCCTGATATTCAGGCTTTAATGGTAATCCCAAAAACCTTGCAAGTGCATGCGCATCAGCAACACCAAATGCAATCTGTTTTTCTTCTGTATCCAGGTAAATGGTGTCCCTGTCTTCATCCACATGAGCATGCTCCAGAATTACCGCCGGAATCTCTAACTCCCCACTGTTTCTTAAAATGCCATAATAATCCGTTCCGGGATTATTTTCACTTTCTCTGGATTTCACTCCTCTTACAAAAACACCGGTTTTAGAAACCTCTTCTAACCAAAGCTTACCAAACTCCACACCATAGGCCTGGTAAGGGGCATTAAAATTAACCCAAAGCTCTGTACCGTAGATGTTGTGTGAAAGTGATGCATTATAATGCAAACTGATCAAAAAATCACCATCAACACTTTTAGCGTATTCCGCTCTTTCAGAAAGAGACAAGTCTACATCATCTCTTCTTGTAAGATAGACCGTAATATTCTCATAATGATTTAATGTTTCTTCCATTGCCAGTGCTGTTCGAAGTGTCATTTCCTTTTCACAGTATCCATTCTCAATGGTTCCCATATTTTCTCCACCATGTCCGGGATCCAGCACAATGATATATTCTGTCTTGTTCTCATCCTTCATCCCGGCAGCCAAAATATCCTGCTTATGAATGAATAACAAAAATAACAGACCCAAAAGGATCAACACTATAAACAAAGAAAAACCGGTTCCATTGTGAAACCGGCTTTTAAAGCCCTGACGATACAGGCTATTCTTCTCCATATACTTCTCCTGCACCAACTGCGGCTTGAATAACTTCCATCTCTTCCTCAACGGGATGTAATTCTCTTCTATTGGATTCGATAATATTCTTGTACTGATCCAAACCACTTACCAGGTTGTTATAGCTCTTAATTGAAGAATCTGTAGCTGATTTAATGAGGCTTTCCAAATGAGCCAATACATCATCCATATACTTCATAGCCATATCCTTTACCTGATTGGCTTCAATGGTCGCATTATCAAGAATGTTCTGTGCCTGCTCTGTAGATCTTCTAATAATCTCGTCTGCACGGCTGTGAGCCTCTAACATAATCTGATGCTCACTAAGAAGTTCATTGGTCTGCTCTGTTGCATCTGCCACAAGAGATTCTGCTTTATTTCTTGCATCCGCTAAAATAGCATCCTTATTTGCAATAATCTTCTGATATCTCTTAATTTCATCAGGTGTTGATGCCTTTAAATCTCTAATCAGGTCTTCAAACTGTTCTTTGTTAACCATGATAAATGATTTATTCATAAAAGATTCTTTACAGCTGTCAAGGAACTCTTCCATTTCCTCAATAATTTGTTCGATTCTGCTACTACTTGGCATATTTATGTACCCCTTCCAATAATATACTATTCTGAAATAAATCCATATTTTTCATAGACTTTTTTAGCAACGAAATCAGGAACACACTGAGAAATGTCTCCATGAAAACTTGCAATCTCTTTTACACTGGAGGAACTAAGATATGCATATTCCAAATTAGTTGTTAAGAATACGGTATCCAGCTCATCCTTGGATAATTTACGATTGGTCTGTGCAATCTGTAATTCATATTCAAAATCAGTAATCGCTCTAAGACCTCTTACTGCTACCTTAAATCCCTTTTCCTTGGCATAATCGATTAACAGTCCGGAAAAAGAATCCACCTGTACATTGGGAAGATCCTTTGTCGCTTCCTTCAATATTTTAACACGTTCTTCCACAGAAAACAATGGACTCTTTTGACGATTATTCAATACACTAACGGTTAATTCATCAAACATTTCCGCAGCTCTCTTAATAATATCCAAATGACCATAGGTAACCGGATCAAAACTTCCGGGATAAACAGCTCTTTTCATACGATAATCCCTCTTCCTCTTATTGACTAATTCGCAATTTTCTTTATAAAAACATGTTGATTGGTTTTGTATTTCTTCTCTCTTACAATTTCAAAACCATAATTCTCTACAAAATCCAAATTGGCATGTAAGGACTCTTCTACAATAATCATTGTATCTTCCGTGACATATCTCTGACTTTGAAGGGAAGCAAAAACACGTTCTTCCTCATTCATATCATATGGAGGGTCCATAAAGATAATATCTACTTCTTTTTCATAGATATTGGAAAGAGCAGATACTACATCCTGCTTTAAAAGTACACCCTTGTCTTCAAGCTTCGTAAACTTTAAATTGTCTATAATACATGCAATGGGTTCCTTTGCATTTTCTACAAAATAGCTCTTTCTTGCACCTCGACTCAAAGCTTCGATTCCAACAGCACCACTTCCGCTGAATAAATCAACAAAAACACATCCTGGAATATCCGGCTGTAAAATATTAAATAATGTTTCCTTAATTCGATCGGTTGTGGGTCTTGTTCCCATACCCTGTGGAGCCTTTAAAGGAAGGCTTCTGGCTGAACCTGCAATTACTCTCATGCTCTGACTTTTACTCCTCTGGAATCTCTTTTACCAAGCTTAATACCATTCAGTACCAGCTGCTTACTCTTATAATTAATGGATACTTCCATGCCATTCTGTGTATAATATACGCTTTCCAGCTCGTCTTTGTCCATTAATTTTATTCCTCTGACACCAATTGCGTTCTTTTTCTTCTCCGGAATCTCCTCTAATGGGAAACGTAAGAAGTAACCGCCGGCTGTTTGAAGAACGATATTTTTCTGATCCTTGATACATGCAATGTTCAGAACCTTATCATCATCCTGAAGCTTGGTTGCCGCAATTGTTCTCTTTGTAACATCAAATTCTCCACCAGAAACCACCTTCATCATAGCCTGTTTTGTAACAAAGACATAACGGCACAGATTCAGCTGTGTCTGGCTTGCAATATAAACCATGTTCTCCTTGGTGGAATCAAAATTACTTACATTGTCAATAGGCGTTCCCTTATCTCTAAACTTACCGAAAGGAAGATCCAATACCTTAATGGTATGAAGCTGACCGATATCGGTAAAGATACAAATCTTTCCCACGTTCTTACAGCGGATAACATACTTGTTCTCCTGATCTGCAGCTTCCTTGTTACGCTCATAAGTAGCTACATCTACTGTCTTGGCATATCCAAAACGATCCATCAGGAAGTATACATCCATTTCTTCCAATTCTTTTTCTTTATACACCACTTCCTGCGCATTTTCAATCATTGTTCTTCTGGGACGGGCAAATTCTGATTTCAAATCCTCTAATTCATTAATAATTACCTGTGCCATAGAATCTTTTCTTGCAAGGATATCCTCATAACGATAAATATTGGCAAGTGTTTCCTCATGCTCTTCGATCAAAGCTTCAATCTCCAAGCCGATTAATTTGTACAAACGCATCTCCAAAATAGCATTGGCCTGCTTCTCAGTAAACATGAGCTGTGTAGCCATAATTTTGGATTCCTTTGACTTAAACTTGATACCATCAACCTTACCCTCTACAAGGCAGGCCTTCGCCATGGCTCTGTCCTTGGAACCACGAAGAATCTCAATAATCAAGTCAATTACATTACATGCCTTGATCAAGCCCTCCTGAATCTCACGCTTATCCATCTCCTTGGCTAAAAGATTGGTATATTTTCTGGTATTCACCTCAAACTGGAAGTCAACACATTCCTTCAAAATCTGCTTTAAGCCAAGGATTTCAGGTCTTCCATCACTAATAGCAAGCATATTAACGCCAAAGGTATCTTCCAGTCTCGTTTTCTTAAGAAGTAAATTCTTAAAATTCTCAGGATCCGCATCCTTTTTCAGTTCAATAACTATACGAATTCCTTCCTTGGAAGACTGATTAGAAATATCAACAACATCCTGTGTTTTCTTGGTTTCAACAAGGGCTGCCACATCACTTAAAAACTTTGCAATGTTGGCACCAATCATTGGATATGGAATCTCAGAAATAACAATATTGGTCTTGCCACCCTTGGCCTTTTCAATATCAATTTTTCCACGAACACGGATCTTACCTACACCGGTTTCATAGATTTCTAATAAATCATCTTCATTGGTAACAATACCACCGGTTGGGAAATCAGGTCCCTTGACATATTGCATCAATTCCCTGGTTGTAATGTTCTCATCAAGCATATAAGCCTTCATGGCATCAATAACTTCCCCAAAGTTATGAGGAGGAATACTGGTAACCATACCAACTGCAATACCTTCAGAACCATTGATCAAAAGATTGGGAATCTTTACAGGTAAAACAGACGGTTCCTTTTCTGTTTCATCGAAGTTTGGAAGGAAATCAACCACATCCTTATCCAAATCAGCAAGAAAAGCATCCTGTGTTACCTTGGAAAGTCTGGCTTCGGTATAACGCATAGCCGCTGCACCATCACCTTCAATATTACCAAAGTTACCATGTCCATCTACCAAAGGTAAACCCTTCTTAAAATCCTGGCTCATGACAACCAGCGCATCATAAATGGAACTGTCACCATGAGGATGATATTTACCCATGGTATCACCAACAATACGTGCACTCTTACGATATGGCTTATCATATTTGATTCCCAGCTCATGCATATCATAAAGAGTTCTTCTCTGAACCGGCTTCAAACCGTCTCTTACATCCGGCAAAGCTCTTGCGATAATAACACTCATTGCGTAGTCGATAAAGGACTTCTGCATTACTTCGGAATATTCTGTTTTAATTATTCTCTCGTTATCCATACAATCTCCTTATCTAAAACTATACATCAAGCTCTGCATCCTGCGCATGCTCATAAATAAAAGCCTTACGAGGAGGTACCTCGGTACCCATTAAAAGTTCTGTCATATTGGAAGCCATTCTTGCATCCTCAATCTCAACAAGCTTCATTCTTCTTGTTTCCGGATTCAAGGTAGTTTCCCAAAGCTGATTGGCATCCATTTCACCCAGACCTTTATATCTCTGTAATGTAAAAGGTCCCTTATGTGTTTTTCTATATTTCTCCAATGCTTTATCATCATAAAGATATTCTTCTTTTCCCTTGGCCGGCATTGCCTTGTACAAAGGAGGCATGGCAATATATACATGTCCTTCAAATATTAATTCCGGCATAAAACGATAGAACAAGGTTAATAACAAAGTGGAAATATGCGCTCCATCCACGTCCGCATCGGCCATGATTACAATCTTATCATAACGAAGCTTTGTAATATCAAAGTCATTACCATAGCCTTCTGAGAATCCACAACCAAACGCATTAATCATGGTTTTAATCTCTGCATTGGCCAAAACCTTATCAATACTTGCCTTTTCTACATTCAAAATCTTACCACGAATGG
The DNA here is from genome assembly GCA_045616525.1 of Acetatifactor sp. Lineage (GTDB taxonomy): Bacteria > Bacillota > Clostridia > Lachnospirales > Lachnospiraceae > Acetatifactor. The sequence goes on along the minus strand of JAZLGY010000095.1, from coordinate 7,140 downwards.
GTAGAATTGCCTGAAAGCTTCTGTCTCTGGCGGTCTTCGCACTACCACCTGCAGAATCTCCTTCTACAATAAAGATTTCACATTTGGATGCATCCTTACTTTCACAGTTTGCAAGCTTACCGTTAGAATCAAAGGAAAACTTCTGCTTGGTCAAAAGATTGCTCTTTGCTTTTTCCTCCGTTTTTCTAATCTTGGCAGCCTTCTCTGCGCAGCCGATTACAAGCTTTAAATTCTCTAAGTTTCTATCAAAATATCTGACAATCTCTTCACCGGTAATCTTGGAAACAACCTTGGCTGCATCCTGATTATCCAGCTTTGTTTTGGTCTGACCCTCGAATCTTGGGTCCGGATGCTTAATAGATACAACCGCTGTCATACCGTTTCTGACATCAGCACCGGTAAAATTAACATCCTTATCCTTCAAAATACCAAGCTCTCTGGCATAGGTATTAATCACATTCGTAAACATAGTTTTAAATCCGGTCAGATGTGTACCACCCTCCGAATTATAAATATTGTTACAGAAGCCCAGTACATTTTCATGGAATTCATTTACATACTGGAATGCAACTTCTACAAAGATTCCATCTGCTTCGCCCTTAAAATAAATAGGCTCATGCACTGCCTCATCGCCATTATTAATATCCTTAATAAATCCTATGATACCTGCCGGTTCATGATATTCAATATGTTCTACGGGATCTTTTCTCTTATCCTCAAATATAATTGTCAATTCAGGATTCAAATAAGCTGTTTCATGAAGTCTGCTCTTTACTTCATCTTCCTTGAATCTTGTTTTATCAAAAATAGTGTCATCCGGTAAGAAATTAATGGTAGTACCTGTTTCCCTTGTTTTGCCAATGACAGGTAGTAAACCATCAACCAAATCTACAACCGGTATACCCCTTTCATACTTATCTTCATAAACAGAACCGCCAACCTTGACCGTTACAGTCAGTCTGTTTGAAAGAGCATTTACAACAGAGGAACCTACACCATGAAGACCACCACTGGTTTTATATGCATTATTATCAAATTTTCCGCCGGCATGCAGTGTTGTAAAAACCAAACGCTCTGCACTGATACCTTTCTCATGCATACCTACAGGGATACCACGACCATCATCTGATACTGTTGCAGAACCGTCAGCTTCCAATGTAACCTTTATTGTTTTACAAAAGCCGGCCAAATGCTCATCTACAGAGTTATCAACAATCTCATAGATCAAATGATTTAAGCCTTTAGTGGATACACTACCAATATACATACCGGGTCTCTTACGAACAGCTTCCAAGCCCTCTAAGACCGTAATACTGGTAGCATCATAGTTATTTGTCTTTGCCATGAACATATCTCCCCTATTCTTGTGGTATTCTTCAAAATTATACACCATATATTGTATGATGTGCAATAAAAAAATGCGACCTAAAGGGTCGCATTTTACGATTATTTCTATATTTATACCTGATCGTAGTCCATTTTCTTACATGCTGCAATGGCAAGAGAACCGGGACCAATATGACAGGATACACTTAAGGACAAATGATCCACATAAATAGGATAATCCGGATATAGCTCATGAAGCTCATCTCTAAGCTTCTCAGCCTCCTCCAGGTTTTGGCTGTGGGCAATCTGTAAATAGATACTGTCACCCTTGTTTAAACCACCGAAACGATTCTCAATGTCACTTCTGATGGCATTCATCATAATGGTTTTTCCCTGACCGGTAGTTCTGGCCTTGGCAAAGGCATCAAGCTTCTCACCCTGAATCTGTAAAACAGGCTTTAATCGTAGCAGTTCACCAAGTGCTGCGGCAGCAGGTGTAATTCTTCCACCCTTTTTCAAATAATAAAGGGTATTTAACATAATATAAATACTGCTGTTAAATTTATCAGCAAGTAAAATATCTCTGATTTCTTTTCCACTTTTTCCCTTTTGGGCCAGTGCCATAGCATCAAGAACAGACTGTCTTTGTGTAACAGAAATTCTCTGATTATCCACTACAAATACCTTGCCGTCAAACTCATCCTCCTGGGAAAGCATCATAGCACTCTGGCAGGAGCCTGAAAGACCACTACTCATTGGTATATGTACAATTTCATCATAATCCTTCAAAAGAGTTCTCCACAAATCCATAACTGTTTCCGGAGAAGGCTGACTTGTATGAATATCTGATTTTCCCTGAAGCTTTTCATAAAACTGTTCTCTGGTTAAATTTATATCCTCAAAATAATCTTCATTATCAATGGTAAAAGGCATAGGTAATACATTAATCCCCAACTGCTTTGCCTGTGCCTGTGTAATTCCACTATTGCTGTCTGTAACAACTGTAACTTTAGACATTGGTTTTTCCTTTCCGATATTTCAATTTTTTCTAGTATGAAAAATCATTTATATTCTACCTTTATATACTTCTAAAGTCAATGAAATTTATAAACTCTGAAATTTCCATAGACTTAATAAAATCAGCATATTTCTCAGTATTCTCAAGCACATCACAAACTGCTTCCTGGGCTTGTTTCAGTACATCAGTGTCCATATAAATATCTCCAACTTTGAAAGCAAATTCGCCACTTTGTCTGATACCAAATAAATCACCGGGGCCTCTCAGTCTCATATCCTCTGATGCAATAAAGAAACCATCATTTGAAGTATTCAATATGGATAATCTTTCCATGACCTCTTTCTTCTCATTGGCACTCATGAAAATACAATAGCTCTGTTCACTTCCTCGTCCCACTCTTCCTCTAAGCTGATGAAGCTGACACAGGCCAAATCTTTCTGAATTCTCCACCATCATTACAGTTGCATTGGGAACATTGATTCCAACCTCAATAACCGTTGTAGAAACTAAAATATCAATATTCCTTGCAGCAAAATCATCCATGATCCGCTTCTTGTCCTGGGGCTTCATCTTTCCATGTAAATAGGCGATTTGAACACCGGAAGGAAACTGGGATCGAATTTTATCTGTGTACTCCACAACATTTTCAAGCTGCTCCATTTCCCCCTCTAAGGCCATGGGACATATAATATAGACCTGTCTTCCCTTAGAGATTTCTGAAAGCATAAACTTATAAGCTTTTTCACGATAGCCGGTATTCACCACACAGTTCTTTATTGGTTTCCTGGTACTTGGCAGTTCCTTAATGGTAGAAATAGAAAGATTACCATACAAAATAAGGGCCAGGGTTCTCGGAATGGGTGTAGCACTCATAACACATACATGTGGTTCAAATCCCTTTTCTGCAAGTGTTTCTCTCTGTCTAACCCCAAATCTATGCTGCTCATCTGTAACAACCATTGCAAGATTTTTAAACTTCACCTTGTCCTGGATTACTGCATGGGTGCCAATCACAAGCTTTGCTTCACCACATTCTATCCTTTCATATGCTTCCTTTTTCTGTTTGGCAGTCATACTTCCCACAAGCAGAATGGGGGAAAAATCAATATGGAATCGTTCTGCGTAATCCTTCACCGTCTCATAATGCTGGGTAGCCAGAACCTCAGTTGGTGCCATCAAAGCCCCCTGATAACCATTTGAAATAGCTAAAAGCAAGCTAAGAAGCGCCAGAACGGTTTTTCCGCTACCTACATCTCCCTGAATCAAACGATTCATACAATATGGAGATAACATATCCTCCTTCATTTCTTCCCAAACCTTGGACTGTTCTTGAGTTAATCTAAAGGGAAGACTTTCTATGAAACGAATGGTTTCTGCCGTCTCAATCATAGGAAAATGATTGGCCAGCTTTGTTTCCATACTTTGTTTGCTCCGTAAACCATATATAAACGTAAAGAACTCATCGAAAACAATTCTCTTTCTGGCTTTTACAAGCTTCTCGTAGCTTTCAGGAAAATGCATCTGAACAATCGCTTCCTTTTCACCACAAAGGTCATACTGCATCAAAAACTCCTTAGGATATCGCTCCTGCGGAAAAATATAAGCATCAAGTGCCTGTTTTACAGCCTTTTGCACAGCATTGTTGGTAAGGCCCTTCGTCAAAGAATATCTCGGCCAAATAACCTTCAGCTTCTTTTCGTACTCTGCCGGTGTGTAGATTTTGGGTTGTTCCATAAAGACAAAGGTTCCCTTTTGCAGCAATTTACCACGGAAAACAAATTCCTTGCCGGGCAACAAAGTTTTCTTTAAATATGGCATATTAAAAAAGGTTATGGTCATCACTTCCGGACCAAAACCACACACAAAATTCATAATCTGTAATCTTCCAACCGTTTTTACACTTGGTGATGCTTTTACCATAAGTCGAAAAGCATTGGTTTCGCCCACTGCAGCCTCCGAAATACGTACAGGTGCCTGCATTTCTTCATAATCCATAGGATATTTCCTAAGTAAGTCACCAACAGTATATATTTCAAGCTTTGCAAAAAGCGCAGCTGTTTTTTCACCGATTCCTTTTATTTCAACAAGAGGCGTTTTCTTGTTCATACACTTCTCCCAAGCACATTCTAAAACAGCTCTTTAGGAGAACCTAAAGAGCTGTAATTTAACTTTATTCAACACTCATTACGTAATAGTAAATTGGTTGTCCACCATACTGTAATTCTACATCACAGGCTGGGAACTTTTCTCCGAACAGATCTACAAGGCTCTGTGCCTCTTCCTCTTTTACATCGCTTCCGTAATATACGCTGATAAGTTCTGAATCCTCGTCAACCATTTCTTCTGCCATGCCAAGAATAACCTGCTGCATATCCTGACCAACGGAAATAATTCCCTTGTCACCAATACCCATGTAATCTCCCTGCTTGATTTCTTTATCATCAATCACAGTATCTCTAACCGCATAGGTAACCTGACCGGTCTTTACATTTCCAATCTCTTCCAGCATTACTGCTTCATTTTCTTCCACGCTCATCTCAGGTACGTAATTAATTACAGCTGTAATACCCTGAGGAATCGTCTTGGTAGGAATAACCATAAGATTCTTCTCTGTCATAAGTTCAGCTGCCTGATTTGCTGCAAGAATGATATTCTTATTATTAGGAAGAATAAAAATATTCTCAGCATTAACCTTGTCTACAGCATCCAAAATATCTGCTGTACTTGGATTCATGGTCTGACCACCTTCAATGATGTAATCAACACCAAGACTCTTGAAAATCTCGTTAATACCTTCACCAACACTGACAGCAAGGAAACCTACCTTTTTCGGTGGCTCTTTCTGCGTTTCAATTTCCTGTGCTTTCTCCTTCTCAGACATCTTGAACAACTTCTCTTGATGTTCTAAGCGCATATTATCAATCTTCATGTTCGATAATGCACCATACTTTAATGCCTTCTGAATTGCAAGTCCGGGATCATTGGTATGAACATGAACCTTCACTACTTCATCGTCAGCAACGCACACGATAGAATCACCAATTGATTCCAAATATGCCTTAAAATCCATCTCTGTCTTAACATTAAAGGTCTTATTCAAAAGAATAATAAACTCTGTACAGTATCCAAACTTAATCTCTGCCTGTGCCTGAACTTCAAGATTAGGACCGCTTGATCTTGCTCCCTCTTCCTTCGCAGGCTGCGCATCCAGGCTAAAGTCAATCTCTTTACCAAGGAATGCATCAAATGCACCGCAAAGCACCTCAACAAGTCCCTGTCCGCCGGAATCCACTACACCGGCCTGTTTTAATACAGGAAGCATTTCGGGAGTCTGGCTCAAAACATACTTCGCATGTTCAATCACCTCTCCAATGTACTTCTCCATATCATCATATTTATTCTCATATAACTCTTTTGCCTTATCGGAAGCACCTTTTGCAACAGTAAGAATTGTACCTTCCTTAGGTTTCATAACCGCCTTATAAGCTGTTTCTACAGCTCTTTCACATGCTTCAGAAATATCTGCAATAGAAAGAGACTCTTTTGCTGAGATACTCTTAGTAAAACCACGAAGAAGCTGCGAAAGAATAACACCTGAGTTACCTCTTGCTCCTCTTAAAGATCCACTGGAAATAGCCTTGCAAAGCGCAGCCATATCAAAGGAATCACCAAGAGAAACCACTTCCTTTGCAGCAGACATAATAGTCATGGTCATATTGGTACCTGTATCACCATCAGGAACAGGGAAAACGTTAAGTTCGTTAATCCATTCCTTCTTACTCTCCAAGTTTTTAGCACCGGCTAAGAACATCTTTGAAAGCATCTTAGCGTCGATTGTATTTGAAGCCACGATAAATCCTCCTTAATCAATCACTCTAACACCTTCAACAAAGATGTTAATCTTTTGAACTTCTAAACCTGTAAATTCCTCAACCTTGTACTTAACGCTGTCAATTAAATTATCAGAAACTGCAAGAATGCTTACACCATAAGCAACTATTACATGAAAATCCAAAGTCAATTTACTATTGTGATTAGAAACATTGATACCTCTTGTAAGACTTTCCTTCTTCAAGAGCTTAACAAGGCCATCCTTCATACTAACTCCGGCCATGCCAACGATACCAAAACATTCTACCGCAACACTACCTGCATACTGAGCAATTACTTCATTATCTATTACTATATTACCAAGATGTGTTTCCACAGAAGAACCTTTCATATGCTACCTCCTATATCTTATATACTGCACTATTATACATTGTTTCCAATAAAAAGAAAATATGTTTTAGAAATTTTTAAAAAATGGATGATTATTCATTCCATCAAATCGAAATGGTAACGCTCTTATTATTACCATTTAATTTCTGATCTACTATTCAATTATTGATCTGCTATTCAATTATTGATATCTTCTGTATTGATATCTTCTGTATTAATATCTTCTGAGGATGGTTATTTTCTTTCTAATTTTACCATTCAATTCTTGATTTCTTTTGATGGATGGTATTTTTCTTTCTGATTTTACCATTCAATTCTTGAATTCTTTTAATGGATGGGTATTTTCTTTCTGATTTTACCATTCAATTCTTGATTTCTTTTGATGGATGGTATTTTTCTTTCTGATTGTACCATTCAATTCTTGTTTTCTTTTGATGGATGGTATTTTTCTTTCTGATTGTACCATTCAATTCTTGTTTTCTTTTGATGGATGGTTATTTTCTTTCTGATTTTACCATTCAATTACTATTTTACTCTGGTGGATGGTTATTTTCTTTCTGATTTTACCATTTAAT
>JAZLGY010000094.1:0-126339 GCA_045616525.1 Acetatifactor sp. | reverse complement strand
TACGAGTCCTGTTGTATTATGCAAAGACACTGAAGGAGTATCTGGAAGAGGGGCAGGTTGATCTGTACAGTACTGTGAAAGCGGTGATTCCAAAGCCTGAGTTCTATGTGGTATATATGGGCGAGCGTGGAGACAAGCCGGAGGAGATTCGATTAGGTGAAGAGTTTTTCCCGGGAGAAGAAGCGTGCCTTGATATAACAGTGAAGCTGTTGTACGGAGACACAGATGACATCATCGGAGAGTACGTAACTTTTACCAAGATTTACACAGAGCAGTACAAAAAGTATGGACGTACAGAAAAGGCAATTCGGGAAGCAATACGAATCTGCAAGGACAAGAATGTTCTGAGGGAGTACCTCGAAAGTCGAGAAAAGGAGGTTGTGAATATCATGAATTTATTGTTTGATGAGGAATATATAATGGCAGCCCATGATAAAACCGTGAGACAGGCGGGGTATGATTCAGGCTATGAGCGAGGAATAGACAAGGAACGTCAGGACTTGATACGAAAGATGTTGGAAAGAAATTTTACAGACAAGGAAATATTGGATTTTGGGTACACAGCAGAGGAAATCGAGAGAGCCAAGAAGTAACCATGGGGACAGTGGCACAGGTAGGGAGTAGTTTATGGTTAAATATTTAGATATCAATCAGCCCGGATATAGTATTAGGTGCAAGGTCTTTTGTGAGGCCTTTCGCGAGGTGGAGCATGTGGTTTTGTTTGCACATGGTTTTGGCGGACACAAGGATAATAAGGCAGCAGAAAAGTTTGCAGATTCTGCGCTGTCCAAAATGAAAAAGACGGCCATTTTTGTCTTTGACTGGCCCTGTCATGGTAAGGATGTAAGGAAAAAACTGACGTTACAGGATTGCGATACCTATTTATCCATAGTGATTGATTACATTCATAATGAGATGCATACAGAGGACATTTGCGCCTATGGTACCAGCTTCGGTGCCTATTTAATTTTAAAATATTTACATGATCATGAGGTTTCTCCGTTCCGAAGGATTGCGCTTCGCTGTCCTGCAATTTCCATGGGAGAAATCATGTACCAGAGGGTGATGACCGATGAAAATAAGGAACTGTTGAAAAGAGGCAAGGATATCATGGCCGGATTTGACAGAAAGGTTTTGATTGATCAGGCATTCTTGGATGAATTGATGGAAGCAGATATCAGAAAGTGGGAGTATTTGGACTATGCAGACGATATGCTGATTATTCACGGTACCAAGGATGAGATGGTGGATTTTGAGATAAGCAAGCGCTTTGCTGAGGATAATGTAATTGAATTTATTCCTATAGAGGACGCAGATCATCGTTTCCAGGATATCAATAAAATGAAACTGGCCCATAGTTATATGATTGATTTTTATGAAAACAAATTATAATTTTGAGGATAAGCTATGAAAAAAGTTGTAGTTGTACTGGTTATTATCATTGCTCTTGCGGGAGGCAGTGTCGGAGGATATTTGGTTTGGCAGAATTCTCCGGATGTTAAAATTGAAAAAGCACTTTTGCAGGAAGACTATGATTTGGTAGTTTCGCTCTATGGTGATGTAAAAAGCGCAGAATTAAAGAACGATGTAAAGGAAGAGCTTCTTAGCATAGCCAAGGGAAGATTCAATGGCTATTTATCGGGAGAGGTTTCATATTCGGATATGCTGACATACTTTGATCTTGTGGAGAGAAATATACTTCGAAATGATGAAAGTATTCGTGAATATCGTGCGCAGGCCAAGGAACTGGAGGCGTCCAAGGCGGTTTTTGAAGAAGCACAGAAGCTTAGAAAAGATGGTAAGTACATGGAAGCCATAGCTTCCTACGAGAAGGTATCCTTGAAGGATACTGAAAACAGAGCAAAAGCAGACCAGTATATCTATGAATGCAGAGAGGCTTATTTACAGGAAATCCTTGACCGGGTAGATGCATTGATTGAAGCAGAAAGCTATGAAGAAGCAAAGACATGTTTGTTGGATGCTATGAAGGAATTGCCGGAGGAAGAGGCGCTGCGTGATAAGTTAGCCGAGGTTCAGGAAGCGATGAAGGTTTCTTTGGATGGCACCTATACCATTCAATATAATTTTGGTGATTTGATTGCTGCAGAGCTTGGAATTACCGGATACAAAGTATATTTTCCTGCCGTGATGGTAATGGAGATCCAGGGGGAGGAAGTGACTTTTTATATTGATGAAAAATGTATCAGAGACGGGTTAGAGGCACTTACGCATGATACGGGGTCCATGGAGGCAATTTATTCTGTGGTGGAGGATTATGGCTTTACTAAGGGGGAAGCGGATCTTCTGGTTATGATTGCTTACAAGGGCTCCTACACAGATTTTATTATGGATAACTTTGGTGGTGAGATTCAGGAGGCACTTAGAGAATATCGTTTCTCTGATGTATGCTTTGCCGATCAGCATAACTTCTATCTTGGAACTACCGGCAAAAATGATGATAGTTACTTTACATATACAGATGAGGGGCTTTCACTTACCTTTGAAAGTTATACGGGAGACAATTATGTTTTGAAGATGATGAAGTATCCTTTAGTATTTACAAGATAATCCTTTGAAAAATATTGGTTTTGCAGGTGGGAACAGTTTGTTCCCACCTTTTTTTCGTAAAAAGAAGAAAAAATGTAACCATTGAAATTCATTTGTTACTTTATGGGTATAAGAGGTTCAGCGAAAGGAGCACATAAATATGATGAATTATAAAAAGAGACTAGCTTTAATGTGTATTATGGGAACTGTATCCATGACAACAATTCTTTCAGGATGTGGAAAGGAACAAACAGCATATAAAGGTCAGGAGGAAACTTCTGTAAGTACCGACGCTGCAGATCCGGGAGCAAAGAATAGCGATTCAGAATATAATGAACAGAATAATAATGAGCAGAATGCATACAGTGCAGGCGGAGAAGTCAAGGAAGATGTAGCCAAGGAAGAGGCTGCAAAGGAAGTTGCAGAGGTACCGGAATTAACCGAAGAGGAAAAGAAACAGTACAGAGCAGAGTTTGAAAATCCTCAGACACTTTATCTTGATACCAATTTTCCAAGCGCAGATATTTCCTTTGGAGGAAAAAATATTAACGTGAGAAACATCGATGATTTGGATATGTCAGCGCCAACATATATTCTTCATGTGAATCCTATGGCAGGTGATGCATCGATGCAGGATTATATCCAATCGATTATGATGCTGGATGAGAAGTTAGGTGCCAATCCGGAGTACATGAAATATATAGCAGAGTCCGGAGCTAAATATTCATTTTCTGTGGATTGCATGGGAGAGGAATTATTCAGAGTCACATTAGATGGCAGTCTCGCAGAAGAAGATTTATCATTTACCATGAAAGAAGAGATAGGACCCAAAAGAATGGAGCTGGAGAAGAAATTCGAGGAGTTTTATTCTTTTGTTGAATCATTCGATGGTTTATTGGTAGATGAAGAAGGCAATTATTACATGATTTTCGATACCAAGAGTTACACCAAGAGTTTGGATCAGGTTGTAGAGGTTTTAGATATTCTTGCTGAAAGGAGCCCTATTAGCAGAGAATTGGCAGAAGAGTATATGGATTCTTTCCTTACTTATGGCAATCCGGTAGGAAGCTTTACCTTATATGCTGATAATTATGGTAACGAAATGAAATGGAATATCATGTTTACAGACGAACCGACTTATATAAATCATAAATTAATGAGTCAGTTTGTTAACCTTGATCAATATTACACAACAAGAGATGATATTAAAATTGGTTTCCTACAGTTAAATTATTCTGATAATGACTGCATGTGGGGGGCTTTGGAAATTCGTAACAATCAGGTGACACTTAAGGATGTAATTGATTATAGTTATGAATTCTATTCTGATATGTATAAACAGTTTAGTGACCTGGGCGTGAAGCCATGGGCACCGCTTGAGTTTATGGGAGCGTTTGATAATCCGGAGAAGGAAAAGGTAACCTGTATTATTGGTTCCCAGATCCCTATGGAGAAAAAGCTTTCCAAGGAAGAATTCTCAAAGTATTTCATGAATGGAATTGAGGAATTTGAGCACGATGAAGTCGAATAGGATTTTGAAGATTTGGATTAAAAATTCGAATAAAAAATTCGAACAAAAAATGTAACCAACGAAATGGTATTGCTACTATATAGGTGTAAGGCACAGATGAGTAGTGAATATTTGTAAGAAAAAAACAAAATTGTGTAAAAAACTATGATTTCGACTCCCAATGTTGTCAATAGATACAAAGTCTGATAAAATCAGCAGGGAGTTTGTAATAAACAATTACAGCTAATAAAGGAGAATGAAAAAAATGAAAAAAAGAGTTGTAGCATTATTGATGCTTGCATGTGTTATGGGATTTACCGGTTGTGACAGTGATACTACCGATGGTGATGAAAAGGTTCGAGTAGAGGAATCCAAAGAAACCGAATCAAAAGAAGAGTCTAAGGAAGAGTCTAAAGAAGAAACCAAGGAAGAGGAGTCCAAGGTAGAAGAAAGCAAGGAAGAATCTAAGGTAGAGGAGTCTACAGAAGAGACCAAGGTAGAAGAAAGTAAAGTAGAAGAAACTAAGGTAGAAGAAACTAAGGTAGGGGTTCCTGATGATGTGTTTACTAAGCCGGATGCTTCTACAGTAACTGTTAGTGGTGCTGTTGAATTTGTAAAGGACGGATATCACTTAGTTGTTCCAAACGAGTACTTTGTAATGTATGATGAAAGTATGGGACCTATTGTTTACTTACCGGATACTTTCCAGATGAAGTTTGCGTACAGAGATTCCAGCTTTGAAAGTGTATTAGAGGATATTGATGCTGCAGATGATAAGGCAATCAATGCAGGTGCAGACTCTGTAACCGAGCCGGTTATTTATGAGTATAACGGAAAGCAGTATTTATTCTTCGCAGTAGATCTTGATGGTGACAGAGTTGTTGCAATCCAGTCTGAATCAGTAGATGGTGTTGGACATATGGGTGGACAGATTGTGCTTCAGGATACAGATGTCAGAGACATGGAACTTGTTAAGATGTATGCTACCATTATGGAATCTGCAGAAGCTACCATGGAAGCAGATAGTACCAGAGAATACGTTGAGGCACAGACATCTACTGTATCCGGTATTAGAATGGATGCAAACAGCATCACATTCGAAGGCAAGACCTATAGCTACAATGTTCCTCAGGGTACATTGTACAGAGATGAGTCAGGCATGGAGGGTATCGCATCCTATCAATATTATGATTCAGCAAGAAATACTGTTACTGTAAGCTTGGAAAAGTCTAATTATGATACTGATAATGCTGCATACTTTGCTAATTTAAGAGTAGATTATGATAATGGAAAGCTTACCAAGTATGAAGTGAACGGACGTACCGTATACTTTGTTGAAATAGCAGATGAGTACAATGGTGCTGTTTACTATTATGGATACGCACTCTGTGACTTGGATGATGGATACATCTTCAGTGTGGAGGCAGATAACAGAGATAAGGGAATGCCTACCTTCGATGAGATTAAAACCTTCTTTGAGATTGGAGACTAATAGATGAAAAATAGATGGAAAATACTCTCAGCCATGATGAGTTGCGCCATGCTATTAGGTGGTTGTGGTTCCGAAAGGACTTCTGAGGAAGTTCTTTCGGAATCTTCCGTTATGGAAACAAGCAGTACCCTAGAGGAGAGTACACAGGAAACTGAAACAAAAGAAACTGAAACAAATGAAACAGAAACAAATGAAACAGACGAAGGTCACGGTTTATTTGATAACAAAAGACGTACGGTTGTTGAATGTAATATTTCCTATGATGCAAATGTAGGATCCAAGGAAGAAGCCTGGGCAGTGATCCAAAAGTATGGTGAGATGCAAAAGGAGAAATATGACAATCCTGAGGTCAAGGAATTAGAAACCAGGATGGAACAGGAATTTGGAATGGCCTATGTATGTCTTGGAGAAATGGACCTTGAGACAGCTACGGATGTTTACACGGCCTGCGAATATATGTTTACAACCTATCCGGAATTAAATGGAACATTAACGGATCTTACAATTGGTAATTTAGAAGACGGAATTATCCTGCAGGCATATGCGCTTACCAGACAGTATGAATTTATTCATAATGGACAGGACTTACCCAAAGTTATTCGAAATGAGATTATTTTGGATGCCAATCACTTTTTGAACAGAGAATGGTTACTTGCAGACTGTGCTTTAGATAATGGGCATTGGCCGAAAAATGCCAATATTTCCATGATTGTTGTGCATGAACTTGCCCATCATATGCTTGAACAGGGAATTAGCAGAAGATACAATTTTGAAAATGATTGGTATCTGACAGATGAAAATAAAGAGGCATATTACAAGGTAAGCAGTGATCGTTTAAGTAATCAGCAGGTTACCTACAAGGAAGTAGTTCTTGGGGCTTATGAAAAATGGTGTGAGACCAATCAGGGAACTGAGGATGAATTCAGAAAAAGCATTTCCGACTATGCAATGGGGATAAAGGATGATGGCGGAATTTCTTACACAGAAACTTTCGCAGAAGCGATTGCTGATGTATACTTAAATGGTGATGATGCAGCCCAGGCTAGCAAATTAATTGCTGCGGAGTATGAAAAGCTTAGATAGTCTGCTGCAAAGAAAAAAGTAAGAAGGTAATAAAATGGAAAAAGATGTAGCCAAAGAAAAACAGTTTCAAAGGATGACAACGCAGCCCATCGGCAAGCTTCTTTTGACATTGTCTGTACCTACCATTATCAGCATGATGGTAACCAATATTTACAATATTGTGGATACTGCCTTTGTTGGAATTTTAGGAACCAGTGAGAGTGGTGCGACGGGAATTGTATTTGGATATATGGCAATTTTACAGGCACTGGCCTTTATGTGCGGACAGGGTGCCGGTAGTATTATGTCAAGAAAATTAGGACAGAAGGACCAGGAGGGAGCGACAAGATATACCTCTACAGGATTTTATTTATCCTTTGGACTGGGTGCTTTAGTTGCTATTCTAAGTGGACTGTTTATGAATCCGGTACTTTCTGTTTTAGGAAGTACGGAAACCATAGCACCCTTTGCAGGCATCTACATATCCTTTATTGTTATTTCTGCTCCATTTTTTACTTCCAGTTTGACATTAAATAATCTTTTAAGGTATGAAGGCAAGGCCAAGCTTGGTACGGTAGGTATGATGACAGGAGCCGTTTTGAATATCTGCGGTGATGCTGTTTTTATGTTTGGTCTTCATATGGGAATTGCAGGTGCAGGTCTTTCAACAGCGCTTTCTCAGTTTATCAGTTTTTGCATTTTATTAAGTATGTTCCTTAGAGGAAAAACCCAAACAGAGATTTCACTTAAGCATATGGCAAAGGATGCCCATACCTTCTTGAACGTCATGGCAACCGGATTTCCCAGCCTCCTTCGCCAGGGACTAAACAGTGTGGCTACCATGCTGCTGAATAATGCAGCCGGTGTATACGGAGATGAAGCCGTTGCAGCCATGAGTATTGTATCCAGAATCAGCTTCTTTCCTATGGCAGTTGCTATTGGAATCGGGCAGGGCTTTCAGCCAATCAGCGGCTTCAACTTTGGTGCAGGCAAAAAGGAACGTGTGCGAAAAGCCTTTTGGACAGCTGTTTTTGGAGAAGAACTGGTGCTGATGCTTATTTCCATTCCGATTTATATTTATGCAGGTAATCTGATGAAGGTGATGAGAAACGACAGCGAGGTTATTGCGGTAGGAATCAGAGCATTACGTTTGATGTGTATTGGTCAGATCTTTGTTCCAATGACAATGATGGTGGAAATGGGCTTTCAAAGTATTGGAGAAAAGTTTTTGGCAAGCCTGGGCTCCAGCTTGAGAAGCGGACTTATTTTGATTCCCAGTCTGATGATTCTTTCCCAATATCGAGGCTTATATGGGATTCAGGAAGCACAGCCGATTTCCATTGTAGTTACGTTTATCATCAGTCTGTTTTTGTGTAATATTTATTTAAAACGGCTGAAAATGTAGTATAATATATAGTTGAGGGGACAACAGAAAAGAAAGGCAGAAGGTAGAGAGTATGGCAAAGGTTAAGTGGGGAGTTTTAGGAACAGCATCAATTGCATCGTGGGGAACCATCCCTGGCATGAAACAGACAGAGAACTGTGAATTGTATGCAATTGCAGGAAGAAAATTAGAGAAGGCTGAAAAGTATAAGGAAGAGTTCGGATTTGAGAAGGCTTATGGAGATTATGACAGTCTCTTAGCAGATCCTGAGGTTCAGGCAGTGTATATTCCGCTGCCCAATCATTTACATTATGAATGGTGTATGAAGGCAATTGCTGCAGGCAAAAATGTTTTGTGTGAAAAGCCTATGGCGGCATCAGCCAAGGAAGCCAAGGAATTGTTTGAGGCAGCAGAAAAGAAGGGTGTTGTTTTGATGGAAGCATTTGCTTATCTTCACAGCCCTTATGTTGCAGCATTAAAGGAAGAATTAGACAATAAGAGAATTGGTGATTTGACATATATGGAATCTGCATTCATGGTGCAGAGCTGTGCAGATGATGATATCAGAATGTACAAGGAAATGTACGGCGGCGCTTTGTATGACCTTGGATGTTACTGTGTCAGCCTTATGGTTTCCCTTATGGGAGAGGCCCCATTAGAGGCGAAGGGTATTGCAGAATATTCCGAAAGAGGAGTGGATCTGTTCACTTTAGGATATATGAAGTTTCAGGGAAATGTCAGAGCATCCTTTAACTGTGGTATGATTTTCGGTCGTCCCGGAAACTGCCGTATGGATCGTTTGTTTATCCATGGTTCCAAGGGATATATTAAGTCTGACGTAGAGTATAACCAGGCCGGTGACTTGACCTACACCATCGTAATTGATGGCAAGGAGGAAAAGAAGACAGTTCATGCGAGAAACAACTATTCTTTGGAAGTAGAGCAGCTTGGTAAGTGTATTTTAGAGAATGAAAAGCCTTATGTATCCCCTGAATTTTCTGTACAGAATGCGAAGGCAATGGATATGCTTTTAGAGGCGATTGGATATTAAGTAAAAATATGTTTGAAAGTATCATAAAGAGGGCAAGAGATGAAGTTAGTTGATTTAGAAAAGTATGATGATATTACAATCCAGTGTCATGACAACCCGGACGCTGATGCGATTGCATCAGGCTACGGTTTATATTGTTATTACAAAAGCAAGGGAAAGAATGTAAAGCTTATATATAGTGGCACCGCCAGAATTCAGAAATCAAACCTTCTTTTGATGATTCAGAAACTGAATATTCCTATTGAATATATGGTCCCTGAGATTGCAGAGAACTATAAGGTCAAGGGAATTCTTATTACCGTTGATTGTCAGTATGGAGCGGGAAATGTAACAAGACTTCAGGCGGACAAGGTAGCTATTATTGACCATCATCAGCTGGAAGTAGAAAATTTCCAGCTGTTACATGTGATTTCAGATATCGGAAGCTGTTCTACCATTGTATGGATGATGTTGAGAGAGGCAGACTATGTCATAGATGATTCTGACGGATTAGGAACAGCCCTGTACTATGGTTTGTTAACAGATACCAATCATTTTTCTGAAATAAAGAATCCTTTGGATCGTGACGCACAGGATGGCTTAAAGCATGAAAATTCATTGATTGACTTATTCTGTAATTCCAATATTTCACTTCATGAATTAGAGATTGCCGGTATTGCAATGCTTCGTTATGTATTCAATGCGGAATATGGTTTTGCAATTATTAAGACCCAGCCATGTGATGCTAATATTTTAGGATTAATCAGTGACTTTTTGTTACAGGTAGACAAGATTTTTGTTTGCGTTGTATATAATGATGTTCCGGGTGGCTACAAGCTCTCTGTCAGAAGCTGTATCAGAGAAGTGAATGCAAGTGAACTGGCCTCCTTTATCTCAGATGATATGGGTTCCGGTGGCGGTCATTATCGCAAGGCCGGTGGTTTCATTAGTAAGGCACTGTATGAAAAGAAAATCGGTGCCATTAACTCCGAAGCTTATTTTATTAATCGAATCATTGAATATTATAAGTACTATGACATGATCTATGCCAAGGATTATGAAGTGGACCCCGGCAAGATGCAGAAAATGCAGAAGAAAAATATCCCAATGGGCTATGTGGTTGCCAAGGATATTCTTCCTGTTGGTACCCCCATTACAGTGCGTACCTTAGAGGGAGATATTGATATTACCATAGAAGATGATTTGATCATCATGATTGGCGTAGAAGGGGAAGTGTATCCCAACAGACTGGAAAAGTTTAACAGAGCTTACAAGGAAATGGAAGGTAAGTACAGGGACAGCGAAACAGCAGTCAATATGTCTTACGAGCCAACCGTAATCAATCGTTTGGATGGATCAAAACACAAGCTGATTGATTTTGCCAGAAACTGTATTTCTACCGGTAACATTCAGATTTATGCATGTGAAATAGAGAAACCTACGAAGGTATTTACAGAGTGGGACAAGGAAAAATATATGCTTGGTATGCCGGGAGACTTTTTGGCAGCCAGAAGCGATGATCTTCATGATATTTATATTTGCAGAAGAGATATCTACTTTAAGACTTATGCACCTGTAGAATAATGTTACTTTAAATGTGTAAAGGATCAGTGTAAAAGTAAAATATGAAGGAAAATGAATTTTTATATGATGCTTTTATCAGCTACAGACATGGAGGAATTGACCAGTTTGTAGCTGAAACAATACATAAAAAGCTGGAATCCTACAGACCACCTGCCAAGATTGTAAAGAATCCAAACTGTACAAGAAAAAGAATTAAGAGAGTATTTCGAGACAGTGATGAACTGCAGCTTGTCAGCAATCTGGAGGAGCATCTTGTTGAGACCATAAAAAAGTCTGAATTTTTAATCGTGATATGTACACCGAGACTAAAAGAGTCAGACTGGTGCAAAAAGGAGATTCAGACCTTTATAGAAACCTATGGGAAAAGAAATGTTCTGGCGGTACTGGCAGAAGGAGAACCGGCGGAATCATTCCCGGACGAATTATTGTATGAAGAAGTCACCAAGGTAGATGCATCGGGAAACACAATTGTGGTGAAGAAGCCTGTAGAACCGCTTGCTGCTGATGTCCGAGGAAAAGACCATAAAGAAATGAAGAAAGCAATGAAGACAGAGCTTCTTCGTTTGATGGCGCCCATGTTTGGCGTGGACTATGATGCATTAAGACGCAGACACAAGGAGAAACAGACAAGAAAAGCTATTATGATTAGTTCCTCTGTAGCACTTGTGAGTGCCGGTTTTGCTGTTTATTCCGGCATTATGGGATATTTAATCAAGGAACAGAACAAGAAGATAGAAGAGCAGGCCAATAACTTAACCATGGTGAATGCTGAGATTCAGACGCAAAAGATGCAGTTAGAACAACAGGCAAAGCAGATTACAAAATCCCAGGCAGTATATCTTGCTGATAAGGCAAAAAGCTTAAGAGATGAGGATTTCAAGAAGGATAGCGTATATCTGGCATATCAGGCACTAACCACTTATGACGGCGTGAAAATGCCGGAAACACCGGAAGCAATAGAAGCATTGACCTACTGTTTGGATATATATGGAAGTGGAAAACAATATCTTTCCAAGGAGTATATTGAATTGAGGGGTGGCTTAAAACAATATGCTGTTTCTTATGATGAAACCACCTTGGTTATTTTGGATGAAAATAACGTACTCTCTTTATGGGATATTCAGGAAAACAGAGAGTTATGGAAGAGAGAACTTGTATTGGAAAACATGAAATATGATATAGAGTATTTGGGATTCGATATGAAGGGAAATGTTGTAATGCATATACCGGAGGAAGAAAACGAGATACAAAAATATGACAAGGAAACAGGAGAATTAATTCAAGCCCTCCCTTCTTTTAGCGAGAATAAATGCCAAACAAGCTTTGATGTCAATGCCACTAAATTTAGAGGATTTTTTGATGGGGAATATTGCTATATTCTTAATTTAGATACCTTTGAATTATATACCCAAAAGAAAATAGGGGATGCCAATTACGAGATTGGGAATATCACTTATTATGAATTCTATTCACAGAATACACGTGGAAGAGTTACCTATATGATTGATAATCGTGAGTCAAAACAATTCTGGGAATGGGATATTTTTGACAATCGGGAAAGATTTCTGTTTACTCTGGAAATGGGTGATGTATGGAAGGTATTTGAAAATAATGGCATGTATTATTTAGTGGGACGTAACAAAAAAAACAGTACCACCGGGTATGAAATTGTCAGTGTTAATACAAAAGAGAGTAAGGAAGAGGTTTGTGTGACAGATATAGATAATCTGTTTGCAAAGGAACTTGTCTTTACCAGTGTAAAAACTGATAATATTTTATGGTTTATCAACACCGACTACGCGATTATGTTTGATGCAGATACAGGAAAACAGGTGCAGCAATTTATGCTTAGCAAGCCTTATATTTGTACAGTATTTGTTGGCGACCATCTCTCTATATATTTGCAATCAGGTTTGATGGCTTTTTCCGGGACAACTTATCCCTTTGCAGTGGGGGGAGTTTTTGAGGGAAGAAGCAGTGAACTTTCGGATTTCATTGTTTTGAAAAATCGTACATATTTGGGAATTAAAGCAGACCACAGTGCAGTAATCCTTTATGAATATCCCAATGAAGGTGAAACGGTAGATAATATTATCGGAAAAATTAAAGAAGGAAAGGCTATTTTTGGAGATGCAACGGATCTTAAAGAAGTTTGTCATGTGGCGGAAAAAGGAGTTCCTACAGGGGTTATGAAATTCTGGGACAACAGGTTTTATTTGTCATACTATGAGGATGGCTCCATTATTATTTATGATGCAGAGACCGGAGAACAGATATCAAAGTATAAAGAAGATAAAGGCCTATCATTATTGGATTATGGTAAAATTGGGGAGTATTATCTGGTAAGTACAGCTACTTCGAAGGGCTTATTGTTCAATAAAGACGGCTATCTTTGTGGCGTTATCCCCGGGTTTGATGCAGTTTCCAATGAAAACGAAATGGTTTATATAAAGAATAAGGAAGACAAGTATAGACAGGTTCCCGTTTATACGAAGGATGAACTCCTGCAAATAGCAAGAGAATATCTGATACAGGAAGGTTTCGAGGTAGAATAAGCTGTATACGAGAAACGAAAAAAGGAGAAAAAATGAGTTACACAAGTAGTATAGAATATTATTCGGCTTGTCCATCCTGCGGCGGTGCAGGACAGGGACAGGAAATTTGCATGTATTGCGGAACATCTTTGGTAAAGAAGAAGATGGGCGGAAGAGTAGAAGGAGAATATGTGGACCCGGAAGCCGAGTTTGCAATGGCTGATGCAGGAATTCCGCGTGTTTTGGGAACGTTCGCAGGCCCCAATCTATTTCTGGTTATCTTTTGCCTGGCTTTTGGAGGCTGTTTTCTATTAATTCCGGGAGGAATATTTGTTGGATTTATAGCTCTTGGAATGTTTGAGTGGTTCTTATTCGCGTTTTTTTCGATTTTTTGGATCATTGGAATCGTAGCATTTGGCGTATTATTTGGATATCTAAAAAAGAGAAAAAAAATAAAGAATGGTCAGGTGATTCGTGCGGTGGTACATGGTTATGGCACAAGCAATGTTACAATCAATCATATGCCGGTATTGACAATAAAGCTTTTAATTGATGAATTTACAGATCCCAAGATTTTGGTAGTAAGCACAGGAGATACTGAGAGAAAATATGCGATAGGTCAGCAGATTCAGTTACGTAACTATCAGAATCTTTATGAGATTTTGTAAAGGGTAAAAAAGTATAGGGGGAAAAGTAAATGGCAATGACAGAAAGACCGGCAGTAAATTATTGGGCTGACGGCGGAAAAAGTTTTGAACACAAGTTTGACAAGTTTTTTATGAAGGTATATGTACCTGCAACCAAGATTGATGGCAAGGTGAATAACTATACCTTCCGAGCACCACTTCTTCTTGTATTCGAAGAAAAACAAAAGACAATGGAAGAGGCAATTGCTTTTGCTAAGGAAAGTGGACTTGCAGATATAGCATCTGACGTGGATTCTTCAGTTGTATTTGTTTATCCTACCGGAGAAGGTGGCTGGGAAAATGAAACAGAGGAACTGTATCAGTCTGTAATTGAACAGGTGAAAATGGATCCCAATTATGAGGATGGCATTGTTTCTCTGACAGATTTCTTTACAAGAGAGTTTAAGGGTTATTTTGTAAGAGGTGCGATTTTCAGAGCAGATATTTATAGCTATGGAGCTTCTGCCGATTATGTAGCCAAGAATTTATTGAAGACGATTCAGGGACAGTATTTATGGGGACCGGGCGAAATTACCCCTGCAATGTGTTCCATGGAAGGCTTAAGTGTGATTCCTACTGTAGAACGTAAGGATATTGGTGTTTTAAGTGTTGGAAATACAGAGGAAATCAATAAGGCTTTTGCAGGATGTGAAAATCTTTTGGTAAAAGAGAGTGCTGATTATAAAGCAGATTTTAAGAACTTTGTGCGCAAGTTTAAAATGTGGTGTGGCAATATGGAAATAGAGCCAAACTTCGAGGAACTGAATATGACAGAGGAAGCAGGCGGTGTTACTGTTAAGACTTCTGATGATCATAGAGGCGCCTTTGTGGGAACCACGGAGCATAAGGTAGGCTATTTTGCATATTATAATCACGATACCTTTGATAATGGACCGGCACCTTTGGTGGTGGGCTTCCATGGTGGCGGAGATTCCACAATGTATTTAACCTTTGTTTCCGGCTGGTGGGCTGTGGCACACAAATACGGATTTTTGTATGTAGCGATTGAAAACCATCAGAATGTTACTGCAACAGAAGCAATGGAAGTCATCGAGCATATTAAGAAGACCTACAATGTAGATGAAAACAGAATCTATGCAACAGGCTTCTCCATGGGTAGCGGAAAAACCTGGGATTTATTCCAGCAGTATCCGGATGCGTTTGCAGGCTTTGCACCGGCGAGTGCATTGTTCCCTGTTTACAACAATCCTTTCAGCCCATTTGTGGAGGAACGCTTTAATCAGACCGTTTCAAAGCCCATCTTTTATTCCGGCGGAGAAAAGTCCTTCCTGCCTGAACTTCCCAGTCAGGATGCATCGGCGTTGGAACGCATCCAGTACGCAGCCAAGGTAAATAAGTTAAAGAAAAAGTTTGACAAGTTACCTGAGAATAAGGAAGAATGGGAAGATCCATTTTATGGAGAAACACCTGACAGAGTAGAAAAGTTTAAGGATGAAAGCAGGGGAAGTACCTTAACTGTACGTTTCTATGATAGTGAGGATGGTGTGTGCAGAACTGCTTTTGCAAGTATCTCAGAGCAGGTGCATGAATGCCGTCAGCATACCAATGATCATGCTTGGCAGTTTATTTCACAGTTTACAAAATAGTAGAATACACAAAAAGAAAAACACTGAGATGGCTAAATCCCAGTGTTTTTCTTTTTGTAGTAAGGTGGCTTTTATGTATACAAATATTGTTAATTAGCATTGAAAATGTTTTGTCATAACCTTGACTTGATGATGTTATTATATGGCATTTTAAGGGGGAAATAAATTTCAATCATAACACGATAGAGGGGGTTAAGGTGCAGATATAGTCAAATACAGTGTACTAAACGAAAAACGGATAAAACAGATTGAGAAAATAGAGCAAATATAGTAGAATTAAAGTAATATTGTTTCTATATGTAGTGGATAGAAAACGGATTGAAAAAATAATATAACACATAGGAGGGTAACATGAGTACAAGTACAGAGTTAACCAAGGTTTTAGATAAAATTGTGATTCCCGGAGCGGAAAAAATACGCGGAAATATTACCCTGATAGATTCGCTGGATGGTGCAAAGCTTACCTGGAAAAGTAGTAACCCGGCGGTAATCAGTGACGTTGATTGCGGCCTTTTAAAGGCGGGAGTTGTAAATAGAGGAGCACAGGATACAGAAGTAACCCTGACGGTTAAGGCCCAGCTGGCTAATGAGTGTGCCGAGAAGGAAATCAAGGTATGTGTCTTAAAGGCGCCAAAGGAGATTACAGAAGAGGATTATGCAGGATATCTTTTTGGACATTTTATCGGAGAGGGTGGTCCTGATGGCGAGCAGATTTATTTTGCAGTCAGTGATGATGGATTAAACTTTAAGGACATGAATGGTGGTAAGCCCATTCTTGTAAGTAACATTGGTGAGAAGGGTGTGAGAGATCCTTATTTGTACAGAGCCAAGGAAGGGGACAGATATTTCCTGATTGCTACGGATTTGAGTATTTTTAACCGTGGCGGATGGTTTAAAAATGAGCAGGGATATTATGATGCAAGTACAACAGGAAGTCCCTATCTTGTATTATGGGAATCTGATGACTTGGTAAACTGGGGAGAAGCAAGGCTATTAAAGGTTGCTCCCGAAAATGCAGGTATGGCATGGGCACCGGAGATGATTTATAACGATGAAACCGGAGAGTATATTATTTTCTTTGCCTCCAGCATTATGAATCCTGAGACAAAGTACAAGGCAAAGCCCAACGCAATCTATTACGTGGCTACCAGAGATTTTGTGAACTTCTCAGAGACAAAGCTTTTCATTGATTGTCAGACAGACAATGAAGCAGATGGAAAGCAGAGAGAGATTATCGATACGACGGTAATCAAAATCGGTGATTACTACTACAGTGCCTCCAAGGATGGTGATAATGCGGAAGCAAATGGTGGCATTCGTATTTTGAAGAGTAAGAATCTTCTTGATTATAAGAGCTGGGTAAAGGTATTGGATTTGGATGAACTGGGACTTGATATTTCAGGTATCAGAGTGGAGGCTTTGGACAACACTATGTTAGAGGGACCTGAGTTATTCCGTTATAACCAGAAGGATTGGGCAGATAAAAATGTGCCTGAGTATGGTATTATGGCAGATCAGTATGCTATCGGCGCAGGTTATCTACCTTTGAAGACAACTGATTTAGAGGATGTGGACAATTCTAAAAATTCATGGAAGCTTTTGGATGCCGGCCAGTATTCC
This sequence comes from Acetatifactor sp., assembly GCA_045616525.1. GTDB lineage: Bacteria > Bacillota > Clostridia > Lachnospirales > Lachnospiraceae > Acetatifactor. The sequence continues at coordinate 109,283 of JAZLGY010000094.1, read as the reverse complement.
TTTGATAAATTAAAAAAGCGTCACGGAACAATCATGAATATTACAAAAAGTGAGCTAGAGAAGCTTAGAAAAGCTTTTTGAAGAGAAGATAAAATGAAATATTTTATAACAGAAGAAGAACGTAAAAGGATAGGCGGAACCTGTTTCTTTGAATTTCAGAAGGGCCAGGAGAATAGAGAAGAAAAAATAAGTTTTTGGAAAGAGGATTCTCTGATTTTGGATGCAGAGATTATGGATGAATTCAAATTTGGAAAGCTGTTTCCCGGATTTGATTATTATGGAAATACAACAGTAACCAGAGAACACTGGGAAGTTGTTAAAGAAAAAGTTAAGGAAAAAAGCCAAGAGGTTCAGGATATTTTTGGCGAACTGTATACCTTTGCTGAAGAGAATTTTAAATATTTCGATTACTTTTTGATTCTTGGATTATAGCCCGGATGTGAGATGACGACAAACCCCAAACTAGGAGAGAGGTAAAGATGTACTATCAAATTAAGGAAACACTTATAGAGTCAACAAAGGAAAAATGCTTGGATCGTTCCATTCCTTATGTGGCGCTTGTTACTAAGGAAGAATTTGAAAATACGACAGATTTATTTGATATGGGAATTGAACTTGACTTGGTTTACGATGACAGTGCTACCACGAAGGTTGAAGTAAACTATGACTCCCTGACAGGTCATTTTTCTATTCCTGCCCGTGAGGATGAGATGGAAACAAGTCATGATTTTGCATTTGTTATGGATGACCATGGCGTAGTTTTTATCAATGATGATGGAACAGCAAGAAAAATCATTGACAGAATCAGATTGACCAAGAAATGGAAGCTTCCCAGCTTGGAGCGTTTTTTCTACGACTTTTTGGAAGGTATCGTAGCAGGAGACATTCCTATGCTTGAAAAGTATGACTGCGAATTGGACGCAATGGAAGACCGTATTCTTGATGGGAATATTGAAGGTATTATGACAAGAATGGTTGATATTCGAAGTATTCTTTTACAGCTTCGTCCCCATTATGAGCAGTTAATCGATTTGGCACAGGAATTGGAAGAGAATGAGAATGATTTCTTTGCAGAAGAAAATCTTCGTTATTTCCATCTTTTTAAAGAAAGAGCAAGTAGACTACAGGATGTATTGTCAGCGCTCCGAGAGCATACAATGCAGGTAAGAGATTTACATCAGGCCCAGATTGATGTGAGACAGAACAGAAACATGACTGTGTTAACCATTATTGCAGCTATATTTACACCGTTAACCTTAATTACCGGTTGGTTTGGTATGAACTTTAAATATATGCCGGAACTGGATCAGCCTTGGGCATATCCCTTAGTGGCTGTAGTATGTCTTATAATAGTTATTTCAGCGGTAATTTTCTTTAAAAAGAAAAAGATGCTATAGGAGTTTTGCAAAGGATGAATAGATATTGTACGAATTGCCGGAAGGAATTTAAGTTTAAGGTAGACAGTGTTACAGATATGGACAATCTTGTTTGTCCGGAGTGCGGTCAGAGAGTTTCTAAGGACAGCAGAAAACCAAGAGATTATGAAGGGGAAGCAAGGCTGGAAGGAACCATAGGTGGAGTAATCTATGGGATTATATATTTTCTTTATTGTTTTTTCCTGATTATGGGAATTCTTGGTATTATTGCTTTTTTCCTAAAGTGGGATACGTTCCTTTATATCGATACGGTAATTAGTGTGATAGCATACCAGAAAATGCATGCCAAGAATTTACTGGATTTCAGTAAGGGAAGCTTTTGGTTTTTGGTTGGAGCGGGAATTGGGTTCCTATGCTATAAAACCCTTCAGGGCGCCTGCCTTGGTATTATGATTGTTTTTGTAATCAGACATTTATTCAGAGCAATTATTATGGGACTGATCGGTAAACTTATTAGCTGGGCAAGAAGGGCCTAAGATAAAGGAGTACAAACATAAGATGAAAACTTCAAAAAGAGTTTTAAACTATGCAAAAGAAAATATGCAGGAAGTTATGCATACTACTTTAAATCCTGAGGGACCCGGCGTGGTCAGAATCCATCTAGTACCACCGGTGATTAGTGATGATGAGGTAAATGCCAGCGTTGCAATTATTAATGGACAGGATATTATTCCGGTAAATACTTCTTACAGCATACTTCTTTGCGAGTTTATAAAAGAAGTCAATAAATACAGCGGTCGTGAGGTAACAGAGGAAGAGACCTTTCAGATTGTAGAGAATACATGCAAGAATGTGAAAAAGGTATTTCCGTTTGTTCCGGCGAAAATGTTAAAACAGGATATTAGTACAATTATGGACACCTTTAAGCAGGTGGCTTATGGGGAGAATGTAACTGCCGGAATTGAATACATCAGTATCGGTGATTACGCAAAGTATATGAAAGCACCCCACAGAATGGATCTATTGGTTAGTGCCATGACCAGGGACGGACAGTGGCATTGCAATCAAAAGTGTGTTCACTGTTATGCGGCAGGTCAGGTTTGTGCAGAGGAGCAGGAGCTTACCACTAAGGAGTGGAAGGAGATTATTGATAAATGTCGTAAGGTGGGAATACCACAGGTAACCTTTACCGGTGGAGAACCAACCATGCGAGAGGATTTGCAGGAGCTTATTGAGCATGCAAGCTGGTTTGTAACAAGGTTAAATACCAATGGAATTAAGCTGACCAGAGAATATTGTAAGGGCTTGAAGGAGGCTTCCTTAGACAGTATGCAGATTACTTTCTATTCCTGTGAAGAAGAGATTCATAACAGACTGGTTGGTGCAAACCAATATCAAAATACATTGGCAGGTATTCAGAATGCATTGGAGGAAGGGCTGAATATTAGTATTAATACGCCTCTTTGTACCTTGAATAAGGATTATGTAAAGACCCTTGAATTTCTACATGAAAAGGGGGTTCGTTATGTAACCTGTTCCGGACTCATTACAACCGGAAATGCAACAACCAAGGATTCTGAAAATTTGCAGCTTAGTAAAGAAGAAATTACTAAGATATTGGAGGAGGCAGCAGTCTACTGTTTCCAGAATGGTTTAGAAATCAGCTTCACTTCTCCCGGATGGATCGAGGAAGAGGTATTTAGAAGTCACAACCTCTCAACCCCTAACTGTGGCGCATGCTTAAGTAATATGGCAATTACGCCTGGAGGAAATGTCGTACCATGTCAGAGTTACCTTTCAGAGGAGGCCCTGGGAAATATGCTTCGCGATGATTGGGTAAAAATATGGAATAACGAAAAGTGCGTAGAGAGAAGAGATTATTCCGCAAAAATGCTGGGACTTTGTCCATTAAGGAGGAAACATGAAAACTAGAATATATAACCTGTTCATAGCTTTATGCATGATGGTTTTCCTTGTGATGTTTCCGGGGATGAAGGTACAAGCCAAGGATTTGGATGAAATAATTAATTATGAAATTACAGTGGATATTAATGAAGATGCAACTGTGAATTTGTTTTATGTTATTGACTGGAAGGTTTTGGATTCTACTTCAGAGGGACCGCTTACTTGGGTAAAAATCGGTATCCCCAATCGACATTATATACAATATGGTGCAATCAGTTCCTGTATCGACAGAATGTCCTATTTAAGTGATGGCGGCTCCTATTTACGAATTGATTTGGACCGTGCTTATACAGCAGGTGAAATTGTACATATGGAGTTTTATCTTCACCAGGACTATCTGTATCAGATGGATAAGTATGAAGAGGGATATACAGTATATTCATTTACCCCCGGCTGGTTCGATGATATCAGGGTAGACAATTTAACTCTCAGATGGAATATGGACAGAACAGTAGAACTGGATGGGAATTATGATGAAAGTTTCGATGGTTATGCCGTATGGAATGAACAGCTTTCCAAGGGAGAAAAGTTTTCAGTTGATGTAACCTATGACAATGATGCCTTTGAGTTTAGCGTTGAGAAAAGTGAAGATGTCAAGAATGAAGGCAAATTTAGTATCGCAGCTATTATTGGAGTGTCTATTGGAATACTGGTTATATTTGCCTTGCCAACAGCCCTTTTCTGGTTATTTATTGCATCTGTTATTTCTTATAGCAGAAAAGCAGCATTTTCGGCTAGTACAGAGCAGGTAATTACTCGTAAAAAGATAGAATACTATGCTGCCTGCCAGGGCTGTGGAAGTGCCAGAGGAGAAGGGGAAGTCAGATGTAAATATTGTGGCAGAAGCTATGTAAAGAGTGAGGAAATCATCACAGAGAAGAATGTAGCTCCTGAGGAAAAGGACATTTTGGATTATAAGAAGGCGGGAGAGTACAAATATACTTCTCAGGCCAATACCTATATCCATGTAACTGTTGCAACAAGACCAAGACCTGTAAGCTCTCGTCCTGTTCACAGATCCTCCTGTGCCCATAGTTCCTGTGCCTGTGCCTGCGCTTGCGCATGTGCCTGTGCAGGTGGCGGTAGAGCAGGCTGTTCTACCAAGGACTTTTACAATACGAATCTGAAACTGAAGAATTTGATGAATTTAAGAAGAAAAAAATAAATCAGAAAGGGAGAGGTTAGAATGGTTTGTACAGAATGCGGTTTCGAGAATATTGAAGGCGTTAGATTTTGTATGAAATGCGGCCATAAGCTTTTTGATGAAGTTCCTGAGGAAGAAGTTGTAGAAGAAACTCAGGAAGAAACACAGGAAGCAAATCCGGAAGCAGAGAGTGATATACAGGGTAGTATTGCTGAACCGGTTACAGAGGTCGCAGAAACAAAAAAGGGGAAAAAAGAAAAGAAAAAGTTTAGCTTTTTTAAGAGAAAAAAAGACACTCCGGTAGAGGCAATTGCGGAAGAACCTGTAGTGGAAGTGCCTGTGATAGGAGAACCTATAGTAGAAGTGCCTGTGGGGGAGGAACCTGCATCAGAGGTGCCGAAGAATATTTTACAGGATTTCAATGAACAGGAAACAGGAGTACAGGAAATACCAACCAAGACTTATGTGTTCAATGAAGTTACAGAAGGAATGCCGCAGGAAGAAAGTGTGCAACCGGTAGAGGATATAGTTTCTATCGGAACTTCGGTGGAAGAACCCAAGGAAGAAGAACAGAGGGAGATATTAATTGATCTTCCTTTAAAGCCCATGGCGGATCCGGCGAAGAAGTCGTCTTCTGCTGCAAAGCTGGTACTTGGAGGTGTGGTTGCATCAGCACTTCTTTGCGGTGCTGCCGGATGTGGTTATCTGTATTATATTAATACGCCGGAGTACAAGAGCAGAAGCGCAATTAAAGAAGCGGATGAATTTATGGAGAATAAGCAATATACAGAGGCTATAGATTCGTATCTGAAAGCCAATGAGTATGTGGAGATGGATCCTGCCACCCAAAAGTCTTTGTATAATGCCTATATGGAGCTTGCAAAAGAAGATGCCACACGCGGAGATCTGGATAGTGCACTTGCCGGTCTGGAGCTTGCTTCCAATTATGTAAGTGAACAGACAGAGATTAAGGAAGCAAAACAGAAAATGATGCTTGATAAGGCGTCACAGGAAATGCAGCTGGGAAAATATGAGGATGCACTTTCATATTTTGATAAGGCAGTGGAGTATGGTGCCAGCCAGCAGCTTGTTGAAAAGGATAAACAAGGCATATTTGGAAAGCTTGGAGAGGAAGCTTACGGAAAAGGCAATTATAAGGATGCCTCCATGTATTATGAAAAGGCCTATGAAATGGGAGCAGGTTATGAACCCGTAGCAGATGCTTATACCAAGTATTATTTTGAACAGGCACAGAATGCCTTCAATGTAGATGATGTGGAGAGCGCAGCAGAAAGTCTGACACTAGGATATGAATACTTGGAAAAAGAGGAAGACAGAATTCTCTATGAACAGCTGACAGAAGCAGTTTCAGAGAAAAGAAGAACTCTTCGTGCAGAAAGTCTTGGATATGTTATTCAGACAGACAATGAGGGAAATGTTTATGATCTTGGTGGCATGGAAATCATTGTAAGTAACTGGTGGGGAGACGAAGCAAAAGAGGAAGAGTATCTTGAGTGGATTCAGGACACCTATAACTTTAAGATTCGTACGGAAAAGAGCTATGAATGGGATAGAGCGGTGGTTACTTTACGGGAGATCGCCAATGCAGGTTCCGAAGCAAATTACATAATGACAGTTTATGATTCCCCGCAGCTTGCAAGACTAATGGAGCAGGGAAAACTTTACAATCTTTCTACATTGGATTGCCTGAATTTTGAAAATGCCAAATTTCATAGAAACGAAGTATCCAATATTTATTCCGATGAAAATGGAATTTATGGAATGAACAGTTCGTTCTCAGAGCCAAGAGGCGGTGTTTATTTTAATAAGAGACTTTTGATGGAAGCGGGCATTGATCCTGACAGTATCTATGACATGCAGGCGGATAAAACCTGGACCTGGGATAAATGGCAGGAGGTTATGACACAGGTTCAGAATAATACCGGTGCTATGGGATGCGTACAGAACAAGGAAAATTTGATTACTGCAGCAGTTTTCTCCAATGGTGGATGCTTTATAGATAAAAATGAAAATGGATATGTATCTATGATTGAAAGTGACGAAACCAAAGAAGCTTTGAAGTTTTCTATGAATATTATGAAAAAATATTCGGTTAGATTATCGGATGATGCTGCTTACAATGCGTACCAGTCATCATTCCTGCGAGGAGAAGCGGCCTTTATGGTAGACGATGGTTATGTAGGTCTTCCCGGCGGATTCTTAATGGATATGGAAGATGAGTATGGCTTCGTTTGCTTCCCGATGGGACCTAAAATGACAGAGTATCGTACCTACAAGGCAGATAATGTTGTAGTGATTCCGGCTTCCTATGATGCAGACAGAGCCTGGAAGATTGCTTTTGCATGGAATCTCTATACAGAACCGGTAAACGGATATGAGAGCATTGATATTAACAGCAAAAGATATAAGAATGATTTCTGTGATGAGAGGGCCAGAACAGAAACGATTCCGATTATGAGTGCGAATGGGGTTATAGGTTATGATGCAGTAGTTTCAGGCGTCGACAGAAACAAGGATTTGATTACTTTTATTGAGCCTGATATTAAGCTGAACACAACATTAAAAAATCTACGCAAAACATGGAACAACGCAGTTGAGGAGGCCAATGAACGGTAGGTTTTAAGGGGATTAAGGGATATGAATGGATATTTTACTAAAATCAGTTGACATGTTAATGAAATATGATAGATTATCATATAAAAATATCAAAAGATGAAAGAGGAGTATTCAGAAATGTTTTGTACATCATGTGGATTTAATAACGGCGACAAAGTTAATTTTTGTATGAGATGCGGAACCAAGCTGATGTCACCGGAAGAAGCCGAAGAAGAAGCAAAGAAGGCTGAAGAGGCAGCCAAGAAGGCCGAGGAAGAAGCCAAGAAGGCTGAAGAAGAGGCAAAGAAGGCTGAAGAAGAGGCAAAGAAGGCAGAGGAAGAAGCAAAGAAGGCTGAAGAAGAAGCCAAGAAGAAGGCAGAGGAAGAGGCAAAAAAGGCTGAAGAGGAAGCCAAGAAGAAGGCAGAGGAAGAAGCAAAGAAGGCTGAAGAGGAAGCCAAGAAGAAGGCAGAGGAAGAGGCAAAAAAGGCTGAAGAGGAAGCCAAGAAGGCAAAGGAAGAAGTAAAAGAGAAGGCCGAGGAAGTTAAGGAAGAAGTAAAAGAAAAGGCTGAAGAAGCTAAGGAAGAAGTAAAAGAGAAGGCCGAGGAAGCTAAGGAAGAAGTAAAAGAGAAGGCTGAAGAAGTTAAGGAAGAAATCAAAGAGAAGGCCGAGGAAGTTAAGGAAGAAATCAAAGAGAAGGCTGAGGAAGTAAAGGAAGAAATCAAAGAGAAGGCTGAGGAAGTAAAGGAAGAAGTAAAAGAGAAGGCCGAGGAAGTTAAGGAAGAAGTAAAAGAGAAAGCTGAAGAAGCCAAGGAAGCTTTGAAGGAAGCCGTAGAAGAGAAGAAGGTATATTCCCCCATCCCTGCAGATAAGCCGAAGAAGGAAAAAGGCAAGGGCAAGGGTGTGGCAATTGGTGTTGCAGCAGTGGCAGCAATCGCAGCAATCGGTGGCGGCGGATATTATGTGTATCACATTAATACTCCTGAGTACAAGTATGCACAGTGCATCAAGGAAGCTGAGAAGTTTGCAGATGATCAGAATTATCCTATTGCCATTGAAAACTATTTGAAGGCTGAAGAATTTCAGGCATTGGATGACGATGACAAGAAGGAATTATACAAAGCATATATCGCTATGGGTGATTCTTTGATTCCAAGTGGACAGTACGATGATGCTTTGGTCAACTATGAAGCTGCCAAGAAATATGCCAAGGATGAAGAAGAAATCCTCAGCAAAGAGGCTGTTATTTATTTTGAACAGGCGAAAAAAGCAGTAGATGCCAAGAATGTTGAAGAAGCTGAAAAGTTCTTCAATATGTGTGCAGACAAAGTGAAGCAGGATGACGAATTCAATACATTACGATTTAAGCTCTTTATGTTAAAGGGCGATAAGGCTCTGGAAAACAAGGATTATTCGGGAGCATTAACTGCATATTCTGATGCGGAAAGATTTGCTACGAATCCCGAAGAAGCCTACGCAGGTTTGGCAAAAGCCTACGCAGGAATTGCCAAAGAAATGGCAGCGAAAGACGAATATAATGATGCGTTGATGGCTTTTGAAGAGGCTTATAACTATGGTATGCCCGAAGAGGAATATCAGAATGAGTGCTTTACTATCTATGAAACACTTGCAAAACAGGCACTTGCAACCGGAGATTTGGATGTCGCAAGCAGATATGTAGAAAGAGCATTCAAGGTACAGAACAGTTCTACTGCAGACAGATATGAGGAATTGAAGATAAGTTTAGCGGAACTTGATAGAGTTACCAATGCTATGGCACCTATCCAGTACGATGAAAATGGTAATGTAATTGATCTTGGTGGTATGGAAATCATTGTTCGTGACTGGTGGTCACCGGAAGAACCTTCAGCCCCAATGAATGATTATCAAGAAGCACGCAAGGAGTACTTTGACTGGATTCAGGAAACCTATAACTTCAAAATTAGAGAAGTAGCTATTTCTGATTGGGAAAGCGCATCACTAGATTTTATAAATTATGCTTCAACTGGTGGTGATAATGAAAATTACGTATTTACACTTCATGCAGAGCCAAGTATTTCGGAAGCAATGAATAGTGGATTAATGTACGATTTAGCAAAACTTGATTGTTTAGATTTCTCTCAGGCAAAGTTTACGCAAAATCGTATGCATGAACTTTATTCTACGGATTATGCTATCTATGCTATGAATGCGGGTATTGCAGAACCAGGTGCTGGTATTTTCTTTAACAAGAGAATTCTTGAAGAGATTGGTATTACCGCTGAAGATTTGTATGAACTCCAGAGAACCGGTAACTGGACCTGGGATGTATGGACAGAAATCATGGATCATGTACAAAGAGACATTGATGGAGATGGAGAAATCGATGTTTATGGTACTACACAGAACGATGTAGAGTTCATAAGCTATTGTGTATATTCTAACGGTGGCGCATATGTTGGCAGAGAAAATGGTATGTATACCTATAGACTTGAGGATCCAGAAACTGTTGAAGGATTTGAGTTTGCAAAAGATGTTTTGGCTAATTTCAAGGCGCCCAATAAGAATTGGGATGAGTATAAGACCATATTCAGAGAGGGCAAAGCAGCCTTTATGCCGGAAGAATCCGATATAGCTCTATCATATGGATATCTTGCTGAATCGGAAGATGATTATGGTTTCCTCTGTTTTCCTATGGGACCACAGGCAAGTGATTACACCAATGTTGGTTACAATAATATCTATGCTATTCCTGCTTGCTATGATGATGACAGAGCATGGAAGATTGCGTTTGCTTGGAATCTTTATACCAATCCGGTTCCCGGATATGAAGATTATCAGGCATGGAAAGAAGGATATCGTCAGGGCATGATGGATAGTGAGTCTATAGATGAAACACTTGAGTTGATGGTAAAAACTAACATGATTACCTTTGACGGAATGATTCCCAATCTTTCCGTAAATGAAGATATTAATTACGCTTTAGTAGAAGGTAAGGATGTTAGTAAAACCATTAAGGGTATGGCAAAAACCTGGCAGAAATATATTGAAGACGCAAACCAGTAATTAAATATAGGTAGAGTTATTCAAGGTGATTTCTTTAGGACCGGTCGTTCGACCGGTCCTTTTTGTGGTTCTTTTTGTGGTTCTTTTTGTGGTCCTTTTTGTGGTTCTTTTTGTGGTCCTTTTTGTGGTCCTTTTTGTGGTCCTTTTTGTGGTCCTTTTTGAGATTCTTTTTGCGGTCCTTTTTGTGGTCTTTTTTGTGGTCCTTTTTGAGATGCTTTTTGCGGTTCTTTTTGAAATGCTTTTTGAGATGCTTTTTGCGGCCTCTTTTTGTGGTACTGTATGTGAGGATTTGTAAATCAGGGTATACTGTGATTTATATAAAGTAGAGCTGCTCGAAGGAACTAATATATATCATAGTCTGGTGCTCATATTTTGCAAATTACCAAGGAAAAGGTCCGAAAAGTACAATTCCTTGGTAAAAATCAAAATCAGCACAAAGAAAAAGAAGTAAATTACCAAGGAAGAGGTCCGAAAAGTACAATTCCTTGGTAAAAATCAAAATCAACACAAAGAAAAAGAAGTAAATTACCAAGGAAGAGGTCCGAAAAGTACAATTCCTTGGTAAAAATCAAAATCAGCACAAAGAAAAAGAGATAAATTACCAAGGAAAGAGTCAAAAAAGTAATTCCATGGTAAAATCATAAATAGAGTGTGAGACTATATATAGGAGTAAGAGGAAGAAAGATGAAAATAGGCTTATTTATATGTGCTTTGTGGATGGCCCTTGGGGTTAAGGTAGCAGAAATAGATGGCGTCAATGGCCAGCCTATAAAGGAACCGGTTGCTTATGTAACCATGCATGCCCAGGAAAATAATCAGAAACTATTAGTGGATATTCCACCATATTATGGAGAGGCTTTTGTTACTGTTAACAGAAATGTGCCATTCCTTGATTTGGAGGATTCGAAGTTTGGAGACTTTGAGTATTACAGTGAATTAGATGAACTTGGACGTTGTGGTGCTACTTATGCCAATGTTTCAAAAGTAACAATGCCCACAGAACCTAGGGGAGAAATTGGTAAAATCAAGCCTTCCGGATGGCATACAGTAAAGTACAATGATTTGATAGAGGATAATTATCTTTACAATCGATGCCATCTTATTGCGTTTCAGTTGACCGGAGAAAATGATAATGTACAGAATCTGATAACCGGTACAAGATACATGAATACGCAGGGGATGCAGGGCTTTGAAGATCAAGTGGCCAATTATATCAAGAAGACAGATCATCATGTTTTATATCGCGTAACCCCTTTGTATGAAGGGGATAATCTGGTAGCCAGCGGTGTATTAATGGAAGCAAAGTCTGTAGAGGATAATGGGACAAAGGTATCATTCTGCGTTTTTGTATATAATGTGCAACCGGGTATTATTATTGATTACAAAACGGGAGATAGTAAGAGGGATTCTGAGTATGTGATTCCGGCTGTGATTCCTGCACCAACGCCTGCACCAACGCCGGAACCAACGCCTGTACCAACCCCGGTGCAAACCCCTGCACCAACGCCGGAACCAGCACCTGTAGCAACCCCGGTGCCAACCCCTGCACCAACGCCGGAACCAACACCTGTAGCAACACCGGTGCAAACCCCTGCACCAACACCAGAACCTACCCCGGCACCGGAAGTGGTTGTCCCACCACCAGCACCGGAAAATCCACAGGGGGTAAATTATATTTTGAATGCCAATACAAAGAAATTCCATTATCCATCTTGCTCCAGTGTGGATTCAATGGCAGAAAAGAACAAGGTGTACTTTAGTGGAAGCAGGGAGGAAGCAGTTTCGAAGGGATATGAGCCATGTAAGCGTTGTAATCCGTAAAATGAGCTGTGAATATGACCCCAAACTGGAAAATTTAGAAACAGGTCAAGAGAATCCCAGGAAACTTATGACCCTAAAAATAAAAAATAGAAAATAGGTCAAAAGAATCCAAGGTCCCTCATGACCCTAAAAATAAAAAATAGAAAATAGGTCAAAAGAATCCAAGGTCCCCCATGACTCTAAAAACAAAAATTAGAAAATAGGTCAAAAGAATCCCAGGAAACTTATGACTCTAAAAACAAAAATTAGAAAACAGGTCAAGAGAATCCCAGGAAGCCCATGACCCTAAAAACAAAAAATAGGAAACAGGTCAAAAGAATACCAGGAAACCCATGACCCTAAAAACAAAAAATAGAAAATAGGTCAAAAGAATCCAAGGAAGCCCATGACCCCAAAGCCCAAAATAGAAAAATAGGTCATAAATTTATCTACATGACAGGAACAGGACTTTGGAAAAATATTGATAACGAACATATAAACAACATATAAACAAACATATAAACAACAAATCGCCGAAACGAGAAAATACATTGAACTAAAAGCTAATTTATGATAAGGTATGTATGAATATTGATTTGAACAATCTTTACAAGAAGTGAAAGTTTGGAGGATATGAGAATGGAACAGTACAAGCAGGAGTTTATCGAATTTATGGTGGATTGTCAGGCTTTAAAGTTTGGAGATTTCACATTGAAGAGCGGAAGAAAGTCCCCTTTCTTCATGAACGCAGGTGCATACGTTACCGGTTCACAGCTTATGAAGCTTGGTGAATATTATGCAAAGGCAATTCATGATAAATATGGCGATGATTTTGACGTATTGTTTGGACCTGCATATAAGGGTATTCCCATCAGTGTTGTAACCAGTGTTGCTTACAGCAAACTTTATGGAAAAGAAGTTCGTTACTGCTCAGACCGTAAGGAAGAGAAGGATCATGGTGCAGACAAGGGTTCTTTCCTTGGAAGCAAGCTGCAGGATGGTGACAGAGTAGTTATGATCGAGGATGTTACAACGTCCGGAAAGTCTATGGAAGAGACCGTTCCTAAGGTAAAGGGAGCTGCAAATGTAGAAATCATTGGACTTATGGTTTCTTTGAATAGAATGGAAGTTGGTCTTGGTGGCGAGAAGAGTGCTTTGGATGAAATCAAGGAAAAGTACGGATTTGATGCAAATGCAATCGTAACCATGGCAGATGTAACAGAGCATTTATATAACAAGCCTTACAATGGAAAGGTTTTGATTGATGATGAATTAAAAACTGCAATTGACAAGTACTATGAAGCATATGGTGCAAAGTAGGAGGCGTACAATGGAAGAAGAAAAAGCTTATAAGATTATGAGAGGCACCGGTGCGGTGAATCTTACAGTTGGAATCATTACATTGGTATTGGGAATTGCCAGTGGAGTACTGTTAATTATCAGCGGTGCCAAATTGATTTCAGGTAAATCAAAGATTTTATTTTAAGGATATAAATTCCAGACAGCGGGCATTCCCTTTGGGGTATGCCCCTTTTGCGTATGAGTGTTAAGCCTCGGAGGGCTAGTAATGAAAAATAACAAGAACTATATGTTCACCAATAAAAGACATTCCAAGAAGGCTATTATGTCTACCGTATTTGGAGCACTGTGTTTATTTTTTATGATTTTAGGATCTATCCTGTCTTATAAGATGGGGGGGAATGTGCCCAGCGGTTTTGGATTTACAGGAGTTTTTGCAACAGCCTTTGCCGGAATCGGAATGTATCTTGGAGTCGTTTCTGTTAAGGAGTATGACAGATACAAGCTCTTTGGTGTGATCGGAATTGTATTAAATGGAATGACTCTTGGATTTGTTTCCCTGATTTTATATATGGGAGCTTATCTAAGCTAAAATAGAAAGAGGTAGATTTAAATGACCGAACAGAACGAGATGTTACAGGAAGAATTTTTACAGGAAAGATGGTCTCTGGCAATAGACAGAATATGTCAGATTAAGGATGCTAAGCTAAAGGAAGGCTCTGATTATGAAGCTTTTGATGCATGTTTTCAGAAGGAAGCAGAGTTCCTTTTAACAGTTGTAAAATATTATGAGGAATACGCAGGAAAAAAGGTTTTTTCCCATACCATAGATGAATGCAAAGCAATGAATCACGCTTTGTATAAAGATATACTGGAAGAAAATTATAGTACAAGCTTTGCGAACCCTGCTTACGCTGTAGAGAAGCTGGGAGAAAAACTGGGCATTTCGTTATGTGTTTTGTTTGGGGAATTAAGAGCATGTATTTTCTACGCAGCACAGAACAACTTAGAGCAGATGGTTATTCGTATGGAACTGTTTGTGGAGATTTATGCTGCCTTCGAAGCTGCTTTAAATGATGATAGCATGCTTCCGAATGAGGATACGATTAAGCAGATTTTGTACTGGTATGTTAGCGATTATTCTGAAATCAGCGTAGAGGAGTCCTTGAAGCAGATGCTGAATCCTTCGGATAATCTCTGTACGGATATTATTACCGGCAGTGACCTTTCGGATTTGAGATATCTGTATGCATATGGCGAATATGTAGAGGATTCGCAGCTTCGTATGGCTGAATATATGAATGGGTTGCCACAGGAGAAAATCAATCTTATGGCAGATACCTATACAGAGGGGTATCGTATGGGTTTTGTACTTGGAAATAAGGATTTATCCAAGAAAAAAACGGCTGAAGTTCGCTATGCACTGGGCTTTGAGAGGATGATGAAAAGAGCTATTGAGAATTTGGAAAAGCTTTCCCTAAAGCCGGTGATTCGAAGAAGCCCTGTAGGACTTTTGGAAAATGGTGGTCTCTTTAAGCTAGGTCCTGTGGGAGCCAATCCAAACAGACAGTATGATTTCGACCATAAGGATGATAAAGCTCTTGTTTTTGATAAAGCCTTGGAACAGCGTAAATTGGAAGTATACAAGACTAGCTTTGAGCATATGAAACAGGCAGCTTACGATTATGCAGGTCCCGCAGTTCTTGAAACCTTTGGAGAAAAGGATTTTGATCCTGTATTTAAAAAGGAAGCGCTGAAGCTTAATGCGCAGCAGCAGAAGCTTTGGGTAGAATATCGAAGTGGTGTAGGTGAGATTCAGAGACAGTACATTTTGGAAGAAGAGCGTAGCTTCACTATCATTGCATTCCCGGTTCCTGAAATCGGCGAAAACTTTGAGAAAATCTTCGATGATATTATAGAAATCAATACTCTGGATTATATGAAATACAGAGAGATTCAGCAGAAAATCATTGATACCTTAGACCAGGGAGATTACGTTGAAATTCTTGGAATGAACGGAAATCGCACTGAGCTTAAGGTAAATTTATGGGAATTAAAGGATCCTTCCAAGGAAACAATATTCGAAAACTGCGTGGCAGATGTTAATATTCCGGTAGGCGAAGTGTTCACTTCTCCTGTTTTAAAGGGAACCACAGGAACACTTCACGTAAGCAAGGTGTTCTTAAATGGTTTGGAATACAGAGATTTGGAAGTTGAGTTTAAAGACGGATTTATTACGCAGTACAATTGTAAAAACTTTGAAAATGAGGAAGAAAACAAGAAGTTTATCAAAGACAATGTATTGTTCCACAGAGAGACCCTTCCTATGGGAGAATTTGCAATCGGAACCAATACAACAGCCTATACCTGTGCAAGAAAATGGGGGATAGAAAGCAAAATGCCCATTTTGATTGCGGAAAAAACCGGGCCTCACTTTGCAGTAGGTGACACCTGTTATTCTCATGCAGAGGAAATCAAGGTATATAACCCTGATGGCAAGGAGATAGTGGCAAGAGAAAATGAAGAGTCCCGGAAGAGATTTGAGGACAAAAAGGCCGGCTATTATGACTGCCATACGGACATCACAATTCCCTATGACGAATTAAGGGAAATTGCGGTGGTTTGCAAGGATGGAAAAAGGGTTCCCATTATTCAAAACGGAAGATTTGTTCTTCCCGGATGTGAGGAACTCAATAAGGCTTTGGAAAATTAGTAAAATAGTACATTTTTTTACTTTTCTTGAGGGAATGATTTAGAAAATAGCTCTTGAATATCAAGGGTAAGTTTAGTAAACTAAAAAAGAGTATGTTTAAAATAAAAAAATGGAGGCGTACAAATGGCTAAAGTTGGAATCGTCATGGGTAGTGACAGTGATATGCCTATTATGGCAAAAGCAGCAGATATCTTGGAGGAACTTGGAATTTCTTATGAAATGACAATTATTTCAGCACACAGAGAACCGGATGTATTCTTTGAATATGCAAAAAGTGCAGAGAGCAAGGGATTTAAGGTGATTATTGCAGGAGCAGGTATGGCAGCTCATTTACCTGGTATGTGTGCAGCAATTTTCCCTATGCCTGTAATCGGTATTCCGATGCACACCACTTCTTTGGGAGGAAGAGATTCCCTTTATTCTATCGTACAGATGCCTTCAGGAATTCCTGTAGCTACTGTAGCAATTAACGGTGGCGCAAATGCAGGTCTTTTGGCAGCTAAGATTCTTGCAACCAGTGATGCTGAATTGCTTGAGAAGTTAAAGGCATACAGCCAGAACTTAAAGGAGCAGGTAGTAGCCAAGGATGCAAAATTACAGGAAGTGGGCTACAAGGCTTACATGGCAAAATAAGAGATTACAATCATCGAAATAAAAAATAAAAGAAAAGGATGAAGAAAAATGGATTACAAGAAAGCTGGAGTAGATATTGAAGCAGGTTACAAGTCAGTTGAACTGATGAAGAAGTTTGTAAAGGAGACCATGCGTCCCGAAGTTATGGGAGGAATCGGAGGATTCTCAGGTGCATTCTCTCTTGCTTCGATCAAGGATATGGAGGATCCTGTACTTTTATCAGGTACAGACGGATGTGGAACCAAGGTTAAGCTTGCATTTTTAATGGACAAGCATGATACCATCGGTATTGACGCAGTTGCAATGTGTGTAAATGACGTTGCTTGTGCAGGTGGAGAACCTTTATTCTTCCTTGACTACATTGCATGTGGTAAGAACTATCCTGAAAAGATCGCAACCATTGTTAAGGGTGTTGCCGAAGGCTGTAAGCAGTCTGGTTCAGCCCTTGTTGGTGGTGAAACTGCAGAACATCCGGGACTTATGCCTGAGGATGAGTACGATCTTGCAGGATTTTCAGTAGGTGTATGTGACCGTAAGGATTTAATCACAGGTGAGAATATTAAGGATGGAGATACATTGGTTGCTATCGCTTCTTCCGGTGTTCACAGCAATGGTTTCTCTTTGGTTCGTAAGGTATTTGAAATGACCAAGGAAAGCTTAAATACCTACTATGATGAATTAGGAAAAACTCTTGGTGAAGCTTTAATTGAGCCTACCAGAATTTATGTTAAGGCATTAAAGTCTGTAAAGAATGCAGGCGTTACCATTAAGGGATGTAGCCACATCACAGGTGGTGGTTTCTATGAGAATATTCCCAGAATGCTTCCTGAAGGAATCAATGCACAGGTTGATCTTAAGAGCTACGAGGTTCCTGCAATCTTCAAGCTTATGCAGAAGAAGGGAAATATCGAAGATCAGATGATGTACAATACCTTCAACATGGGTATCGGTATGGTACTTGCAGTTGACAGCGCTGATGCAGCCAAGACTGTCGAAGCTATTAATGCAGCAGGTGACAAGGCATGGATCTGCGGTACATGTAAGGCAGGCGAAAAGGGAGTTACATTATGCTAAAAACAGTTGTATGTGTATCCGGTGGCGGAACCAATCTTCAGGCTATTTTAGATGCTATTGATCATGGTGACATTACCAATACAGAGATTGTAGGGGTAATCAGTAACAATGCCGGCGCTAAGGCACTGGACAGAGCTAAAAATAAAAATATCCCCGGTATTTTATTATCCCCCAAGGATTTTGAAAACAGAGATTTATTTGAGGAAGCTTTCTTTGATAAGCTTGTAGAGCTTAATCCGGACCTGATAGTCCTTGCAGGTTTCCTCGTAAAGATTCCGGAGAAGGTTGTGGCAAGATTTTCTAACAGAATCGTTAACATTCATCCTTCCTTGATTCCATCCTTCTGTGGTGTGGGCTTCTATGGTTTAAAGGTTCATGAAAAGGCTTTGGAGAGAGGCGTAAAGGTAACGGGTGCAACTGTACATTTTGTAAACGAAGGTATGGATGAAGGCCCAATTATTGCACAAAAGGCTGTTGAGGTTTTGGAGGATGATACTCCGGAGATTCTTCAGAGACGTGTTATGGAACAGGCAGAGTGGATTTTACTTCCCAAGGCAATTGATGATATTGCTAACGGACGTATTACAGTAGAGAATGGTTATGTAAAACATATAAAGTAAGGTTACAGGAGGAAAGCTATGAAAGTACTCATCGTTGGTGGCGGCGGAAGAGAGCATGCTATCGCTGTAAGTATGAAAAAGAGCAAAAGAGTTGAAAAGCTTTATTGCGTACCGGGCAACGCAGGAATTGCACAGATTGCAGAATGCGAGCCTTCTATCGGTGTAATGGAATTTGATAAAATCGTAGCATATGCAAAGGAAAAGGCAGTAGATTTAGTATTTGTTGCTCCCGATGATCCTTTGGTAGGTGGTTTGGTTGATGTATTGGAAAAAGCAGGCATCCGTACCTTTGGACCAAGACAGAATGCTGCAATTTTGGAAGGAAGCAAGGCTTTCTCCAAGGATTTAATGAAGAAATACAATATTCCTACAGCAGCTTATGAAGTATTTGACAATGCAGAAGCTGCTATGAAGTATTTGGATACAGCAGATATGCCTATTGTATTGAAGGCTGACGGTCTTGCTCTTGGCAAGGGTGTATTAATCTGCAATACCTTAGAAGAAGCTAAGGCTGGTGTACAGGAGATTATGATGGATAAGCATTTTGGTTCTGCAGGAAACAAGATGGTTATCGAGGAGTTTATGACCGGTAGAGAGGTTTCTGTTCTTTCCTTTGTAGATGGTAAGACCATTAAGCCTATGACCTCTGCGCAGGATCATAAGAGAGCTAAGGATGGAGATCAGGGATTAAATACCGGCGGTATGGGTAATTTTTCTCCCAGTCCTTTCTATACAGAAGAGGTTGACGAATTCTGTAAGAAGTACATTTATCAGGCAACTGTTGATGCTATGGCAGCAGAAGGCAGAGAGTTTAAGGGTGTTATCTTCTTTGGACTTATGTTAACACCAAAGGGACCAAGAGTATTGGAGTACAATGCAAGATTTGGAGATCCAGAGGCACAGGTAGTTCTTTGCAGAATGAAGAATGATATTATGGATGTAATCGATGCATGTATCGACGGAACCTTAGATCAGGTTGACCTTCAGTTTGAAGACAATGCTGCAGTTTGTGTAGTACTTGCGTCAGATGGATATCCTGTTTCTTATGAAAAGGGATTCGAAATAACAGGTCTTGAGAACTTTGATGGAAAGGATGATTACTATTGTTTCCATGCAGGAAGTAAATTTGATGCGAATGGCAAGATTGTAACTAACGGAGGACGTGTTCTTGGTGTTACTGCCAAGGGAGCAACCTTGAAGGAAGCAAGAGCAAAAGCTTATGAAGCAACCAAGTGGGTAGATTTTGCAAACAAGTACAACAGAACCGACATTGGAAAAGCAATTGACGAAGCTTAAAAAATGGATGTTAAGAAAGGTACGGTGTAAGTAGTATGTTAAAGGAAAGACTTGCAGGTTTAGCAAAGAAAATGTTTGCTACCGCAGTTTGTTTGGGAGCTGCAGCTTTCGTGTTCGCAAACGTTGCAATGACCGGAAATGCAGCAACCAAGGGTAAGGTAATTGCAAATGCAGCAAAGGTTAGAGCACAGGCCAATACAACCAGTGATCAGGTTGGCAGTGTTCCTAAGGATGGCGAAGTAGTTATTTTAGAAGAAGTTAACGGTGCAGACGGTAAGGTTTGGTATAAGGTTAGCTTTGATGGTGATAAGACAGGTTATATTAGATCAGACTTAATGACTAAGTTTGAAGACGAGAGTGCTCCAAGCGAATCTGCTCCCGGAAGCAACTTAGCTCCCGGAGTAACAGCTGTTAATCCTGTTCCTGCAAAGGTATCAGGCGCACAGGTTCGTGTAAGAAGTTCAGCTTCTACTGCCGGTGATATCGTTACCACTTTGGAAAAGGACTCCGTTGTAACTGTTTTGGGTACAGCAACAGACAGTACCGGAAAAATCTGGTATCAGATTACATATAATGATGTAAATGGTTTTGTCAGAAATGATTTTGTAACGCTTCAGGGTGATTTGACAGCACCTGAGCAGCAGCCCGTAGTTGACGATCCTGTAGATGATCCGGTGATCGACGAGCCTGATGTGGATCCTGCACCTGTAGATCCTATAATTGAGAAGAAGGCCATGGAGACTCAGCTTGAGGATGATATCTGGTACTTGTACGATTACAATCAGGGTAAGAAGTATTCTATTCCTGAATTGTTTGATGCAGCAGAAAAGAATGGTGAGTTATATAACAACAGTTTAGCTACAATGAAGAAAATGAAGATGTGGCTTGGCATTCTTCTTGCAATTACATTTGTTTCTGTAATTGGCGCAACTATGGTTATTATGAAGTTCAAGGATTTAAAGGATGCGGTTGAGTTTGGTAAGACCGAAAGAGAAACCTTGGAAAAGAGAATGAACCAGAAACTCAAGAACCGTCAGCAGAGCGCAGAAAAAACGCATGCCCAGGGAACAGGCACTCCTGCAGGAGTTAAGAAGCCTGTGGGAACACAGGGAAAAACAGCAGCTCCTCAGAAGAGAACTGTTACTGATGTTTCAGGAAGACCAGCAAGCCAGGGTAAGCCACAGGCTAATGTACAGCAGAGACCTGCAAAGCCTGTTGTGAAGGAAAAGGTTCAGTTCAATGAACAGCTGAAGGATGACAGCACCATTGTAATGCCTGCAATTCCTAAGACA
The DNA here is from genome assembly GCA_045616525.1 of Acetatifactor sp. Taxonomy (GTDB): domain Bacteria; phylum Bacillota; class Clostridia; order Lachnospirales; family Lachnospiraceae; genus Acetatifactor. The sequence goes on along the minus strand of JAZLGY010000094.1, from coordinate 88,413 downwards.
GCACTTAACGATGTTAAGGGGGAGGCTCCTGTAAAGAAGGCAGAAGAAAAGGTAGCTGTAGCACCTAAGAAAGAGGCAGCTAATGTAGAAAAGCCTGTTGAAAAAACAGAAGCAAAGCCTAAGCAGGTGAAGCCTAAGAACTTCTTAGAGGATGATGATGATTTTGAATTCGAATTCCTTAACTGGGACGGAGATAAGTAAAAAAATATGATTATAAGAGACGGTGTTGTGTATACAATATATACACAACACCGTCCTTTATTATTGTGCGGTAATATCATAAAATATAAATTAAATCGTGATGCATTCTGTTGACGAAAAACTCAATTGTGATATGATTAGTATAACAGGAATTGGAGATGATAACAGATGATAATCGAAGTAGATTTTAATAGCGAAGAAGCACTGTATCTACAGCTGAGGAACCAGATTATAATGGGCATTGCCACCTCACAGTTCCGAGAGGGAGATTCCCTACCAAGTGTAAGGCAGTTGGCGGATGTGATTGGAATTAATATGCATACGGTTAACAAAGCATACACAGTTTTGAAGCAGGAAGGCTTTGTCAAGGTAGACAGAAGAAGAGGCGCAGTGATTGCTGTGGATATAGACAAACTAAGGACCTTGGAAAATATGAAAAAGGAGCTTAGAGTTCTCCTTGCAAAGGGTGCATGTAAGAACATTTCAAGAGATGAGATACATGCCTTAATTGATGAAATATATGAAGAGTATGGAGGGCAGATTTAATGCAGCCTTATTATACAGAAAAGGCAGAAAATGCCTTAAAGCTTGCAAAGAAATATGCAAGAAATTTAAAGCAGGGATATGTGGGAACAGAGCATATCTTAATTGGACTTGTTGCAGAAGATACCTCAGTAGCAGCCAATGTATTAAAGGAAAACGGTATTACCGTAGAGAGAATCAAGGAACAGATTAAAGAGCTGATTTCCTTTGATGGTAATGTTGGAATTAAAGACAGAGAAGGATACTCTCCCAGAGCCTTGAAGGTGTTGCAGGAGGCTGCAGAGCTGGCACAGAGATTTGACCAGAAGGAGATTGGAACAGAGCATATTTTAATGGCTTTGATTCGAGAGGGTGAAAACGTAGCAATTCGTTTGCTCCATTCCATGGAAACATCACCGCAGAAGATCTTTGCAGATGTGTTATCTGCTATTGGCGCCGATCCTTCGATTGCCAAGGAAGAGCTAAAAGGAAAACAGAATGCCGGAAGCAAAACGGGAACCATCGAACAGTACAGCAGAGATTTAACCGCACTTGCAAGAGACGGCAAGCTGGATCCTGTTGTGGGAAGAAATGATGAGATACAGAGAGTGATTCAGATTTTAAGCAGAAGAACCAAGAACAATCCCTGTCTCGTAGGGGAACCCGGCGTAGGTAAAACGGCAGTAGTAGAGGGGCTGGCTCTTCGTATTGTGCAGGGCAAGGTGCCGGAGTCTGTTAGAAATAAGAGAGTATTAACACTGGATTTATCCGGTATGGTTGCGGGCAGCAAGTATCGTGGTGAGTTCGAAGAGAGAATTAAAAAGGTAATCAAAGAGGTAATTGCAGATGGTAATATTATCCTTTTCCTGGATGAATTGCATACCTTGATTGGTGCCGGTGGTGCTGAGGGCGCAATAGATGCTTCCAATATATTAAAGCCTTCTCTTGCAAGAGGAGAGATTCAATTAATCGGTGCCACAACCTTAAATGAATATAGAAAGTATATTGAAAAGGATGCCGCATTGGAGCGTAGATTCCAGCCGGTTACCGTAGAAGCTCCTACCATTGAAGAGGCCATTGATATTTTAAACGGTATCAAGGAAAAGTATGAGGAGCATCACAGTGTTGTGATTTCCGAGGAAGCGGTTGAGGCAGCGGTTAAATTATCTGAGCGATATATCAATGACAGAAATCTTCCGGATAAAGCGATTGATTTGATTGATGAAGCATCTGCAAGTGCGACATTAAAGAGTGGCGAAGCAGGCGGTAAGAAAGCGGAACTAATGGATCAGCTAAAAGCACTTGAAAAGGATATGGAGGATGCCATTATCAGAGAAGCCTTTGATGAGGCAAGAGAGCTTCGTATCCGATATGAAAAGATTTGTGCAAAGCTTGAAAAGGACAGTATAGCATCCAAGAAAAATCGTCAGGTTCCTGTTATTACAGAAGCAGATATTGAAAGAGTGGTAGCTCTTTGGACGAAGATTCCTGTACAGAAGTTAGCGGAAAAGGAATCTGAGAGACTCTTAAAATTAGAGAGTACACTTCATAAACGAGTGATTGGTCAGGAGGAGGCTGTTACTGCTATTGCAAAGGCCATCAGACGAGGCAGAGTCGGTATCAAGGATCCTAACCGCCCCATCGGTTCCTTCCTATTCCTGGGACCAACAGGTGTAGGAAAGACAGAGCTTTGTAAGGCTGTATCTGAAGCGGTGTTCGGTTCGGAAGGAGCAATGATTCGAGTAGATATGTCAGAGTATATGGAAGGTCATTCCGTATCCAAGATGATAGGATCACCGCCCGGATATGTTGGTTTTGACGAGGGTGGTCAGCTGAGTGAAAAGGTAAGAAGAAATCCTTATTCCGTTGTTCTCTTTGATGAGATTGAAAAGGCACATCCGGATGTGTTCAATGTTTTGTTACAGGTATTGGATGATGGCCATATTACAGATTCAAAGGGTAGAAAGGTAAGCTTTAAAAACACTATCTTGATTATGACAAGTAATGCCGGTGCACAGAGAATAGTTGATCCCAAGAATCTTGGCTTTGCAGCAGTGAAGAATGAGAAGAAGGATTACGAGATTATGAAAAACGGTGTTATGGAGGAAGTGAAAAGAAGCTTCAAACCCGAGTTTATCAATCGTATTGATGAGATTATTGTATTCCATCAGTTGAACAAGGATAACATGAAGAGTATTGTTCAGTTGCTTGCTTCAAATCTTAGCAAGAGATGTGAAAAGCAGATGAATATTTCATTATCCTTAAGTAATAGCTTAAAGGAGCATCTGGTAGAAAAGTACTCAGATGCAAAGATGGGAGCAAGACCTTTAAAGAGAGCAATCCAAACGGTAGTAGAGGATGCTTTTGCGGAAGAGATTCTGAAGGGAAATATTAAAACCGGCGATAAGGTGGTTGCAGGCTTTAAACAGGATCAGGTAACCTTTACAGTGAAATAAAGAAGAATAAAAAACGAGAGAGACATAAAAAATAAAAACTTAGGAGGAAAGAATCATGGCAAAAGAATTAATTCGTATTGCAGAGGACGGAAAAATCAATTTTGGTAACCACAAGCTTGGTGCCAAGGAAAAGTTGGAAATCACAGGTCCCCAGGGAGATCTTTGGAAGGTGAAGACCTTCAACGAGATTACGAAGCTTGAGAAGAATGGTGGATTTTTGTATGAATCTGTTCCAGGTTCTACAGTAGCCAACTTCACTGAAAGTGATAACGAAGTAACCTTTGATGTAAGCGCTGACAAGGATGCGCAGATTACAATAGGGATGCAGGATGATACTGAGTATGAAGTATTTGTTCAGGGTGAAAGCATGGGAATTATGAAAACTGCTATGGGCGGAAAACTTAGCCTTAGCGTAGAACTGGAAGCTTTTGAACAGGTTAATGTAAAAATTGTTCAGGTGTAATGCATGGCAAAAGGAAAAAGTACAACAATTTTTTATTGTCAGAACTGCGGCTTTGAATCCAGTAAATGGATGGGCCAGTGTCCAGGATGTAAAGAATGGAATACTTTTGTTGAGGAAGTCGTTTCTACGGCTTCCTTAAAAAATGGGAAAAAATCCGCTTCTTTGGGAGAGAATACCAAACCGGAAGTACTTTCAGAGATTCAAATCAAGCAGGATGACAAGTTCCAAACGGGCATCAAGGAATTGGACAGAGTTTTAGGTGGCGGAATCGTGCAGGGGTCCCTTGTATTGGTCGGAGGAGACCCTGGCATTGGAAAATCTACCTTATTATTGCAGACCTGTCGTGAAATCGCGGCAAAGGATAAAAAGGTATTATATGTTTCCGGTGAGGAATCTCTTTCACAGATTAAGATGAGGGCGGACCGTATCGGAACCTTTACCAAAAACATGTATCTGTTATGCGAGACCAATTTAAACCACATTGAAGAGATTGTTCAAAGGGAAAGTCCCTCTGTGGTTGTAATTGATTCCATTCAGACCATGTGTAATGAAGAGGTCAGCAGTGCACCCGGAAGTGTGTCTCAGGTAAGAGAATCTACCGGTGTCCTATTAACAATGGCCAAGAAACTGAATATTGCCGTGTTTATTGTTGGTCATGTAACGAAGGAAGGAACGGTTGCAGGTCCCAGAGTTTTGGAGCATATGGTAGATACGGTGTTATACTTTGAAGGCGACAGACATGCTTCCTATAGAATTCTGCGCGGGGTAAAAAACAGATTTGGTTCTACCAATGAGATCGGTGTTTTTGAGATGCGTGGAGAAGGTCTTGTAGAGGTGGCCAATCCATCAGAATATATGCTGGATGGACGACAGGAGGAAAATAGCGGAAGTATTGTAACCTGTGCTATGGAAGGAACTAGACCGCTTTTGTTGGAATTGCAGGCACTAGTTTGTCAGACCAATTTCCCAATGCCCAGAAGACAGACAACAGGAACGGATTTTAACAGAGTAAATCTTTTATTGGCAGTTTTGGAAAAAAGATGCAATGTTGCCATGTCCGGCTGCGATGTATATGTAAATGTAGCCGGTGGTATGAAGGTGACAGAGCCTTCGCTGGATCTGGCAATTATACTTGCAGTGCTTTCCAGTTATAAAAATAAACCGATACTTGGCAAGACCATTGCCTTTGGCGAGGTTGGTCTTGGCGGTGAAGTTCGAAGCGTGAGTATGGCCGGCCAGAGAGTGGCTGAGGCTGCAAAGCTTGGCTTTGATACCTGTATTCTTCCCAAGACGAATTTAAAGGGTATGGAAAGAAACGAGGGAATTAAGGTAATCGGCGTAGAAAATATTTCGGAATTATTATCCTATATCAAATAAAAATCGGGAAGCCTCTTTGCAGGTTTCCCCTTCTTTAGAAATAAAAAAGGTCCAAAGCATTTGCTCTGAACCTTGAAGCAGGGGAAGAGGGGATCGAACCCCCGTTAACGGTTTTGGAGACCGCCGCACTACCGCTGTACTATTCCCCTATTTAACTGTTGTCGTAACCGACGAAAGTTATATTAACATAAATCAGGGCATAAAGTCAACCCTAAAATCATAGAAAGGAATAAATTTTATGAGAGAAGATATCAAAAACTGGGCCATGTTTTTGACAGAATGTGCAGGCAAAGGAAAAGAGGAACAGGTCGATTTTGTAAATAGATTAGAAAAGAATCCAGGTGTCTATTCAGAACTTGAATATTATTATGAACATAAGGATTTCAAATGTGATTATAAGGTGGATGGATTCAGCGTGGTAGATCTGCTGGTATGGCAGGTGGATCACTTCAAGGCATACTTAGACAGACCGGATGAAATGAACAGATACAATCAGGATCGTCTGGTGTGGTCCGCCTTTGACTCCATGCTTCGAATGGAGGAAGAGGGCGCCGGAATAAAGGAGCGTTTAGCGGAGCAGACAGGTACAGATTTCGAAGGAAAAAGTTTCTTTTCATAAGTATTAATGATTGACATGAAAATAGTTCGGATGTAAACTGTTCGATGGTGAACAGTTTACATCTGAACTATTTTTGCGGAAAGGAGAATATGGAATATGGAAGATCATAATTCGTCTATTGGATTTCGCGTACGCAAGCTGGATAATCAGTTGAAGAGAAATATGCAGCTTGCCCTGAACAGCCGAGATGACGTAGATGAAATTACAGCTATGAATGGATTTATTTTGCAGTATCTTGCAAATCATGCCAAGGAAAACATCTATCAGAAGGATATTGAACAAAAGTTTAAAATCGGACGGTCTGCAGTCACCAATCTGCTTACCCGAATGGAAGAAAACGGTCTGATTCAAAGAGAAGTAGAGAAAAGCGATGCCAGATTAAAGAAGATTGCATTGACTGACAAGGGCAGAGAACAGCAAAAGATAGTGCAAAGCAGTGTGGAGTGGTTGGATTTTAAACAAATGGAACAGATTACCCCGGAAGAAAAAGAACTATTTTTTTCTCTTCTGGAAAAGATTGAAAAAAACGTATCGGATGTAACGGATATTATTTTAGGACCTGATAAAGGATGGATTCAGGAAGTAACAAAAACGAAAAAAAGAAAGAAGGATGAGAAATGTTAAAAACATTATCAGCCTATATTAAGGAATATAAATGGGCATCTTTGATGACTCCTGTATTTATGATTCTTGAAGTATTGGCAGAAATTTTGATTCCGCTTTTAATGGCATCTCTTATTGATAAGGGTATCGTTAAAGGGGATATGAATCATATCCTGTATATTGGAGCATTGATGATTGTAGTAGCAGTCTTTGGTCTTGTAACAGGTATGTTAGGCGGAAAATATGGTGCAAAGGCAGCAACCGGTTTTGCAAAGAATTTGAGACAGGGAATGTTTGAAAAAATCCAGACATATTCCTTTTCCAATATTGATAAGTTTAATACAGCCAGCTTGATTACTCGTCTGACAACTGATGTAACCAATGTACAGAACGCATATCAGATGATTCTTCGTATGTGTATGAGAGCACCTGCCAGTTTACTCCTGGCAATGACAGCTTCATTTTTTGTAAGCCCTAAGGTTGCTATGGTATATTTGATTGCGGTTACACTGCTTGGTTTTGTGCTTGCTTTCATTATTAGTCATGCAACCAAATACTTTAGAATGGGTTTTCCCAAGTACGATGAATTGAATGCGTCCGTACAGGAAAATGTGTCTGCTATTCGTGTAGTAAAGGCTTATGTAAGAGAAGATAAGGAAATTGAAAAGTTTAAAACTGCCAGCAACAATATCTATAAGATTTTTATTAAGGCAGAAAAAATGATTTCCTATAACAATCCTGCCATGAGCTTGACTGTATACGCATGTATTTTGATAATCAGCTGGATTGGTTCCCACATGATTGTTGGTGGTAGTCTTTCCGTTGGTGATTTAACCAGCTTACTTGGTTATTGTATGATGATTCTTATGAATCTGATGATGCTTTCTATGGTATTTGTTATGGTTAGTATGTCTGTGGCTAGTGCAAAGCGTATTGCAGAGGTTTTGGAAGAGAATTCCAACTTAACCAATCCTGAAAATCCTGTTATGGATGTGGAAGATGGAAGCATTACCTTTGAAAATGTAAACTTTAGCTACTACACAACCGGTGAAAAGCCTGTACTCAAGGATATTAATTTATCAATTAAATCCGGAGAGACCATTGGTATTATCGGTGGTACCGGTTCTGCGAAAACCAGCTTGGTTAATTTGATTAGCCGTCTGTATGATACTTCATCAGGTGTTGTTACCGTAGGTGGCAGAAATGTGAAGGAATATGATTTAGATAACCTTCGTAAGCAGGTGGCGGTAGTACTTCAGAAAAATGTATTGTTTAGCGGTACTGTTTTGGATAACCTTCGTTGGGGTGATGAGAACGCTACAGAAGAGGAATGTATCAGAGCATGTCAGCTTGCTTGCGCAGATGAGTTTATAGAGAGAATGCCGGATAAGTACAATACCATGATTGAACAGGGTGGTAGCAATGTTTCCGGTGGTCAGAAGCAGAGACTTTGTATCGCAAGAGCACTTTTGCGTAAACCCAAGATTTTGATTTTGGATGATTCTACCAGTGCTGTTGATACTGCAACCGATGCAAAAATCAGAAGGGCATTCAAGGAAGAAATTCCGGGAACAACCAAGATTATTATTGCACAGCGTATTTCAAGTGTAGAGCATTGCGACAGAATTATTGTTATGGATCAGGGCGAAATCAATGCCTTTGATACACCGGACAATCTGTTTGAAAACAATGAAATCTATCGTGAGGTTTATGATTCACAGAATGCCGGACAGGAAATAGTAGAACAGGAGGGTATGAACAATGGCGGAAGATAATAAGATGAAACAGCCTCCTATGCCCAAGGGTCCTATGAGAGGTCCAATGCCAAGAGGCATGAAACCAAGTGTAAAGGATCCGGGAAAAATCTTTAAGAGATTAATGGGTATTTTACTTAAAAAGTACGGAGTTCATTTGGTTTTTGTAATCGTTTGTATTTTGGTAAGTGTATTTGCATCTACCCAGGGAACCCTGTTTACACAGAAGTTAATTGACGTTTATATTATGCCCTTATTGGAACATGCACAGAATGGCATTGCCCCGGATTACGGACCATTACTTGGTGCCATTGAAACGGTTGCCTGTTTTTATGGAATCGGTATTTTAGCCGGCTTTATCCAGAATCGTATTATGATGTATGTCAGCCAGGGTATGCTTCGTAAGATGCGTGATGATGTCTTTGAACATATGGAAAAGCTTCCTATTAAGTATTTTGATACCCATGCCCATGGTGACATAATGTCAGTTTACACCAATGATATCGATGCCATTCGTCAGATGGTGGGAATGAGTATTCCACAGCTCTTAAATAGTGTTGTTACCATTGTAATTGTATTGATTAATATGATTATTTTAAGTATTCCTTTGACTCTGGTAACACTTGTCATGACAGCTTTTGTAGTTATTTGCTCTAAGAAGATAGCAGGACTTTCCGGAAGATATTTTGTAAAACAACAGAAGGATCTTGGTAGAGTCAATGGTTACATTGAGGAAATGATGGAAGGCCAGAAGGTTGTTAAGGTCTTTAGCCATGAAGATAAATGTATTGAAGAATTTACCAAGCTTAATCAGGAATTGATGGATAGTGCGTATAGCGCCAATACTTTTGTTAATTTACTTGGACCTATCAATGCACAGCTTGGTAACTTAAACTATGTTGTGAATGCAGTTGCAGGTGCAGCTATGGCACTTTCCAATGTGGGTGGCCTTACAGTAGGTACCTTGGTTGCGTTCCTTACCTTTAACAGAAACTTCAGTATGCCAATTAACCAGGTCAGCCAGCAGTTTAATGCAATTGTTATGGCTCTTGCCGGCGCAGAAAGAATCTTTACTCTTTTGGATGAGGAAGTGGAAAAGGACGAAGGATACGTTACTTTGGTTAATGCTAAGAAGGATGAAAACGGTAATCTGTCAGAAACAACAGAAAGAACCGGTGTATGGGCCTGGAAGCATGTACATCAGGCAGATGGCAGTGTAGAGTACAAGGAATTAAAGGGTGATGTTGTATTCGATGGAGTCGACTTTGGTTATATTCCTGAAAAGATTGTTCTTCATGATGTAAAGCTTTTTGCAAATGCAGGACAGAAGATTGCATTTGTTGGTTCTACCGGTGCAGGTAAGACTACTATTACCAATCTGATTAATCGTTTCTATGATATTCAGGATGGTAAGATTCGTTATGACGGAATCAACATTAATAAGATTAAGAAAGCAGATCTTCGTAAGTCTCTAGGTATTGTTTTACAGGATACCCATTTGTTTACAGGAACCGTTGCAGAGAATATTCGTTACGGCAGACTGGATGCTACAGAAGAAGAGGTAATTGCAGCTGCAAAGCTTGCCAATGCAGATGGCTTTATCAGAACACTACCGGAAGGCTATAATACAGTCCTTACAGGAGATGGCGCTAACTTAAGTCAGGGGCAGAGACAGTTACTTGCCATTGCACGAGCTGCCATTGCAGATCCACCAGTACTTATTTTGGATGAGGCAACCAGTTCTATTGATACCAGAACAGAGCGTATTGTTCAAAGTGGTATGGATAAGCTGATGAATGGAAGAACCTCCTTTGTAATTGCCCACAGACTTTCCACAGTACGTAATGCAGATTGCATTATGGTATTGGAACAGGGTCGAATTATTGAAAGAGGTACCCATGCACAGCTTTTAGAAGAAAAAGGTAAATATTACCAGTTATATACCGGAGCACAGGCTCTGTCATAGGAGCCAGGGAGCCAGGAGCCAGGGGGCCGTCTCTTGTGGCCTGAAAAAGGGCCACAAGAAACGTCCCCCTGGCTTTGGCTTTTAAAGAAATAGTTTGCAATTCTGTAAAGGAATGGTATACTAGGGACATTAGATTATGGTCGCATTTTGCGCTTTTAAACATAATCTGTGAGGGATAAGCGGAGGCTATTGATGGGAGAGAAGTCAGAACATAAGAGAACGTTCATTATTGAGACTGCTCGAAAAGTATTCATGGACAAGGGCTATAAACGAGTTACCATGAAGGATATTGTGGAAGCTTGTGACATTAGCCGTGGAGGTTTGTATCTGTATTTTAACAGTACTGCAGAGATTTTTCTGGAGGTATTGAAGCTAGAGTCCAGCGAAACAGATGATGTATTTTCCGATCATATTAAGGAAGATGCAACGGTAACGGATATTCTGGTTCTGTTTTTGGAAGAACAGAAAAAGGAGATTCTTCGTGGACAGGACACGCTGACACAGGCAACCTATGAATATTATTTTGAGAATGAACTGCCGAAAAAAGACAATATTGTAAAAAGACAGTTTGAATCAGCTCTGATGATTATACAGCGGCTATTGGAAAGCGGTGTGGATAGTGACGAGTTTGTATGCGATGACTGTGATGGCGCAGCCAGTAACATTATGTTTGTGCTGGAAGGATTGAAGATTACGGCACAGACTGTTGGTGTGACAAAGGAACAGGTGGATGCGCAGATCGCTTATATCTTAGCTACATTGGGAGTGGAAGTATAGGTTAGAAATAACCTTAAGTAATAAAAAAACAATTGGAGGCAAAGCATGGGAAACGTAAGACGAATCTATGTAGAGAAAAAAGAAGCTTTTGCTGTTAAGGCAAAGGAACTGAAGGAGGAACTGAAAAATTACCTCGGACTTGATAATGTAAGCAATGTTCGTGAATTTATCCGTTATGATGTGGAAAACATTTCAGACGAGATTTTTGTAAAGGCTTGCAAGACAGTTTTTTCTGAGCCACCTGTAGATGATCTTTATGAGGAGACTTTACCTACAGAGAATAATGCACATATTTTTTCTGTAGAATTTTTACCCGGACAGTTCGATCAGAGAGCTGATTCAGCAGTACAGTGTGTACAGTTCTTAAAGGAGGATGAGAATCCTATCATCCGTACCGCAGTTACCTATATGATTATCGGTAACATTTCAGAGGAAGAGTTTGGTAAGATTAAGTCTTACTGTATTAACCCTGTAGACTCCAGAGAAACAGATATGGTAAAGCCTGAAACATTGGTTACCAACTTTGACGATCCTGCAGATGTTGCAATCTTTGACGGATTTACAAAGATGGATGAGGCTGAACTTAAGAAGCTTTACAGCTCTCTTGGTCTTGCTATGACTTTCAAGGATTTCCAGCATATTCAGAATTACTTTAATACTGATGAAAACAGAGATCCTTCTATGACAGAAATCAGAGTACTTGATACTTACTGGTCAGATCACTGTCGTCATACTACCTTCTCTACAGAGCTTAAGGATGTTGCTTTTGAAGATGGTTATTACAATGCACCTATCAAGGCTTCTTATGATAAATATCTTGCTACCAGAGAAGAAATCTTTGCAGGAAGAACAGATAAGTTTGTCTGCTTAATGGATCTTGCTTTGATGGCTATGAGAAAGTTAAAGAAAGACGGAAAGTTACAGGATATGGAAGAGTCTGATGAAATCAATGCTTGTTCCGTAGTAGTTCCTGTAGAAATGGATTATGGCGACAGAGTAGAGAAGGAAGAGTGGCTTGTATTCTTCAAGAATGAGACCCACAACCATCCTACAGAAATCGAACCTTTCGGTGGTGCAGCTACCTGTCTTGGTGGTGCAATCAGAGATCCACTTTCAGGTCGTGGTTATGTATATCAGGCTATGCGTGTTACCGGTGCAGCAGATCCTACTGTTCCTGTAGCAGATACCTTAAAGGGTAAGCTTTCCCAGAAGAAGCTTGTTCGTGGTGCAGCGAACGGATATTCTTCCTATGGTAACCAGATTGGTCTTGCAACCGGTCTTGTTAAGGAGATTTATCATCCTAACTATGTTGCAAAGAGAATGGAAATCGGTGCTGTTATGGGTGCCGCTCCAAGAAGAAATGTTATTCGTGAGACCTCAGATCCCGGTGATATTATCATCCTTTTAGGTGGTAGAACCGGTCGTGATGGTTGTGGTGGTGCAACCGGTTCTTCTAAGGTACATACAGAGCAGTCAATCGAGACCTGTGGTGCTGAAGTTCAGAAGGGTAATGCACCTACAGAACGTAAGATTCAGAGACTCTTCAGAAGAGAAGAGGTTAGTAAGTTAATCAAGAAGTGTGACGACTTTGGTGCCGGTGGTGTATCTGTAGCTATTGGTGAACTTGCAGACGGTCTTGTAGTAGACCTTGATAAGGTTCCTAAAAAGTATGCAGGTCTTGATGGTACAGAACTTGCTATTTCAGAGTCTCAGGAAAGAATGGCAGTTGTTGTTGATCCTAAGGATGTTGACCAGTTCCTTGCTTATTCTGCAGAGGAAAACCTTGAGGCAATTCCTGTAGCTGTTGTTACCAAGGAGCCAAGACTTGTTCTTAATTGGAGAGGCAAAGACATTGTAAATATTAAGAGAGCATTCCTTGATACCAACGGTGCTCATCAGGAAACTACCGTAAAGGTAGATATGCCTGTTAAGGAAGAGAACTACTTAAATAAGATTTCTGTTCCTGCAGTAGAAGAAAAGCTTGCAGCAAATGATGTTAAGGCAGCTTTCCTTGCATTATTAAATGATTTAAATGTATGTTCACAGAAGGGTCTTGTGGAGATGTTCGACGCATCCATCGGTGCAGGTAGTGTATTCATGCCTTATGGTGGTAAGCATCAGTTAACAGAGACACAGGCTATGATTGCGAAGCTTCCTGTTTTGAAGGGAAAGACAGATGTTGTAACTATGATGAGCTATGGTTTCGATCCTTACCTTTCTTCATGGAGCCCATACCACGGCGCAGTTTATGCAGTAGTTGAATCTATGGCTAAGATTGTTGCAAATGGTGGTGATTACAGCAAGATTAGATTTACCTTCCAGGAATATTTCCGTCGTATGACAGAGGATCCTTCTCGTTGGAGCCAGCCTTTCGCAGCACTTCTTGGTGCTTTCGATGCGCAGCTTGGCTTTGGACTTCCTTCTATCGGTGGAAAGGACTCCATGTCCGGAACCTTCAATGATATTGATGTTCCTCCTACATTGGTAAGCTTTGCAGTTGATATTGCAAAGATTCCTGAGATTGTAACTCCTGAACTTAAGAAGGCAGGCAACAAGCTTGTATTATTCAGCATTCCTAAGGATGAATATGATCTTCCTGTATACGAGAAGGTTATGGAGATTTATGATAAGCTTCACGCACTTGCATTAAAGAAGGCTATTACTTCTGCATATGCATTGGATGCTAAAGGTATTGCAGCAGCAATGGCTAAGATGGCATTCGGTAACAAGCTTGGTGTTAAGGTTTGTGACGGCGTTGTAGCGAAGGATTTATTTGTAAATGGTATTGGTGATATTATCGCTGAAATGAGCGATGCTCAGATTGCAGAAGCTAAGGCACTTGGTCTTGAGATGAAGGAAATTGCAGTTGTAACCGACGATGCAGCATTCGTAATTGGTGATGTAACAGTTACTATGGATGAAGCATTAAAGGCATGGACCTCTAAGCTTGAGAAGGTATTCCCTACCAAGGCTGTTAAGGGTACAGAGAAGGTAGAAAGTCCTATCTTCAAGGCTGATTCTATCGTGGTATGCAAGAATAAGATTGCAAAACCTACTGTATTTATTCCTGTATTCCCAGGTACCAACTGTGAGTACGATTCTACAAAGGCATTCGAAAGAGCCGGCGCTAACGTAATCACTAAGGTATTTAAGAATCAGAGTGCTGAGGATATCAGAGATTCTGTTGCAGAGTTTGAAAAGGCAATTGCACAGGCTCAGATTATTATGTTCCCAGGTGGATTCTCAGCAGGTGATGAACCTGATGGTTCTGCGAAGTTCTTTGCTACTGCATTCCAGAATGCGAAGATGAAGGAAGCTGTTATGAAGCTCCTTAATGAGAGAGATGGTCTTGCACTTGGTATCTGTAATGGTTTCCAGGCACTTATTAAATTAGGACTTGTTCCTTTCGGTGAAATCGTTGGACAGACAGAAGAGTCTCCTACACTTACCTTCAACACTATTAACCGTCATATCTCTAAGATGGTTTACACCAAGGTTGTTTCTAACAAGTCTCCTTGGTTACAGGGTGCTGAACTTGGTGCTACTTACTGTAACCCTGCATCACATGGTGAAGGACGTTTCGTAGCTCCTAAGGCTTGGATTGATAAGCTCTTTGCAAATGGTCAGGTTGCTACGCAGTATGCTGATCAGGAGGGCAACATCTCTATGGATGAGGAATACAACATCAATGGTTCTTACGCTTCTATCGAAGGTATCACATCTCCTGATGGCAGATGCTTCGGTAAGATGGCTCACTCTGAGAGAAGAGACATCGCTGTTGCTATGAACATCTATGGCGAGCAGGATATGAAGATCTTCGAGTCAGGTGTTAAGTACTTCCAGTAGGAATTGCATGTTTTAGAAAAACGTAAGATTTACAGGAATATTCATAATATATTAAATATTATAAGGTGTCTTGTCATTGCGACAAGGCACCTTTTTGTGTTACCATTAATAGGGTACAGGGGGAGTTTTTTGTTATAACTTATTGAAAGATAAGGGGGAAGGTATGGTAGAATTTTTAGAACTGGTGGTGGAATTAGTGTTGGAATTTATAGCGGAGTTTGCGGCAGCAGTTTTCTTTGACAGAGATGCAAGAGGAAAAATTCGTAATAGGAAATCTCAAAATAAGAAGTAAGAGGCATCTGCTCGATGATATCCATTTTATATTCATCTATTTGGTTGTATAAATACTTGATAGGGAATATCTAGAAGCAAGCCGTATGGAATTGTATTTTGATGATAAAGGGCGAATTTTACGGAGAAATAAGCAAGTGTGGAAATATCTCCGTGAAAAAATGAGTTGATTTACGGAGAAAAAGTGAATATCTCAAATAATCTCCGTATGATTTGGAGCGGATTTACGGAGATAAATAACAATATTAAAAACTCTCCGTTAAAAATTGCAAAAAAAACACGGAGCAAAAGAAGGTAACGTGGAAAGTCTCCGTAAAAGAAGATGAAAAAACACGGAGCAAAAGAAGGTAACGTGGAAAGTCTCCGTAAAAGAAGATGAAAAAGCACGGAGCAAAAGAAGGTAACGCGAAGAGTCTCCGTATTAGATATAAAAAACTACAGGGAATATCAATATACTACGAGGAATATCAAGAAAACACTTGATGATCCGTAATCATAGGAGAGATAGTGTCAAATGGCATATGAAAATAGAGGGTGAAGATATGAGACTGGGTGGATTGGAAGCCGGCGGTACCAAAATGGTATGTGCCATAGGAAATGAAAACGGTGAATTGGAAAAGAGAGTTAGCTTTCCGACGAAAACGCCGGAGGAAACAATACCATTATTAATAGAGTTCTTTAAGGAAGAAAAAATTGATGCACTTGGGATAGGATGTTTTGGTCCCATTGATCCGGTAAAGGAAAGCAGTACTTATGGATATATAACATCAACTCCCAAAAAGGGCTGGGAGAATTACCCCATTGTTCAGAAATTTGAAGAGGCCCTGCAGATTCCAGTGGGATTTGATACAGATGTGAATTCGTCGGTTCTGGGAGAGGTTACCTTTGGAGATTCGAAAGAATTACATTCCGTTGTATATGTGACTATTGGGACTGGAATCGGAGCAGGGGTATATATTAACGGAAAACTATTACATGGAAACATGCATCCGGAAGCAGGACATATTCTGATTCGAAAGAGAGAAGGAGATTCCTTTCAAGGAAACTGTCCATTCCACGGGGATTGCTTCGAAGGACTTTGTAGTGGCCCTGCCATTGAAAAAAGATATGGTAAGCCGGCAGTAGAATTAAAGGACGAAACAGAAGTATGGAAGCTTATGGGAGTATATATTGCACAGGCGCTGATGAACTATACCCTGTGCTACGCACCACAGAGAATCATATTAAGTGGTGGTGTTATGCATCAGACACAGTTATTTCCTATTATACGCCAGGAATTTGAAAAGCTCCTGGCCGGCTATATTACAACCAAGGAAGTAAAAGATGTAGACAGCTATATCGTTCCCTGTAGCTTAAATGATAACCAGGGAGCGCTTGGATGTTTGGAACTTGCAAGGCTAGCCTTGACGAAATAGGTGTTTTTTTGATAAATTCTATTTTGTGATTAAAATTTTGTAACCCATAGAGAGAGGATTCCTACTGTATTAATGAATGTGGAAGAGGAATCCCAATGAGGATATTTTATGCTAGAAGATGAACAGCTTGTAAAATTGTATTTTGACAGGTCTGAGGATGCTCTTTATGAGACTTCTAAAAAGTACGGCAGCTATGTAAAGAAAATAGCAATGAATATTTTAGGAGATTATGAAGATACTATTGAGTGCGAAAATGATGCGTATCTCGCACTTTGGAATGCTATTCCGCCGAACAGACCACAAAGCTTTATCGCCTTTTTGGGAAAGATTGTCAGAAATCTGGCACTGAACAAGGTTGAATACAATGCAGCCAAGAAACGAAGCAATAAGTTAAATGTTGTTTTGGATGAATTGGAAGAATGTGTCAGTGGCAAGGAGTCTGTAGAAGACAGTTATCTGGAAGGGGAGTTGGCGGCTACTATCAATAAATTCCTGGAAAAGTTGAAGAAGGACCAGAGAATTATGTTCGTTAAGAGATATTGGTATGGTGAGTCGGTAAAGACCATTTCAGAAGACATGGGAGTGGGGGAAAGTAAGGTAAAAACCACTTTATTCAGAATCCGTAACGATTTGAAAGTATACCTGGAACACAGAGATTATCATGTGTAGATAGGGTTTACTTTCGTGTAGCAAAAAGGAAGGTTGGCTTATGAACAAAAATGATTTGTTTAAGGCGATTGGAGATATTGACGATAAGTTTATCGAAGAAGCCGCAAGCGTTAAGAGGAAACGCAACAAAGTAAAAATATGGCAAAATAAAACATTACTTAGTGCTGCTTCTCTGTTTTTATGTTTGGGAATTGGCTATTATGTCATCCAAAATGGTAACATGGGAGGAAAAACAGCGAAGGAAAGCGAAACGCAGGTTCAGGAAAATACTGCGATTGCACCTAGTGTAAGTGATAGTGACAAGGTGGAAGAGTATAAAGGTGTGACAGAGGCAGATAAAGCAGAGGTCGAAGACAAAAGCGCAATAACTGCAGAGAACGTGCAGGAGGCAGGTGTTGCAGAGGCACCCATGAGTTCTTCTATTAAAAATGAATCTATGAAGACAGAAGGTGTCAAGGATTCTGAAATCGAAAAGTCTGAACTGGTTGAATTTGAGGAAACAGATGGTATAGAGGAAGATGATGCGACTGATTCAGGTATTATTAACAGCAGTACAAGTCAGGCAGAGCGTGTGCAGGGCTTGAATGAACTGGCTGCTTCCATTAAGGGGAACAGACCTGTAAGAGAAGAATATGAAGCTTCTGATGATTATGAAGTTGAAGAATTAGATCGTAAAGACTATGAAAAGTACATTAATGTTCTTCCGGAGAGTATGGAACTTTCATCGGCATTCAGCGTGGATGGTTATTCCTATGTAGATTTTTCACATTATGTTGTTGACTACGAGGCTATTGAAACAGACAGAACTCTGCTTTTGGATCTTGTAATCTATGAATTGACAAAGGATAGGGAAGATTTTGTATACAATCCCGCATATCCTGATGAAACCTGGAGATATATTTATCCAATTGAGGATGTGACAGCAGAGGTAATCGAGAAAAGTGTAGGAGAGATAGACGGAGTAACCTTTTATGAGGTGACAGTTCTGTATCCGGACAATACAGTGGTTGAGTATTTTTCTATGAACCTCACAGCCAGAGAAGTTTACGAAGTTTTGAATTTTGAAAACAATTAGGATTTATTTGAATAGTCTGAATTTTTTTTGAAATGCATTTTCTTGTTTACGAATCATATTTTTTTCGTTATAATGGAAAAAATGATTTGGGTTCCGGTCCGGCCGGAAGACCTCAAAGGAGAGGTGTAGAGAAGATGAAAGCATTCGAGATGAGCAAGCTGAATACTAAAGTTGTTTCTCTTGGGGCTTTTTATTCCCTTTTTTACGTATCTTCAATATTTTGTTAATTGTTAAGTCAGTAATATTTATTACTGGCTTTTCTTTTGTGCAGAGGTTTAGGTTTTGCCTAAAAATCACTGCAAAAGGGCACCTGATACCCTTAAAAACAGGCAATACAGATTCAGAAAGGAATTGAAAAAATGAGTAAAAGAGATGACATTAAAAAGGTATTGATCATCGGCTCAGGTCCTATCATTATTGGACAGGCATGTGAGTTCGACTATTCAGGTACACAGGCATGTAAGGCACTTCGTAACTTAGGTTATGAAATCGTACTTGTAAACTCAAATCCTGCAACCATCATGACAGATCCCGGTATTGCAGATGTAACTTATATCGAGCCATTAAATGTAAAGAGATTGGAGCAGATTATTGCGAAGGAACGTCCTGATGCAATTCTTCCTAACCTTGGTGGACAGTCCGGTTTGAATCTTTGTTCAGAACTTGCTTCAGAAGGTATTCTTGACAAGTATGGCGTTAAGGTTATCGGTGTTCAGGTAGATGCTATCGAGCGTGGTGAGGACCGTATCGAGTTCAAGAAGACCATGAATAAGCTCGGTATCGAAATGGCAAGAAGTGAAGTTGCTTACTCAGTAGATGAAGCAGTAGAAATCGCTTCCAAGCTTGGTTACCCAGTAGTTCTTCGTCCTGCTTACACCATGGGTGGTGCCGGCGGCGGACTTGTTTATAATATTGAAGAGTTAAAGACTGTTTGTGCTAGAGGTCTTCAGGCTTCTTTAGTAGGTCAGGTTCTTGTTGAGGAGTCAATCCTTGGATGGGAAGAGCTTGAGCTTGAAGTTGTAAGAGATGCAAAGGGCCAGATGATTACCGTATGTTTCATTGAAAACATCGATCCTCTTGGTGTTCATACAGGAGACTCTTTCTGTAGCGCACCTATGCTTACTATTTCAGAGGATTTACAGAAGAGATTGCAGGAGCAGGCTTACAAGATCGTTAACGAAGTAGAGGTTATCGGTGGTACAAACGTACAGTTCGCTCATGATCCTGTTTCAGACAGAATTATTGTTATTGAGATTAACCCTAGAACCAGCCGTTCTTCAGCACTTGCATCTAAAGCAACTGGTTTCCCTATCGCTTTAGTTTCAGCAATGCTTGCTTGTGGACTTACTTTGGATGAGATTCCATGTGGTGTATGCGGAACTTTGGATAAGTATGTTCCCGGTGGTGACTATGTAGTTATTAAATTTGCAAGATGGGCATTTGAGAAGTTTAAGGATTCTCAGGATAAGTTAGGTACTCAGATGAGAGCCGTAGGTGAAGTTATGAGTATCGGTAAGACCTACAAGGAAGCTTTCCAGAAGGCAATCAGAAGCTTGGAAACCGGTCGTTATGGTTTAGGTTTTGCTAAAAACTTCAACGAATTAACAAAGGATCAGTTAATTGATCTTTTGGCATATCCTACCAGTGAGAGACAGTTCATTATGTACGAAGCACTTCGTAAGGGTGCAACTGTTGATGAGTTGTTTGAGCTTACCAAGATTAAGCATTACTTCATTGAGCAGATGAAGGAGTTAGTAGAAGAGGAAGAAGCTCTCATGAAGATGAAGGGCAGTGTTCCTAACAAGGAAATCTTAAAGCAGGCAAAATGTGATGGTTTCTCAGATCGTTACTTAAGCAAGCTTCTTGAGGTTTCAGAGGAAGAAGTAAGAAAGACCAGAATCGGATATGGAATTACCGAGAGCTGGGAGCCTGTACATGTATTCGGTACAAAGGATAGCGCTTACTACTATTCAACCTACCAGGCTGAGGACAAGACAGTTGCTTCTAACAACAAGAAGATTATGATTCTTGGTGGTGGTCCTAACAGAATCGGACAGGGTATTGAATTTGACTACTGTTGTGTACATGCAGCATTTGCATTAAAGGAACTTGGTTTTGAAACCATTATCGTAAACTGTAACCCTGAAACAGTTTCTACAGATTACGATACTTCAGATAAGCTTTACTTTGAGCCTCTTACACTTGAGGATGTATTAAGTATTTATGAAAAGGAAAAGCCACTTGGTGTTATCGCACAGTTTGGTGGACAGACTCCTTTGAACCTTGCTGCAGACCTTAAGAAAAATGGTGTTAAGATTCTTGGTACAACTCCTGAAGTTATTGATATGGCAGAGGACAGAGATCTCTTCCGTGCTATGATGGAGAAACTTGAGATTCCTATGCCTGAAGCTGGAATGGCTGTAAATGTTGAGGAAGCACTGGCTATCGCTGAGAAGATTGGTTATCCTGTTATGGTAAGACCTTCTTACGTACTTGGTGGTCGTGGAATGGAAGTTGTAAACGAGCCTGAATCATTGAAGCAGTATATGGCAGCAGCAGTTGGTGTAACTCCTGATCGTCCTATCCTGATTGATAGATTCCTTCGTCATGCAACAGAGTGTGAAGCAGATGCAATCGCAGACGGAACACATGCATATGTTCCTGCTGTTATGGAGCATATCGAGCTTGCAGGTGTTCACTCAGGTGACTCTGCTTGTATCCTTCCTTCTAAGAATATTCCTGCTAACCTTGTTGAAACCATCAAGGATTATACAAGAAGAATTGCTAATGAAATGGGCGTTTGCGGTTTGATGAACATGCAGTACGCTATTGAAAATGATAAGGTTTATGTACTTGAGGCAAATCCTCGTGCAAGCCGTACCGTTCCTTTGGTATCTAAGGTTTGTGGTGTTCAGATGGTTAAGCTTGCAACTCAGATTATGACCAGTGAGCTTACAGGCAAAACTTCACCGATCATTGATATGAAGGAAGTTCATCCTACATACTACGGTGTAAAAGAGGCTGTATTCCCATTCAACATGTTCCAGGAGGTTGACCCTGTACTTGGACCTGAAATGAGATCTACAGGTGAGGTTCTTGGTCTTTCTACTAATGTAGGAGAAGCCTTCTTCAAGGCACAGGAAGCAACTCAGAGTAAGCTTCCTACATCAGGAACAGTTCTTATTTCCGTAAGCAGAAAGGATAAGCCTGAAGTAGTAGAAATTGCAAAGATCTTTGAGGAGTGTAATTTCCATATTGTTGCAACAGGAACCACCTATGAACTTCTTGTAAAGGAAGGTGTAAAGTGTGACCGTATCAACAAGATGCAGGAGGGAAGACCTAACATCGTTGATGAGATCATGAATGGAAACATTCAGCTTATTGTTAACACACCTACTGCAAGAGAAGAGAAGATCTTTGATGACAGTTATATTAGAAAGAATGCAATCAAGGCTAAGATTCCTTATATGACAACTATGGCAGCAGCCAGAGCTACCGCTGAGGGTATCAAGACCGTTATTAAGGAAGGCGAGATTGGTGTAATGAGTCTTCAGGAGATTCATGAGTCAATCCAATAATTGTATTTGAAAATGATATGAAACAGGAAGGGCGTCTGTATGATTTACAGGCGCCTTTTGTTGTACAATTGCCAAAGGTGCATATTAGAGATATAATCATTATCAGTGTTTACATTTATTAGAAAGTGACTGTTGGTGGGAAATCATGAACCAGAGAAATTATCAAAAGGAATTGGATCAATTACTAAATACCTTTGAAAAGGGAGAAAAGACGCTTCTTTTACATAGCTGTTGTGCTCCCTGTAGCAGTTATGTGTTGGAATACCTGAGCCGGTATTTTAGAATCACAGTTTTTTATTATAATCCCAATATTGCGCCGGAAGAAGAGTACAGAAAAAGAGTGGCAGAGCAGAAGAGATTGATAGATGCTTACAATAAAAAGGGGGATAAATATCCGATTCAGATGATTGATGGAGATTATGAACCGGAGCTTTTTTATGCAATGGCACAAGGCAAGGAAAATATCCCTGAGGGTGGAGAGAGATGTTTTGGATGCTTTGCACTTCGACTTCAAAAAACAGCCCAAAAGGCAAAAGAACTTCAAGCAGATTATTTTGCAACCACACTTACCATCAGTCCCTTAAAGAATGCGCAAAAAATCAATGAAATCGGAGAGAATATCGCAGAACATATGGGACTATCCTGGTTACCCTCTGACTTTAAGAAGAAAAACGGATATTTGAGATCCATAGAACTGTCCAAGGAATATGATTTGTACAGACAGGATTTTTGTGGCTGCGTGTTTTCGGAAAGGGAGAGAAATTCTACTTGAAAAAAGGGAGTCTTTTCGTTATGATATTTGTTATGACACAATTTCGTACGTGTCAATTGTATTTTGAAGGAGGAAAACAGTATGGAAAAGTTATTGGATCTTATTTCACAGCACATGCAGGAAGCTTTTGAAAAAGCCGGTTATGGCGAAGAGGCAGCAGAGAGCAGACTGGGAAGAGTAACCGTATCCAATCGTCCTGACCTGTGTGAATATCAGTGTAATGGTGCCATGGCCGGTGCCAAGAAGTTTAAGAAGGCACCAATTATGATTGCCAACGAGGTAGCAGCGCAGCTTGCTGACAGCAAGGTTTTTTCTATGGTGGAAGCAGTGGCACCCGGTTTCTTAAACCTAAAGATTTCAGAAGAGTATCTTCTTTCCATTGTAAAGGAAATGAAGAATGCAGATAAATTTGGTTTGGAGGCCCCTGAAAAGGTAAAGACCATTGTAATTGATTACGGTGGACCTAACGTAGCCAAGCCTTTACATGTTGGCCACTTACGTTCAGCAGTTATTGGTGAGGCTGTAAAGAGAATTGAAAAGTATGCAGGTCACAAGGTAATCGGTGACGTTCATCTTGGTGATTGGGGACTTCAGATGGGTCTTGTTATTACTGAGCTTCAGGAAAGACAGCCGGACCTTTGTTATTTTGATGAAAGCTATGAAGGGGAATATCCTACAGAGGCACCTTTTACAATCACAGAGTTAGAGGAGATTTATCCTACCGCCAGCGGTAAGTCCAAGGTCGACGAGGACTATAAGGCAAAGGCTTTGAAGGCAACAGTAGAGCTTCAGACAGGCAGAAGAGGATACCGTGCAATCTGGAAGCACATTATGGAAATCTCTGTTGCAGATTTAAAGAAAAACTACGCAAATCTTGATGTAGATTTTGACTTATGGCTTGGTGAGTCAGATGCACAGGCCTATATTCCTGACATGGTTGAAAATATGAAGAAGGACGGCTTTGCTCATATCAGTGAAGGCGCTTTGGTTGTAGACGTAGCAAGAGAGGATGACAAGAAGGAAATCCCTCCTTGTATGATTTTGAAGTCTGATGGTGCTGCAATGTATGATACTACAGACCTTGCAACTATTTTACAGCGTAATCATGATTATCAGCCTGATTCCATTATCTATGTCGTAGATAAGCGTCAGGAGCTTCATTTTGAGCAGGTATTCCGTTGTGCTTTAAAGACCGGTCTGGTTCCTGAAAGTACAGAGTTAAAGTTCCTTGGATTTGGTACCATGAACGGCAAGGATGGTAAGCCCTTCAAAACCCGTGATGGCGGTGTTATGAAGCTTTCCAGCCTGATTTCACAGATTCAGGATGAGATGCATGGTAAGATTTCCACCAATGAAAATATTGGCGCAGAGGAAGCAGAGAAGACAGCAAATATGGTAGCCTTGGCTGCATTAAAATATGGTGATTTATCTAATCAGGCAAGCAAGGATTATATCTTTGATATTGACAAGTTTATTTCCTTCGAGGGAGATACCGGTCCATACATCCTTTATACCATTGTACGTATTAAGTCTATCCTTGCAAAATATGCGGCACAGGGTGGCAGCTTATCGGATGTGGAATTGATGGCTGCTCAGGTAGAATCAGAGAAACAGCTTCAGATGCAGCTTGCTACATTCAATACTGTTATGCAGACTGCAGCAGAAGAAACAGCACCGCATAAGCTGTGTGCTTACATTTATGACCTTGCCAATGCATTTAATCATTTCTATCATGAAACCAAGATTCTTGGTGAGGAGAATGAAGAGAGACGTAAGGGCTTGATCGCACTTCTTGTTCTTTCAAGAGATGTACTGGAAACATGTATTGATTTACTGGGATTCTCCGCTCCTGAAAGAATGTAAAAATCTACTTGTCAAAAAAATAACATAGTGTTACAATGACCTCGCATGGTACCCATAAAGGGACTGTAGCAAGGAGGATAAAAATATGAACGGAAAAGTAAAGTATCTTGTTGGCGTTGGTATGTTGACTGCAATCGTTATTGTCTTGCAGGCGGTATGTGCATCGATTCCTGTGGGAATATTTAACATCACCCTTTGTTTGGTACCAATTATCGTTGGAGCAGCTTTGTTTGGTGTATTATCCGGTGCATGGCTTGGATTTATCTTTGGTTTGGTTGTTCTTCTTACCAATGCACAGCCATTTTTGGCAATCAACGTTCCGGGAACAGTAGTTACCTGTCTTTTAAAGGGTGCATTGGCAGGTGCCATTGCAGCGTTAGTTTATAGTGGTATATTAAAGATGGAAGCATTAAAGAAAAATGACTTCCTTGCAAAGAACCGTCAGTTAATTGCCGTGATCTGTGCCGGTATTGTAGCACCTATTGTTAATACAGGCGTTTTCTTAATCGGTTGTCGTTTGTTCTTTTTCGAAACCATTAAGGGATGGGCAGCTGAAGCTGGAATCAAGTCAGCAGGTACCTATATGCTTACTGCATTCGTAGGTATGAACTTTGTAGTTGAACTTGTGGTTAACTTAGTTTTAGCTTCTGGTATTGTTTACATTATCAAGCTCGTAAAAAAGAATTATGTTAATAGCTAAAGGATATAAAAATTAAAATATGTGCTGTTCTTTTAAAGGACAGCACATTATTTGCATAAGGGAAAGGGAGAGAAAATATGATACTTGCGTTAGATGCAGGAAATACCAATATTGTTGTAGGCTGTGTAGATGAAAAGACCGGAAAATCCATATTTGAACGCCGTATACATACCGACGGAGAAAAGACCAGTACAGAATATGCGGTTTCCATCAAAACAATCATGGATTTGCAGGGTGTGAAAGCGGAGCAAATCAGTGGTGGTATTTTATCATCTTCCGTTCCTCATGTAACCAGACAGCTGAAGAATGCAGCGGAAATTATTTTGAACAGACCAATCTTAGAAGTGGGTGGCGGAATCAAAATCGGTACTTCTGTGAATATTCCAGACCCGGGTCTTCTTGGCCCTGATCTTGTTGTAGGTGCAGTTGCAGGCTGTGAAGAGTATGGTACTCCCTTAATCATAGTGGATATGGGAACTGCAACAACGATCTCTGTGATTAACAAGGATAAGGACTTTATGGGTGGAATGATTCTTCCCGGTGTAAAGGTTGCATTAAATGGATTGATTAATCATGCGGCACATTTACCACAGATTGCCATTGAACTTCCTGACACTTTAATTAATGGTAGCACAGTTGGAGCTATGCAGAGTGGTAGTATCTACGGACATGCTTCCTGCATTGATGGTATGGTTGAAAGAATTTGGGATGATTTAGGTTATGAAACAACAGTTGTAGCAACCGGTGGATTTGCACAGGTAGTGATTCCCTGCTGTAAGAAAAATATCATTGTAGATAGTGATTTGTTAATCAAGGGCCTTTTGAAATTGTACGAGATGAATAAATAAGAAGAAACTTCTCCCGAAACTTCTTTTTAAGAAAAGTTTTAAAATGGTGTTGACAAATGAAAACCCATATAGTATATTAATCAAGTCGGTTGCAAAACCCAATGGAATCTTAGCTCAGCTGGGAGAGCATCTGCCTTACAAGCAGAGGGTCATAGGTTCGAGCCCTATAGGTTCCACTCCATAAATAAATATGGAAGATATGGCGAGATAGCTCAGTTGGCTAGAGCACATGGTTCATACCCATGGTGTCGAGGGTTCGAATCCCCCTCTCGCTATTAGGAAAGAAAGTCGTTTGACTTTCTTTTTTTTTACAATAACGTAAGAGGAAGAAGATATGGTAGAAAATTTGTCAGAAATGGATAGGGCAATCCTTGAGATGGAAGCACTTCAGACAAATGATTTTTTGGTCACCAGACTTTTAGAGTCCGCCCTTTTATTTGTCGTTTTGTTTGGCCTTGCAAGATATGTATTTTTGGAAAATATGTTTCAGGGAAAGAAAGGAAGAATATATTATGGAATCTTTCTTATCCTTGGAGTTGTGCTAACTGCTTTTAACGATGGAGTTTCACAGCTTTTGATTTTTGGGTCGTTATTTATCTCCATGGTTTTGGGAAGAGAGAAACACAGATGGATTCCTGTTTTGCAGTTTTTACCCTGGATTGGACTGGCTGACGGAATTTTGATTCCGATTTTGACCATTCCCATAAAGGTCATAGAAGATGATCTTTATAAAGCGGCAGTATATAAAATTAGTATTTATTCTATTATCACTGTATTGGTCGTTGGTTTTCTTGTATTTGGAAGAAATTGGAGAAGGAAGTTTGAGGAAGAAGTTTCCAATCGTCGTTTGTCCAATTGGGAAAGAATTATTCTATGTATTACCGGTATGCTTCAGATGATATTATCTACCCTTATGAGTATGCCATTAAATGAATTTATGTTTGAAAATGCCAATAAAGGCTTTGTTGGTATTATGGGAATATGGCTGGGGGCTGCCAGCTTTACCTTGACCATAGCGGTAATCACTATGGTAATGGTATCCAACAAACAGGCATTTTATCATAACAGAGTTACAGATATGCAGTTTAATATCATTGTAATGATGGCTGAAATCGTGGAAAATCGTGATGAAAATACCGGTGGACATATTCAAAGAACAGCAAAATATGTAGAGATCTTGGCCAGACAATTACAGGAGGAGGGTAAATTTAAAAATATCCTGACGGATGATTATATTAAGGATATGATTGTTGCAGCACCGCTTCATGATATTGGAAAAATCCATGTGACAGACACCATTTTAAATAAACCGGAACGTCTGAATGAGGAAGAATTCCAGATTATGAAAACCCATGCCGTGGAAGGACGAAAATTATTAGAGCATGCCAAGGAGCATTTGGGAGAGTTTAGTTATCTGGACGTAGCGGTACAGATGGCTGCATACCATCATGAATGGGTAGACGGAAGCAGTAAGGGATATCCGTATATGGCAAAGGGAGAGGAAATTCCACTTTGTGCAAGAATTATGGCAGTAGCAGATGTCTTTGATGCCTTGACCTCCAAGAGATGCTACAAGGATCCCATGCCCATTGATCAGGCATACAGGATTATTTTGGAAGAGAAGGGAACCCACTTTGATGTTGATGTAGTGGAGGCCTTTGTTGATGCAAAAGAAGAGTTCGAAGAAGCACTTGACAGATTTTTATAAAAATAGTTGTTGTGAATTATTTCTGTTGGTGGTATTCTAGACCTTGTGTTGACTTTATGGGGAGCCACACAGAAAGATAGGTATATTAATGAAGTTTTTTGAAAACAACAGTAAAACAGAAGAAACAGTGATGACACAGGAAGCAACTTTGGAAGCAACTCCTGTAGTGGAAGAAAGAGAAGTGAATGAGGATCCTATGGAGCCGGTGGCTTCTTTATTGGATGAAAGAATCCTTCGTGCAGTAAAGGATATGGGATTTACCAAGTTTTCTCCCATTCAGGAACAGGGTATTCCGGAGATGCTCCTTGGAAAAGATATTATTGGTCAGGCACAGACAGGTACCGGAAAGACAGCAGCCTTTGGTATTCCTGTGATTCAGAATATTGACCCGGGCCTTAAGAAGCTGCAGGCGATTATTCTTTGCCCAACCAGAGAGCTTGCTATTCAGGCAGCAGAAGAGATGCGTAAGCTTGCAAAGTATATGCAGGGAATCAAGGTGCTTCCTATCTATGGCGGACAGGATATGAACCGACAGATTATGGGCCTTAGAGGTACACAGATCATTGTTGGTACTCCCGGCAGAGTTATGGATCATATGCGTCGCCATACCATCAAGATGGAACATATCCGTATGGTGGTTTTGGATGAAGCAGATGAGATGTTAAACATGGGCTTTAGAGAGGATATGGAGTTAATCCTTGGAGAAATCGAAAATGAGCATCAGACAGCACTTTTCTCAGCAACCATGCCGCAGCCTATTTTGGATATTACCGGAAGATTCCAGAAGAATCCGGAACTCATTCGTGTAGCAGCCAAGGAATTAACAGTTCCTTTGATTTCACAGAAGTATTACAGAATTAAAAATCAGGATAAGGACAGAGCAACAGTTCGTATTTTGGAGTATTATCAGCCAAAGCTTGCGCTTGTTTTCTGTAATACCAAGTCTAAAGTAGATGAACTTACCGGTGTTCTTAAAAACGCAGGCTTCCAGGCAGAAGGTCTCCATGGTGATATGAGCCAGAGACTTCGTGATGAAGCAATGAAGCGTTTCCGTAACGGCTTCACCAATATTCTGATTGCAACCGATGTGGCTGCAAGAGGTATTGATGTTGACGATGTGGAAGCGGTTATTAACTATGATATTCCTCAGGATATTGAATACTATGTTCACAGAATCGGAAGAACCGGTCGTGCAGGCAGAGCGGGAAGATCTTTTACCTTTGTAACAGGAAGAGAGATTTTCAGGGTCAGAGAGATTGAGAAGGTATGTCGTACAACCATTGAAGAGACGCAGATGCCTACTGTATCCAAGGTGACCCGATCCAAGGCCAAGAAAGCCTTAGATCGTATCTGGGAGAAAAAGCAGGAAACAGAAGAAAAAGACATTGAATTAATGAAGAAATACATCCAAAGAAAAATGGATGAAGAAGGCTGTGATGCTTTAGATATCGCTGCAATGTTCTTAAAGGATGTTGTCGGTGAAATTGGTGAAGATATCGCTGCCGATGATTTCAGAGAAAGAAGAAGCGGACGCTTTGGAGAACGCGACAGAAGAGGCGGAAGAGACGCAAGAGGCGAACGTGGTGACAGAGGTCGTTTCGGTGACAGACGTCGTGATGCGGATGGCGAAGGAAGAAGACGTTTCAGAACTGATGCAGACCGAAAGAATCGTGAAGCAGAGGGTGAAGGTAAGAAACGTTTCAGGGATGACTCAGACAAAAAGAGTAAGGATGGCGAAAACAGAAGATTTGGCCGCAGGGATAAGGAACTGATGGAAAAGAAGGTTCCCAAGAAGCCCCGTGAGCGCAAGGAAAAGTTTGATGTCGATCGTAATGGCAACAGGAAAGTAAAAAATAAATAAAGGTTTCCCCCGAAAAATTGAGTATAATTATATACTAGTGATTTGATATGGATTAAATTGGGGTTTGAAACCTGAAAGGAAGTATTACGATGAGAATTGGAATGGGTTATGATGTACATCGCTTAGTTGAAGGCAGAGACCTTATCATGGGCGGTGTGAAAATTCCATATGAGAAGGGATTACTTGGTCATTCCGATGCAGATGTTCTTCTCCATGCGATTATGGATGCACTTCTTGGTGCGGCAGCGCTTGGTGATATTGGGAAGCACTTCCCTGATTCGGATCCTGCATACAAGGGGATTTCTTCTATTAAATTATTAGAAAAAGTAGCAGAACTTTTGGAACAGGAATGCTTTTATATTGAAAACATTGATGCAACGATTATTGCGCAGGCTCCAAAGATGCGTCCATATATTGATGAAATGAGACAGAATATTGCGGATGCCCTTAACATACAATTAGACCAGGTGAATGTAAAAGCAACCACGGAAGAGGGTCTTGGTTTTACAGGAACAGGAGAGGGAATATCTTCTCAGGCAATTTGTATGTTAGTTAGTCCAAGAAACTTGGTGAGTGAAGATGTGACCATGCCTTCCTGTCAGGGCTGTAGTGGATGTCTGCGCAGCGAAAAAGTCATTGACAAATGATTTTCGTTTGCATATACTATGCGTAAATAAAGAGAAATGCAGTGAACGGAAAGAGTACTTTTTTGGAAGCGCCAGAGAGGGTGTGTCGCCGGCTGAGAGCACATCTCGTGAGAAGGAAAAGGAAGTGCATTCGGGAGCAGGAGTGCTGAAATAATGTAGGCAACCACGTTGGCGCGCGTTAAGCGTATAGAGGGAAGGGCATAGGCCCTTAATTAGAGTGGAACCGCGGATATTTCGTCTCTTAGTGAGATGAGATATTCGCTTTTTTTTGAGGAGATTTGTAGATGGGTATCATCAAAAATATTAAGGATGAAATTAGAATCATTAAAGAACGTGACCCTGCAATTCATTCCAATATGGAAGTTTTTCTGTATCCTAGCTTCAAGGTAATGCTTCATTACAGACTTGCCCATAAGCTGTACAAGAAGGGACATTATTTTTGGGCCAGATGGATTTCCCAACGTGGTGTTCGAAAGACAGGTATTGAAATTCATCCCGGTGCGGAAATTGGTAAGGGTTTGTTCATTGACCATGGAAATGGTGTTATTATCGGTGAGACTACCATTATCGGTGACAACTGTACCTTGTATCAGGGTGTGACACTTGGTGGTACAGGTAAGGAGCATGGTAAACGTCATCCAACCCTGGGAAATAATGTTATGGTTAGTGCAGGTGCGAAGGTATTGGGGTCTTTTAAGATTGGTGACAATTCCAAAATCGGTGCCGGAAGCGTGGTACTGGAGGAGGTTCCTCCAAACTGTACCGTTGTAGGTGTGCCTGGGCGTATTGTAAAGCGTGATAATATTGCACATCCCCAGGATACCATGAACCAGATAGATTTACCGGACCCTGTAAAGGAAGAGATTGCTATGCTTCAAGCAAGCAATCAGGCTCTGGAGGAAAGAATTGCACAAATTGAAAAGCTCCTTGTAAACAAAGAGTAACAGTGACAGGATTATATTCATAGGAAAGATATAGGATAAAAGAAAGGAAAAATATGGAAAATAAGTTAAGCTTTTATAATACATTGACAAAGAGAGTAGAAAAATTTGTCCCTAACGTGGATGGTAAGGTAGCAATGTATACCTGTGGACCTACCGTATACCATTTTGCACACATTGGAAATCTACGTAGTTACATCTGCGAGGATATTATGGAGAAAACCTTGCGCTACATTGGTTATGATGTAAAGCGTGTTATGAATATCACCGATGTAGGACATCTTTCCAGTGATGCAGATACCGGAGAGGATAAGATGCTGAAGGGTGCGAAGAGAGAGCACAAGACAGTTATGGAGATTGCAGCTTTTTATACAGATGCATTTTTCTCTGATTGTAAAAAGCTGAATATTAAGAGACCGGATGTGGTAGAACCTGCAACCAATTGTATCCCAGAGTTTATCAATATGATTACCGTTCTTCTTGAGAAGGAATATGCTTACGAAGCCGGTGGAAATATTTATTTTGATACTGCAAAACTGAAGGATTATTATATTTTCTCAAACCAGAGTGAAAAGGAACTTTTAGTAGGTGTTCGTGATGATGTTGATGAGGATCAGAACAAGAGAAATAAATCGGATTTTGTGCTCTGGTTTACAAAATCCAAGTTCGATGACCAGGAATTGAAGTGGGAAAGCCCATGGGGAGTTGGATATCCCGGTTGGCATATTGAATGCTCATGCATCAGTATGAAGCATCTTGGAGAGTATATGGATATTCACTGCGGTGGTGTGGATAACATTTTCCCTCATCATACCAATGAGGTGGCACAGAGTGAGTCTTATCTTGGACATAAGTGGTGTAATTACTGGTTCCATGTACATCATTTAAATGATAAGTCCGGCAAGATGAGCAAGTCTAAGGGAGATTTTTTGACAGTTTCCTTATTGGAATCCAAGGGCTACAAGCCTGTAGTGTATAGAATGTTCTGCTTACAGTCTCATTATCGTAAGCCCTTAGAGTTTTCTTATGAGGTGTTAGATAATGTGGCAGCAGCTTATGACAAGCTGGTTCGCAGAATCAGTTCTTTGAATCGCACCGGAGAAGTGGATCAGGCAAAATTTACAGAATACAGAGAGCGTTTTGAGGCTG
This sequence comes from Acetatifactor sp., assembly GCA_045616525.1. Taxonomy (GTDB): domain Bacteria; phylum Bacillota; class Clostridia; order Lachnospirales; family Lachnospiraceae; genus Acetatifactor. Next base: position 56,312 of record JAZLGY010000094.1, on the reverse strand, counting down.
CCCTTTGTGATGATTTCAATACATCAATGGCAATTACTGTCCTTTATGATATGTTGAAGGCTGATATGAATGATGCTACAAAGTTTGCGATTGCAGAAAGCTTTGATTATGTTCTTTCACTGGGACTTACAACAGCGGAGCAGGGTATGGAAGCAGATACGGGTGTAGATGCAGAATTAGAAGCATATGTGACTGCAAAAATTGAGGAGAGAAAGGCCGCTAAGAAGGAAAAGGATTTTGCAAAGGCTGATGCAATTCGTGCGGAGTTACTTGAAAAAGGTATTATTATAGAGGATACTCGCGAGGGTGTAAAATGGAAGAGAGCTTAAGTTTACTGGAAGCGATCAAAAAACAATTTCATTGTAAAGAAGTAGATGTCAGGGCGTATTCACCCCTGACACTTGCTTATATTGGGGATGCTATTTACGATCTCATCATACGTACGGTAGTGGTTGAGAGAGCCAATATGCCGGCCAATTTATTACACAAGACAAGCATTCGTTATGTCAATGCCAAGGTACAGTCTCTGATGATTCAAAAGATGATAGAGGCAGAGACACTTACGGAGGAAGAGCAGGACGTGTATAAGAGAGGAAGAAATGCAAAATCCTACACCACTGCAAAGAATGCATCCGTTGCTGACTATCGTAAGGCAACCGGTTTTGAAGCACTGCTTGGTTTTTTATATTTGAATGGTAAAACCGACAGAATCCTGGAACTTGTAGAAAAAGGACTGGAACTGGCAGAGATGAAGTTGTAAATGCATAAACAAAATTGGATTGCAATGAAGTAATAAAATGTAGATCATGAGAAGTGAAACGATTTGAAAAATAAAAGATTATAGGGAAAGGAAAGATATGGGAGTATCTGAATTTGTAATCGAAGGCAGAAATGCTGTAATTGAAGCATATAGAAGCGGAAAGTCCATTGATAAGCTTTATATTTTGGATGGCTGTCAGGACGGTCCAATGATGACTATAAAAAGAGAAGCTAAGAAAGCCAATACATTGGTGAAGTTTGTAACGAAAGAAAGACTGGATCAGATGTCTGAAACCGGAAAGCATCAGGGGGTTATAGCATCCTGTGCGGCATATGATTATGCAGAGGTAGAGGATATCTTAAAGGCAGCAAAGGATAAGGGAGAACCTCCTTTTATTATTTTACTGGATAATATTGAAGATCCTCATAATCTGGGGGCAATTATTAGAACAGCCAATCTTGCGGGAGCACATGGTGTTATTATACCCAAGAACAGAGCAGTTGGCTTAACAGCAACAGTAGCAAGAACCTCAGCAGGCGCATTAAACTACACTCCTGTAGCAAGAGTAACCAATATTACCAAGACCATTGAAGACCTGAAAAAGGAAGGCATGTGGTTTGTATGTGCTGATATGGGCGGCACGGTTATGTATCAGCTGGACTTAAAGGGACCTATCGGTCTTGTAATCGGCAATGAAGGAGACGGTGTCAGCAGACTTGTTAAGGAAAGCTGTGACATGATTGCAACCATTCCTATGAAGGGTGATATCGATTCTTTGAATGCTTCTGTGGCAGCAGGTGTTCTTGCCTACGAAATCGTTCGTCAGAGAATGTCATAATCTTGGAAACTTCGGACACAAAAAGCATAGATTGTGAGGGTACATACTTGGAAGAGAGATATGGGCAGTGCACAGATGAAGAACTGATTCTTCGTCTTCGCGGCGGAGAAAACAGTATTGTGGACTATATTATGAATAAATATAAATATCTCGTGCGAATCAAGGCAAAGTCCATGTATATTTTAGGTGGAGATGGTGAGGACCTGATTCAGGAGGGAATGATTGGGCTCTTTAAGGCGATTAGAGATTATGATGCCGGCAGAGATGCAAGCTTTCAGACCTTTGCAGACCTTTGTATCAGCAGACAGATGTATACGGCTGTGCAGGCCTCCCAGAGAAAAAAGCACTGGCCCCTGAATACATATATTTCTCTTTATGAGCAGGATCGGAACGAGCCGGAAAAGGAAGGCAGTGTGCAGGAACCCATTCCGGGCAAGGAAGAGCTCAATCCGGAAACCATGTTTATTGATAAGGAAAGAGTGAATTACTTAGAGGAGAGAATAGACAAAGAACTTAGTAAGCTGGAAAAGGAAATCCTGGATTTGTATATGACAGGAATGACCACCTCAGAGATTGCCAAGGTTCTTGGAAGAGATGAAAAATCCACAGATAACGGTTTACAGAGATTAAAAGCTAAAATCAAAAAAATGCTGTAAAGGATAAGGAAGTTTATAAAATTAATATGAAAAAAAGACAAACCATTTGTAAAAAATATTGCAAATGGTTTTTTTTATAAAAAAGGTGTGTATCAAGTTCTTGACATGAAAAGATGGCTGGAATATAATTCATTTTGCTGTGACCGACCAGCCGGTCGGTTTTGCGTAAGTGGAAAAATAAATTAAATTTGAATAAGACATAATAAGAGGTAGGAGAAAACATGATTTCAAAGTTTAGCGTTAAGAAACCCTATACTGTACTGGTTGGAGTTATTATGGTTATCGTTCTTGGTATTGTATCCTTTACCAAGACCACCACAGACCTGTTACCCAGTATTAGTTTGCCATACGTGATCGTTATGACAACCTATCCCGGTGCCAGCCCGGAAACAGTAGAAATGGTGGTTACCAAGCCGGTGGAATCGTCCATGGCTACGGTAAGTAATATTGAAAGTATCAATTCCGTTTCCTCGGAAAACTATTCCATGGTAATCCTGGAATTCGCACAATCAGCGGATATGAATGCAGTTTCTCTGGAAATTCGAGAAAATTTGGACCAGGTAAAGTCCTATTGGGATGATTCTGTAGGCAATCCGATTATTATGAAGCTGAATCCGGATATGTTGCCGGTTATGATGATTGCAGTCGGTGTGGAAGGCATGGACTATGCTGATGTCAGCACCTATGTACGTGAAAATGTAATGCCCGGCTTAGAGAGCTTAGAGGGTGTAGCAAGTGCAAATGCAACCGGTTTATTGGATGAGAGTGTTAATATTATTATCCGTCAGGAAAAGGTTGATGCTATCAATGAGAAGATCTATGCAGCCATTGATGATAAGCTGCAGGAAACCCAGGATGAGTTAGATGAAGGCCGTCAGAAGCTTGAGGATGGCGAGAAGGAAATCGACAAGGGTAAGAAGGAATTAAAGGACGGACAGAAGAAGTTAGATGAAGGTAAGGCAGAGCTTGAAAAGGGTAAGGCAGAGCTTGAGAAAGCACAGGCTGAAACCGCGCAGAAGCTTGCAGATACCAAGAATCAGCTCTTAACTGCCAAGAATAACTTAGAGGCAGCGAAGCTTTCTCTTACTACCAACTTAGCAACAGCCAAGGGCCTGCAGCAGGGTATTGATCAGGTAAATGCGTTGATTAACACCAATATCGGTTATGTAACCGGTTATGCTGAGGCAATGCAGGTGATCGTTGAAAATGCTTATAGCACACCGGAAGAGGATCCTGATGGTGCCAAGCAGGCGAAAATCAATGAAGCAAAAGAGAAGATTAATCAGGTAAAGAATGATTTTTACAACAGTGAGATTGTAAAGGGAATCAAGACAGCCAATGCTGATATGGGAACTGTTTTGGATGAACTTTATAAATTAGACTGGACAGATCCTGAAAATGCGGTTGCAGTAACCGGTGGTATGGGAATTGTTTCTGCAGCAGTAGGTATTCAGTTAAATACACAGTTACAGAATCTTCAGCAGACCTTAAATGCAACGACAAGTGGTATGGGACTTCCTGCTTACGAGCAGATGGTTGAGCAGACTACCAAGGATTTGGATGAAAAATTAGCACAGGTTAATAATGGTTTAATTGAAGTAGAAAAAGGTGAATTACAGGCCGCTGTTGAATTCTCCAATGCAAGCGCTCAGATTAAAATGGGTGAGATGCAGATGGAACAGGGCCAGGCGCAGTTAGATGCTGCGAAGGAACAGATTAAAACCGGTGAAGAGCAGATGGCAGATGCCAGAGAGCAGTTCGAGGATGGTGTGCAGCAGTTTGAGGATGCCAAGGTTGAAGCAAAAGACAAGGCAAACATGACAGATGTTCTGACTGTAGACACAATTAAGGGCTTGCTTACTGCACAGAACTTCTCTATGCCTGCAGGTTATATTACGGAAGAAGGCGTAGATATCCTTGTTCGTATCGGTGATAAGCCTGAAACAGTAGAAGACTTAAAAGCCCTTCCTTTGATGGATTTACATATGGAAGGTGTTCCTGTCATCACATTAGGGGATGTGGCAGATGTATTCTATACAGATAACTCTGCAGATATTTATACTAACGTTAATGGGAACCCAGGATGTATCCTTTCTATTCAGAAGCAGACAGGATATTCTACCGGTCAGGTTTCTGATTTGTTACTTGAGCGTTATGAGAAGATGAGAGCTGAGGATGATAAGTTAAATATCATCGTTTTAATGGACCAGGGTATTTATATTGACCTTGTTATGGATTCCATTTTCAGCAACATTTTATGGGGTGGTTTACTTGCAATCTTGATTTTGCTTGTATTCTTAAAGGACTTAAGACCTACTCTGGTTGTAGCATTCTCTATCCCAATCAGTTTGGTTACTGCGATTGTATGTATGTACTTTAGTGGTGTTACCCTGAATGTTATTTCCCTGTCCGGTTTGGCACTGGGTATTGGTATGCTTGTAGATAACTCTATCGTAGTTATTGAAAATATTTACCGTCTTCGTGGAGAAGGTGCTTCTGTAAAGGAAGCAGCCATTCGTGGTGCATCAGAGGTTACAGGTGCGATTATTGCATCTACTCTGACTACTGTCTGCGTATTTGCACCAATTGTCTTTACAGAGGGTATTACAAGACAGCTTTTCGTAGATATGGGTCTGACCATTGCTTATTCGCTCCTGGCCAGCTTGATTATTGCATTAACCGTTGTACCTGCGTTGGCATCCAAGCTGTTAAAGGATAGCAAGGAGCAGAAGGAAGGTATTTTCTTCAGACTCTTATCCAAGGGATATACAAAGGTACTGTCTATCTCATTAAAGGTGAAGCCTTTGGTATTGCTGATTGCACTTGCAATGTTAGGATTTAGTTTTAAGCTTGCATGGAGCAATGGTGTAGCGTTCATGACAGATATGGAATCTACCCAGATGACCGTCAGTGTTGTTTTGGACGAAACAGCTACATTGGAGGAAACCGCAGCTATTACAGACCAGGTAGTAGAACAGCTGATGCAGATTCCTGATATTCAGGATGTGGGTGCCATGGCCAGTACATCAAGCCTTGGTATGTTAACCGGCGGTGGTAATGCTTCTACCAACAGCACCAGTATTTATGTAGTAACAAAAGATGAAAAATCAATGACAAACGACGAAATCGTTGCTGAGATTATGAGAAGAACAGCAGATCTTGATGCAGAGATTACCGTAGATACCTCCAGCATGGATATGTCAGCGCTTGGTGGTAGCGGTATCAGTATTCAGATCAGAGGTCGTGATATAGATACGCTTCAGAGAATTGCAGGTGAAATTGCAGCAATCGTAGAAAGCGTTCCCGGTACAACAGAGGTTTCTGACGGTACAGAGGACAGCAATGAAGAAATGAGAATTATAGTTGATAAGGAGAAGGCCATTGAATACGGCTTGACCACAGCGCAGGTTTTTGCGCAGGTTTATCCTAAACTTTCAGATGCATCAGTTGCATCTACCCTTGCAGCGCCTGAAAAAGATTACAGTATTTATATTTCCAAGGATACGGATACAGCATTAACCAAGAAGCTTGTAGCTGAATTGGAAATCAAGGGTACGGATTCAGATGGTAAGGAAGTAAAGATTCCATTGTCTGAGATTGCAGAGATTCAGAGCGCCGTTTCATTGAACTCTATTCAGCGTGCAGATCAGAGCAGATACTTATCGGTAACAGCAGCTATCGCTGATGGCTACAATGTAGGTCATGTTGCTTCTGCAGTGAACGAAAAGCTTGCAAACTATCAGGTTCCTGAAGGTTACTCTTTGGTATTCAGAGGTGAGAATGAAACCATTATGGATGCTATGGAACAGCTCATGTTAATGATGATTCTTGCAATCGTATTTATGTACTTAATCATGGTTGCACAGTTCCAGTCCCTGCTTTCACCCTTCATCGTTATGTTTACCGTTCCTTTGGCATTTACAGGTGGTTTGTTCGGACTTTACTTTACAGGTAGTGAAATCTCCGTTATTGCGGTAATTGGTTTCGTAATGCTAGCCGGTATCATCGTTAACAATGGTATCGTTTTGATTGACTATATGAACCAGTTGATTGAGGAAGGTATGGAGAAGAAGGAAGCCATCCTCCTTGCAGGACGTACCAGAATCCGTCCTGTACTTATGACAGCTTTAACAACCATTCTTGCTTTGTCAACCATGGCATTCTCTCATGATATGGGTTCAGAGATGGGTAAGCCTATGGCGATTACAACCATCGGTGGTTTGATTTATGGTACCCTTCTTACTTTGATTGTTGTTCCTTGTGTTTACGATATATTTATCAGAGACAAGAATAAGAAGAAAAACAAAAAGAATAAGAAGTATGAAGAAGACTTTAATGAAGAATATGTAAAAGCTCCGGCATCTACAGGTGCAGTTGTAGTGGATATTGAGAGAGATGAAATCACCGGAGAAATCATGGAAAGTGATTCTAACCTGATTGAAGGACCTGAAATTATCCTTCCGGAGAATAAGCCGGATGAGGCTACTGATTATTTAGATGATGATAATAACTAGTTTGTGAAATGCGAGGACTAAGATGGCAAGATTTACAGGAATAGAACCGGATGAGCAGATTCCTGAGAAAGTAAAACAATTATTTGCAGCAGTGCTTTCCATGATTCACGATGGCGTGGATCTTGGAAGCTGCAAGGTCATTGATATTACCAATCGTGCAGGAATCGGCAAGGGAACAGCCTATGAATACTTTGAAACAAGAGAAGACATCATCGTAGCAGCAGTCGTGTATTCAACGAGACAGATTACCCTTTGGTTAGAACAGGAATTAGAGAAATACCCTACCTTCTTTGAAAAGGTAGAATTTATGTTTGATATTATGGAAAAGAAGCTTGGAGAAGCAGAGTGCTTAATCAGCTTCCTACATATGCTTACAGACAATTCTGTATGCGGCAAAAAGCTTCGTGATATGGGTGGCTGGAATGTATCTGAGGAAAGCAGTATCCAGAGCCTTCTGAAAAATGTGCTTGTAAAGGGTGTGGAGAACGGAGATATCCGGAAGGACCTTCCACTTGAATATATGGAAACAATTCTTTATTCAAAGCTCTTTATCTTTTTAACCTACACGCAGTTCAAGGAACAGAAGGAAGTAGGAAACCAGGAGATGAAAAAGTTGATTTTGGAAGGCTTCAAAGCAGAATTTACAAAGTAAATACAAATAAATCGAAAGCTCTCCCAAGTGGAAGAGAACTTTGAATTATTTTTAAGCAGACCGTTATTTCACGTCGGTACTTCAAAAAAATAATAGCATGCAATCCATTTATGGAAATTGCATGCTATATTTTTTTGTTAGTATCCGCTACGTGAAATGTAGATCGAAAGCGTGTCTGCGTAAAATAATTTAAAGTGATTCTTCACTTGGGAGAGCATATGATTTACTTGCCAAGTACCAGTCCCTTGTCTTCTGCGGCGCCGATTACCAGGTTCATACACTGGATGGCTGCACCGGAAGCACCTTTACCAAGGTTGTCGAAACGAGCAGAGATTAAAAGTCTGTCATCGTTACCGGTAACATAGATCTGCGCATCGTCTCTTCCTGAGTAAGCGTTTGCTGCAAGGAAGTTGTTGTCTTCGGCTTCGCTGCCGAAAGGCATAACCTTGATGAACTGCTGACCGGCATAGAAATCTGCAAGCGCCTTCTGAACTTCAGAAGGAGACATCTTCTTTTTCATAAGGTGAGTATAGATAGGGAAGGATACAATCATTCCACTATAGTAATCATCTACAACAGGAGTGAAGAGAGGTTCTCTGTCAAGTCCTGAGATGGCTTTCATTTCCTTTAAGTGCTTGTGCTGCTGTGAGAGAGCGTATTCTCTGGGGGCATAGAGGTCATTTGTCTTGTCCTCTGACTCATATACTGCAATGGCCTTTTTTCCTGCTCCTGAGTAGCCTGAGAGCGCTGTAACGCATACAGGATAATCGGTACCGATGATTCCCATATTGATTAATGGATAAACCATCATCATAAAGCCTGAAGCGTAGCAACCGGGAACGGCGATTCTTTTACCATTTATAATATTGTCGCGGAAGGTCTTGCCAAGCTCAGGAAGACCATAAGCCCATCCCTTCTCTGTTCTGTGTGCTGTAGAAGCATCAATAATAACTGTATGGTCATTGTCCTCTGCAATAAGTGAAACTGCCTCAATAGCAGCAGCATCGGGAAGACAAAGGAAAGTTACATCAGATGCATTAATCATCTTGGCTCTTTCTGCCGGATCCTTACGAAGCTCAGGATCAATCTTGATGATTTCTACATCATCTCTGTCCTGAAAGCGCTCGAAGATACGAAGGCCTGTTGTTCCTTCACTACCGTCAATATATACCTTAACCTTGTTACTCATGTGTTTTCTCCTTTCTTATGCAAAAACCCTGAAAGTCCGTATAACGGAATTTCAGGGTAATAAAAAAAGCTGCTGACGGGAATCGGACCCGTGACCTCCGCACTACCAATGCGACGCTCTACCGACTGAGCCACAGCAGCATGTTCGAGATAAATCTCGGCCACGAGCAATAATATAACAAATCTGCAAAGATATGTCAATATAAAATTTTATCATTTTTATAAAGCGTTTCTATAAAGTATAAAAAGATTCTTGTAAAGCCCTATTTATCTGCCGGCACGACGCAGTAAGAGCTTAACCTGGAACCCATTTTCCTCACATACTTCATTTACAATTTGGGAAGCCTGCTCCTGGAAATTGTCATTGACGCAGAATATACAGCGAATATGATTTTTACTTAAAGAGAACATTTTTCCCCAGCGAATAAAATAAGAAATTCGATTCTTTAAAAATTCTCGTTCAATAATTTTCTTACAATCAGGATCGTTTACTTCACAAAGCTCGATCTCGTTATTCACCTTTTTTCCGGCGAAAGATACAGTCATATTTTTCCTCCTTGAAAAACCTATGAAAATCATTTTATGAAAAATCCTTGGAATATAATATCTCTACCTAGGTTTTATCGGCCCAATTGTCTAAAAACTTTAGCATATTTATGGTAAAAAAAGAAGTTACACACAATATTTTGTGTAACTTCTTTTGTAAATCAATGCTTTTTAGTTATTTTCAGGATTTGGAGCTGCCTGATTCTGCTGTTGCTCCAATGTATATGGCTGATTACGCTGTTCCATTTCAAATCGCTGCTGTGCCAGGACACTGTCATAATCAGGTTTTAAGAAGAAGCTGATATCGTGCATACATACATTGGATTTGTTAGGTCCTACGTAGCTATAGGAGCCATCCGGCTGTAGTATATGCCTTGTTGAACCGGGCCACAGTGATTCATCTTCTACAGGTCGCATAGAGGCTGTACCAAAGACTGCGAAAGGACATTCCGAACTTGCAGGACGTCCGTCATAAGCACAAACAAGACCAATGTAGTGGCAGTCACAATATTCTGTCGGAACGTTGGACTCTGCACAATATTCGGTACGTAGTGAACTTTCAGGACAAACACCCTCTACAGGAAGCTTACCGGAGGTAGCACAAATCGTAACCTGAACAACGTCAGAAGGAATCTGGAAATCCTTGTTTGGCAGATCCTTGTGAACACGGGACATAATCTTTTTCCACAGCTTTTTAGCAATACCGGTTTCCTGATTTGTACCGGAGGAAACCATCTTAATATGGTTATCATAACCGGCCCAGGTAGAACAGGTGTAATAAGGAGTATAGCCTGCGAACCATACATCTACGTTGTCAGAGGTAGTACCGGTTTTACCGGCGATTGTCATGCCATCGAAACGGACAGCATTACCGGTACCCTTGGTAACAACATCTTCCATAGCCAAAGTAAGAAGGTAGGCTGTACTTTCCTGTAAAACGATATGGCTTTGTGGAATCGTATTGTCAATAATTACATTTCCATCAGAATCCAAAACCTTGGTGAAAAGCTTAGGTCTGTTATAAATACCGCCATTAGCAATGGTAGCGTAAGCAGCGGTTAACTCTTCGTTCGTAACACCAATGGTAATACCGCCAAGTGCCAGAGGCTGACGTACGTCGGTACGAATATATCCGTCGGAGCCCTTCAAACCTGTGGTCAGTGTAGTGAATCCAAAGTTCTGCAGGTAATCATATCCCAGCTGAGGTGTAATCTGGGTCAAGGTTTTAACTGCAATGATGTTCATGGACTGTTCAATCGCATAACGAACAGTAACCCAGCCCTTGTAGGAATTGGCACCATACCAGTTCTTTACGGGAGTACCGGTATCATAATTAAACGGAGCATCATTCATTGGAGTGAAAATGTTAAAGCCGGCAGCATCCATTGCGGGAGCGTAGGCTGCAAGAACCTTGAAGGTTGAACCCGGCTGACGAGGGTCACCGGTTGCACGGTTTAAGGTCATACGACCTTCCTTGGCACCACGTCCGCCAACCATAGCACGTACATATCCGGTAGACTGGTCCATAATAACAACAGTTACCTGAGGCTGAGGTGCAAGACTGATGTCTTCTGTATAATCTTCGCCTTCCGCAACACATACACTTCTGTAACGGTCAATTGCTTCATAAGCTTCTTCCTGAGAAGAGAAGATTAGGTTGAAATCCTTGCTGACATTTTCTTTGAAATATTTCATCATCATCTCTTTACTGTAGTTGGTAATAGTACCATCCTCATGCTTTACAGAAAGAGAATATTTTAAATACCAGTTGGTTCTGGGTGGGTAGTTCTCCGGATTGGCAACTTCCTCATCGCAGATGGCCTGAATTTCCGGATCCAAGGTAGAATAGATACGAAGACCACCGGAGTATAAAAGGAACTCAGCCTGGGTTTCATTGTAACCTGCTGCTATTAAAGACTCCTTTACATCCTCTGTTAATGCATCTACGAAATAGGTACTGGATCCTTCATTTGCAACATAGTTAATGTTATGGCTTTCGATTCTGTCATAAACATTGTCAGCCAAAGCTTCATTGTATTGTTCCTGTGTAATAAATTCCAGTCTCAGCATATTATCCAAACAGTCTTTACGTCTTCTGGCGTTCTCGTCCGGATGACGGATCGGATTGTATTTGGAAGGGTTCTGCGTAATACATGCAATTACAGTACATTCAGAGAGATTTAATTCGCTGACGGATTTACCAAAGTAACGAAGGGAAGCAGCCTCTACACCAAGTGTATTCTGTCCCAGGTTAATGGTATTCATGTATCTTTCCAGAATCTCATCCTTTTCAAGCGTTTTGGTTAACTGGATTGCAAGATACTGCTCCTGGAATTTACGCTTAATCTTTTTTACATTGGTTACGGAGCTTTCACCCTCTTCGGTCCAATCGGTGAAGATGGTGTTCTTTAAAAGCTGCTGGGTAATGGTACTTGCACCCTGCGCTTTCTTACCCTTGGACTGAACAACTGTAAAAGCGGCACGACCAAGACCCTTAATATCAATTCCGTTATGCTCATAGAAACGCTCATCCTCGATTGCTACGAAGGCAAGTCCCATCTCACGAGGAATTTTATCCATGGTTACCATGATACGGTTTGAATTGGTTGCAACAAGCTCATCAATCTTGTTGCCGTTCATGTCGTAAACGAAGGTAGCTGCTCCGACAGGGGCTACATCGTTACTGTTAATTTCAGGCGTAGAAGCCAAAATACCTTTAAACATACCGATTCCGGCGGAAATACCAATTACTGACAAACTAAGAATGGCAAATAATATGGCAAAAATCACCAGAAGGGTTAATTTATGTTTTATTTTTTCTGAAGTCGCGTTTAAAGCTTTTTGCTTGGCTTTTACCCCTTTTCTACTATAATTCATAAAATACCAACCTTTCTTTATGAAGATGTATCATTGCATTTATCTTGTGAAATGCAATCTTCGGGTAAAGATTTACAGACTATTATAACAAATATTTCCTGCGAAAGAAAGATATAAATTGTCGGTAGATATTAATTATGATAGAATAAATTCAGAAGATTTTTTTAAGGAGAGAACGGATGGCAGGGGATGCACAGGAATATCGTCTTGTCGTGGAAGGCGGCCAGGGGGAATATGTAGAGAAAAAGTCCAGGTTTATTGCGACGGTCAAGAAGGTTGAAACAGAAGAAGAAGCGGTCATGTTTATCGAAGCAACGAAGAAAAAATATTGGGATGCACGTCATAACTGCAGTGCCTTTGTCATCGGTGAAAGAGGCGAGTTGACCAGGTGTAGTGATGATGGGGAACCCAGTGGGACTGCGGGTCGACCAATGCTTGAAATTCTTTTGTCAGAAAATGTCCGCAATGTGGCAGTTGTAGTTACCAGATACTTTGGAGGTGTGTTACTTGGAACCGGTGGGCTTGTCAGAGCCTATACCCAGGCAGTGAAGGAAGGACTTAATGCCAGTGATATCCGTACTATGCGGTTTGGGGTAAGAGTACTGATAGAAACCGACTACAACGGGATTGGAAAAATCCTGTATATTCTTGGACAAATGGGCCTTACGCCCCTGGATTCTCAGTATGGGGAAGGCGTCAGCCTCCGGATTCAGGTGGTCAAGGAACAGTGGGAAGGATTGGAAAAAGAGATTACAGATGCAACTGCGGGAAAAACCAAATGTACTGTGGAAGAAGAACTGTATTTTTTATCCTAAAATTACTATGTAAACATTTACATTTTTGCTAAAAAAAGATAAAATAATAAAAGTTAACGGAAGAAATAAAGGGGTAAAAAGAAATTGACACATTCCTCAGATAACATTAAAGAAAATAAGACAGTTGATATATTAAAAAATGGATTGGATCCTACATTTCTATTTACTTGGAAGGGAACAAGAACCCAGGTGACGGAGAGCTCCCACGCCCATGATTATGTGGAGATGGCCTATGTTATGAGCGGAGATGGAAAGTATCGTATTGAAGGTGAAATGTATGACATTCACGAGGGCGATTTGCTGGTATTTAATCCGGGTGTATATCACCAGGCGATTTTTGATCCCAAGGCAGAGGTAAAGGCAACAGAGTTCTTTATTGGGTTTGCTGATTTCTCTGTAAAGGAAGGAACCAAGAGCTGGCTGGAATTGCCCAATGGCGGCTATATTATGCATACTACCGGTGAGTTGAAGCAGAAGATGTTTAAAATCTGCTCTTCTATGGGTGCAGAAAGTGCGATTCGTTGGGACGGTCGTTATTTTATGCTGAAGTCTTACCTGATGCAGCTATTGCTTCTTATTATTAGGGAAGAGGTAGAACCACCAACACCAAGAAATGGATATTCTTTTGAATCGGTAAATAAGAAGTATGTTGTGGAGCAGGTGGTCAGCTATTTCGAGGACCATTATAGTGAAAAGATTTCATTGGATACCATTGCCGAAAACACATACATGAGCCCCTTTTATATTTCCAGAGTATTTAAGAGTGAAACGGGAGACACTCCTATTCACCATTTAATTAAGATTCGCTTGGAAAAGGCGATGGAATTACTGAAAAGCGGAGAACCTTTGAACATTCAGGAGATTGCTGCCAAGGTAGGTTATGATGATGCTTACCATTTCAGCAAGCTGTTTAAGAAGCATTTTGGAGTTTCTCCCTCCAAGGCAAAGCAAATGAACAAGGAAGATGTAGTAGAGTAAGTATAAAGGAGAAAGCTATGAGATATTTTTTCGAAGCAACCATTGAAAAGAAAGAAAAAGGGTATATGATTCCCATTCCATTTAACGTATGGGAGGTCTGCAAGAAGAGAGAAGTAATCAAGGCCGATGTTATTTTGGACAATGCCAGCATTGACTGTGAACTTGTTCCATTGGAAAAGGGTAATTATCAGATTCATATTGACGATGAAGATGCAGTAAAGGTAACCATCGGGGAGCCTCACAAGATTCTTCTTCATATCGGAGAAAGTCTGATTAAGATGGATCAGAATAGTCCTTATTCCTTTGAAAATCCAATCAGAAGGATTGAAAGTATGGAAGTTATCAAGCAGCCGGAGGATGGACTTTGCGGTCAGTCCTGTGTTGCTATGCTTGCAGGTGTTACCATTGCAGAGGTTATTAGTGTTATGGACTGTAGAGAATGGCAGGCAACCATGGGCAGAGTGATTTCCGCTTTGAACTATTATGGTATTGATCATTCAGATGTTATTGTTTATACAGAAGGTCGTCCTGCAATCTTACCTAAGTGCTGTGTTATGATGGAGAAGATGGGTAGATACTGTCATTACTTGGTATACTTTGATGGTAAGTATTACGATTCCAACCTAGGTATTTTAGAGGAATACGATATGACCAAGCTCCTTGGTTATCTGGAAATTAAGTGCTAAGAGGTATATGGGAAGTCCATCCGGTTTTGGATGGACTTTTTTTATTATATAAAGTAAAAATATCTTTATAAAAATTATATTAAATCAACACATGATAGACTTAGTGAGAAAATAAAAGAAAAAAAGAGAAAACGAGAGATAAAACGAGAGAACAGTAAAAATAAAGCTGTGCATAAGTTTGAAAATCAGTACATATAAAACTAATATAAGTTTTAGTGATTAGCACTCGATATATTAGAGTGCTAATAAATACAAAAAACGGAAAGCTTTTTGGGAAACAAAGTAGCTTTAAGGAGGCAAAATATGAAGTTAGTACCATTAGGAGACAGAGTTGTATTAAAGCAGTTAGTAGCAGAAGAAACTACCAAGTCAGGAATCGTTCTTCCTGGACAGAATAAAGAAAAGCCACAGCAGGCTGAGGTTATTGCAGTAGGTCCCGGAACCGTTGTAGACGGCAAGGAAGTTAAGATGGAAGTTAAGGTTGGCGACCAGGTTATTTATTCTAAGTACGCCGGAACAGAAGTTAAGCTTGAGGATGAAGAATATATCGTTGTAAAGCAGAGTGATATACTTGCTATCATTGAGTAGTGCATTTTATTTTATAATATTCATATATGGAGGCATAAAAACATGGCAAAGGAAATTAAATACGGTGCAGAAGCACGTGCAGCTTTGGAAGCTGGTGTAAATAAGTTAGCAGATACAGTAAGAGTAACCTTGGGACCTAAGGGAAGAAACGTAGTTCTTGATAAGTCTTTCGGTGCTCCTCTTATTACCAATGATGGTGTTACCATTGCAAAGGAAATCGAGTTAGAGGATGCATTTGAAAACATGGGTGCTCAGCTTGTGAAGGAAGTTGCAACCAAGACCAATGATGTAGCAGGTGATGGTACTACAACAGCTACCGTTCTTGCACAGGCAATGATCAATGCAGGTATGAAGAACCTTGCAGCAGGTGCGAATCCTATCGTTCTCAGAAAAGGTATGAAAAAGGCAACTGACTGTGCAGTAGAAGCAATTGCCAGCATGAGCCAGAAGGTAAACGGTAAAGAGCATATCGCAAGAGTAGCAGCTATTTCAGCCGGTGATGATGGTGTAGGCCAGCTTGTTGCAGATGCTATGGAAAAGGTTTCAGGAGATGGTGTTATTACTATTGAAGAGTCCAAGACCATGCAGACGGAGCTTGACCTTGTAGAAGGTATGCAGTTTGACAGAGGATATATTTCAGCTTATATGGCAACTGATATGGATAAGATGGAAGCAGTTCTTGACAATCCTTATATCTTAATTACCGACAAGAAGATTTCTAACATTCAGGAAATCCTTCCTATCTTAGAGCAGATCGTTCAGTCAGGTTCTAAGCTTTTAATTATTGCTGAGGATGTTGAAGGTGAAGCATTAACAACCTTGATCGTTAACAAGCTTCGTGGTACCTTCAGTGTTGTAGCTGTTAAGGCTCCGGGCTATGGCGACAGAAGAAAGGCTATGCTTGAAGATATTGCTATCCTTACAGGTGGTACAGTAATCAGCTCTGAGCTTGGTTATGAATTAAAGGATGCTGACATCAGCATGCTTGGTCGTGCAAAATCAGTAAAGGTTCAGAAGGAAACAACTGTAATCGTTGATGGTGAAGGCGATAAGGAGAAGATTGCTTCAAGAGTTGCACAGATTAAGATGCAGGTTGAAGAAACTACTTCAGACTTCGATAGAGAAAAGCTTCAGGAAAGACTTGCTAAGCTTGCAGGTGGTGTTGCAGTTATCCGTGTTGGTGCAGCTACCGAAACAGAAATGAAGGAAGCTAAGTTACGTTTGGAGGATGCTTTGGCAGCAACCAGAGCAGCAGTAGAAGAAGGTATCATCTGTGGTGGTGGTTCTGCTTACATCCACGCATCCAAGGAAGTTATTAAGCTTGCTGATACATTGGAAGGTGATGAGAAGACCGGTGCACAGATCGTATTAAAGGCTTTGGAAGCTCCTTTATTCCACATCGCTGCAAATGCAGGTTTGGAAGGAAGCGTTATTATCAACAAGGTCAGAGAATCAGCAGTTGGTACTGGTTTTGATGCATACAAGGAAGAGTATGTAGATATGGTATCTGCAGGTATCCTTGATCCTGCAAAGGTTACAAGAAGTGCTCTTCAGAACGCTACCAGCGTTGCAAGCACCTTACTTACAACAGAGTCAGTTGTAGCAAACATTAAAGAGGATGTTCCTCCTATGCCAGCAGGCGGCGGAATGGGTGGAATGATGTAAAACGCATCAGAAAAAGTAAGCGGCACAAAGCGACATCAAGAGTCTATATAGATCACCTTAATACGGAGCGTGAAAAATATTTTTCACGCTCTTTTTTTGTGGAGTGTTATCTAGAACATAAAAAAATAATAGTTTAGGTAAAGTTTATTGTGGGTAGGGAGCCTATTATTACCTATTGGGGAATGAAAAGGAAAAATAGGTAAGGAAAATGTAATAAAAGAGAAATAACATTACCTATTTGGATAAAAGAGAGGTAAATAGGTACAATTAATTTGTAATATAGAAAAAGATATTACCTAAAATTATAATATTTTGTAGAATAGGTAATATTTATTTCAAAAGCAATAAAAAAAATACCTAAATCAACAATTACGATATAAAAAGGTAATTTAGACGAAGCGAAGATATATAGAGTCTATACCTTTGGTGATATAGGCCGTTATGACGAGGTAGTTTATGAGGAAGGAATCTGTTATATTGATACAGATCTGGGCTATGAATTTGGACCGAGGGTAAAACTGATATTGCCTTCCACAGTGGATTATTTAGGAAAACAGTTCTTTAATGAATTGGATGAAAACAGTGTTTTGGTTGTTGACTTGGAGGGAACAAGATATTCCTGTACAGTTAAGAAGTTTTTAAAGGAATATAACAGTCTTGGAAAGCCGGAGGATTCTGTTGGGATGAATGTTAAAGATAGTGCCTTTGAAAAATTCAATAATGACGTATTTAAGAATCTCATGGTAAAAGCATCGCAGGCAAGATAAGGAAAAATAAGCAATTTATAACATTGATATTTAGAAAAATACAAGGTATACTTGCAATGAGTGTTTTAGATTAAAACATAAGGAAAATGTAAAAGAGAGGAATACGAAATGAAGAGAGACAGTATTTGTGTACAGGGTGGATATACACCGGGAAATGGAGAACCAAGACAGATTCCTATTATCCAGAGCACTACATTTAAATATAACACCAGTGAGGATATGGGAGCCCTTTTTGATTTAGAGGCGTCAGGATACTTTTACAGCAGACTTGCAAACCCTACATCTGATTATGTGGCAAAGAAGATTTGTGAATTAGAGGGCGGTAGCGCAGCAATGCTTACAAGCTCCGGTCAGGCAGCAACCTTCTATGCTTTATTTAATATTTGTGAAGCCGGAGATCATATTGTAGCGTCCAGCAGCATCTATGGTGGTTCCTTCAACTTAATCAGTGTTACCATGAAGAGAATGGGTATTGATGCAACATTTATCGATCCGGATGCAAGCGAAGATGAATTGAACGCAGCATTTAAACCTAACACCAAAGCGATGTTTGGTGAAACAATTGCAAACCCTGCATTAACAGTTCTTGATATCGAGAAGTTTGCCAAGGTAGCACATGAGCATGGTGTACCACTTATTGTGGATAATACTTTTGCAACACCTATTAACTGTAGACCTTTTGAGTGGGGCGCTGATATTGTTACCCATTCAACCACAAAGTATATGGATGGACATGGTGCACAGATTGGTGGATGTATCGTAGATAGCGGAAACTTTGATTGGATGGCACATGCAGACAAGTTCCCGGGACTTTGCACTCCTGATGAAAGCTATCATGGAATTACTTATGCTGAAAAGTTTGGTAAGGAAGGCGCATTCATTACCAAGTGTACAGCACAGTTAATGAGAGATTTAGGATCTGTTCCAAGTCCTCAGAACTCCTTTATTTTAAATCTTGGACTTGAGAGTCTTCATGTAAGAGTAAGAAAGCATTGTGAAAACGGACAGGCTGTTGCTGAATTCCTTGCTTCTCATCCTAAGATTGCATATGTAAACTACTGCGGTCTTCCCGGAGATAAGTATCATGATTTGGCATTAAAGTATCTTCCTGACGGAAGCTGTGGCGTTGTATCCTTTGGTTTAAAGGGTGGTAGAGAAGCAGCAAGTACCTTTATGAAGAACTTAAAGATGGCAGCAATTGAAACACATGTAGCTGATGCAAGAACCTGTTGTTTGAATCCTGCATCTTCTACACACAGACAGATGACAGACGAACAGTTAAAGGAAGCAGGTGTACCTGCAGAGCTTGTCAGAATGAGCTGTGGTATTGAAGATAAGGCAGACTTAATTGCAGATATAGCTCAGGCACTTGCGAAATGTTAATTGATTTATGGAACATAGGCCTTTAAGCGTAAGGCTTAAGCTAGTAATTTTGAAACCTAATACTATGGCACAGATTGTTATAGTATTAGGTTTTTCTAAAATAGAAACTACTTAGGAAAGGCAAGGTATAGTATGGCAATATATGTAAATCAGGTTGGTTACGATATTAGGGATAGACATAAGACAGCAGTCGTTCATTTTCAGGGAACATACTGTGTAAGAAAAGAAAACGGCAACATTGTATGGTCCGGGGAATCGGTAGGGTTTGATGAAAAAGGTGAAGTATCCGATCAGGGAGAAGCAATGGCAGACCCATTAAGTCTTGAGGAGCTTTATCTGCTTGATTTTGCAGATATTAAGGAAAATGGAACCTATTATGTGGAAGGTCCTATGGCTGCGGCAGATACAGGAAGAAGCACCATGGAAAGAAGTGTTACCTTTCATATTGGGCACAGAACCATGCAGGATGTGCATGAGGCTATGATCAAAGCACTTTATTATCAGAGATGTGGTATTGCACTGGATGAGAAATATGCAGGACCATATAAGCATAAAAAGTGTCATATGGAACCTGCTGTTGTATGGGGAGAGCCGGATAAGATTATGGATGCTACCGGCGGATGGCATGATGCCGGAGATTACGGTAGATACGTGACTCCCGGGGCAGTAACAATTGGACATCTTTTGTACGCTTATGAAATGTATCCGGCAGCCTTTAAGGGAAAGCTGAATATCCCTGAATCCGGCAATGGGATTCCCGATGTATTAAATGAGTGTAAATATGAACTGGACTGGTTCTTTAAGATGCAGTGTAAGGATGGTGCGGTTTATCATAAATTGACCGCTTGGAGGCATGCGCCTTTTGTTATGCCGGAGGAGGATAAGGATCAATTCTATTTTTATCCGGTATCCTCTATGGCAGTTGCGGATTTCTGTGCTTGTATGGCACAGGCGGCCAGAGTGTACAAAAATTTTGACAGTGCTTTTGCACTGAAGGCCTCAGAAGCAGCATGGCGTTCTTATCAGTGGCTTATAAACAATCCGGACCCTCTTTTATTTAAGAATCCGGAAGATAGCGGAACTGGTGGATACTATGATGGAACGGATGTGGATGAAAGACTTTGGGCATATGCAGAATTACTTCTTCTTGCTTCTTCTGAAGGTAAGGCTACCGGGGAATTCATGGAGAAAATTGAAGAACTGGTAAATACAGGTATGGATATTACCTCCTTTGGATGGGGAAATGTATCCGGCTTTGCGACAATGACTCTTTTGTTACATGGAAGAGAACTCATTGGAGAGGAATTAGTTAAAAAGCTGGAAGATGCAGTATTTAATGAGGCAGAGAAGTATCTTGCAATGCAGAAAAAGAACGCATTCCGCCTAAGTATGGAGCCACAGAACTTTGGATGGGGCAGCAGTATGACTGTTACCAACAGAGGAATTCTCTTTGCTCTTGCTTACAGACTTGCAGATGAAAAGGGAATGCAGGAAGAAAAGCATTTGTATGAAGATGGAGTAAAATATCAGATGGATTTTATCCTTGGAAAGAATGCAGCAGATATTAGCTTCGTTACCGGCTTTGGGGAACATGCTTATAAGAACCCACATCTTCGTCCTACCTTTGCAGATGATGTTGAGGATCCTATGCCAGGATGGGTAAGTGGTGGCCCTAATGCCACAAAGTGGAGAGATCCTTTGGCCAAGGAATTAATTCCGGATGGTACTGCTCCTATGAAGAGCTATGTAGACAGATATGAATGTTATTCTTTAAATGAGATTACAATTTACTGGAATTCCAGTGCCGTATTTGATACAGCATTTTTACTTAGATAGAAGTATATCCGGTGGCCGGCTCTCTTTAAATTATTTTTTAACAGACCTTGATTTCACGTCGGTACTTCAAAAAATAAAAGTGAGATGCATTCCATTTATGGAAAATGCATCTCACTTTTATTTTTTGTTAGTATCCGCTACGTGAAATGTAGAGCGGAAGCGTGTCTGCGTAAAATAATTTAAAGAGGGTCGGTTGCCGGATGTGCGTTGTATTTATTTTCCTGCGTTAATCTTTGATCTCTTTCTCATTGTAGGATCCAGAATCTTCTTTCTGATACGAAGCTTCGTAGGAGTTACTTCCAAAAGCTCATCTGTATCGATGAAGTCAAGACACTGCTCAAGACTCATAATCTTAGGAGGTGTCAAACGAAGTGCTTCATCAGCGGAAGAAGAACGAGTATTGGTAAGCTGCTTCTTCTTACAAACATTGATTTCGATATCTTCGCCACGGCCGTTCTGACCAACAACCATACCACTATAAACCTTTTCACCCGGTCCAATGAAGAGAAGACCACGTTCCTGTGCATTGAAAAGACCATAAGTAATAGATTCACCAGCCTCGAAAGCAATTAAAGAACCCTGCTTACGATAAGCGATTTCACCCTTGAAAGGACCATAACCGTCAAATACTGTATTTAAGATACCGTTACCCTTGGTATCGGTCATAAATTCTCCACGATATCCAATTAATCCTCTGGAAGGAATGGAGAACTCAAGTCTTGTATAGGTACCGCCGGAAACAGAACCCATGTTAAGGAGTTCACCTTTTCTCTGACTTAATTTTTCAATAACTGCACCTGAGTAATCGTTAGGAACATCGATATATGCAAGCTCCATAGGCTCTAACTTCTTGCCATTTTCATCGGTCTTGTAAAGAACCTCTGCTTTACTTACAGCAAACTCGAAACCTTCACGTCTCATGTTCTCAATCAGTACGGATAAGTGAAGCTCACCACGTCCTGAAACCTTGAAGGAATCAGCTGTTTCTGTTTCTTCTACACGAAGAGAAACGTCTGTATTTAACTCACGGAATAAACGGTCTCTTAAATGACGAGAGGTCACAAACTTACCTTCCTGACCGGCCAAAGGAGAGTCATTTACCATGAAATGCATAGCAATAGTAGGCTCACTGATCTTCTGGAAAGGAATAGGATTTACATCGTCAGGAGAACAGAGAGTATCACCGATATGAATATCTGCAATACCGGAAATGGCAACGATAGCACCGATGCCGGCTTCCTTTACTTCTACCTTGTTTAATCCGTCATATTCGTAAAGCTTTGAAACCTTAACCTTGGTCTGCTTATCAGGCTCATGATGGTTAACAATCACAACATCCTGATTTACCTTGATGGTACCGTTATCAACCTTACCTACACCGATACGTCCAACGTATTCATTGTAGTCGATTGTACTGATTAAAACCTGAGTACCTGCTTCAGGATCACCTTCGGGAGCAGGAATGTAGTCAAGAATTGTTTCGAACAAAGGAATCATGTTGGTACCCTGCTCATTAACATCTAATGAAGCGATACCTGCTTTTGCAGATGCAAATACGAAAGGACAGTCAAGCTGAGAATCGTCAGCATCCAGTTCAAGGAATAATTCCAATACTTCATCGATTACTTCGTTAGGACGAGCTTCGGGACGGTCAATCTTGTTGATACAAACAACAACAGGAAGCTTCAATTCCAAAGCCTTACGAAGAACGAACTTTGTCTGAGGCATAGCGCCTTCAAAAGCGTCTACTACAAGGATAACACCGTTTACCATTTTAAGTACACGTTCTACCTCGCCACCGAAATCAGCATGTCCCGGAGTATCAATAATGTTAATCTTTGTGTTTTTATATGTTACTGCAGTGTTCTTTGCAAGAATTGTGATTCCACGTTCTCTTTCAATATCGTTAGAGTCCATGACACGTTCAGCAACTTCCTGATTCTCACGGAAAACACCACTTTGCTTCAATAATTCATCCACCAGAGTAGTCTTACCATGGTCTACATGGGCGATAATGGCTACGTTTCTGATGTCTTCTCTCTTCTGATTCATAGAGTACCAAGCCTTTCTTTTTCTTCTTAAATATATACAATATCAGTTTCAAACTTTATTACTATAGCACCACTTTTTTTTTCATGCAAGAAAAACGTTAAAAAATAAGGAAAAAGTGGTATTTAGAAAAAAATCTAAATAGTTGTTGAAAAGGTAAAAAAAGAGTGGTAATATCTATTTAGATAAAATTCTAAATAGAAAGGAGATTATCAAATGGGATTTGCAGAAACCTTTAAGGCATTATCCGATCCTGTAAGACGAGATATCCTTGGATTATTAAAAAAAGGTCGCATGTCGGCAGGAGAAATCGGAAGCAATTTTGATATGACAGGCGCAACCGTTTCTTATCATTTAAGTATCCTGAAGAAAGCAGAACTAGTATATGAAGAGAAAGAAAAGAACTTTATTTTTTATAGTTTAAATACTTCTATATTGGAGGAAGTTATGATGTGGTTCGCGGAATTAAAGGGAGATAGTGATCCACCCGGGACTAAAGATTCGTAGCTGTCGAATTAACATTCATTAGTGAAAGAAGGAATCTTTATGAAGAAGATAAAAAGAAATAAAAGAAACATCATATTAACATTAGCTTTATCCGCAATGTACCTGTTTATAGGTTTGGTTCTTTGGAACAGGCTTCCTTTGGAAATTACCACGAACTTTACATTTGATGGAAGCAGCAATTCAATAAGCAGTAAACCATTTGCAGTATTATTTCCCGGATGTACACTCCTTGCAATGCAATTATTATTAGCGTTTGGAATGGGTTTTGATCCACAGGAAAAAGGAATCAGTGACAAGATTTATTGCCTCTGCCTTTGGATTGTTCCCATTGCATCCTTATTTGTAAGCTTCATTATTTATGGAAGTGCACTGGGAATGCATATGAATATGCAGTTCCTGGGCTTCTTTTTTGCCGGCTGCATTTTCATCGCAGTAGGAAACTACATCCCCAAGGTAAAGAAAAACTATTTTGTGGGATTCAGAGTACCCTGGACATTAAACTCTGCAGAAAACTGGAACCGTACCAACCGCATGAGTGGATGGATCATGTTCCTCAGTGGCTGCATATTCGTCCTTTTGTCCGTAGTAGCCCTCTTCGTTCTTTACACAGAATTCGTGGTGATGGGCTTATTCTTTACTGTAGTGGCAATCAATCTATTGATTCCTCTGATTTATTCACTGAACTACTACATGAACTATGAAAGCAAAGATAACAACCAAGACAAAGACAATTAAGAAAGTCATAGAGCTTAAAAATGATATTCATTATAAATAGTATTCATCATGAATTACATTCATCAGAAAAATGCATTAAAAACCAAAAATAAAATTAAAAACAGAGGACTTTACAAATCAGATTCTTACGAGGAATGAAAGAAAAAATTGTTTTTTTAGACCGTTATTCCACGTCGGTACTTCAAATTTTCGAGCTTGCGATGAAAATTTGTTAGTATCCGTTACGTGGAATGCAGAGCGAAAGCGTGTCTTAAAAAAACAATTTTATCTTGAATTCCCTTGGAAGAATCCGATCCCGAAAACCCAGGAGGTAGGAAATGTTAGAGATTAAGAATTATACGAAGATATATGGGGGGAATAAGAAGGCAGCAGATGATATTTGCTTGAAGGTGGAAGCGGGCGATATTTTTGGCTTTATCGGACATAATGGCGCCGGAAAGAGTACAACCATCCGTGCAGTAGTGGGCGTTCTGGATTTTGAACAGGGTGAGATTTTGATTGATGGAAAGAGTATAAAAACCCAGCCCTTAGAGTGTAAAAGAGTGACAGCTTATATTCCGGATAATCCGGATCTGTATGAACACATGACAGGTATTCAGTACTTAAATTTTATTGCAGATGTGTTTGGCGTAGGGGCGAAAGAAAGAGAAGAAAGAATTCGTACCTATGGTGACAGACTGGAGATTACGTCTGCACTTGGTGATATGATTTCTGCTTATTCTCATGGTATGAAACAGAAGGTTGCTATTTTGGCAGCGTTGATCCATGAGCCTAAGCTTCTGGTGCTGGATGAACCATTTGTAGGCTTAGATCCTAAAGCCAGTATGGAATTAAAGAAGATTATGAAGGAAATCTGTGAAAAGGGATGCGCCATCTTTTTCTCTACCCATGTATTGGAAGTGGCAGAAAAACTTTGTAATAAGATTGCTATTATTAAGCAGGGAAAGATTCAGGCTGTAGGAAAAACAGAAGAACTTGTAAAGGATAAATCCTTAGAGGATTTGTTTATGGAGGTAGTTGAACGTGAACAATAAACTGGGCGTTCTGGTTAAAAATTTACTGTTATCAACCAGTACATTCAATACATTAAAATATGAAAAGAATCCGAGAAAAAGAGACAGAGCCATTGGAATGTTAACTTTGAAAATAGTTCTCTTTGTTATTCTTTCCGGATATGCACTTTTGGCATCCTTTGGCTATGGAATAATAGGGGCCTCTTCGGTAATTCCAATTATTTTGGCAACTCTATTAAGCCTGATCTCTGTCATTTTTGCTTTTTTAGAAGTAAACGGTTATCTATTTGCATTCCAGGATTATGATATGATTATGTCATTGCCATTTAATGTAAAAGATGTAGTTACAGCTAAATTCATTTACATGTATTTAAAGAGAATTCCCTGGTTCCTTGGCATCTCACTTTGTGTTGAGATTCCGTATGTTTATTTTGCAAAGCCGGGAATGTTTTCTATTATTTTATGGATTGTTGGAGCTTTTTTTATTCCGGTAATTCCCATGCTGGCTGCGACAGCCATTGGTGCATTTATTATGGGAATCAGTGTGAAGTTCAAACATAAACATGTGGTGGAAATTGCATTAAACTTTCTACTGCTTGGATTTGTCTTTTATCTTACTGCGAAAACCGGGCGTGTGACAGTAGCGGACGGAGATTTAAATGGATTATTACAGATTCTTTCGGTGGAGCTTGACAAAGTAGGCAGAATTTATCCCCCTGTTCTTTGGTATCAGAATATAGCACAGAAAGCGGATTTACGATCTTTTCTTTCCTTAGTCATAGTTTCTGTTGTTTTGTATGAAGTATTATTCTTTATCATCAGCAAATTTTACAGAAAAATTAATGCCAGATTATTAAGTGGAGTGGAGATTGGTAACTTTACTTTGGGAACACAGAAGAGCAGCACGGTTCTTTGGACTTTGATTCGTAAGGAGTGGAAAAGATTTACCGCATCTTCTCTTTATTTCATGAATGCGGGAATGGGAATCGTCATGGGACTTATATTACCTGTTTCGGCTTTGTTTGTAGATGTGGATCAGGCACTTAGTAAAATGGAACGGCTTCCTATGAATGTAACTTCGGTGACTTTGATTCCTGCAGCACCCATTCTTTTGGGACTGATGATTGCTATGTGTGATACCAGTTGTATGTCACCTTCTCTGGAAGGAAAGAGTTATTGGATTTTACAGACATTGCCCTTAAGTAAAAAGCAGATTAACCAGTCTAAGGTGTTTTTCAACATGCTATTACAAATCCCGGTGGCAATCATTGGAAATATCTGTTTTGGCATTGCACTGAAAGCAGGCGTTGTAAATACGATTCTGTATGTTTTGTGTGGACTTGCAATCTGCCTTCTTACTTCTTCCGTGGGACTATTCATTGGAATAAAGTTTATTCGCCTGGAATGGGAAAATGAAGTAGAGATTATTAAGCAGGGAGTTACTGTGGCTATTTATTTGCTTCCTACTATTTTCGTCTTCGTTATTCTTATTGCCTTAACCTTTGTCCTGGGTACCATACTCAAACCTAGTCTTGTTTTGGCTTGTGTAGCCCTGATTATGGGAATTCTCGGAATGGTTTTCTACAAGATTGTAACAAGCGATTAAGGAGAGAATTCGTTGACATAATGAGAGAAAAAGGACAAGGAAAAAACAAAGAAAAAAATAGAAACAGCAAAAGGAAAGAAATATAAAGATAAATGCTGTAAATTTCTGTCGATGGAATAAAGTTCTCAACCTTAAAAAAGTAGTGTATATATGAAGTACATTACAGGCGTAAAGCCGGAAAAAGTCTTAAGGTGTAAGAAGGGAGAACAAAAATGACGGATAAGGTAATGGATAATAATCAGGTCACTGTAATGGGGGAGATTATCAGTAACTTTACGTTTAGCCATGAAATCTTTGGGGAGGGATTTTACATGGTGGATTTACGAGTACAGAGACTCAGCGAAAGCTACGATGAAATACCGGTAATGGTATCAGAAAGACTGGTGGACGTAAACGAAGATTTTAGGGGAAGATACGTTTGCGTTAACGGACAGTTCCGTTCCTATAACAGACATGAGGAGCACAAGAACCGTTTGGTTTTATCGGTATTTGCCAGAGAGATTACCTTCTTAGAGGAACTGGAGGAAAGTGCCAAGACCAATCAGATTTATTTGGATGGATATATCTGCAAGGAGCCGGTATATCGGAAAACTCCGCTGGGAAGAGAGATTGCGGATGTGCTGCTTGCAGTCAACAGACCATATGGAAAGTCAGATTATATTCCATGTATTTGCTGGGGAAGAAATGCCAGATTTGCCAGCAATTTTATTGTCGGCGAAAAGTGTGTAATCTGGGGACGTATTCAGAGCAGAGAATATATGAAAAAGATCGAGGAAGAAAAGGTAGAAAAGAGAGTGGCCTTTGAGGTTTCGGTCAGCAAAATGGAGATTCATGAAGAAGAGGAAAGTCTGGAAGCACCTACACTGATGCAGTCCTATGGCATGGTATAAAGGCTTTGTTTTTGATTTACAAAATCCATGATAAAATGCCGTTGACAAAGCTTTGACGTGGTGTTATCATGGCTATAATTTAAATAAAGTAATGAGATAGAGGTTGCGTGTTTTAAGAGTACTTTCTTGGATGTGACGGACACAGGAGAAGAGAGGGAAAGGAAAATACGCCGAAAGAGGAGAGAGCCGAACTTGAGTCTTGGGCATACGGTTAAGAGTCGTATGACTGTCATCTATGAAAATAGGTGGGGCGCTATCGAACAATATACTTTTCATAAGTAGATGGTTTGAGTCGGCGCAAGTAGGTGCCGACTTTTTTTACTTTATAGAACAATAAAAATACATTCTGTCAAAGACAGAGAAGGAGGATTATATGTCTATTTTTACCGGAGCAGGAGTTGCTATTGTAACACCTATGAATGCAGATGGATCTGTAAACTATGAAAAATTCGCCAACTTAGTGGAGTTTCAGATTAAGGGTGGTACCGATGCGATTATCGTATGTGGAACTACAGGTGAGGCTTCAACCTTAAGCCATGAGGAACACTTAGATGTTATTAAATATTGTGTAGAGGTTGTAAAGGGACGTATTCCTGTTATTGCAGGTACAGGTTCTAACTGCACAGAAACTGCTGTATATCTTTCAAAGGAAGCTGAAAAGTACGGCGTAGATGGTCTTCTTTTGGTATCTCCTTACTACAACAAGGCTACACAGAATGGTTTATTTGCACACTTCAAGACCATTGCTGATGCTGTAAATATTCCTATTTTGCTTTACAATGTACCTAGCAGAACCGGCTGTAACATTCTTCCTCAGACAGTTGCCAGACTTTGCGAGGCATGTGAGAACATTGTTGGTGTGAAGGAAGCAAGCGGAAACATCAGCCAGGTAGCGCAGGTTGCACAGCTTGGCAAGGGCAAGATTGATATTTATTCAGGAAATGATGATCAGATCGTTCCTATTCTTTCCCTTGGTGGTAAGGGTGTTATTTCCGTTCTTTCAAACGTAGCACCTAAGCAGACACATGATATCTGTGCAAAATACTTTGAGGGTGATGTTCAGGAGAGCTGCAGACTTCAGTTAGAAGCTTTGGATCTTTGCGGTGCATTATTCTGCGAAGTGAATCCTATCCCTGTAAAGAAAGCATTAAATCTTATGGGTATGGAAGCAGGTACACTTAGACTTCCTTTAACAGAGATGGAAGATGCAAATGCTGAAAGATTAAAGAAGGCAATGCAGGCATACGGAATCTTATAATAAAAACAGAAGACTTCGGAGGATATAAAATGGTTAGAGTTATTATGTGTGGTTGTAACGGTAAAATGGGTAGAAATATCTCTGCCATCGTTGCAGCTGATCAGGATACACAGATGGTAGCAGGAATCGATCCCTTTGATGACGGACACAACGATTATCCTGTATTTTCAAACATTACTGCCTGTGATGTAGAAGCAGATGTAATCATTGACTTTTCTAACGCAGCAGCAGTGGATGAGCTTTTAGATTACTGTGTTGCCAAGAAGGTTCCCTGTGTTCTTTGTACAACAGGTCTTTCTGAGGCACAGCTTCAGAAGGTAAATGAAGCATCCAAAAAGGTTGCAATCTTAAAGTCAGCCAACATGTCACTTGGTATTAACCTCCTGTTAAAGATGTTAAAGCAGGCAGCAAATGTACTTGCACCAGCAGGCTTCGATATTGAAATTGTTGAAAAGCATCATAATTTAAAGCTGGATGCACCAAGCGGTACAGCACTTGCTTTGGCTGATTCTATCAATGAAGAGTTTGACAATTCTTATGAATATGTATTTGACAGAAGCCAGAGAAGACAGAAGAGAGATAAGAAAGAAATGGGTATCAGCGCTGTTCGTGGCGGTACTATTGTAGGTGATCATGATGTGATCTTCGCAGGGGAAGATGAGGTTATCACTTTCTCTCATACAGCATATTCTAAGGGCGTATTTGCCAAGGGTGCTGTAGAAGCTGCCAAGTTCCTTGCAGGTAAAGCAGCCGGCATGTACAACATGGGAGATGTTATTGGCGACATTTTATAGTTATTTCGTCCCACCGGTTTAACCGGTGGGATTTTTTTATTCTCCATAAGGGTAGCGTTTGTTTTTCTTTCGTGTCTGTTCCAGGGCATCCTCTACCCAGTCACTTGCTTCACTGGTTACATCTTCGATGAGATCTTCGGCTTTGCTGGCTGTATCTCCAAGGACACCGCTTTCTGACAATCCACTATTAGAGTCCCCATCTGTAACGTCATTGACAAGTCCCTCTTCTTCCTCAGATTCCCAAAAATCAATGGAAGGACCCGGAAGAGAAGAAGGACCGGGAGTAGGTTTACTCCCAGCCATTTCGTTTTTGTCTCGCTCTGTCCTTTTGTCGCTCCCGCACCCGGAAAACATCCCCATGCACATAAGAATAGCCATAAAAACTATAATATTTTTTAGTGTATTTTTATGCTTCATAATTTACCTCCTTTTTCTGGTTAACCGTATTTTTACCATTTTGCTGATTTTTATACGATGTTTATGGTGATTTGACCTTGTCCTTTGTGGAAATGTACTCTTGAGAGAAAAAAGGGAATATATTAAAATAAAGGATAGGATATATCAAGATTCCCTAACAAGAAAAGGAGATATGATGAAATTCAGACCTTGCATAGATATACACAACGGACAAGTGAAGCAGATTGTGGGTGGAAGCCTGAAAGACCTGAAGGATCAGGCAAAAGAGAATTTTGTTTCAGAATATGATGCGGCCTTTTATGCAAATTTATACAGAGAGAATGATTTAAAGGGTGGTCATGTTATTTTGCTGAATGCATCGGATAGTCCTTATTACGAAGAAACCAAAAGACAGGCTTTGCTTGCTTTAAGGTCATATCCCGGGGGCCTTATGGTGGGAGGCGGAATCCGCCCGGACAATGCAGAGGAGTTTTTAAATGCCGGAGCGTCTCATGTAATCGTAACCTCTTATGTATTTCATGATGGTAAGATTGATATGGACAGACTGCATCAGCTTGTAAATGCAGTTGGCAAAGAACACCTGGTATTAGACTTAAGCGCCAAGAAGGTAGATGGTGAGTACCATATTATGACAGAACGCTGGCAGAATGCTTCAAAAGAGATTTTGAACATAGAAATGCTGGATGAGTTAGAGGAATACAGTAGTGAATACCTGATTCATGCAGTTGATGTAGAGGGTAAGGCCGGCGGAATAGAACAGGAGCTAACGAAGATGCTGGGACAGTGGGGCAAAATCCCTATGACCTATGCAGGAGGAGTTCATAACTTTGAAGACTTAGAGCTTCTAAAAAAGCTTGGAAATAACCATTTGGATGTAACCATCGGCAGTGCACTGGATCTCTTTGGCGGGTCTATGCAGTGGGAGAAGGTTTTGGATTTTATGAAATAACAGCACGAAAAAAAGGAGCTGTTTGCAGCTCCTTTTTCTAATCCTATAAAACGATTTGCAATTCAAAATAAATGGTGCCATTCCAAAATGTTGCATTATATTAAGAACAGGTACATCGTGTTACTGATTATATAGCTATAAGTTTATCTTATAACTTTGTTACGTTTACAGCCTGAGGTCCCTTTTCGCCGTTGATAACTTCGAACTCTACTGCAGCGCCATCTTCAAGAGACTTGAAACCTTCCATGTTAAGTCCTGAGTAGTGTACGAATACATCGTTTCCGTTCTCGTCAGAGATGAAACCGTAACCCTTTTGGTTGTTAAACCACTTTACTGTACCTTTGTTCATTGTAGATACCTCCAAAAAAATATATGTTGTGTTCTCACAACACGTATAGATTAGCATACTTTCGTGAAAATGTAAAGAAGTTCACTGATTTTTTTGAAAAAAACTGTCATTTTTTAATAAAAATTCCTAAAAGAATATTAAGATTTTATTGAGATAACCGATAAGCTATGGTAGAATAGCTTAAGTTTACCAAAAGGGAGTATAATTATGCAGCTGAAAAATCGAAAGCGGGCGAAGAATCATATTATTATTTTGACCTCCGACGCAGTTGACGCAAAGGTAAGACAGATACGCATTCGTTCCTGGGTAGCACAACTGATTATGATTGGGTTCTGTATATTGATAGGAACCATGATAGGCTATGTTATGTTTCAGGAAGAGCACAAGGATCTCATTTGGGATACTGCTAATGAAAGTGTTACAACTATGAAGCAGGTAAACCAGCAGCTTATGGTGAGAAACCAACAGCTGGAGAATCAGATAACGGATCTGAATAACCAGATACAGCTTTTAAGCAGTACTGTTAGTCAAAAGGTAAAAGATGAAGGACAGATCAAGGAGCAGTTAAAGGCGTCTCAGACACCCACAACCCTTCCTTTAACAGGGTCGGCTTCTGTAGAAATCAAGAATGAAGACGAGCCGATGTGTCTTTTCAAGGTTACCAAGGGAACTTTGATTGTCAATACGGCAGAGGGTGTAGTAACTGAGATTACAGAGGATGAAACCTACGGAACCTGTGTTACTGTAGATCATCAGAATGGATTTGTTACTATTTACAAGAGTAAGAACAATTGTATGGTAAAGCAGGGAGACTATATTTACCAGGGTTCTACACTTTTTATTGTAGAAGAAAAGGAAAGTATACTTGCTTATCAGGTAATGCAGGATGGCGTGTTTGTTGATCCTATGTCCTTAGTTGAGATTAGTGGTTAAGACGTGCAAAAGAAAAGAGGGAAAAATATGGCTAAGAAGAATGAATTGCCTATTAGTACCATTATTGGTAAAAATTGCAAGCTCACAGGTGATGTAAACGTAGAGGATTCCATTAGAATTGATGGAAGCGTACAGGGAAATATTATTTGTCAGGGTACCGTAGTGTTAGGAGAAGGTTCCGAAGTAAAGGGTAACATCGAAGCACAGTGCCTTGTATGTGGCGGTAAGCACTATGGCAATGTCAAGGTATCTGAGAAGGCAGAATTTTCATCTACTGCGGAGCAGATGGGAGATGTAACCACCAGAGTGATTACCATTGATGAGGATGCCGTTTTCCAGGGGAACTGCAGGGTAATGGCCAAGGAAGTTGAAAATAAAGAAGAGAACAAAGAAGAAAATAAAGAAGAAAATAATGAGGAAACAAAAACAGCTGACGTGTAATCAGCTGTTTTTTATAAGTATTTTATTGTTCACTTGGTTCCATTCCCATTCTTTCAAATACCAGATCATAGCCATCGTTGCCATAATTGAGTGATCGGTTAACACGGCTAATGGTAGCAGTACTTGCACCGGTTTTCTCGGCAATTTCCAAATAGGTTTTCTTTTTCTTTAACATAGCAGCTACTTCAAAACGCTGTGAAAGTGACAATAATTCATTCACGGTACAAAGATCCTCGAAAAAACTATAACACTCTTCCTTGTTTTCCAATTGAAGAATAGCTTCAAAAAGTGTATCCACGGCTTCAGTCTTTATTTTCTTGTTCATATACTGTGCCTTCCCTCATATAAAATATAAACTAAATATATAACACTTTAGTTCTGTTAGATTTTAACATATTAAAGTCGTAAAGTAAAGCATCAAAATAGAAAGATACGAAATACAAAAATACTTGTCATGTAGTTTTGATTACTATATAATACATGATTAGGAATAGATGACTGAAAAACAATGGTTAGCATGCTAAATACGAAGAGAAGCGAGGGACATTATGACACTGGATGCTGAGAACTTGATTGAAAGTATCATGGAAAGCCTAAACAGAATTCAGTTTGTAAAAGCTGAAGATATACCGAATATTGATTTATACATGGATCAGGTTACTACCTTTATGGATCAGCACCTTAGAACTACCACAAGAAATCCCATGGAGGACAAGGTTTTAACCAAGACCATGATTAACAACTATGCCAAGAATGACCTTCTGCCACCTCCGGTGAAAAAGAAGTATTCCAAAGAGCATGTCTTATTTTTGATTTTTATCTATTATTTTAAAAATGTTTTGTCTATCAATGATATTCAGACCCTGCTTCAGCCCATTGCGGATAAGTATTTCCAGAAGGAAAAGGGAATCAACATTGAGGACATATATGAAGAAGTAGCGCAGATGGGAAGAGAGCAGATTGAATATCTGAAGGAAGATGTTCGCTCAAGCTACAAGAAAGCTACAGAGCTATTTAAGGATGCACCTGAAAGGGATGTAGAATTTTTACAGAAGTTTGCATTTATCTGTCTTTTAAGCTTCGATATTTATACCAAGAAATTAATGGTTGAAAAAATCGTAGATGAACTCTCTACGGGAAGTAAGATCAGAGAAGCAGAAAAGAAAGCAGAAAAAAAGGCGACCAAAAAGTCGCCTACAAAGAATAGTTAAATCTATCCTGTAATATAAGAGGAATTTCTCTGACACACAGATCAATGAAATCTAAATTGGATTCCATGGTCATGGTTTGGAGAGGTTCCTTTTTTGATGCCCCGGAAAAGTTCTTCTGAATGATAAAGTCCTTGCTGTCTGCAATTTCCTTTCTGGTGATATATCCCGGAATCTCATAATTACTTTCTGAGAGCAAAATATCCGGCATGGGATAGCGGAATTCGTAGGTCTCGGCTAAGTTTAAGTCTACAGAATTCACATCCTTTCCAAACTGGCGGAAGTAGGCTTCATCGGTAGGAGACTTTCCCATATCCACAAGCTTTTTCACATGCTGATCTCTAAATTCTAAAATATACAACTCATCTGTCAAAATATGTGTAAGATATCCTAAATAAATTTCCTGATGCTTGTCCGCCACAGCCACATAGTTATCATAGAAAAGCTGTAGACGCTTACTGTAAATATCATAGTTCTCCGGCTCGTGCAGCCGGTAGAGACGCATATGATCCTTGAAATGAGTATGGCGTTTCATTTCACGCTCATAATTTTCACGATTCATGATTGCATCCGGTGAGAGATTGCCACAGTAAAAGAAAGCCGGATTGTGTATGGATAATGGTTTGAGTAATCGGTCTGCAATGACCAGATGCATAACAGTGCCTGCCATGGAAAACTCCTTTCATTCAACAGTGTTTTTACATTATATACATACTTTTCGTAAAAGGCAATTACATAAAGGAACATTTTATGGCTTCCTGAGTAATATAATCATATAGCTTCTTTTGAAAGGGAGAAAAATGAGAAAGAGTAAGAAAAAATTAGTGGCAATGTTTCTTACATTTGTTTTATTGTGCTGCCTGGTATGCGGTTGCTCCGGGAAGGGTGATGAAAAGGAGAAGGGAGTAAAGGTGGTTTTGAATGAAGTGGCCCATTCGGTATTTTATGCGCCCATGTATGTAGCCATAGAAGAGGGGTACTTTGAACAGGAAGGAATTAATGTTTCTCTAATCACAGGCTTTGGCGCAGATAAAACCATGACTGCAGTTTTGTCGGGGGATGCGCAGATTGGATTTATGGGAAGTGAGAGTACCATTTACACTTATGCGGAAGGTGTGCAGGACTATGTGGTAAATTTTGCACAGCTGACACAGAGAGCAGGAAATTTTCTGGTATGTAAGCACCCAATAGAGAATTTTGATTGGAGTATGCTAAAGGGCAAAGAGGTTCTGGGTGGAAGAAACGGCGGAATGCCGGAAATGGTATTTGAATATATTTTGCGAAAAAATGAACTGGATCCGGAGAAGGATGTTTCCATTGATAAGAGTGTGGACTTTGGAGCCACAGCCGCAGCCTTTTCCGGGTCGGATATAGAGTTTACGGTAGAGTTTGAACCCTATGCAACGGCTCTTTCACAAAAAGGGGATGGTTACGTGGTAGCATCTCTTGGGGAAGCATCGGGATATGTGCCCTATACCTCCTTCTGCGCAAAAAAATCATACATGGAGGCCAATCCGGAAGTAATACAGGGTTTTACCAATGCATTGCAAAAAGGGATGAATTACGTGAATACCCATTCTGCCGGAGAGATTGCAAAGGTGATAGCACCGCAGTTTGATACTATGGATGTCGCTACCCTAGAGACGATTGTGGAACGATACAAGGAACAGGATACCTGGAAGGAAAATCTGATTTTTGAACAGGATGCCTTTGATCTGTTACAGAATATTCTTTTAGATGGAGATGTCATAGAGAAAAAGGAAAGCTATGACAGTCTGGTGAATACAGACTATGCAAGGAAGGCTTTGGAAAATATAAAGTAGTAATAAAAAAGACCCCACTAGTTAATGGGGTCTTTGCCTATATTCTTTAATGCCCAGATATGAAGTGCGTTTGCATTGGCACTAATTTTTTCAAGAGATTCCAAGATGTCTGCAAAATCAGCTCTTTCATAATCATTTACTTTGCCATCCTCTGAGATAGAAATCAAAGAAGAACGAATGGATTCAATATCCTTCAAGGATCCGAGAACCTTTAATGCCAAACGGTCGAAGTCTTCAATGTTAACCTCACGAACGTTTCCCTGACCGATAGGACAGGTTCTTGCACAATACATGTTACAAAGCTCCGGTGTGTTATAAGCATCTGCCATGGCACATACTTCTTCAGGATATGGATTGATGGTATCTAATTCAATTCGCGCAAGACGTGTACGATCGATTCCGATAATCTCAGCTGCCTTTTCACGGCTGGTAAAATCGGGATTGTTCTCACTGGCTTCTGTTCTTGCCAGGTAGTACATGTTGTCGGCTGCTTTTGTAGCTTTCTTACTCATATTTAACCCCTTTATATTGTATTAAATCTATGCAGATAACTAAATAAATTCTATATGAAACGAAAGACTTTGTAAAGAAAAAAATAAAGTATAAAAATTCTATAATTATTTCTTTAAAAAAATAAAATATGGTTGAGAATTGTTTTTTGTTTTGATAAAATAATAATCGTATTTAGTACATATCTTAAACGAACGAGGAGGATGTATAAGTGGGATTAATTAAAGCAGCACTTGATTCAGTTGGCGGAGTAATGGCAGATCAGTGGAGAGAGTATTTCTATTGCGAAGCTATCCCTAACGATGTACTGGTTACTAAGGGAAAAGTAAGAGTAAATAAAGGAAGAAACAGTAATAATAAAGGGAATGACAACATTATCTCCAATGGCTCTATCGTAGCAGTAAATGAAGGTCAGTGTATGATCATTGTTGATCAGGGAGAAATCGTGGAGTTCTGTGCAGATGCAGGTGAATTCCTCTTCGACAGTTCAACAGAGCCTAGTTTATTCTATGGTAACTTAGGAGAGAATGTTAAGAAGACATTTTCACAGATTGGTAAGAGATTTACCTTTGGTGGAAATACTGCAAAGGATCAGAGAGTTTACTACTTCAACATTAAGGAAAATGTAGGCAACCTTTTCGGTACCGCAAGTCCTATTCCTTTCAGAATTGTAGACACCAAGATTGATTTTGATTTGGATACAGCGGTTCGTTGTAATGGTGAGTTCTCATTCAGAATTGTAGATCCACTTCTTTTCTACAAGAATGTAAGCGGTAATGTAGCACAGGATTATAAC
This sequence comes from Acetatifactor sp., assembly GCA_045616525.1. Classification (GTDB taxonomy): domain Bacteria; phylum Bacillota; class Clostridia; order Lachnospirales; family Lachnospiraceae; genus Acetatifactor. The sequence goes on along the minus strand of JAZLGY010000094.1, from coordinate 19,285 downwards.
AAGTCTCAGCTTATGAGCATGATGAAGGCAGAGTTCTTAACAGCACTTGCTCCTGCATTTGCCAAGATTTCAGCTATGGGTATCAGACCTTACGAATTACCCGGACATACAGACCTTTTAACTGAAGAGGTTAACAAGGCTTTGGCTGTAAAGTGGGAAGCTCGTGGTATGGTTATCGTATCCATCGCCATCAATTCTGCTAAGATTCCTGAAGATGATGAGAAGATGCTCAAGGAGCTTCAGAGAACCAGCGTATTCCGCAATGCAGCAATGGGTGCAGCAAACTTAAATACTGCACAGGCAGATGCTATGAGAGCAGCAGCAAGCAATACAGCAACCGGCCCTATGATGGCTTTTGCAGGTATGAACATGGCTGCACAGGCAGGCGGTATGAATGCAGAAGCTTTATACAATATGGCAGCGCAGCAGCAGGCACAGCAGCAGGCTGCACAGCCTCAGCAGGCAGCAGTTCTTGGTTGGACCTGCAGCTGTGGCCATGCAGATAACAGAGGTAAGTTCTGTGCAGAGTGTGGAGCCAAGAAACCGGAAGCAGCAGGCTGGACCTGTAGCTGTGGTCAGGTAAACCAGGGTAAGTTCTGTGCAAACTGCGGAACCAAGAAGCCGGAAGGTGCACCTATGTATAAGTGTGACAAGTGCGGATGGGAACCGGAAGATCCAACCAATCCTCCTAAGTTCTGTCCTGAATGCGGAGATGTATTCGACGAGAACGACATTCAGTAAGATATTTCTTACATAGAAAATAAGTAAGACTCATGAGGGAGTGATTTTAACTCCCTCATATTTTTTCTAAACATCTCATATAAAGATAGTTTTGCAGTGAAAAGTAATGGAGAGAAACAATGAGCATTTATGATACCTTAAACAAAGAACAGAAGAAGGCTGTAGAGCAGACAGACGGGCCTGTATTAATTTTGGCAGGTGCTGGTTCCGGAAAAACCAGAGTCCTGACACACAGAGTCGCTTACCTCATCGATGAGATGGGGGTAAATCCATGGAATATTCTTGCCATTACTTTTACCAACAAGGCTGCCCAGGAGATGAGAGAGCGAGTTGACAATATTGTGGGCTATGGAGCAGAACAGATTTGGGTTGCCACCTTTCATGCTACCTGCGTAAAGATTTTACGTAGATATATTGATCGCCTTGGTTATGATACACACTTTACCATCTATGATACAGATGACCAGAAGAGACTCATCAAGGATGCCTGCAAGAAACTTCAGATTGACACCAAAAAGGTGAAGGAGAGAACCATTTTAGGGGAGATTTCGTCTGCCAAAAATGAGATGATATCTGCGGAGGAATACAGATTAAATGCAGCCTATGACTTTGGAAAGCAGACCATTGCCAAGGTATATGAGGAATATCAGAAGAATCTGAAGAAAAATAATGCCTTGGACTTTGATGATTTATTGTTAAAAACAGTAGAGCTGTTTAAGACACAGCAGGATGTATTAATGCAGTATCAGGAAAGATTTCGCTATATCATGGTGGATGAGTATCAGGATACCAATACGGTTCAGTTTGAATTAATCAGACTTTTGGCAGATAAGTATCGTAACCTTTGTGTGGTTGGTGATGATGACCAGTCCATTTATAAGTTCAGAGGAGCCAATATCAGAAATATCCTGGATTTTGAAAAGGTATATCCGGATGCCCTGGTAGTCAAGCTGGAGCAGAATTACCGTTCTACCGGTAATATTCTGGAAGCTGCCAATGGTGTGGTAAGGCACAACAGAGGCAGAAAGGAAAAAGCCCTTTGGACGGAGAGTGACAAGGGGGAAAAGCTTCGTTTCAAGCAGTTTAATACAGGCTACGATGAAGCAGAGTTTGTTGCAGATGACATGATGAGCATCAAGAGAAAGGAGAACCTGAATTACAATGATTTTGCTGTTCTTTACAGAACCAATCAGCAGTCACGTCTGATAGAAGAGCGTCTTGTAGTGGAGGGAATCCCATATCGTTTGGTGGGTGGTGTCAACTTCTATGCAAGAGTGGAAATTAAGGATATTTTGGCTTACCTGAAAACCGTTGCCAATGGTCTGGACGACCTTGCAGTAAAGCGTATCATCAATATTCCGAAGAGAGGCATTGGTGCAACCACCATTACAAAGATTGATACCTATGCAGACAGATTGGGAATCAGTTTTTATGAAGCCCTAACCCAGTGTGAAAACATTCCCGGACTGGGTAAAACAGTTGAGAAAATCAACGGCTTTGTCAACTTCATCCGTGTGCTTCGTGCCAAGGAAGAATATAGCGGAATTGTGGATATGATACAGGAAATCATGGAGGCAATTGACTATGAGGCATATTTGGAAGAAAACTATGAGGATGATTTTGAAGACCGTAAGGAAAATGTAGGTGAATTTATCAACAAGGCTACGGTTTATGAACAGACACATGATGAGATTTCACTGGAGGATTTCCTGGAAGAGGTGGCACTGGTTGCGGATGTAGACAGCCTTGATCAGAACAATGATACGGTAGTTTTAATGACTATCCATGGTTCCAAGGGACTTGAATTCAATCGTGTATACATGGTTGGTATGGAGGATGGACTGTTCCCGAGCTATATGTCTATCAGCTCTGAGGATGAGGGAGATGTCGAGGAAGAGAGAAGACTGGCTTATGTAGGAATCACCAGAGCAAGACAGGCCCTTTGTTTAACCTGCGCAAGAAGCAGAATGATGAATGGCACCACACAGTACAATCCTATCAGTCGTTTTGTCAATGAGATTCCCAAGTATCTTTTTGATAATCCACCCGGAAAACCCGCATTCAGTAACTTTGGTGGCAGAGAATATCTGGACAATCCTTTTGAGGGTAGCTATGATGATTCCAAGGTATTTCCGGAGAGAACATCCTATGATTTCAGACCGAAAGCAGTATTAAAACCCAAGGTTACCGCTACACCCAATAAGCCTTATATTTTGAAGAATATTGAGAATATGCAGGGTGTATCCAAGGGGATGGCAGAGGTGGCTGCGGAAGGCTTAGAATACAAGGAAGGCGACCGTGTAAAGCATATCAAATTCGGAGAAGGAACGGTGGTTTCTATTGTAAAAGAAAAGCGTGATTACAAGGTAACGGTTGACTTTGATTTGGCAGGACAAAAAATAATGTACGCATCCTTCGCAAAATTAAAGTTAGTGTAGTAATATTCTGAAGAATATGATATATTATAAATAGTATTTGAGAAAATCAAATGAGCAGAAAGGATGGCTAGAATATGAATTTAGACGATTTAAAGAAGGTAAGTGAAATCTTAGACAAGAAAGATGATAAGAAGTGTAACGTACTGGTATGGGTATTAGCCATCATTGGAGCCATTGCGGCAGGATGCGCAATCGCATACGCAATCTATCGTTATCTTACTCCTGATTATTTGGAGGACTTCGAGGATGAATTCGAAGAGGATGATTTCGATGACGAAGATGAAGACGAGGAAGATGAGTCTGATATTTTTGAGGACGAGGGAGAAAATTAATAAATGAAAAAAGGACAGGTTGCAGAAGGCATCGTTGAACGAGTAGATTTCCCCGGAAAAGGAATTGTAAAGTCCGGAGATGAATACTTGGTAGTCAAGAATAGCCTGCCCGGACAAAAGATATCATTTATGGTAAATAAGGTAAGGCATCACAAAGCAGAGGCGCGCCTTTTGGAGGTTTTGGAGAAATCTCCATTGGAAAATGGCAGTCCATGTCAGTATTTTGGCACATGCGGAGGATGTACTTACCTTTCTCTGAGTTATGAGGAACAATTAAAAATCAAGGATGGACAGGTACACAGACTCCTTGAGGATGTTTTGAGTAAACAGACCACACCATATGAATTTGAGAGTATCAAGGGAAGTCCGGAAGTATATGAATATCGAAACAAGATGGAGTTTAGCTTCGGAGATGAGTTCAAGGATGGACCATTGTCTCTCGGTTTACACAAGAGAGCAAGTACATATGATGTGGTAGAGGTTAGTGGCTGTAAGATTGTAGATGAAGATTATCGATTGATTTTAAAGAGTGTTCTTGCATTTTGCAGGGAAAAGAATTTAACCTACTACCACAAGATGAGACATGAGGGGTATCTACGTCATTTGCTGGTACGTAAAGCAAAAGCCACAGGAGAGATTTTGGTAGCACTTGTGACCTCTACCCAGTATGAGGGAAACGAGGAGGAACTCATGAAGGAGTTTACCTCGTATATGCTTTCTTTGAAGGAATCCGGTCAGCTTACAGGTACCTACGCCGGTATCCTGCATATTGTCAATGACAGTCAGGCAGATGTAGTGAAGAGTGACAGAACAGATATCCTTTATGGCAAGGATTATTTTATGGAGGAGCTTCTTGGATTAAAGTTCCAGATTTCTACCTTCTCCTTCTTCCAAACCAACTCAAAGAGTGCAGAGGTTTTATACAACACTGTGAGAGAATATGTGGGAGAATTAAGCGAGGATTGTAAGGTGGTTTATGATCTTTACAGTGGTACAGGTACCATTGCACAGCTTATGGCCCCTGTATGCGAAAAGGTCATCGGTGTGGAAATCGTAGAAGAAGCCGTGGAAGCTGCCAAGGAGAATGCAGCAAGAAACGGACTTGGCAATGTAGAATTTATTGCAGGAGATGTTCTGAAGGTATTGGATGATATTGAAACCAAGCCGGATTTGATTATCCTAGATCCTCCAAGAGATGGTATTCATCCCAAGGCTTTGCCTAAAATTGTTAGTTACAATGTGCCTCGTATGATTTATATTTCCTGCAAGCCTACCAGCCTTGCAAGAGATTTGGAGCTAATGAGAGAGGCCGGCTACGAGGTAGAGAAATGCGTGGCAGTGGACCAGTTCCCCTGGACTGCCAACGTAGAAACCGTAGCATTATTAAAAAAGATTTCAAGAGATTAAAAAGGTAAGATTATGAAAATTTACAAAAGACTCGTGGGGGTTATGGCATGCATCTTTTGTATGTTCCTGTTTTTGACGAGTAATGTGAATGCAGCGGGGGAAAGTGTAGATGTTATCTTTACACATGATACCCACTCCCATCTAAAAAGCTTTATGACAAGCCAGGGAGGAGAAGCTGCCAAGGTGGGCGGTTTCCCACAGATTGGTTATATTATTGACCAGCAGAAGCAGAAAAATCCCAATACCTTCGTGTTTGATGCAGGTGATTTCTCTATGGGAACCCTGATTCAGACAATATATGTTTCCGAAGCTTCCGAGCTTAGAATGCTTGGAGCATTGGGTGTGGATGTTACTACCTTTGGTAATCATGAATTTGATTATCGCTCCAAGGGATTGGCAAGTATGCTTCTTCGTGCCAAGGAAAGTGAGGATCCTCTTCCCCATATGGTCATCAGTAATGTAGACTGGGCTTCCATGGAGAAAAAGGGACTTAGCGACGAACAGAAGCTTTTAAAGGAAGCTTTTGAAAAGTATGGTGTAAAAGAGTATGTGATTATTGAAAAGGGCGGCGTAAGAATCGGTGTATTTGGAATCTTTGGTATAGACTCCTTATCCTGTGCGCCTACCTGTGTACTGGAGTTTGAGGATGCCTCTACAGCAGCCAAGCGTGTCATCAAGGAAATGAAGGAAAAAGAAAATGTAGATATGATTGTCTGCGTTTCTCATAGTGGTACCTGGGATGATCCGAAGAAGAGTGAGGATGAAATCTTAGCCAAAAAAGTACCTGAAATAGACTTGATTATCAGTGGTCACACCCATACAACCTTAGATGAAGCCATTGTCATTGGGGATACAGTCATTGCATCCTGTGGTGAGTATGGCAAGAAGGTTGGTTCCTTATCCATGAAAAAGAAGGATAACGGCAGATGGGAACTTCAAACCTATGAATTGATTCCTATCAGGGAAGAAATGGAATCGGATGTTGAGATTGCAGAAAGAGTTGAAGAGTTTTTGGATAAGGTAGACGCAGGATACCTATATCAGTTCGGCTTCCATCGTACCCAGGTGCTTGCTGAAAACAGCATTACCTTTGGCACCGTCAAGGATTTGGAAAATAATCATGGCGAGGAAAACTTAGGAAGTATTATTGCAGACTCCTATGTTTACTATATTGAAAATACACCGGATTACAATGGAGTTCCTGTTGATGTAACGGTTGCACCTGCAGGTGTGATTCGTGATACCTATGCACCGGGGAATATTACTGTGGAGGACGTATTTAATTCCTTCTCGTTGGGAATCGGACCGGACGAGATTCCGGGTTATCCCTTACTTGATATTTATTTAACCGGTAGAGAACTGAAAACCGTTGCAGAGATTGATGCATCTGTCTCAGACTTTATGAGAACAGCAAGACTGTATATGCATGGTTTACATTTCACCTACAATCCGAATCGTTTGATTTTAAATAAGGTGACAGATATTTATCTGGTAGATGCAGACGGAAATCGTGTAGAAATCGAAGATGACAAGCTTTACAGAGTGGTAGCAGATTTGTACAGTGGACAGATGCTCGGGGCAGTTACCAAGGTAAGCTATGGCTTGCTTTCTGTTGTTCCCAAGGATAAGGATGGTAAACCCATTGAGAATATTGAGGATGCCATTCTTTATAGTGAAGGAAAAGAAATAAAGGCCTGGGTAGCCATTGCGACTTATATGAATTCCTTTGAAGATACAGACGGCAACGGTATCGGTGAGGTACCTGCCATGTACGGAGAATTGCAGGGAAGAAAGGTCATAGACAATAGCAAGAAGCTTGGGGATTTAATCAAGAATCTCAATAAATATGCAATTATGATTATTGCGATTGTACTATTGATGGTGGCAATCATTACGTTCCTGATCATATTTATTGTTCGTACGATTAAGAAAAAGAAACAAAAGAAGATTGCGTAATAAAAATGAATTACAGCGGATACTATAAGAGGTATCTGCTGTTATTTTATAGGGGAAAAGGGTTTGGAAACAATCATTGACTATATTAAACAATATGGTGATTTATCCTTTGAGGAAAAGGAAATCAGTGATGTAGACAGCTTGGTTTTGTGCCAGTTATCTTATTTGAAATATGATGGTTTAGTGCCGGATGTATCAGAGAATAAACCGTCCGTTACCATAAAAGAATTGCGTGAACATCCGGATTATGAGAAACTGTTTGCAGATGAGCGATTTAAAAAGGATAACAAGGCTTTATTTGAACAGTGCTGTGTTAGCAAACGATTTGGGGAATTAAGATTAAATTCCTACGTAAACAAAATATTTACCCAGGAAGATTTTCAGACACAGTTTTCGGCAGTGACATTTGTTCTTGGAGAGGGAACCTTGTTTGTGGCATACAGGGGAACGGATGAAACCTTTATTGGTTGGAAGGAAGACTTAAATATGGCCTTTATCTATCCGGTACCGGGGCAGGCCTACAGTGTGAAATATCTTAATATTGTAGCAGCAAGACTAGCCTCTAAGGTGTATGTGGGAGGCCATTCCAAGGGTGGTAACTTTGCTATATATGCGGCTATGAAGTGCAAGGACTTCGTACAGGAAAAGCTTGCAAGGATTTACTGTATGGATGGACCGGGATTTCGCCCTGAGGTACTGAAGGATTGTAATTATGATGTAATCCGAGAGAGGGTGGTGCGTATTTTACCACAGTCATCTCTGGTAGGAAGGCTTCTTGAAACAGATGAGCACTACAAGGTGATTAAGAGTAAGGGCATCAGTCTTGGACAGCACAATCCCTTTCTCTGGATTATCAGAAACGGTGACTTTGTGGAAACACCCAAGACGGACTTTGGCAGCAGTCTGATGAAGGAAACCATCAATCGCTGGGTTTACAGTCAGGAACCGGAACAGTTAAAACGTCTTTCGGATACTATGCTTTCCGTTGTGGAGACAACCAATACAGACAATCTGATTGATTGGGAGAATCACAAGAAGGAATCCATGAATCAGATGCGACAGGCAATTAAGGATTTGAATGAAGAAGACAGTGCCATGGTGAAGCAGATGATGCAGGCCTTATTTACTATGGCCAAGGAAACCATGAAAAAGGATTTGGGAGATACAATCAAAAAAGCATTTTCCTTTTTTCAGAAGGATGAGGAGAAAAAAGATGAGTAGATTATGGTATAAAAAGCCATCAGAAATCTGGGAGGAAGCAATGCCTCTTGGCAATGGCAGAATCGGAGCCTGTGTTTTCGGGACCTTGGACCGGGAGAGAATACAGGTCAATGAAGAAAGTATCTGGTATGGTGGTCCCGTAGACAGAAACAATCCCAGTACCCTAGAAAACCTTCCCAAAATCAGACAGCTATTATTTGATGGACGGATTCAGGAAGCAGAGCAGCTTATGATGGAAGCCATGTCAGGCTGTCCCTGTGGAATGCATCCCTATCAGATTTTAGGCGATATTATTTTGTATTTTCCGGGCTTTGGAGAGGTACAGGATTATATGAGAGACCTGGATTTGGATACAGCCCTGGCAACAGTCAGCTTTGTTTCTGAGGGAAAGAAATATAAAAGAGAAGCTTTTATTTCAAAGCCGGCAGACTGTATGGTAATTCATCTTTCTTCTGAAAATGGAGGAAGAATCAGCTTTACCGCAGAGCTTCAGAGAAGCGTATATTTTGATGGTGTAGGTAGAAGTGGTGACCGGGAAATCTCTCTCTGGGGAAATCTTGGAAAGGGCGGCAGCGACTTTGCCATGAGTTTGTATGCTGATACAGTAGAAGGAAAGGCATATACTCTGGGAGAGCATTTGATTGTAGAGGATGCAAGAGAGGTAACCCTTTATTTCTCAGCGGATTCTACCTTCCATTATGAGAAGGTCTCAGCGGATGCCACAGGAATGCTGCGTAAGAACCTTCATGAAAAACTGATGGCGGCCAAGGCAAAAGGAGTAGAACAGCTAAGAGCAGAGCACATAGCAGATTATCAGAGCCTTTTTGAGAGATGCTCCTTTACCCTTGACTGTGACCCGAGTATGGAGAAGATTCCTACAGATGAGAGAATTCAAAAGGTATCTGAAAATAATTGTGACTTAGGTCTGCAGAAACTGTACTTTGATTATGGAAGATATCTCATGATTGCCTGTAGTAGAGAGGGAGGCCTTCCTTCTACTTTACAGGGCCTTTGGAATAAGGATTTGACACCACCATGGGAGTCAAAGTATACCATTAACATTAATACGGAGATGAATTACTGGCCCGCAGAGGTATGTAACCTGTCGGAGTGTCATATGCCACTGTTTGATCATATTGAAAGAATGGTGGAAAATGGAAGAAGAACAGCAAGAGTGATGTATGGCTGTCGAGGCTTTGTGGCACATCATAACACAGATATTCACGGAGATACAGCGCCACAGGATAAGTGGATTCCCGGAACCTACTGGGTAATGGGAGCTGCATGGCTTTGTACCCACCAGTGGACCCACTATGAGTATACCAAGGATTTGGCTTTCCTTCAAAGAACCTATCCGGTTATGGCAGAAGCGGCTTTATTCTTCTTAGACTTTTTGGTGGAACACAATGGTTATCTGGTAACCTGTCCTTCGGTTTCTCCGGAAAATACCTACATTTTACCCTCCGGAGAAATGGGTGCCAATGGTTTTGGGGTTACCATGGACAATCAGATATTGAGAGATTTGTTTCAGCAATGTATGAATGCTTTTGATATTTTGAAGGAACAGGGAGCTATTTCAGAGGCTCTTTTACAGAAGTGTGAGGAAGCAGGTATTACAGACCTGGAGGCATTTACTTCTGAAATAAAGAAGGCATCAGAACGCTTGTGTCCTACAAAAATAAGTGAAAGAGGTACTATCCTGGAATGGCAGGAGGACTACAAGGAATGGGAACCCGGTCACAGACACATTTCCCATTTGTACGGCTTACATCCTTCCAGACAGATTACTATGGATAAGACTCCCGAGCTTGCCAAGGCAGCAGGAGAAACCCTGAAAGCCAGATTGTCTCAGGGCGGCGGACATACAGGATGGAGCAGAGCCTGGATTATCAATCATTATGCAAAGCTTTGGGACGGAGACAAGGCTTTAGAGAATATTGTTAAGCTACTGGAAAACTCCACCTATCCCAACATGTTTGACAAGCATCCCCCATTTCAGATTGATGGAAACTTTGGCGCCACAGCCGCTATAGCAGAGATGATTGTACAGAGTAGTCCGGAAAGAATCGTGCTGTTACCTGCACTTCCAAAGAAGTGGGAAAAGGGAGAAATGACAGGACTTCGCGTTGTTGGGAACGGAGAAGTTTCCATTCGCTTTGAAAATCATAGCTTGCACAGTATGAAGCTCATAGCATATGATGATATAGATACAGACCTTTTGTATAAGAATCAGAGAATACATATCTCCGTGAAAAAGGGAGAAGAAATACAGATTACACCGGAGTGTTTTAAGTAGAGAATATGAAAATAGCAGGAAAAAAGAAACACACATTAATTTCAAATTTTAAACAACCCATGATTGCCTTTATGGTAACACTGTTGTTCTTCTTGGTGATTTTTATCATAAAAGAAGTATTTCCCTTTGGGGATAACAGTTTTATGTATATGGATATGTACCACCAGTACGTACCATTTATGGAAGAACTGTGGAATAAACTGCATGATGGACAGGAATTTTTCTATTCCTATCGGGTGGGAATAGGCTCGGATTTTATGGCCCTGTATGTATATTACCTGGCCAGTCCCATTCATTTCCTGATTTATTTTATTCCCAAGGATTATATCATTGAGGCGGTTACTTATTTTTGTGTGTTGAAGCTTTCCATCTGTTCCTTTACAGCCTGCTATTATTTACAGGAAAGGTTCAGGGCAAAGGGCTATGAAAAGATTTGGTTTGCCCTGCTTTACAGTACCTGCGGCTTTATGTGTGCCTACAACTGGAATGTAATGTGGCTGGATGCCTGCATGCTTACCCCTTTAGTTCTACTGGGACTGGAAAAGCTTGTGAAGGAAAGAAAATGTGGTTTATACTGCATTTCCCTTGCCTGTACCATCTATGTAAATTACTATATTTCTATTTTGCTATGTTTATTCCTGATATTATATTTTGTCATTCTTTTAATTAATGATCGTTTTCATATTAAAAAGGTATTGGATTTTGCCATCTTTTCTCTGCTGGCCGGTGGTATGGCAGCTGTATTGTTATTACCCGAGGTATGTGCTATTTTACAGACATCCTTTGGCAAAGCAGAGTTTCCAAAGACACTTAAGGCATACTTTTCAATCTTTGATGTGCTGGCAAGACATGGTGTAAATGTTGCGGCAGAGAGGGGATTAAATCACTGGCCCAACATATACTGCGGCGCTTTGGTATTTCTATTGGTACCCTGTTATCTTTTATGCAAGGAGATTTCAAATAAGAAAAAGGTGTGCACCTTCCTGGTACTTTTGGTCTTTCTTCTAGGCTTCTCTACCAATGTTTTTGAGTTTGTATGGCATGGATTAAATTATCCGGATTCCCTGCCCGGAAGACAGTCCTTTATCTATTGCTTCTTGGTTTTGACAATTTGCTATGAAGCATATTTACATTTGGATTCTATCCAATTCAATAGCTTTAGAAGCATTTATGTGGGAAGCATGATCTTCCTGATTTTGTGTGAAAAGCTTGCGGCTCCGGAGCAGTTTGGCCGAAAAGAGTTTATGGTGACCGTTCTTTTCGTAACAGTATATGCTTTGATTTTGTATTTCTATAAAGAAAAGAAAGTCCATTTTGTTCGTGTGGGACTAGGTATTTTCCTATCCGTTGTGATTATCACAGAAACAGGAATCAACAGCTTTAATACAAGCTTAGGAGTTACGGACCGTAATGCTTATCTGGAAAACCAGAAGGACTTTGATGTGCTGGCCCAGAAGGTGAGAGAAGACCGTGGAGACAATGCCTTCTATCGTATAGAAAAGTTTACAAAGAAAACAAAGAATGATGGTATTCTTGGTAATTTCTCTTCGGCATCCCTGTTTTCTTCAACCTTAAATTCCAAGGTCAGCAACATGTATGAGCCTCTTGGAATGAGATACAGTAAGGTATTTTATTGCTTTGAAGGCGCAACGGCACTGATTGCCCCTATGTTCCATGTGGACTATATGTTTGCAATTGAAAAGGAAGACGAAGAAGAGAAAAAGGTGATTCCCGGTAACGAAGCCAATGATATTTTCGAGTATGTGGATCGAAGCGGAAATGTATCTCTGTATGAGTACAAATATAAATTGCCTTTTGGTTATGTTGCACCTTACGGTTATGATATGAATACAGAAGAACTCTATGGTATTCGCCTGCAGAACCAGATGGTAAGAGAGCTTGGAATCAATGACAGTCTGTTTATTAAAGCAGAAAATAAGAGTGGTACGGGCGAGCTTAATTTCTATGCAGAAAAAGATGGTGTGTACTATATGGTTCTTACCACCGGTGGTATTAAGAAGCTGGAAATAAATGGTGAGCATAAACGTTCCTACTCAGATTTAAAGAAGAAATCCGTTATATACATTGGTGCTATGAAGAGTGGAGAGCATATTTCCATAAAGAAGACGGAAAAGGATGTAGAGAGTAAGAATGTCAGCCTGGATATTTACTATTTAAATACGCCCGTTTTAGAACAGGCCCTTTCTAGGTTATCTGAGAATCATTTGGAGAATGTAACCTATGACAATACCCATATAAATGGTCATCTGTCTCTGCCGGAACGAGGAAGACTGATCCTGGATATTGCAGATGAGGATGGCTGGTGTGTTAAGGTAAACGGGGAAGAAGTAAAGCAGCAGAGGTTTGGTGATTGCTTCATCGCACTTGACTTAGAAGCCGGAGAGTATGATATTAGTCTTACTTTTACACCCAAGGGATTAAAGGAAGGAATCGTGATTTCCGGAATTAGTATTTTGGTGTATGCAGCAATCATGATTATGAAAACAAGAAAAAGAAAGAAACACAGAATGTACTAGAACAATCAAAACCAGGCAGGAAATGCCTGGTTTTTTGTGCAAAAAATATCTTGTATCTTGGTGTTGCTTATGTTAGAATGTAAGCGCTTACATGAAATGGATGTTGCACAGGCGGATAACATTCAGATTACGATGTGTGGGGTTAATATGGTTCTTACACATAGGTAAGCAGCCAACCAAGAACCGTATAGAAATGAGGAGAAGATGAATCCAGTATTAGAGAAACTCAGTAAGATTGGTATTGTTCCGGTAGTAAAGATTGACAGAGTAGAAGATGCTGTACCTTTGGCTAAGGCTCTTTGTGCAGGTGGACTTCCTTGTGCAGAGGTGACATTCAGAACTGATGCGGCAGCAGATGCCATCAAGGCTATGACAGAAAACTTCCCATCTATGTGCGTAGGTGCAGGAACTGTTTTAAATGCAGCACAGGTAGATGCAGCTGTAAAGGCCGGTGCACAGTTTATCGTCAGCCCGGGATTGAATCCAAGAACAGTACAGTATTGTTTAGATAAAAATATTCCTATTACACCGGGTACTTCAAGCCCTTCTGACATTGAGCAGGCAATTGAACTTGGACTTGATGTTGTGAAGTTTTTCCCTGCTGAGCAGTCAGGTGGTCTTGCCAAGATCAAGGCTATGGCAGCTCCTTATGTAAATATGAAGTTTATGCCTACCGGTGGAATCAGTGCAAAGAATCTCACAACCTACCTTGATTTCCCAAGGATTATAGCATGTGGTGGCTCATGGATGGTACCAGCAGATCTAATCAATGAAGGTGCTTGGGATAAGATTGAGCAGCTTACCAGAGAAGCTGTACAGACCATGCTTGGTTTTGAACTTGCGCATATCGGTGTCAATGCATCCAGCGAGGAAGAGGCTATGAAGATTGCCAACCGTTTTGCATTCGTATTCGGTATGCCTGTAAAGAATGGCAACAGCTCTGTATTTGCAGGTTCTGCATTAGAAGTAATGAAGTCCCCATATCTTGGTAAGAACGGACACATTGCTATCAGAACCAACTATATTGAGAGAGCAGTAAATTACATGGAAAATGTATTAGGTGTCAGATTCGCAGAAGACTCTGCAAAGAGAGATGCCAAGGGTGCATTAAAGGCAATTTACCTTGATGAGGAAATCGGTGGATTTGCAATTCATCTGGTACAGAAATAAAACGGTACAGAAATAAAACAGTACAGAAATAAATAGGAGGAAAATATAATGGCAAGAGTTATTACTATGGGTGAAATCATGTTAAGATTATCTACCCCTAACAATGAGAGATTTATCCAGGCAGATGAGTTCGATGTTTGCTATGGCGGTGGCGAGGCTAACGTTGCAGTTTCCCTTGCAAACTATGGACATGATGTAGATTATGTAACAGCTGTTCCTGATAACGAAATCGGTGAATGTGCAGTTGCGGCACTTCGTAAGTACAATGTAGGAACCAAGTTCATTGCAAGATGTGGAGAAAGACTTGGTATCTATTATTTAGAGAGCGGTTCTGCTATGAGACCTTCCAAGGTGGTATATGACAGAGCACATTCTTCTATTTCTACAGCAACAGAGAAGGATTTCGATTTTGATGCAATCTTTGAAGGTGTAGACTGGTTCCATTTTACAGGAATTACTCCTGCTGTATCTGATAGCGCAGCAGTTCTTACCAAGCAGGCTTTAATCGCAGCGAAGAAGCATGGTGTTAAGGTTTCTGTAGACCTTAACTTCCGTAAGAAGCTTTGGACCAGCGAAAAGGCACAGAAGGTTATGAAGGACCTTATGCAGTATGTTGATGTTTGTATCGGCAACGAAGAGGATGCAGAACTTGTACTTGGTTACAAGCCTGGCAAGACAGATGTTACCAGCGGTGATTTAGAGCTTGCAGGATACAAGTCAATCTTTGAGCAGATGGTAGCTGATTACAACTTCGAGTATTGTGTATCTTCATTAAGAGTAAGCCATTCAGCATCAGACAATGGCTGGTCAGCTTGTATCTATTCAAGAGATACCAAGGAATTCTATCACTCTAAGGAATATAGCATTCGTCCTATCGTAGACCGTGTTGGTGGCGGTGATTCCTTTGCCGGTGGTGTAATCTGTGGTTTACTTGATGGTAAAGACTTCAAGGCAGCTCTCGAGTTTGGTGTTGCAGCTTCTGCATTAAAGCACACCATCCCAGGAGATTTCAACTTAGTATCACGTAAGGAAGTAGAAACTCTTGCAGGCGGCGACGCATCCGGAAGAGTACAGAGATAGTTATATAACTAAAACTCATAACCATTGCTTAGATTCAATCAGATTATTTAACAGACACGCTTGATGAACCCAAATGCCGCTTTTAAGTGGCGTTTGGGTTTATTTTACACCTTATTTACACCTTATATTTACATCTTATATTTACACCTTATATTACACCTTATTTTACACCTTATATTTACACTTTATTTACACCTTATATTACACCTTATATTTACACCGTATATTTACACTTTATATTACACCTTATTTTTTTACTTTATATTTCATACTTTACATTTCACGTAAAGATATATGAAGTGCCGACGTGAAATCAAGGTCTGAAAAACAATCGGATAAATCATGTAATTGGTTACGAGTTTTTATAGAAAGCTTTTATAGAAAGTTTTTATAGAAAGGAGAGGTTGAAAAAGTGGGTCAGTGGAAATATTATCTAAATACAGAAAAAGAAGCTAAAAAGGTAACTGGATTGAAGGATATTCGGTGGTAAAGTTACCTAAACGCTGTAATTGATATAAAAAAGATACTACCAAGAAGGATATTCAGTGGTAAAGTTACCTAAACGCTGTAATTGATATAAAAAAGATACTACTAAGAAGGATATTCGGTGGTAAAGTTACCTAAACGCTGTAATTGATATAAAAAAGATACTACCAAGAAGGATATGCGGTGGTAAAGTTACCTAAACGCTGTAATTGATATAAAAAAGATACTACCAAGAAGGATATTCGGTAGTAAAGTTACCTAAGCACCTAAAACATAGAAATAAAGATAACCCAAAAGAAAGGTCATGTAAAAAAGCTTTCTTTTTTACATGACCTTAAATGTTATTTTGTAACGGAATTAATGTGATTCTTGATGGCTTCGAAGCTTTCCTTGCTGATGACGTGTTCGATTCGACAGGCATCCTCGGCAGCGATGCTAGGATCAACGCCGAGCTTTGTAAGATAATCGGTCAAGAATTCATGTCGTTCATAAATCATATCAGCTATTTCCTGTCCACTTTCCGTCAAGTAGATATAGCCTTCTTTGGTAACAGTAATGTGATTCTTTTCACGCAGATTTTTCATAGCAATGCTGACACTGGATTTTTTGAACCCCAATTCTTCAGCAATATCTACGGAACGTACTACAGGCTTCTTTTGACTTAAAATCAAAATAGTTTCTAAATAGTTTTCTGCTGATTCATTTACATTCATTTTGCTGTCTCCCTTAAATGATAAATCGCTTATTTGTTGTCTTTAGCAGGTCCAAATGCTTCCAAAAGAGCAGGAAGTCTATCTGTTGTGAAAATAATATTTGAGGTGTTGGGATTTAATACAATACCATCTACACCACTATTAATAACTGCTGCAACATCAGCGAAGGGTTTGATGACAGCTTTGAATTTACGGTTGCCAACAAACTTTGCAAGTTCAGCTGAATCAGAGAAGATAGGCTGATACTTTCTGCCTTCCTTATCCTGAACACAAGGAATAGCCTTAGGATCATGTTTTGCAGGATCTTCGCCTTCCTCTAACATAGCGGTAACTAAGATAAAGTTTGCACGCATAAGGTTTGCAATCATTTCTTCTTCCATCTCTCTG
Source organism: Acetatifactor sp. (assembly GCA_045616525.1). GTDB lineage: Bacteria > Bacillota > Clostridia > Lachnospirales > Lachnospiraceae > Acetatifactor. Next base: position 2,521 of record JAZLGY010000094.1, on the reverse strand, counting down.
ATGCCGGGCTTGTTGTCACCACGACGATGAACCTCCTGCATTAAACGGATACCGGAAAGCTGCATCTGAGGATTTAATAAAGGTCTGCTTTCTTCAGGGACTTCATCAAAGCTAGGTCTCTTTACAAGCTCTGTAAGAGGTAAACGAGTCATATCCTTGTCCTCTACAAATACGATTTCATCAATACCGATGAAGTAAAGGTTAGAGAAGAAGCTTAAGGTTGCATTCTGCTTTACAGAAATCAAACGAATAGGATCGCCGTTCTGCTCGAATCTTTCTTTTGCAAATTCACGACACTGGTCTTCATTAATAAATACCCAAATCTGATCGGTAGCATCGGTTTCATTGGTTGTAATGAAAGGATGACCGGTACCTGCTGAAAAAGGTACATATATGGTTTCCAAAGTAGGAATCAGTGCTGCTGCATTCATTTTCTTGTCAATATTGTTATCCATAAAATAGGAACCTCCCCAATTAAAAAACTATCCCTTGAATTATAGCATATTTACATAGTCCAAGCAAGTTAGACTTGTCACGAACTTTGTAGTATGAGTATAATGATTTTATTGAAGATGTAGGAGGAGATTTCAGTGTGATTTCCTTTTCCTAATAGACAGTAGATAGATGACATATAGGAGCTTTTGGCGAAAAATAAATAAGAAAGTATAGAGAGAATGTATGGCAGAAGAATTTCAGAATAGTACACACGAACAGGAGCCTGTACATAAAAGAAGAAAAAGATATTCAGGAACACATCCTAAGAAGTTTGAAGAAAAATATAAAGAGCACAATCCGGAGAAATATGCCGAGACTGTTGCGAAGGTAATCGGGAAGGGAAGCACTCCCGCCGGAATGCATATCTCGATTATGGTAAAGGAAGTATTGGATGCACTTAAGATTGTGCCCGGAGAAGTGGGACTTGATGCAACACTGGGTTATGGCGGTCATTCACGTAAAATGATGGATTGCCTTAAGGGAAATGGGCACTTGTACAGCCTAGATGTAGATCCCATTGAGATTGTGAAGACCACAGACAGACTACGCCAGGCCGGTTACGGAGAAGATCTCTTTACTCCCATTAGCGAAAACTTTGCCAATATCGATCTGGTTGCCAAGGAACATGGAAAGTTTAATTTCCTAATGGCCGATTTGGGCGTATCCTCCATGCAGATTGATAATCCGGAAAGAGGTTTCTCATACAAGCTGGACGGAATATTAGATCTTCGTTTAAATCCGGAAAAAGGAATCCCTGCCTGGGAGCGATTGAAGGAGATGAACAGAGAAGAAATCATAGGTATGCTGGTTGAAAATTCGGATGAAGTATATGCGAAAGAAATAACCGCAGAGATTTTAAAGAGAAAAAAGAAGGGTCAGGTAATCAAAACTACCACAGACTTAAAGGATGCTATATTTGAAGCCCTTTCTTTCTTGCCGGAAAATGCAGAGAAGAAGGATATCCTAAAGAAAACCTGTCAAAGAGTATTCCAGGCGATTCGAATTGATGTAAATAGTGAATTTGAAGTTTTGGAAGCATTTCTTAACAAGTTGCCTCTAGTTATGCAGCCCGGTGGTCGTATGGCTATTTTAACCTTCCATTCAGGAGAGGACCGTCTGGTCAAGAAAGCATTCCAGGAGTATTACAGACAGGGAATCTTTAAAGAGATTTCCAAGGACGTAATCCGCCCAAGTGCAGAAGAATGCAGAGCAAACGGCAGGGCCAGATCCACAAAGCTTCGATATGCGATTATGACCGAAGAAAAATAAATTTTATATTATTTGAAAAAAATAAAAATAATGCTTGACTTTATATTTATATGGTGGTAAGATACATTTCGTTGGTGAGCGAAAGCAACCATCAAATGCGGAAGTGTCGGAACTGGCAGACGAGCAAGACTAAGGATCTTGTGATCATTGCGATCGTGTGGGTTCAAGTCCCATCTTCCGCATTATTTTTTATCTTTTTTCTGGGAGCTGAGCAGTTTGCTTGGCTATTTTTTTTCTGTTATTCTTATTCATTTCATTTTTCAAGTTTATCCGGGGATTGATTATTATTTTGTTAGTGTTTGCGTATTGGATTTCGTTGTGGATCCAATGTTTTTATTTTTGTTTGTGGGAAGGAGAAAACGGGCTTTGCAACGGATACTTCACTGAACGTTGAATGGATAGAGCAAATAATCGAAAAATAAAATGGTCTGTCACATCTTAAAAAGTTTAGATTGGGAAGGATTGGAGAGAAATTCGCCGTATGGGAGATTGTGATATTGTTCTTGCTTAATTTACAATCAATTCATAAATAAAATAGTGGAGGGATGATATGGATTCAAAAGTAATAGGTCAATTCATTCAAAAAAAGAGAAAGTCATTAGGAATGACACAGAAAGAACTGGCAGAACAGATTGGTGTTAGCGATAAGACTTTATCAAAATGGGAAAATGGGGTAAATATGCCAGATATTTCTGTGATTCCGGAGTTGTGCAAATTACTAAATGTCACGGTAAATGAGTTATTGGTGGGTGAGGAA
>JAZLGY010000093.1:0-28679 GCA_045616525.1 Acetatifactor sp. | reverse complement strand
GGGGAAGGTACCGGTGCAGTGATGTCGGTTCCTTTGTATAGAATGGCATTATCTATTTATGCAAGCAGTACCGGTTTTGAAAGTGCAGGTATTGAGGCTTACAGTAGAAAGTAGCAAAGGAGAAAAGAAGGTTGGTTACTTTGGTTCTTGGTGGTAGCGGGTGTGGAAAATCCGCTTTCGCAGAAAAACAAATGATGCAATATAAGGGCCCCCTGTACTACCTGGCCACGATGATGGTTTATGGACAGGAGGGGGAAAAAAAGGTTGCAAGACATCATGCCCTTCGTGCAGGTAAGGGATTTGCTACCATTGAACAGAAGGTGGACATCCACTTAGCCCTTCAAAAGATGCAGGAACAAAGAAAAGGGGCATTGCTTGAGTGTATGTCCAATTTAGTGGCCAATGAAATGTTTCGGGAAGAGAGGATGCTTTCTGCAAGGGAAGTTACCGACAAGGTTTTAGCAGAACTAGAGATTTTACAACAAGGGGTAGAGGAACTGGTAATTGTTTCCGTAAACGTGTTTGAAGACGGAATCCAATATGATGAAGGTACTATGGAATACATGAAAGCATTGGGGGAAATTAATCAGGTTCTTGCTCAAAGAGCGGACAGAGTTTATGAAATGGTAGTTGGAATCCCGGTTTGTTTAAAAGAGGAGAAGTAAACATATGAAAAAAATAAAGTCTATAGCAAAGGCGTTTAACGTGGCCTTTTCCATATATTCCAAAATTCCAATGCCTAGATTTAATTGGGAATCGGAAGATATGGAATACCATCTTTGCTTTTTCCCATGGGTAGGTGCCTGTATCGGAGGATTGGAGATTTTACTGTTTCATATATGGCAGTATTTTGAATTAAACAGTGTATTTTTTATTGCCCTTGCCATAGCCATTCCGCTTCTTGTTACCGGTGGATTTCATTTGGATGGATTTATGGATACCTGCGATGCACTTCATTCCTATCAGCCAAGAGAGAAGAAGTTAGAGATTCTAAAGGATCCTCATATCGGAGCCTTTGCGGTCATTTGTGTACTGTGCCTGATGTGTCTTGCTGCCGGCTTTTTAAGTATCCTTCAGGACATGAAAGAAGTCTGTGTTTTGGCAGTAGTATTTTTCTATAGCAGAGCCTTAAGTGGAATCGGTGTTATAACACTTCCTTCTGCCAAGAAGCAGGGGATGCTTCAGACTTTTTCAGATACTGCCAAGAAAGATTTTGTATGGAAAGCACTATTGGTTCAGTGTGTACTGGCCGGCATTTTAATGGTGGTAATCCAGCCTGTTTTGGGAATCTTTGGAATCCTTACCCCCTTAGCCGTATATGGATATTATGTGAGACTTAGTAAAAAAGAATTTGGTGGTATTACCGGAGATTTGGCCGGATATTTTGTAACCGTGTCAGAAGTTACCAGTTTAATTGTAATTGCGATTGTTTATTTCGTTATGAGTATGTAAAGGAAAGAGGAAACAATGAGACTAATCATTGGAGGATACGCCCAGGGCAAGCTTTTGTATGCAACACATCAATATCCCGGGGCGCAGGTTGTAGAAATAAAAAGTGAAGACTCCGTGAAGGAAGCTTTGGAACAATGGGAAAAAATGAATCAGTTTAGTGGTCAGATGATTTTTTATGGACTTCACCGGTTTACAAAAATACTTTTGCAGGAAAAAGAAGCTTCGGAAGTGAAACAAATGATAGAGAAAATGGCAGAGAAAAATCCCGAAATCATTTGGATTAGCGATGAGATTGGAAACGGTATTGTGCCTATGGAAAAATTTGACCGAATCTATAGGGAAGAAACCGGAAGAATTCTGTGTATGCTGGCAGAGAAGTCAGACAGTGTGGAGAGAATTGTATGTGGAATTGCGCAGAAAATCAAATAGAACTGGTTCTTATTAGACATGGAAAAACAGAAGGGAATCTTCGAAAAGCCTATATAGGAAGCACCGACGAACCATTGTGCGAAGAAGGAATAAGCTTTCTTTTGGAGAAGCAAAAGACAGGGTATTATCCAAGCGGAGACCTTCTTTTTTCAAGTCCTTTACAAAGATGCATTGAAAGTGCGGGGCTTTTGTATCCTTTCATGGAGCCAAGGATTATCGATGAACTGAGAGAAACGGATTTTGGAGAATTTGAAGGTAAGACCTATCAGGAACTTTCAAATCATCCGGCGTATCAGGCCTTTATTGACAGTAATGGAGAGAGTGCTTTCCCGGGCGGAGAGAGTAAGATGGAGGCAACAGAAAGAAGTCTTAGAGGAATGCAAAAGGTGCTGAAGGAAGCTTTTGAAGGAAATGCTAAAAGGGTAATTGCCATGGTACATGGGGGCACGATTATGGCCACCATTTCGTCCATGTTTGGTGGTTCCTTTTATGATTATCAGATAAAAAACGCAGAAGGTTATAGTTGCCTTGTAGAGCAAAGAAAAGAGGGCTACGTTATTGTAGATTGTAGACCACTGTAGTTACAAAGGAGAAGCATATGATTTATCATATTTTAGCTTTGATGATAGGATATATATTAGATCTTTTGGTGGGAGATCCATATACATTTCCCCATCCTGTTAGAGTAATCGGGACACTGATTGGCAAACTGGATGTATTTTTCCTTGGAAAAAAGGGAGAGGAGAGCCAGTGCAAAAAAACGGAAAAACAGAAAAAAACGGCAGGACTTATTACAGTCATTACAGTATGTTTTTTGACCGTGCTTGTCGTAAATAGTCTGCTTACAGTTTCCTATAAAATTCATCCTTTTGCAGGTCTTTTGGTGGAAGCAGTTATGACTTATTATATGTTAGCTACCAAGTGCTTAAAGGATGAGAGCATGAAGGTATTTGACAAGTTACAAAATGGTACATTGGAGGAAGCAAGATTTGCCGTTTCCATGATTGTAGGAAGAGATACCTTAGAACTTGATCAACTTCAGGTTGCAAGAGCAGCCGTAGAAACCGTTGCGGAAAATACCTCAGACGGAATCGTGGCACCTATGTTATACCTTGCAATCGGAGGCCCGGTACTTGGCTTTTGGTACAAGGCCATCAATACTATGGATTCTATGATTGCTTATAAGAATGACAGATATATGTCCTTTGGTTTTTATGCAGCGAGGCTTGATGATATTGTGAACTTTATTCCATCCAGAATCAGCGCCCTTTTAATGATTGTAAGTTGCAGATTTTTGGGAAAAGACTATGATGAAAAGGAAGCAAAAAGAATCTGGCTTCGAGATCGTTTTCAGCATGCAAGCCCAAACTCTGCACAGACGGAGAGTACTCTTGCAGGGGCATTGGGATTACGTCTTGCCGGTCCTACCTCTTACTTTGGCAAATTGCATCAGAAACCATATATCGGTGATGAAAAAAGAGAAATCGAGTTTGAAGATATTAAGAGAGCAAACAAGCTTTTATATGCGACAAGCTTTTTGAGTTTGCTATGCTGCGAAGCGGTACTTGTGGTGATATTCCTGATACAGTCCTTGCATTAGGAGTAAGTGAGAAACAGAAAGGAAAAAAGATGCACGGTGGAGATATATACAGAAATCAAGTGAATATGGATTTCTCAGTGAATGTGAATCCACTGGGGGTAATAGATGTTGTTAGTAAAGCCATGGCAGAAGCACTAAAAATAAGCGAGTGTTATCCTGATTTGGAGTGTATGGAACTACGAAAAGCTCTGGCTAGGGCATTGGAATGCAAAACACAGAACATACTGTGCGGAAACGGAGCTTCGGAGTTACTTCTTTCTATATGCCATGCCTTAAAGCCAAGAAAAGCACTTTTGTTTGCACCGGGATTTTCCGGTTATAACAAAGCCTTGGAGGCGGTTTCGAGTAGTATTTCTTATATATATCAGAGAGAGGATGAGGACTTTTTGGTAGACCGTTTTGTAACGGATGAAATGAAAAGACTCAGACCGGATTTAATGATTTTTTCCAATCCTTGCAATCCAACAGGAGTTCTGATGGACAGAGAACAACTAGTGGAAATTCTGGAAAATGGAAAGGCCATGGGAACAACAATCGTAGTAGATGAATGTTTTATTGAGTTGACGGATTTAGGGGATGAAAACAGTATTTATAAATGTATAAAGGATTTTCCCAATCTTATTATTTTAAGAGCCTTTACCAAAAGCTTTGCCATTCCTGGAATCAGACTGGGATACCTGATTGGCAGTAATGAGAAATTACTTGAGAAAATACACAAGCAGTTACCGGAATGGAATGTTTCCATTCCTGCCCAGGCAGCAGGTGTAGCGGCACTTACACAGAAAAAGTTTCTGGAAGAAACAAGATGTGTTTTACAAAAGGAGCGCGCTTTTTTAACAGATGGTTTAAAGCAATTGGGCTATCGGGTGTATGAAAGTAAAACCAATTTTATCTTGTTCCAAAGTAAGGATTCCTTTTTATATGAAAAGCTTTTGCAAAAAGGAATTTTAATCAGGGACTGCAGGGACTATCTGGGACTTGAGACAGGTTATTATAGAATTGCAGTCAAGTGTCATGAAGATAATGAAAAGCTTTTAGAGAAGCTACAGGAGATTGTACATGAATAACATAGAATTTGTTCTCCCTACAGAGATTGAAAAGCGCAGCTTTGAAATCATAGGAGAAGAACTTAGGAAAATGAATATTGTTCTGCCCAGGGAGGAGGAGCCTGTTACCAAAAGGGTGATTCATACCAGTGCAGATTTTGATTATGCCAAAACCATGCGATTTTCCAGGAATGCCATAGCCATTGCAAGAGACTTGATTGTTAAGGGAGCCGATATTGTGACAGATACCAATATGGCCAAGGCTGGAATTAACAAAACGAAGCTGGCTGCTTTTGGTGGTGAAGTACATTGCTTCATGGCAGATGAAGATGTAGCCAGGGAAGCCAAGGAGAGAGCTGTCACCCGTGCAACAGTCAGTATGGAAAGAGCAGCTAGGATTGGAAAGCCGGTAATCTTTGCGGTAGGTAATGCTCCTACAGCGCTAATCAGTCTTTATGAGATGATGGAAAAGGGTATATTTACGCCAAGCTTTGTCATCGGTGTTCCGGTTGGCTTTGTCAATGTGGTTGCAGCCAAGGAATTGTTTTTAGAAGGAGAGGTTCCCTATATTATCAATGAGGGACGAAAGGGAGGCAGCAATATCGCCGCCGCTATTTGTAATGCACTACTCTATGGTATGTAGAAAAAAGTAAGTGAAAGGAAAGGGAGAAGGACATGCGATATGGATTTACCACGGGAAGCTGCGCAGCAGCTGCTGCCAAAGCGGCCTGTTACATGCTTTTGACAGGAAGTGTAAAAAATGAAATTACCATAGAGACCCCCAAGGGAATTCCCTTTCCTGCCAAGATAGAAGAGATTTTTCGTAAGGAAGATTATGTGCAGTGCGCGGTTGTTAAGGACGGAGGAGATGATCCGGACATTACCACCGGAAGTTATATCGTAGCCAAGGTCTCTTTGGGAGAAATAAAGGAAGGACTATCAGAAGCCAGAGTAAATATTGATGGAGGAGAAGGGGTTGGAAGAGTAACCATGCCGGGGCTTGATCAACCGGTTGGCAATGCTGCCATCAATCATGTCCCCAGAGAAATGATTACCAAAGAAGTTTTGGAGGTTTGCAGAGTTTGTGATTATACCGGGACAATTGATGTGGAAATCTCTGTTCCGGGAGGAAAGGAACTTGCAGAGAAAACCTTTAATCCAAGACTTGGAATCGTAGGCGGTATATCCATTTTGGGAACCAGCGGGATTGTGGAACCCATGAGTAGTAAGGCGCTCTTAGATACTATCTATGTGGAACTAAAGCAAAAGAAAGCCTTAGGCCAAAGTTATGTAGCGGTGTCTCCGGGAAATTATGGTCTTGAATTTATGAAAGCTACTTATGATTACGATTTGGACCGAAGTGTAAAATGTTCCAATTTCATTGGAGATACCATTGATATGGTAAAGGAGCTTGGTTTTCAGGGAATGCTGTTAACCGGCCATATCGGTAAGTTAATCAAGGTAAGTGGAGGAATCATGAATACTCACTCCAAAGAGGGTGATTGTCGTATGGAGCTTTTGACAGCAGCAGCCATTAAAGCCGGTTGTGACGTAGCATGCGCCGGAGAGATTCTGAATACGGTGGTAACAGAAGAAGGAGTTCGTATTCTGACAGAACACGGATACCTTGAAAAGACCATGGACTTATGTATGGAAAAGATGATGTTCTTCCTTAAGAAGAGAGCAGGGGAAGATTTAAAGATAGAATGTATGATGTATGCCAACCAGTTTGGTCTTTTGGCCAAATCTGCGGGGGCAGAGGAGATGCTTTCTGAATTAAAGAAGGCCTAAACTTTAAAGAAAAAAGGATATTAGAAAATGGTTTACTTTGTAGGAGCGGGAAGCGGTGCTGTAGATTTGATTACAGTACGTGGAATGAATTTATTAAAAAAAGCAGATGTTGTCATATATGCAGGAAGTCTGGTAAATCCGGAGTTATTAAGCTATACACGAGAGGACTGTGAGATCTTCAACAGTGCCAAACTTACCCTGGATGAGGTAATGGAGATTATATTGAAGGCACATACAGAAGGGAAAGAAATAGTTCGTCTTCATACGGGAGACCCCAGCGTGTATGGTGCGATTCGCGAGCAGATGGATATTTTGACACAGAAGGGAATTGCCTTTGAAACCTGTCCCGGGGTAAGCGCCTGTTTTGGAGCCGCAGCGTCACTTAACTTAGAATATACACTCCCCGGTGTGTCTCAGTCACTGATTATCACCAGAATGGCGGGAAAGACGGGAGTACCGGAAAAGGAATCCATTGAAAGCTTTGCGTCTCACAATGCATCTATGGCGATATACCTAAGCACAGGAATGCTGGAGGAATTAAAACAGCGACTGATTGCGGGCGGATATGAAAAGGAGACTCCCGCAGCCCTTGTTTACAAGGCAACCTGGCCAGAGGAACAGGCCTTTGTGGGAACCATAGATACCTTGCCTAAAATTGCAGCAGAGCATGGGATTACAAAGACAGCCATTGTATTAGTAGGAGATGTGATTGCACACAATCAGTATGAACTTTCCAGATTGTATGCACCGGATTTTGCAACAGAATTTAGGGATAAAAAGATATGATATTTCGAGTATGTGCCTTTACGACAAAGGGCTGGGAGCTTATAAATAAAATAGAAAACATGTTTCCTGCTGATATTTTTGAAAAGCGAGATGGGGAAGAACTAGAAAACTTTGTGGAAGAAGCTTTTCAGAGAAGACTGCCCATTTTATTTGTGGGGGCCATGGGAATTGTGGTTCGAAGCATAGCAGGCTTTGTAAAGAACAAGTTAACAGATAGTCCTGTCATTGTTTTGGATGAAAAGGGGAAATATGTAATTCCTGTTTTGTCAGGTCATATGGGAGGCGCCAATGAGCTTGCCAATATGTTAGCAGAAGGCCTGCATGCGACACCGGTATTTACTACGGCAACAGATGTAGAAGATGTTTTTTCTGTAGATGTATTTGCCAGAAGAAATGGTCTCTTAGTGATCAACAGACAGGGAATTCGTGAGGTATCGGCCAAGGCGCTGAAGGGCCAAACACTTACCTTTGCCATAGGGGAAGGCATCTCCTATGACTTATCAAAGGTTCCCACAGAGATTGCCATTGTCCCCTTTTCACAGGAGAGGGTGGATGTTAGAATAGTAAAGGAATTGACGCAGGCTGAGGGCATAAGTCAAAGTCTTTTACTGAAAAGTAAGAACCATATCTTAGGTATGGGATGTAAAAAAGAAAAAGATTTTTTTGAAATACTTGCCTTTGTGAAAGAGGTATGTGATATAGAAGAAATCAGTGGGCTTTGCACGATTGATTTAAAGAAAAAAGAAAAAGGCTTAGTGAATCTTGCACAGTATCTCCATGTTCCCTTTGTAACCTATTCGGGAGAAGAACTGCTGGAGGTTGCAGGAGAGTTTTCAGAATCAGCCTTTGTGGAGTCTGTAACAGGTGTTAGTAATGTTTGTGAAAGAGCAGCTGTGAAAATGTCAGGTCATGAAGATAGTTTGTTTTTAAAGAAAACAGTAAAGAACGGCATGACGATAGCACTGGCTGAGCGTGATGTTAAAATAGTGAGCTGGAATACTTAGCAAAAGGAAACAGGGAGAGATACAAGGTGGCAGAGAAGAGTATTTATATTGTGGGTATGGGCCCGGGAAGCATGGAGATGATGACAGCACAGGCTAGGAATGCTATGGAGAAAAGTGATGTGATAGTTGGCTATACAGTTTATGTGGAGCTTGTTAAAGAACATTTTCCGGGAAAAGAATTTATGACCACTGCCATGCGCCAGGAGATCGAAAGGTGCCGTTTATGTTTTGATTTGGCAGCTACAGGAAAAACAGTATCTTTAATCTGTAGCGGCGATGCAGGGGTATATGGTATGGCGGCTCCCATGTATGAGCTTTTGACAGAATATGAGAATCAGGAAAATTACAAGGATATAGACATTCATGTAGTTCCCGGTATTACGGCAGCGAACAGTGGCGCAGCAGTTTTGGGAGCTCCTTTAAATCATGATTACTGTGTCATCAGCTTAAGTGATCTGCTTACCCCCTGGGAGATGATAGAAAAGAGATTACGGGCAGCGGTCATGGGTGATTTTGCCATGGCAATTTATAATCCTTCCAGCCATAAACGCAAGGATTATCTGCAAAGAGCCTGTGATATTATGTTGGATGCAGGTGCCGAAGAGAGCCGTGTATGCGGTTATGTTGAAAATATAGGAAGAGAAGAAACAACCTATAAGGTTTTAAGCCTAAAGGAATTACGGGATACACAGGTGAATATGTTTACCACAGTGTTTATCGGTAATTCCCAAACCATAAAAAAGGACCAGCAGATGGTTACCAAAAGAGGATATAAAATATGAGTAAAATCCTGATATACGCAGGAACCACAGAAGGTCGTAAGCTATCGGAGACCTTAAGTGAAAAAGGGATTGCCTGTGATGTAAGTGTAGCAACTGAATATGGAGAACAGGTAATGGAGCCTTCTAAAAATGTGAAGGTTTTAAGAGGAAGACTTTCAGTAGATGAGATGAAGGCACTTTATCTTGAGAATCACTATGATGCGGTAGTAGATGCTACCCATCCCTTTGCTACAGTGGTTACGGAGAATATTTTAGAGAGTATTCGTGATACAAGGCTTCCTTATTTTCGTCTTGCAAGAGATCTCTCTCATACGCAGGATAGGTTACTTAGGACGGTAGAGTCTGTGGAGGAATGTATTCCCTTATTGAAAGCGACAAAGGGGAATATTCTGTTAACTACAGGAAGTAAGGAGCTTTCAAAGTTTTGTGTAGATGAGGAACTGAAAAGGAAACTCTTTGTGCGTGTGCTTCCGGGAAAAGAAAGCATAGATATTTGTTATGACTGTGGATTGGAGGGCAGGCAGGTGATTGCCATGCAGGGACCTTTTTCCATGGATATGAATCTGGCGACCATAAATCAATACAATATCGCCTGCATGGTTACCAAGGAAAGCGGTAAGACGGGTGGACTTGATGAGAAGGTTCAGGCAGCAGCCAAGGCCGGGATTCCATGTATCATGATTCAAAAGCCGGGGAGCAGGATGCCTGTAAAAGAACAAACTTATGGTGAAGTGGTAACGGGGCTGGAAGAATTGCTTCATATATCAATAAGAAGTAAAGGAAAGCTATACGTGACCCTGGCAGGTGTTGGCATGGGAACAGAGGAGACCAAGACGCTTGGTCTATACAAGGCAATTGCGGAAGCGGATATCATTTTTGGAGCGCCAAGAATGCTTTTAGGGTATGAGAAGGTGAAGAAGACCTATCCCTACTATTTGGCCAAGGATATCCTACCCTGTCTTTGTGAGATGCAGAAAAAGGAAGCCGGAGATATAAAGGCAGTGATTCTTTTTTCAGGAGATACAGGCTTTTACAGTGGTTGCGAAAAGCTTTGTAAGGCACTAAAGGAACTGGACAATACAGAGGTTAAGGTTTTACCGGGAATTTCTTCTCTGTCTTACTTTGCAGCAAAGCTAAAGACCTCCTGGCAGGATGCTTATATTGTTAGTGCCCATGGCATTGAGGAAGCTGTATGGAAGGCAAAGGTACAGTATGGTATGAGCCACTACGACAAGGTATTTTTCCTGTGCTCCGGAAAAGAGACCATCCATCAAGTGAAGGAACTTGTAAAAAATAAAGATGCGCAGTGGGAAATGTATGTGGGCTACAATCTCACCTATCCGGATGAAAAGGTATTTAAGAGTAACGAAGAAATAGAAGGCTTAAATGACAAAGGCTTGTACGTAGGTATGCTACAGAGATTAAGCGCAGGTAAGGCTTCTATTACACCCGGATTTTCGGATGATGACTTTCTTCGTGATAAGGTTCCCATGACCAAGGAAGAGGTTCGGGAGATTTCCATTTGTAAACTGAAACTTACAAGAGAGGCGATTGTTTACGATATTGGAAGCGGTACCGGTTCTATCGCTATAGAGATGGGAAAGCTATCCCCGGATATGAAGGTCTATGCCATTGAAACCAATCCGGTTGCGGTGAATTTAATAGACAATAACAAGTTGAAGTTTGGTACGACAAATGTGCATGTAATAGAAGGAATGGCTCCTGCGGCTTTAGAGAAGCTTCCGATTGCAAGTCATGCATTTATCGGTGGAAGCAAGGGGAATATGAAGGAGATTCTGGATGCCCTTTATAACATGAACCCCCATATGCGTGTTGTAATCAACGCAATCAGTCTAGAGAGTATTGCAGAGACTACGAATTTATTAAAACAGTATCCCATAGAACAAGAAGATATTACCATGGTAAATATCAGTAAAGCGAAAGCTGTGGGAAATTATCAGCTGATGCAGGCTAACAATCCGGTATATGTGTTTGCATTTAACTTTGCGGGTATATAGCAGATATTCTATAGAGAAGGAAGGATATGGTAAGTAGCCTATACCATATTGGGAGTGAAATATGAAACATCCAAGGATCATTATATCAGCAACAAAAAGTGGAAGTGGAAAGACCTTGCTAACCTGTGCGTTATTGAAGGCACTTTCCTTAAGAGAAAAAAAGGTGGCAGCTTTTAAATGTGGTCCCGATTATATTGATCCCATGTTTCACAGAAAAGTATTGGGAATTTCATCCGGTAATCTGGACTTGTATTTCACAGATGAAGAAACGACAAGAGAGATGTTCGTACAAAACAATCAGGCTGATATTTCCGTCGTGGAAGGTGTTATGGGGCTGTACGATGGCCTGGGAGGATTTTCGGAGGAAGCAAGTGCTTACCACCTTGCTAAATGCTTAAAGGCACCCATCATTCTCATTGTGGATGCCCATGGCATGGGGAGATCTGTTGTAGCAGAGATTGCAGGTTTTCTTTCACTGGATACCGAAAAGAGAATTAAGGGCGTGATTTTAAACCGTATGACACAAGCTCTTTATGAAAGATTAAAGCCGGTCATTGAAGAGGAACTTTCTGTAGAAGTATTTGGATATTTTAAAACCATGAAGGAACTTAACTTAGATAGTCGCTATTTGGGGTTAAAGCTTCCGGAAGAAGTATGTGAGCTAAATGAAAAGGTGACCGTTGCTGCAAAAGCACTGGAAGAAACGGTAGATTTAAACCGCATCCTTGCTATTGCAGGTGAAGCAGAGGTACTTTGTGAATCTTCCGGTAAAGTGCTCGCAGATGAGACGAAGGCTCTCCAGAGTCTTGAGAAAACAGCAGAGCATAAATGCAGGGTGGCAGTAGCCATGGATGAAGCCTTTTGTTTTTACTATAAAGAAAACCTAGAACTACTTGAGAAAATGGGAGCCGAAATCGTACCCTTTTCGCCTCTTGCAGACACAAAGCTTCCGGAGAATGTTAAGGGATTGATTTTGGGAGGCGGTTATCCGGAATTGAAGGCAAAAGAGTTGGCCTTGAATGAAAACATGCGAAGGAACATAAAGGAAGCGTTGGAGCGTAAGCTGCCCTGTTTAGCAGAGTGTGGCGGATTTATGTATCTTCACGAGAGTATTACCAATCAGGAGGGAATCACGTTCCCTATGGTAGGATTGGTAGAGGGAAACTGCTTTAATACCGGAAAGCTTGGCAGATTTGGTTATGTGCAGATTGAAAATGTAGCGGAAAAATTGCCCTTTGGCATGAAGGAACCTTTACGTATTCGTGGTCATGAGTTTCATTATTTTGACAGTGAAAATAACGGAGAAGACTGCATGGCAGTAAAACCACTGACAGGAAAAAACTGGAGGTGTATGCATGCAGGGGACAGCTTTTTATGGGGATATCCCCATTTATATTATCCATCGAATCCCAAACTCTTAAAAGCTTTTATTGAAAAGTGTAGCAGGTATGGGAACTAGGATGCCATGGATGAGATTGAGAAAGGATGATAAAGGATGGAGCATTCAGAAAGATTTTTTGAAAATAAAGCCTGTAAATATTATCCCTGTCATAAGGGAATTGAAGAATTAAATTGTCTGTTTTGTTATTGTCCACTGTATCCCATGGACAATTGTCCCGGCAGCAAAACCTACAAAGAAAAAAATGGAAAGATGCTGAAGGTATGTACCGATTGCACCTTTCCACATAAGCCGGAAAATTATGATAAAGTGATTACTATTCTGAAGGCAAACCGTTAATGGTTTGTTCTTCATACAAATCATCACGGGTAATATTCTTTAACCATTTCTCGGATTTATATCTCTTTAATACCCATGGCCATTTTACAAATTCGTCTGTACAAAGAAGGAAATATACAACCAGTACCGGAAGCTTTAATACAAAGGCAGAAATAAATCCTAAGGGTACTGCATAACACCACATATCAATGGTATCGCAAATAAATCCGAATTTGCTGTCACCGCCTGCTCTGAATACACCGGCAATGAGAGTAGTATTTACTGCTGCACCCATAATGTAATAGGTGTTAATAAAGAGCATTACCTTTAAATAATGCATGGACAGGTCAGTCAAAGTTGAGGAAGCAAAATGCAATACAAAGGGCATACTGCATAAAACAACGCCGCCACCAATGGCACCGCTTATGATGGTTAATTTCATGAGCTTCTTGGCACCATCCCTTGCTTCGTTTAGCTTGCTTTGACCAAGCACCTGACCTAAGATGACGGTACCGGCACTGGCTACACCAAAGCAAAGAACAGTACCGAAGTTACGAACAACAACCACAAATGCGTTGGCGGCAACAATATCATTTCCTAAGTGTCCAAGAATGACGGAGTAGGTTGAAAATGCCACACCCCAAATGACGTCATTGGCAAGAGCAGGGAGAGACAGTCGAAGGAAATCCTTAAAGAGTAAATCATTCTTTTTAAAGATATAACGGAAATCCATTTTTACATCCCGGCTGAAGGCAGAGATGATAAAGCATCCTAAAAGCTGCAACAGTCTTGAGATAGAGGTTGCAAGAGCAACACCCAGAGCACCAAGCTTAGGAGCACCAAAGAGACCGAAGATAAAGGTCGCATTTAATAGGATGTTGATCGTAAACGTCATAACGCTTAATACCGTACAAATTGTTACACGGCCGATGCTTCGAAGGACTGACATATAAACCTCTGTAACACCCCAGCAGAAATAAGCGATACTCATGACACGAAGGTACTGGGCACCTAAGTGAATCAGTTCCGGATCATCTGTAAAAATCTGCATCATAAAGCTTGGGATGGCTGCGGCAAGGAAAGCAAAGCTGAAGCAGGCAGTCAGAGAGAAGCGGAAGGCAATTCCTTCGATCAGGTGAATCGCTTCAAAATCCTTTTTTCCATAGTATTGTGCACAAAGCATTGTGAGACCGGTACCGATGCCGTATAATACTGAGAAGATAATGTTGGCGTACTGGACCGCCAGAGAGACGGCAGAAACAGAACTCTGATCCACGTATTTTAACATGATGACATCGGCAGAACTAACGGCAGCGCTTAATAAATTCTGTATAACAATAGGAATGACCAGTTTTATCATTTGTGCATAAAACGGGTCAGTCCAGATCGATGATTTTGCTTTAGTTTTATTCATATTATTTTTTCACTTTCTATTTTTCTGACACTAAAAAAGATTATAGCATGGATTATATTTTTTAGAATGTTTTTTATTGACAAATACCCCCAATTTGTAATATATTTGATTTCCCTCACCTCAAAAAAAGTTACTCAGGCGTGAGGGAAAATGGGGAACTGAAAACGTTGTTTTTTTAATGAAAAAAAAGAGGGAAAACATGGGACAATTACCGGGAATTACAAGAGCAGACGAAGAGAAAAGACTTAAGGATACCATGGACATTGCGAAAGCAAAAGTGGAATCCGTAAAGGGACAGATTCATGCCCTGGCTGATGAACTTCATGAGATGCTGGAGGAGTTCGACGAAAGCGACAAAGAAATGCAGGCCATGTGGAATAATACCGACGCCAGATTTAAAGAGGTGAATCGGGAATTGAAACGTGCCGAGAGAGCCAGAAGAAAGCCTTACTTTGGACGAATTGATTTTAAGGATTATTCCATAGGGAAAGAGGAATCCTATTACATTGGAAGATCCGTTATCGCCAAGGATCCAAGTAAGCCGGAGGTAATTGACTGGAGAGCACCTATTGCAGGTGTGTATTATGATCATTCCTTAGGAGACGTGACCTATTCTGTAAAGGGGGAGGGCAAGTACAGGATTAACCTTTTCCGTAAGAGAACCTATGAGATTGAAAATGATCAGTTAAAGGATTTTTATGATTCTGATGTGGTTGCCAATGACGATCTTTTGACAAAGTATCTGGCGAAGAGTAAGCGAAATGTACTTGGTGAAATCATTGCAACCATTCAGTCCGAGCAAAATGAGATTATCCGTAAAAAACCACAGCATAACGTCATTGTACAGGGAGCCGCCGGAAGTGGTAAAACTACCGTTGCCATGCATCGTATTTCTTATATTTTGTATAACTACGGGGAGGAGTTTACACCGGAGGATTTTTACGTCATTGGAAGTAATCAGGTGCTGTTAAACTATATTACGGGAGTATTACCGGAACTGGATGTTTATGGTGTATCTCAGATGACCATGGAACAGCTTTTTCTGAAACTCCTTTATGAAGACTATGATAAAAGCTTTAAGATTAAGCCGGTTGTAAAGGGCGTCACAGAACCGGTGAAGGGAAGCTTTGGCTGGTTTAAAGACCTGGAACTTTTCTGTGAAAAATATGAAAAGACACAGATTCCCATGGATGATGTAGTTTTGGAGAAAACCGGAAAAGTACTCATGACAAAGAGAGAAATTGAGGAACTCCTTCGTAAGGTGAGAAACTACTCCCTGCCGGATAAGAAGGATTACCTGGCAGAAAGACTGACTGCCAGATTGGAAAATGAAATTACAGGAAGATATTATTCCTATACAGAAGCAGAGAAGAAGGAGCTTCTCCGTAAGTTTAAGGTATATTTCGGAAAAAGAGAATGGAAGGGTTCTATCTTCGAATTATATGAGGAGTTCCTTGCCGCGCAGCGTAAAAAGGGAATCAGTGTAAGCTTTCGTCAAGGGGAGTTTGATGTCTATGATTTGGCAGCGGTTGCTTACCTTTATAAAAGAATTAAAGAAGAAGAGGTCATCCGTGAGGCCGCCCATGTAGTTATTGATGAGGCCCAGGATTTTGGTATGATGGTGTACTGCTGTTTAAAGTATTGTCTCAGCAAATGTACCTATACCATTATGGGAGACGTGTCTCAGAATATTTCCTTGGAGTATGGACTGAATGACTGGAAGGAGCTGGAGATGCTGATGCTTCCGGGTGAATTTGATTGCTTTGAGCTTCTTAGAAAGAGCTATCGAAATACTGTGGAGATTGCAGAGTTTGCTACAGATATTCTCTATCATGGCAGTTTCCAGGTATATCCTGTAGAGCCCATTATCAGACATGGAGAGCCGGTAGGAAAAACGAAATGTACCTCTGAAAAACAGATGCTTTCTCATGTGGAAGAAACCGTTATAAAATGGCAGGAAGAGGGCATGGAAACCATTGCGGTTGTCTGTGAAAATATGGAACAGGCACAGAAGGTACAAAAGGCACTGTCCTCCAGGATAGAGGTCATTCCCTGTGATGCAGAGCAGATGGAATTTGGAAGTGGTGTTATGGTGTTGCCCTTAAACTTAACCAAAGGTTTAGAGTTTGATGCTGTCCTGGTATACGATGCTTCAGAGGAAAACTATCCAACAGATGACGGAAGTGCAAAAAGGCTTTATGTAGCCGCAACCAGAGCGTTGCATCGATTAGAAGTCTGTTATGGAAAGAGTCTTACAGGACTTATT
Organism: Acetatifactor sp.; assembly: GCA_045616525.1. Taxonomy (GTDB): domain Bacteria; phylum Bacillota; class Clostridia; order Lachnospirales; family Lachnospiraceae; genus Acetatifactor. The sequence goes on along the minus strand of JAZLGY010000093.1, from coordinate 12,374 downwards.
AAGAATCCGGTTTTAGAGGAAAGAAAGAAGCAGGCATGCATTGAACCTAAGCGTCCCACCTTTCAACCACTTCCCGTGGAGCCTGAAAAAACCAATGAAGAGATTTACAGAGAACAGGCCTTGGAAGCCGAAAAGGAAATGAAGCTTCGAGAGAGCTACGGCCCGAAACGAATTGTTGTAAAAACCAATAAGCAGAAGGAAGAGGCAACCAAAACACAGACAAATCAGATGGTTCAGGAAAGTGTAGGAACGCAGAAGCAGAGAAAAGAACTTAGTATTTACAGACAAAATACAAGTACCGGAGACTTTGATCATCTGGGACAGAGAAAAAAGCAAGAAAAGGTAACAGAAGTAAGAGAATTTGGCTCTATGCCTTCTGATAATAGCTTAAGCCCTGTTGGACACAGTAAGGTGGATTATAGTATTAAAATCGTTATGGCGAATAAGGAATATGTAGATCTGTACTGCGGTGTGGGAATTCTTCGAATTACACCAGTATCTAACAGAAGTGTGGAGATTCAGTATTCTAAGGAAAAGAGTTTTACAGACAGGCCAATGAACTTAGGATCAAAGGCAAGATTTCGCTGTAAGGAAGCCAGAGATTATGTGGAAATACAGCTGGAGAAAATGACTGTTCGCATACCAAGAAAAACAGGTGCCCTGGAATTCTACAAAAGTGATGGAAAATGCATCCTGAAGGAAAGAGACAGAGAGCCTCGTCAGATTACAGGAGAGAAAAGCTATGTTTTCTTCTCCTTTGACAAGAAGGAAGTCCTGGTAGCAAAGGGTGATCAAGGGGATGTATTAAACCTTGGGACCAGTGCAAAGTACATTTCTTACGGAGAGCAAAATAAGCTCCTAAGACCGGCTCTGGCATCTACCTTCGGTTATGAATTGGAATTTCCGGAAGGTAAGAAAATATTATGCTGTAATGTTGCAGTTTTTGGTCCTTACGTTATGATGGAAGGGAAAAAGGATATTGATTACGTGATTACGGTTAAATAGAGCATCAAATCAGGATCAGGTGGATTATGAAATGAAAAAGTTATTGTACATTATTTTTTTGGTGTGTATTTGCTTGGGGGGCTGTACACCCAATAAAGGTAAGGAAATGGTATACAATTCCCAATCCTATGGAGGGGAAAAAATTGAAGGTGGTATGAGTGATACCTATCTTAGAAATAATAAGTTATATGCAGGGGTGGAGAGTATTTCTTTGGGTGAAGAAAGATATCGAATCTGTATATATGATTTAGAGACCAAGGAAAATACGACAGTTGTTTTAAAAGGCATTGAGGAATTGTATTTTGAAAAATGGAATCTGACAAACGATGGGGAGTATGTTGTATATTTTGAGAACAACAGCAATGAAAACGAATTAAATGTTTCTGTACTTGCTACTTTTGATATGAATGGAAACCTTATATCAAAAGTGGATATTACAGATAATATTAAAGAATGTTGCCCTAACGGGATAGGATTAATACAGAAGGAAATAGATAGAGATGGTAATTTGTGGTTCTATGATAGCCCAGTTGGCGAGACAACAGTGTATTGTATTAATCGAGAGGGAGAAACAAGAAAAGTATATAACGACAAAAATAGTGTGAAGGGTTTTGTTTTATTGCAGGATAAAATATATGTAATAGAAACGGGAGAGGAACACAATGTTTCTAATATTCGTGATTTAGAAAACGGAAAATTATTAACAATGAATATAAAAACGCAAGAATCTATTATGTGGGTTATGGAGCATGGGGAAGATGCGTTACTAATATCAGATTTTAAGTTTATTTATAAGTATAATTTAAAAAATAAGAAAATAGATAAGATTTTTTCTTATGAGGATATGAATATTCGAGCAGGATTTAACTATTCAGGAAAAATCCTTTATAAGGGAGATGGAACATTTTATGTTCTTGAACAAATTAGAGAAAATGATGATGGAAGAGCTGTAAATGACTGGTATGTCATTAGAGAGGAAGAGAAGCAGGAAGATAAAGAAATCATCACTATTGCAGCTTCGCAAAGTGATTATGCATTAAGTGAAATGGTGAGAGATTTTAACAATAGCAACCAGGGTCTGGAAATAAAAATAAAATATTATGAATTAGATGAAAATGGGATTTCTAACCAATTATTAACAGAAATCGCAGCGGGTAACGCACCAGATGTTTTTGCTACGAATGTAATGGACCTAAATGTACTGATAGAGAAAGGTCTCGCTTGTAGTTTGAATGAATATTTACAGAATGATAAAGAAATTTCTATAGAGGATTTTGTAGGTGATTCTCTCAATATATACTCCAAAGATGGAAATATTTATGCTTTGCCCAGGGAATTTTGTATCATGTGTCTTGTGGGTAAAAAGAATAATATGGAGAACTATAATGCAAAAGAATTAAGGCAAGAGGATATCGGATATTATTCAAGAGGAGATGAGTTAGAACTGGTTCGGGATTACGTTCCTAAATACTATGATGAGGAAACAAAAGAAACAAAACTAAATGTAGGTGAATTGGACGAATTATTACAGTTCTTGGAGTTGTATCCTTTGGATGGAAAAAGTATGGATGAGGATGATGGCGAAGAATATGTCAGAAAACTTCAAGAGGATAGTATCAAATTGGAGGATGCAACTTTATATGGATTTAGATCGGTTGGTTATTATAAGGCGGAGTTTGAAGCGGAAATAGAATTTGTTCCCTACCCATTAGGAACGGGTGTGTACATGCTGGAAAGTGATTGGGGATGGGGATATGTTATTAATCCTAATTCTACACATAAAGAAGAAGTTTGGGAATTTCTAAAGGATGTCTTTACGTTTGATTATGAAAGTTATATCAATGGATTTCCTGTATATAGACCCATTTATGAAAAAGAGAAGAAAGCTTCTATGGAAAAGAAATTCATGGAGCAAAATGGAGAGGAAATTCCTGTAATAGAATATGAATATCCCTGGGGAAGCTTGCAGGTTTTTGCCTTAAGAAACGAAGATGCAAATCAGGTGGAGCAATTAATAATAAATGCTAAGTGCAGAGAATATGTTTCTCCTTACATAAGTAATATTTTAATTGAAGAAATACAGGATTATTTTTATAATAATAAAACAAAGGAACAAATGATTAATATTATAGAAAGCCGTATTAATATATATATGACAGAATAAGGATTGTGTTAAGTTTTCTATGAAAATTTGACATGCAGCCTGAGTTAGGGGTAGGCGGGAGGCAACATGAAGCTGGGAATAATATCAGACATACACAGTAATATATATGCTTTCAAGGCATGCATGAATAAGTTAATTGGTTTGGGATGTGAGGAGTTTATTTTCCTTGGAGACTTTATCTCTGATACACCCTATGCAAAAGAAACCATGGAGGAACTGTATCGGGTAATGAAAAACTACCGGGTACAGCTTCTTAGAGGCAATCGCGAGGAGTATCTTCTGAATCAGAGAGCTGTTCTTCGGAAGGAAAAGGTAGGACCTGTCTGGACCTACAATTCCTGTAGCGGCAATCTAAAGTATACCTTGGAAAACCTAAGGGATGAGGATCTTGATTTCTTTGAAGGTCTTCCCATCACCTTTATTTATGAAAAGGAAGGGGTGCCTTCCATTACCTTCTGCCACGGTTCACCGGAAAATTCCAGAGAGCTGATGCAGGTGGGCGGCGAAAATACCAGGGAATGGCTGGATCGGATTTCTACCGATTATTTGATTGCGGCGCATACACATTTCCCAGGATACTTTTGTTATAAGAACAAGACATATCTAAATACCGGGTCCTGCGGTATTGCGATTACAGACTATGGATATGCCCAGTGTCTTATGTTAGAATGTGATGAAGTCTGTGAGCATAAGCTTTGGACCCCTACCTTTTTAAAGGTTCCTTATAATGTAAAACAGGTAGTGAAGGATATTTTTGTTTCTGGGCTTTATGATAAAGCAAAATGGTTTTTAAATGCCAATCTGCATATTTTCATTACCGGAATTGATAAATGTGCTCCACTGGTGGAACTGGCGGGCAAGGAGCAGGAGAAGGCTACAGGAAAAAAAGCAATCTGGCCCTATATTGATGAACATTATTTTGAAGTGGCAGCCAAGGAACTTAGGATACCTGATTATGAATATCTGAGAAAGGAATTTTAAAACGATGAATTCAAAGGCACTAAAGGAACAGTTAAATAAAGGGGAGCATGATCAGCTTCTGTTAGATATTTATGTAGATGAAAACAGACTGGAATATCAAAAGGCTCGATATATAAAAGCCATTGAAAAATACGAAAGCATTTATGGTGAGGATGAGATTTCTGTACTCAGTGCTCCGGGCAGAAGTGAGGTATGCGGAAATCATACGGATCACCAGAAGGGAGAAATCCTGGCAGCCTCCATTAACCTGGATGCTATTGCAATAGTAAAGCCACTTACAGAGAAAAAGGTACGCTTGTTATCCGATGGCTATGAGGAAATTGTCATTGATATTGCGGATCTAAAGAAGGTGGATGCAGAAGAGAATACAACAGCAGCTTTGATTCGAGGTGTACTGAAGGGATCCGCAGACAGGGGATATACAATTGGTGGTTTCCAGTGCTATATTACAAGTGATGTATTGATTGGTGCAGGACTTTCCTCTTCCGCAGCATTTGAGACAGTGCTGGGTATGATTATTTCAGTACTTTATAATGACGGAAAAATGGATGCCATTACCAATGCAATCATTGGACAGTACGCCGAGAATGTATACTTTGGAAAGCCCTGTGGACTCATGGATCAGATGGCCTGCTCCGTTGGAAGCCTAGTGCATGTAAATTTCGCAGAACCTAAAAATCCTAAGGTGGAAAAGGTGGAATTTGACATGAATAAGCACGGCTATAGTCTCTGTATTACAGATACCAAGGGAAGCCATGCAGACTTAACTCCAGAATATGCAGCAGTTCCCACAGAGATGAAAAAGGTTGCAGCATTCTTTGGAAAGGAAGTTCTTTTAGAGGTTTCGGAAGAAGAGCTTTTAGAGCATGCAGCACAAATCAGAGAACAGTGTGGGGACAGAGCATTTCTTCGTTCGCTTCATTTTGTAAATGAAAATAAGAGAGTACAAAGGGCAGTGGAGGCCTTAAAGGCAGAAGAGATAGAGGCATTCCTTGAAAACATCAAAGCCTCCGGTAATTCCTCCTTTAAGTTTCTGCAGAATGTATATGCAAGCTGTGATGTTCAGCATCAGAATGTATCTGTAGCTTTGGCTATCAGTGAGATGGTACTTAACGGTAGTTATGGCGTGTGCAGAGTTCATGGAGGCGGATTTGCGGGAACCATTCAGGCCTTTGTTCAAAATGAAAAAGTAGAGGAATATCTAAAGGCTATGGACCAGATATTTGGAAAAGGTTCCTGCAATGTGTTAAAGATCCGTAAGTATGGCGGAATGAAGGTATTCTAAATAAGAATGGCACAAGGCAAAAATCAAGTTGACAACATGGATTTATGGTGCTATCATTCATTTATCAGTTTAATATGATAAACCGTTGAAGCGGAGATAACGGCGAAAGATGACTTTACAGAGAGTTTGGGATGCTGAGAACCAGATGAGAAACAGTTCGTCAAATGGACCGCAGAGGGCGCATGGAAAAACGAAACAGTTTAGTATTATGCGACGTTAGGCACACGTCAGTTGCCGGGGATATGTTGGTATCCTGATAAGCGTATGGTTGTACCATAAATTCAAGGTGGCACCGCGGATAATGTATATTCGTCCTTGACAAAGCAATAGCTTTGTCAAGGACTTTTATATTGCTCGGAAATGGAAGGAGAAAAAATATGAATTTTTACCCTAGTTTAGAAGTTGCAAAGGAATATGCAGCAAAAAAGGAATACAAGGTATTACCAATCAGCTGCGAGATTTTATCAGACATCTGCACTCCCATTGAAGCATTAAAAATATTAAAAAATGTTTCCAGTCACTGCTACATGCTAGAGTCTGTTGCGGAAAAAGATAAATGGGGCAGATATACTTTTCTAGGCTTTGACCCTAAGCTGGATATCTCTTGTGTAGATGGGGAGATGAAGGTTGGCAATCTGACCGTAAAGACAAAACATCCGGCAGAAAATTTAAGACAGATTTTGGATGATTATAAGAGTCCTCATATTGAGGGACTTCCTTCCTTTACCGGTGGTTTGGTTGGATATTTTTCCTATGATTATTTAACCTATGAAGAGTCTACTACCAAATGCCAGGTAGAAGATACAGAGGATTTTAAGGATGTTGACTTAATGCTCTTTGATAAGGTTATCGCATTTGATAACTTCCGCCAGAAGATTGTACTCATTGTCAATATGAGATTGGAAGATGGTGAATGTGGATACAACAAGGCTGTTATGGAGTTAAAGCAGTTAAAAGAACTTTTGCAGAAGGGTGAAAAGAAGAATGAGCCCGGCGGAAAACTCTTATCAGAGGTAAAGCCTTTGTTCAACAAGGAAGAATATTGTGCAATGGTGGAAAAGGCTAAATATCATATTCATGAGGGGGATATTTTCCAGATAGTTCTTTCTAATAGATTGAGTGCAGAGTTTGAAGGAAGTCTTTTTAATACTTATCGAATTTTAAGAACCATTAATCCTTCTCCATATATGTTCTACTTCTCAGGTACAGATGTAGAAGTGGCAGGAGCATCTCCTGAAACACTGGTTAAGCTTGAGAATGGTGTACTTCATACCTTCCCTTTGGCAGGTACCAGAAAAAGAGGTAAGGATGAGGCAGAAGACAAGGCTTTGGAGGCAGAGCTCTTGGCGGATGAGAAGGAACTTGCAGAACATAACATGTTAGTAGACCTTGGAAGAAACGATCTTGGTAAGATCAGTAAGTTTGGAACGGTATCTGTAGAGAAGCTTCATTCCATTGAAAGATATTCCCATGTAATGCACATTGGATCTACAGTACGTGGTGAGATTGATGATCAGCACGATGCACTGGATGCTATCGGAGCAGTACTTCCGGCAGGAACTCTTTCAGGTGCTCCCAAGATTAGAGCATGTCAGTTAATCGGTGAACTGGAAAATAACAAGAGAGGTATCTATGGTGGTGCTATTGGATACATTGATTTTGCCGGTAATATGGATACCTGTATTGCAATCAGAATTGCATACAAGAAAAACGGTAAGGTATTTGTAAGAAGTGGTGCCGGTATCGTTGCAGACTCTGTTCCGGAAAAAGAGTTTGAAGAATGTATCAACAAGGCCAAGGCCGTCATCAATGCCTTGGAGCAGGCCCAGGAAGAATAAGAGAAAGGAAGGAAAAAACATGGTTTTATTGATTGATAATTATGATAGTTTTTCTTACAACTTATTTCAGTATGTAGGAGAGCTTGCAGAAGAAATCAGGGTTATCCGTAATGACGAAATGACCATTGATGAGATAAAGAAGTTAAATCCGGATCATATTATTCTTTCCCCCGGTCCGGGAAGACCTGAGGATGCAGGAATTATAGTAGAAGCAGCAAGAACACTTGGAAAGGAAATCCCTATTCTTGGTGTGTGCCTTGGACACCAGGCCATCTGTGCAGCCTTCGGTGCAACCGTAACTTACGCAAAGCAGCTCATGCATGGCAAGCAGTCAGATGTAGAGTTTGATGAGAAGTGTCCTTTATTTGCAGGAATTCCCAAGATTGCCAAGGTGGCAAGATATCATTCCCTTGCAGCAGATGCAGATACTATTCCGGCAGAATTAAGAGTAACTGCAACTACAACAGATGGAGAGGTTATGGCAGTACAGCATCAGGATTATCCGATTTTTGGTGTACAGTTCCATCCGGAATCTATTATGACACCGGACGGAAAAGCAATGATGAGAAACTTTTTAAACTACAAATTTAAATAACAATAGCAGGAGGATTAGAGACATGATTAAAGAAGCAATTGCAAAAATCGTAACAAAAGGTGATTTAACTTATGAAGAAGCTTATACCGTAATGAACGAGATTATGAGTGGTGAAACAACTCCTACGCAGAATGCAGCATTCCTTGCAGCATTATCTACCAAGTCAACCAAGGCAGAAACCACAGAGGAAATCGCAGGCTGTGCAGCAGCTATGAGAGACAATGCTACCAAGGTTGATACCGGAATGGATATCTTCGAAATCGTTGGTACCGGCGGAGACAATGCACAGAGCTTTAATATTTCTACAACATCAGCACTTGTAGCTGCAGCAGGCGGAATGAAGGTTGCAAAGCATGGAAACAGAGCGGCATCTTCTAAGTGCGGTACAGCAGACTGCTTAGAAGCACTTGGCGTTAATATTGAGCAGGATCCAGAAAAGTGTGTAGAGCTATTGGATAAAGTTGGAATGTGCTTCTTCTTTGCTCAGAAATATCATACTTCAATGAAGTATGTAGGAGCTATCAGAAAAGAGCTTGGTTTTAGAACTGTGTTTAATATTCTTGGACCATTAACAAACCCTGGAAGTCCTAAAATGCAGCTTCTTGGTGTATATGACGAGTATCTTGTTGAGCCATTAACAAAGGTTCTGATAAGCCTTGGCATTGAGCGTGGTATGGTCGTATATGGACAGGATAAGCTTGATGAGATTTCGCTTAGTGCGCCAACAACGATTTCTGAATTCAAGGATGGTTGGTACAAGACTTATACAATTACTCCTGAAGATTTTGGTTTTGAGAGATGCGAAAAGGCAGATTTAGTTGGTGGTACACCAGAAGAGAATGCTAAGATTACAAGAGACATCTTAAGCGGTGCTAAGGGACATAAGAGAAATGCAGTACTTCTTAATGCTGGTGCAGCTCTATACATTGGTGGCAAAGCCGAGACATTTAAAGATGGTGTAGCACTCGCTGCTGAGATCATTGATAGCGGAAAGGCTATGGAGACTTTGGAGAAGTTTATAGAAGTTTCGAACTCATAATAGGCAGTTGAATAAAAAGCTATAGCGTGGCAAAAGGGACAGATCTTGTGGCGATAAGAACCGTCCCCACTGCCACGCTATTTTTATATGAATGCGGCAATTACGGCTATAACTAGAGCTGGTAAGAAGTTAGCAACGCGAACTTTTTTGCCCCAAACGAGATTAAGACCTACACAGAAAATCATGATTGAGCCAACTAGGGAAATGTTAAATAGAGCCTGTTCAGTCATGATTGGCTTTATTACGGTTGCTAGAAGGGTGATTACTCCTTCAAAGACAAAGACTGGAATTGCTGAGAACACAGCGCCTTTACCCATTGAGCTTGTTAAAACCATAACAATAATCAGGTCTAGTACAGATTTTATGGCAAGAATAGAATAATCGCCATTTATACCATCTTCAATAGAACCCACAATTGCCATTGCCCCAATACAGACTGTAAAAGAGGCGGTCACAAAAGCATCAACGAAGTTTTTATCTTTAGCATTTCCTGATTTCAGTTTAAGCCATTCGCCAAAACGTTCAAAAGCACCTTCTATATCTATAATTTCACCTATAAAAACGCCTAAAAGCATACAGATTACAACGAACATGGACTGACCGCTAACAACGGAGTTATCCTCTATTTTAAGCATTCCTTCCATTGCGCCAGCAATGCCAATGAATAATACACTAACACCACATGCTGTGCATAAAGACTCCTGATGGCGTTCTTTTAGCTTATCTCCAAATAATTTTCCGAAAACGCCACCGACGATGATGGCGACAGTATTTATTATAGTTCCCAATCCTATCATTTTAATTTACCATGCTAAATCGTTAATAATGTCGGGGTTTATTATACAGCAAATTTTGAATAGATGCATTAAAAAAACGAGATATATTGTATACTGTATGTAATGAATTTTTAGGGGTTGAAATATGAAGATAAAAGTAACAGAGAAGCCTTATGACGAGGTTCTAAAACTTCCAAAGGAAAAGCATATTAAGCCAGTAAAGCAAAAAGCTATATGGCGAAAAATTATGAAGTTGGCGTCAGCAGGAGAGCTAAAGGCGATAAATTTTAAGCTTGAGACAGAAGGGATGGAGAAGCTAAAAAAGGATGAGCCAGCGCTTTTTCTTATGAATCATTCAAGTTTTACAGATCTGCAGATAACATCAACTATTCTTGCAGATAGGCAATATCATATTGTAATGACAAATGACGGATTGGTTGGAAAAGCATCTCTTATGAGAGCAATAGGATGTATTCCGACCAGAAAGTTCATTTCAGATACAACTCTTGTAAAGGATATGATATATGCCGTTAAAGAGCTAAATAGTTCGATTCTTATGTTTCCAGAAGCTTCATATAGTTTTGATGGAACAGAGACACCGCTTCCTGATAGTTTGGGTAAATGTATAAAGTTACTTGGGATTCCTGTAGTGATGATTAGAACTAAGGGGGCGTTTTTAAGAGATCCACTTTACAATAATCTTCAAAAGCGAAAAGTGAATGTGACTGCAAAGGAGACCTATCTACTTTCACCAGATGATGTGAAAAATATGAGCGCATCAGAGATAAATGCAGTTCTAAAAGAGGCGTTCTCTTATAACCATTTCAAAGAGCAGGTAGAATTAGGGGTGACGATCGATGAAGACTTTAGAACCGATGGACTAGAAAGGGTGCTGTATAAATGTCCAAATTGTCTGAAGGAAGACTCGATGGTAGGCAAAGGGATAAAAATTAAGTGCAATAGCTGTGGAGCAGAGCATGAATTGTTGCCTAGTGGAAAGCTTTCTGGTGTTAATTGTGAGACTGCATTTGAATACATTCCTGACTGGTATGCATGGGAGCGCGCGTGTGTAAAAAAGGAAATAGAAGAAGGAACTTATAGCTTAGATATACCTGTTGATATTATGGTACTTATGGATACTAAGAGTGTATACAAGGTTGGGGCTGGTAGACTAGCCCATAGCAAAGACGGATTTAGTCTTTCTGGATGCGATGGAAAGCTTGATTTTTCGCTTAGCGTAAAGAAAACGTACAGCCTATATGCAGATTACTTTTGGTATGAAATAGGTGATATGATAGCTATTGGAGATGGTGAGAGGCAATATTATTGTTTCCCAAAGGTTGATACGCCTGTTGCAAAAGCCAGGCTTGCAACGGAAGAGCTATATAAAGGAATAACAAAAGGATGAAAAACAATAAGTTCGCAATTTGTATAAGTGTTATAAATATCATAGGCACCGTTTGCTTAATATATTGTGCCGTAGTATATCTTTTGCATAACACATATATTGCTAATCCAGACGCAATGTTACCAATGGAAAATTCGGAAAGAGCCGGAATATTTCTTACAATAGGTGTTATACCTATGTTTATTGCAAATCTGTTAGGTTTTTTATTTGTTGTAAACGGGGAAAATATCTTTATAAGAAGCCTGTTATTTGTGCCAAGCATATTAGATATATGTCTGGCAATACATTATTGGATTTAATTTTTATGTAGAATTTAAATTATAGGATTAGATAATAGACTAAAAATGAAGGAGGAAATTACAATGAAAGTATTGATATTAAATGGTAGCCCAAGAAGGGATGGAAATACGTCAATAGCTGTAAGAGAAATGGTGGAGATATTTGAAGCAGAAAATATGGCTGTAGAGGTTGTTCGGATTGGGACAGAAGCCGTAAGAGGATGTATTGCTTGTGGGAAATGTGCTGAAACAGGAAAATGTGTATTTGATGATATTGTAAATGAACTTGCACCTAAGTTTGAAGAGGCAGATGGACTTGTTGTTGCATCACCTGTATATTATGCATCTGCAAATGCAACGCTGATAGCAATCCTCGATAGATTATTTTATAGCACTCATTTTGATAAGACCATGAAGGTTGGCGCTAGTGTTGTGTGCGCAAGACGTGGTGGCTGTTCAGCAACATTTGATGAACTTAATAAATACTTTACCATCAGCAACATGCCAATCGCATCAAGTCAGTACTGGAATTCTATTCATGGTAGAAGCCAGGGTGAGGCCGAGATGGATGAGGAAGGCAAGCAGACAATGAGAGTTTTAGCGAGAAATATGGTCTTCTTGATGAGAAGTATTCAATTAGGTAAAGAGAAGTATGGATTGCCTGAAACAGAGGAGCATGCTTGGACACATTTTGTTTGAGATTATTCATTTTGTTATGATTAAATTCGAGTTTATACTATAAGCCAATTAGATGAGCTATGCCGTCTGCTTGGCTTAATTTTATGTTGACTGTAATGCAGTGCGGCATTAGAATTGAGTGAGGCAATGCGGTAGGAGGCGTCAAATGGAAAAAGTCATCGTTGAAATGAAAGATAATGAAACAGATGCTCAGCGTTTGGGCAGAATGATTAAATATTTGAGATTAATGACAGGGATGAAAAGACAAGATTTTGCAAATTATCTACATATTCCTCTTAACACTGTTCGCGATTGGGAGCAAGGTAA
>JAZLGY010000092.1:0-41045 GCA_045616525.1 Acetatifactor sp. | reverse complement strand
GAATTCTGTAATATAAAGTGGAAGGGCAAAAATTATAAATGCATAATATGGAGGGTATTTAAATGGCAAAAGAAGCAAAAGTAACTATTCATCCGGCGTTCAAAATCGGAGAGATTTCTCCAAGAGTGTTCAGTACATTTCTAGAGCCAATCGGCACCATGGTTAACGGAACCATGTACAATCCCAAGCATCCTACAGCAGATGAGCAGGGCTTTCGTCAGGACTTTATTGACGGATTAAAGAATACAGGTATGCCAGCCTGCAGACTTCCCGGTGGAAACTATGTATCTGCCTGGAATTGGAAGGATTCGATTGGCCCCAAGGACCAGAGAAAGGTACACTTAGATCCTGCATGGTATCAGTATATTACCAATGAGGTAGGTCACGATGAGTATCTTCAGTGGGCAGAAAAGGTTGGAACAGAACCGATGTATACTATCAACCTCGGCACCGGAGATATTAAGGATGCAATGGAGATTATTGAATATACAAACCACGAGGGTGGAAGCTATTGGTCAGACCTTCGTAAGAAAAATGGTCATGAAAAGCCTTATGGTGTAAAGACCTGGTACCTGGGTAATGAAATGGATGGCCCGTGGCAGATAGGTTCCTTTGAAAAGGATCCCAGAGGCTATGGTGTAAAGGTTAATGAGATTTCCAAGGTTATGAAGTGGATTGATCCAACCATTGAAACGGCAGTATGTGCATCTTCCGCTCCCTTTATGGATCATTATCCCAGTTGGGAAGAAACAGTGTTAGACGAATGCTTTGATGCAGTAGACTATATCTCTATGCATCATTATCATATAGCACCTCCCGGAGATGTAAAGGCACTCCTTGGTGGTGCAGTTTACTATGAAGATTTCATTAACACAGAGATTGCCATGTGCGATTTGGTTCAGGCCAAACATCGTTCACCCAAGCAGGTAAATCTTTCCTTTGACGAGTATGGTGCAATGATTCGTCCTCTTCAGCCGCTCCATCCTGGTTACGGAAGATATAACATGGTGCGTAATCATTATCGTTTCGATCCAAACAGAAAGTATGTGCTTCATGATCCTGACAAGATGCCGGATATGGTATTCCCGGGTGGTGATTTATTACATATGCTTTCCATGGCATCTATTCAGATGACCTTCCTTCGTCATGCAGACAGAGTAAAGATTGGATGTATGACCGGAGGCCTTGGTGCGCTTTGTGCTTCCAACCATGACCATGTGTGGAAGTCAGCCTCTCATTATGCCTATATGGAGTTCTTAAAATATGCCAAGGGAATCAGCTTGGAAACCCGTGTGGATGCAGAAACCTTTGATTTAGAGGGCTACGCAATTGAAGATACTTCGCAGTATACAGGAAAAGAAGGTGTTTCCTATATTGACACAGCCTGCGCTTTCGATGAAAATAGTGGAAGACTTGCAGTGTTTGTGATTAACAGAAATGAGGATAGTGAATATCCATTAACTTTGGATATCAGAGGCTTTGAAGGATATGCTCTTGAAAAGCATACTGAGATTACAACAAATGACAGAGAAGCTAAAAACAGTTTTGAATGTCCAGACACCATTCTTCCCAAGGAAAACAAGGAAGGAAAAATGGAGGATGGCATGTTCAAAACTCATGTAAAACCTTTATCCTTCAATGTGCTTACCTTTACAAAATAAGCCTATAAGACATAGAGTAAAACAAAAATGACAGTGAAAAGGTAAAACAAAAAAATCAAATAATTGCAAGTGAAAGCCCCCAAAATCTCTGAGGTCAGCAGGTGCAAAAAGAGAAAAATATATCACAAAGGTAGTTAAGAAATAAAATGAAGCTATTAAAAAAACTTGTAGTGTCGGATAAACAATTTTATAAGCAGGTATTCATCTTGGCACTTCCCATCGCTATGCAAAGTATGATCAGTATTGGTGTTAATATGCTGGATACCATTATGGTTCGAATGGTCAGCGAGGAAGCGTTGTCGGCGACCTCCCTTGCCAACAGCTTTATCAGTATATATCACATTTTGTGTATGGGTCTTGGTATGGGAGCCTCTGTACTGGTATCCAGATATAATGGTATGAGAGAAAAAGAACCGGAAAAATCACAGGATGCCATGCGAAAAGCAGTATGTATTATGTTGAGACTGACCCTGGGACTGGCACTTCTGTTTTGCATTGCAACAGCGATCTTTCCGGAAAGTATTATGCGAAGCTATGGTGATAATCCGGAGATTTTAAGACTGGGAACAGAATATTTGAAATACTCGGTTGTTACTTATTTCTTCCTGGGATTATCACTGGTATGTACCCTGGTACTTCGAAGCGTACGTCAGGTTCGTTATCCATTGCTTGTATCCATCGGTGCTTTCTTCGTAAACTTAGGTGCCAATTATTCCTTGATTTTGGGTAAATTTGGTGCTCCTAAAATGGGAATTGCAGGTGCAGCCCTGGGAACCCTGATTGCTCGTGTGTATGAAGCTGCAATGATTTGTGGCTATCTCTTCTTTGTGGATAAGGAAATTGGCTTTAGATTGAAGCATATGTTCTTAAAGGTGAGAGACCTTTTGGGAGAATACATTCGTATCAGTATCCCGGTTCTGATTAGTGACGGAATCCTGGCAATCGGAAACAATACCGTTGCACAGGTAATCGGAAATATGGGAAAGACCTTCTCTGCTGCCAATGCCATTACTGCTGTTACACAGCAGCTAAGTACAGTTGTAATCCAAGGTGTCTCCCAGGCAGGTGCCATTGTTACGGGACAGACACTTGGTAGAGGAGAGAGAGAGAAGACCATGGAACAGGGCTACGGCTTTTTGGGACTTGGCTTCGCACTAGGAAGTGTATCTGCTCTGTTTATTACAGTAACCAGCCCGTTTATTATTAAGGCCTATAACGCAACACCGGAGACCTCCGCCATTGCCCAGCAGCTGATGCTGGCAATCAGCTTTATTATTATTTTCCAGGCTACCAACAGTATTATGACCAAGGGTGTACTTAGAGGTGGTGGAGATACCAAGATGCTGATGTTTACAGACAATGGCTTCCTCTGGGCACTATCCATTCCCTTAGGGTATGCAGCAGGCTTTATCTTCCATTGGAATGCGTTTTGGGTTTACGTATGTTTAAAGATTGACCAAATTGTCAAAACTGTTTGGTGTATCTTTAGATTAAATAGTGGCAAATGGATTAAGAAGATTAAAATTGCAGGTGAAGATGCAAAGTAAATGCATCACCGAAAGGATTTTAAATGATTGAAGTAGATTTGATTACCGGCTTTTTAGGAGCCGGTAAAACCACATTTATAAGAAAATATGCAGAGTATTATTTGAACCGGGGCGTTCGAGTTTGTATTTTGGAAAATGACTTTGGCGCAGTCAATGTTGATATGCTTCTGTTAAATGACCTATATCAAAAGGGATGCGGACTGGAGATGTTGGCAGGTGCCTGTGATAAGGATTGTCATCAGAGAAGATTGAAAACCAAGCTGATTGCCATGCGTATGCTGGGGTATCAGCGCGTAATCATTGAACCCTCCGGTATTTATGATACAGAAGAGTTTTTTGACGTACTGAGAGAGGAACCACTGGATGAGTGGTATCGAATCGACAATGTTATTACGCTTGTGGACAGTGGGCTGTCCCTGCAAAAGAAAAAGGGTCTTTTATCTGAGGAATCAGAGTATCTGCTGATGACACAGGTTCTAAGCGCAGGAGGCTTTGCATTTAGTAAGGCCGATGTGACGGATCCCCAGTTGCAGGCAGAGACCGTAGACTTACTGAACGATTTATTGGAAAAGTATGGTAGCCACAAACATCTGAACAAGGAAAAGCTAGTGGGCAGATCCTACGAAGAATATTTTGATGAATTGAAACAAAGTGGCTTTAGTACAGAGACCACAAAGAAGCTTTGGTTTGATCAGAGAAAAGCTTATGATTCCCTGTACTTTATGAATCTAAACATGGAAGAGGATACGCTGCGCCCGATTCTAATAAAACTGATTGAGGGACAAGGGTTTGGCAATATTGGAAGAATCAAGGGATTTGTAAAGACGAAGGAAGACTTTTTACAGATAAATGTTACCAGAGAGCAGTTTGAACTGGATCATACAGCCTACGGACAGGAGGTCATGATTGTAATCGGTGAGAATCTTAACAAGGATGCCATCAGCGAAGTCATAGGGAAAGTGGCGGATACTCTATAATTTTAATGAATTTATTTAAGATTTTATTAAGTGAGTAGCGTAACTTTAAAAAGAGGGGTATCATAAGAATAGGAATGAACTATTGTATTGTTTTTTCGTGAAGAAGGGAAAAGGGAAGTATGAGTAATCAGAAAAGGAATGCACACGAGGGATCTATTCCCGGCGGATGTCAGGAAGCAATGACACTGTTAAGAGAGGGAATCAATATCAAAACCAGGATTCAGGGACGTAGCATGTACCCACTTGTTGCACCGGGGAAGGATTATGTGACTGTAGCACCCATGAAGGGCAAGAAGATTAGACTTGGAGATCTGGTGCTTTACAGAAAAGAGGCCGGTGTTTTGGTGCTAAAGCGTGTTTGTAAGATTGACAGAGAGGGCTGTTATCTGGCAGGAGACCGACAGACTACCTTAACAGGTCCTGTAAAGAGAAAGCTTCTTGTGGGTAAAGCAATCAGAATTGAAAAGGAAAAGATGAATATTTCCTTAAAAAATCCGCTCTATCGCCTTTATGCATTGTTCATGGTGAAGCTCTTCCCCTATAGAGATAAATTTATAAAGTAAGTCCTGTCCCGTACCTGATATGGTGCGGGATTTTTTTGTGCCCTTGCATTATTCTTTCAGTAGTACAGGCCATGGTTTTATGTTATAATATAGGATAATTGTCCGTACTATACCCTGGAGGGATAGTACTATAGAAAAAGCTTGATTTTTCAAGGAGATGGAACATGAAAAAGTATGTGATGGCGCTGGATGCAGGAACCACCAGCAATCGATGTATTTTGTTTGATCAGGAAGGAAAAATATGCAGCATGGCACAGAGGGAATTTACACAGATTTTCCCAAGACCCGGCTGGGTAGAGCATGATGCTGATGAGATCTGGGCAAGTATGCTTGGGGTAGCGGTGGAAGCTATGAACAAGATTAGTGCATCGGCAGAGGACATTGCGGCAATTGGTATTACCAATCAAAGAGAAACGGTTGTCCTCTGGGATAAAAATACAGGGGTGCCGGTTTATCATGCCATTGTATGGCAGTGTCGCAGAACCTCGGAATACTGTGATAGTCTGAAGGAAAAGGGACTGACAGAGATTTTTAGAAAAAAGACAGGACTTGTAATAGATGCATACTTTTCTGCAACCAAGGTAAAGTGGTTGTTGGACAATGTAGAGGGTGTACGGGAAAGAGCACAAAAGGGAGAAATCCTGTTTGGTACAGTAGAAACCTGGCTCATCTGGAAACTGACCCGTGGAAAAGTACATGTGACAGACTATAGTAACGCTTCAAGAACCATGCTTTTTAATATTAATACCCTTACCTGGGATGAAGATATTTTAAAGGAACTGGATATTCCTAAGGCAATTCTACCACAGGTAAAGCCCTCCTCCTGTCTCTATGGAATGACAGATACCTCCTTCTTAGGCGGTGCAATTCCTATTGCAGGTGCAGCAGGAGATCAGCAGGCAGCCCTGTTCGGTCAGGCCTGCTATGAAAAGGGAGATGCCAAAAACACCTATGGTACCGGTTGCTTTTTGCTTATGAATACAGGAGATACGCCTGTGTTTTCTGATAATGGACTGGTAACTACCATTGCATGGGGAATTGACGGCAAAGTAAATTATGCCTTGGAGGGTTCCATCTTTGTGGCAGGTGCTTCCATTCAGTGGCTTCGAGATGAGATGAAGCTGATTGATTCCGCCCAGGATTCAGAATACATGGCACAAAAGGTAGCGGATACCGCGGGCTGCTATGTGGTGCCGGCCTTTACAGGTCTTGGTGCGCCCCACTGGGATCAATATGCAAGAGGAACCATTGTTGGAATTACAAGAGGTGTCAATAAATATCATATTATTCGTGCAACCTTGGAATCCATTGCATATCAGGTGGTAGATGTTTTGAAGGCTATGGAAGCTGACCTTGGAATGAACCTTGGCAGCTTAAAGGTAGATGGTGGTGCTTCCGCCAACAACTTTTTGATGCAGACCCAGGCAGACCTGATTAACGCACCGGTGCTTCGTCCCATGTGCGTAGAAACCACAGCTATGGGTGCCGCATTTCTTGCAGGCTTGCAGGTAGGCTTTTTCGAAAGTCAGGAAGCCATTCAAAGACTTCTTTCCAGCAGCAGTACCTTTACATCGAAAATTAGTGAAGAGGAAAAGAATCAGAAGCTAAGAGGCTGGAGCAGAGCTGTAAAATATGCTTATGGCTGGGCCAAGGAAGAAGATGAATCAACGGAGGAAATATAGAATGATAGCAAAAAATCCCCCTATGGGTTGGAACAGCTGGGACTGCTACGGCGCCGCTGTAAATGAGGAACAGGTTAGAGCAAATGCAGAATATATGGCAAAAAATCTAAAGGAATATGGTTGGGAATATGTGGTGGTTGACATTCAGTGGTATCAGCCTACCGCAGGCTCTCATATGTATGAGCCCTTTTCCAGTCTGAAGATGGACAAGTATGGACGTCTTCTTCCGGCAGAAAACAGATTTCCTTCAGCCAAGGGTGGCAAGGGATTTGCACCCCTTGCAAAATATATACACAGCCTTGGACTTAAGTTTGGTATCCATATTATGAGAGGTATGCCAAGAATGGCAGCGCACAAGGATCTGCCTATTTTAAATTCCAGGTTTACAGCCAAGGAAGTGGCGAACCCCAATTCCATCTGCTGTTGGAATCCGGATATGTATGGCTTAAAGTGTGAGGAGATGGAGGAAGGTGCAAGAGATTACTACAACAGTATCTTTGCTTTATATGCTGAATGGGGCGTAGATTTTGTAAAGGTGGATGATATTGCGAGAGAATATCCTCATTGCAAAAAAGAAATCGAACTGATCAGTGAAGCCATTTGTGGCTGTGGTAGGGATATGGTTTTAAGCCTCTCTCCGGGACCGGCTCCTCTTGATCGTGCGGAGCATTTAAAGACCTATGCCAATATGTGGAGAATTACCGATGATTTCTGGGACGACTGGAGATTGCTGCTTGCTATGTTTGAGAGAGCGGAAAAATGGTGTACACATTCCGGTCCGGGACACTGGCCGGATGCAGATATGCTTCCTGTAGGTGCCCTTCGTCAGTGTACGAATCCGGATGACTGGACTCGCTTTACAGAGGACGAGCAGATTACCATGATGAGTCTTTGGTGTATGATGCGCGCTCCTTTGATTGCAGGTGGAGACCTTCCCAAGAATGACGAATTTACCTTAAAGCTTTTGACCAACAAGGAGGTATTGGAGATTGAAACATCTACGCATTGTGGGCATCAGCTTTACAGAACTGAGGAAAGCATCGGATGGATTGCACCGAGAAGAGACGGCCGGGGAGTATATGTAGCACTTTTTAATATTTCAGAGAAAAAGAAAACCGTATCTGTAAATTTAGAGGATTATGATTTGGAAGAATATACTGTATCCAAGGAGCTGTGGAGTGGTAAGTCTTCCAAGGTAAAAGGAAAGCTAAGTGCAAGTGTAGCAAAGCATGGCGCAGTGATTTTCTATTTAACAAAATAAGACAGAAATTGACGGAACAAAAAGGAGAAATAACAATGGAACTTTGGGACATTTATGATAAAAACAAGGTGAGAACCGGCAGAACAATGGAGAGAAACAACTGGACACTGAAGGATGATGAATATCATTTAACAGTTCTTGGGGTGGTAGGAAGACCGGACGGTAAGTACTTAATCACCAAGAGGGTTATGACAAAAGCATGGGCACCGGGCTGGTGGGAGGTATCCGGCGGTGCCGCAATGGCAGGAGAAGAATCCTTGGATGCTGTAAAGAGAGAAGTATTAGAGGAAACAGGCTTAGATGTCAGCAGCTTTGAAGGCGGTTATGAGTTCACCTATCACAGAGAAAATCCCGGCAAGGGAGACAATTACTTTGTAGATGTGTACAAGTTTATCGGTGACTTTACCATGGAGGATGTAAAGCCACAGGAGGCAGAGACCGATGGTGCTATGCTTGCCACACTGGATGAAATCAAGGAATTTGCTGCCCAGGGAATCTTCCTTCACTATGACAGCATTAAACAGGTATTTGGCGAATGAGATTAGCACGAGAAACAAAAGAAAAAGTCCGTAAGAAGTTTGAAGAGGATTTTGAAAACTATAGGGGCAATCGTGTCAAAAGTGCAAAGAGCGCGAACTTTTTGTACAGGGAGATGCGCGACACCATTGAGGCCAGACTAAATAACGGAAAAGCCCTTCCCGCCAGTCCCAAGAAGCAGTGTGCAGCGTTGATTAAATATTACGACAACACACATAACAAGGGACAGCTCCTTAGCATGGAGCAAAAGAAAAAACAGATCATATCCATGGACATGGTGTATCTGGAGGAATGTGCCCATGCAGACCGTTTTGCTGAGTATATACTGAATACCAGAGGCTTAAGCCTTGTAGCAATATCCATCAGTGAGCTTTATAAACGTTATGTGGTCAGTGCAGAAAAGGAGCTGCACAAGGCTATTATGGAACGAGTGCAGACCGATGCAGAGATTGAGTATACCAATGCGCTTGCTATGGACAGAAAGTTTATTCTCCATATTGGCGGTACCAATAGTGGTAAAACCTATGAATCCGTTGAGCGATTGAAAAAGGCCAAGTCGGGAGTGTATGCCGGTCCCTTAAGACTACTTGCCCTGGAAATATATGATAAATTAAACGGCTGCGGTGTTCCCTGTACCATGGTGACCGGAGAGGAGAGATTGGTTTCTCCCGATGCCAGGATTTATGCCTGTACTGCAGAGATGGTAGATCTGGAAGAAGAATATGACATTGCGGTAATTGATGAGGCCCAGATGATTAGCGATCCCTTCAGAGGCGATGCCTGGTCCAGACTGATTATGGGTGTCAAGGCCAGGGAAGTTCATGTGTGTATGGCACCGGAAGCCGAAAACATCATCTGCAAGATTTTGAAAAGATGTAACATTAAATTCGAAATGGTAAGACATACAAGAAATACAGAGCTGCAGTTTGAAGACAAGCCCTTTGAAATCGATACGGATTTGCAAAAGGGAGATGCGCTCATCCTGTTTTCCAAGAAAATGGTATTGGATGTGGCAGCCAGATTGGAGCTGATGGGAATCAAGGCTAGCGTCATCTATGGAAATCTTCCACCACAGATTCGTAAAAAGCAGTTTGAAATGTTTTTGAACGGAGAAAATGAGGTGGTAGTGGCAACCGATGCCATTGGACTGGGTGTAAATCTTCCCATTCGAAGAATTATTTTCATGGAGCACATGAAATATGACGGCAAGGAAAGCAGACGACTGAATGAATACGAGGTACGTCAGATTGCAGGCCGTGCCGGCAGAAGAGGCATGTATGACGTAGGATATGTTGCTGCAACCTCAGAAAGTGCAATAGAGCATATCAAACGTGTATATCATATGAACCATTATATTCAGTATGCGATTATCGGATTTCCCCAGGTGCTCCTAGATATCGACCAGCCCTTGGATGAGATTTTGACCGGCTGGTATCAGATCAAGCCAACCCTGGAGGTTTATAAAAAGACGGACATTAAGGAAATGCTGATTAAGTATAAGAGCCTGAATAACATCAGGGACAGCATACAGTATTTTGAGGATAAGCATGAACTTTACAATATGATTTCCTGCGATGTGGACCTTAAAAATGAGCAATGTATGAATATGTGGAAAAAGTATTGTAAAACCTATACTGCAGATGTTTCTGTAGCCTTCCCTTCCTATGAACATGTCAAGGGAGATACTACCCTGGAAAAGGCAGAGACCTATTATAAGCTGTTGGATCTTTACCATCAGTTTTCTACTAGATTCGGCAAGCTCTATGACATGGAAAGAGTGAGAGAAGAGAGAGTCAAAACAGAGGAAACCATCCTAAAGGAATTAGGTAAGAGCAAGAGCTTTTACTTAAGAAAATGCAGTGTATGCGACAAATTACTTCCGATTGGTACCAAAAGCAGCATGTGTGACAGCTGCTACACTGCGGTTACCGGAAGAAGCAGGAGTAATAAAGGAGAAGACGCCTAAGAAAGGAAAAGGCTATGAATTGGAAACAATTGTTATGTGAGGAAAGAGTTAGAAGCGTTCCCAAAAATCCGGAAAGTACGGATCTCAGAACAGAATTCGAGAAGGATTATCATCGAATCATCGGAAGTGCTTCTTTCCGTCGTTTGCAGGATAAAACCCAGGTGTTTCCCCTGGATCAAAGTGATTTTATCCGTACCAGACTGACCCATTCTCTGGAGGTATCTTCCTTCGCCAAATCCCTTGGACAAAGTATTAGTAAGAGAATCGAAGCAGAGAAACCGGAAGAAAATTTTGGATATAAAGAGGAAGCTGCGGTATGTGATATCTTACAGTGCGCAGGTCTTTTGCATGATATTGGCAATCCCCCCTTTGGTCATTTTGGAGAAAATGTCATCCGCAGATGGTTTGAGGAGCATATGGGTGAGCTTACCTATCAGGGGAAAAAGGTATCCGAGATGCTGAGCCCACAGATGAGAGCAGACTTCTATAACTTTGAAGGTAATACCCAGGCCCTTCGTATTGTGAGCAAGCTTCACTATCTGGTGGATGAGCACGGTATGAACCTGACCAAGGCCCTTCTTGGTAGCATTATCAAGTATCCCGGATCCTCCCTGGAAATTGATAAGCAGTGCGGCGATATTCATAAGAAGAAAATGGGCTACTACTATGCTGAGAAGGATTTGTTTGAAAATCTTGAAAAGAGCCTTGGAACAAACGGTAGAAGACACCCCCTTGCCTATGTGCTGGAGGCAGCGGATGATATTGCCTACAAAACAGCGGATATAGAGGATGCCTATAAAAAGGGCTTTATCAATTACAATATTCTTTTGAAGGAACTGAAGCTGGCTAGGGAGAAGTCCGTAGATCCGGAGAGATTTGGCCAAATCATTGCGAAGCTGGAAAACAAATATGAGAAGGCACAGGAAAAGAAAAATACCAATCCTGAGAATTTTGCAATCCTAAACTGGCTTGTCAATGTACAGGGATTTTTGCTTTCCGGTGCAACCAATAGCTTTATGAATCACTATGACAGCATCATGGATGGAAGCTTTTCACGAGAATTACTTTCCAAGAGCGTGGAAGCAGATGTTGCCAATAACTTAGGGGAAATCGCATTTCATTATGCTTTTGTATCCACTCCGATTTACAAGCTGGAGATTGCAGCAGATACCATTTTAAATTTCCTTTTAAGCAAAATGGTGGATGCAGCCCTTGTATATAATCCGGATAAAAGGGGCATGAATGAAGTCCAGGTGAAGTGGATGAGCCTGATTAGTGAAAACTATCTGGAAATCTACAATATTTTCAGCAAGGATAAAAGCGAGGAAGAAAAGCTTTATCTTCGACTGCTACTTGTTACAGATTCCATCTGTGGTATGACCGACAGCTATGCCAAGAGACTTTATCAGGAATTAAGTGGAATTATTTAAGGGAAAACGCATAAAATAGTTGCAAAGCTTGTAGTGGGGTGACAGCCATCCGACAACATATTAAAACGATTCTTTTCCTTTTTGTGATGCTGCTGCTTGGAATCGTTCTTGGCAGCATACATAAAACGATACAGGAAAAAAAGGCCGATGCAGAAGAAAATCTGCCCTGCGCCGGTGATGTAAGCGATACCCAGAACTGGGGACTTTCATTTGACAAGAACGTAAAGAACAGTAAGCCAAGAGGAAATGCTTCCATAGAGGAGCTGCGTAAGCATGGGGCTTACTATATGAGAGAGGGTGAAGAAAAGATTCTTTACCTGACCTTTGATGCGGGCTATGAAAACGGAAATACAGAGGCTATTTTAGATGCATTAAAAAAGCACAATGTGAAAGCTACCTTCTTTGTAGTGGGACACTTCCTAGAAACTGCACCGGACATAGTGAAGCGGATGGTGGAGGAAGGACACACGGTTGGAAATCACACGTTCCATCATAAAAACATGTTGGAAATCTCAGAAAGGGAAGCCTTTCAAAAGGAAATGAAGGATGTTGAGGATTTGTTCTATAGTATTACCGGGACCAATCTTAGCAAATACTACAGACCGCCCCAGGGAAAATACAATCTAAAAAATCTGGATATGGCAGGGGAGATGGGATATACCACCTTCTTTTGGAGCCTTGCCTATGTAGACTGGGAACAGGACAATCAGCCAAGCCATGAGGAGGCTTTAAAGAAGCTGACAGAACGGATTCATCCGGGGGCCGTTGTTCTTTTACATAGTACCTCCAAGACCAATGCGGAGATTTTGGATGAATTAATTACACGGTGGGAAGCAATGGGATATCGCATTGCACCCCTGCAGGAGCTTATGGAATAGACCTAGATTCACGAGACTTAAGAAAGAAAAACGAAGAAATATATGAGCGGACAGGACATGGAACGCCAAAAGAAAATAAAGGATTTATCAGCCGGGGTATTGTCTCTTGTTAGGGATAATATCCTGGTTTCTATGCGTTTCTTGGACCTGGCCTTAATGCATTTTAGCTTCAAGGAAAATGGCTTTCAGGATAAAATTGCCATGAAGGGCAAGGATATTTTCTATGACGGCGTGCAGATTCTAAAGGATTATGAAAAAAATCCCAATCTGTTAAACAGACTGGTTTTACATTTGATATTACATGGCATATTTTATCATCCCTTCAGGTGTGAAGAGCTGGAGCCTAATCTTTGGGAGATGGCAACAGATATGGCAGTAGAAAATGTCATACTGGATCTGAACGAAAAGATGTTTATGTTAGATACTGACAGAGAAGCCCTGGGAAAACTCAAGGTTTGGAAGGAAGACTGTGGCGGACTGACGGCAGAAAAAATCTACCGATATATGAAGCATACCCCTCCAACACCGGGGGAACAGGGAGAGATTCGAAGACTTTTTCACAGAGACAGTCACATGTTCTGGGCGGATACGCCGGAGATGGAAATCTCTATGAAGGAGTTAGAAAAGATTGCGGAACGCATGAAGGCGGATTTAAAATCCTTTTCCAAATTAAAAAATGGTGGGGAAGCCTTGGAGGAAAACTTAAAGCAGGCCACCAGAGACAGGTACAACTACACTTCCATATTGCAAGCCTTCACGGTGATGGGAGAGGATATGACCATCAACGATGAGGAGTTTGATTATATCTATTATACCTATGGATTAAGTACCTATGGAAATATGCCCCTTGTAGAGCCCTTAGAGTACAAGGACAGCAAGAAAATCAAGGACTTTGTAATTGCACTGGATACCTCCTCCTCTTGTAGGGGAGCCTTGGTTCGAGCCTTTTTACGAAAAACCTATTCTATATTAAAGGGAACAGAGAATTTCTTTTCCAAGATTAATGTGCATATTATTCAGTGTGACAATCAGGTGCAAAAGGATACCAAGATTACAAGCACAGAGGAGCTGGAAGAGTTTATCCAAAACGGTAAGCTTGTAGGCTTTGGCGGTACAGATTTTCGGCCGGTGTTTGAATATGTAGATGACCTGATTTTGCAGGGAGAGTTTGAAAACCTAAAAGGCCTGATTTATTTTACAGATGGTTATGGAATTTACCCGGAAAGAATGCGGGATTATAAAGTGATTTTTGCCTTTTTATCAGAGGATGAATATCGGCAAAGCGTTCCCCCCTGGACCATGAAGGTAGTCTTAGAGGAAGAGGAGCTGGAGGAAAATGAAGGATGAATATAAAAAAAGCGAAGGAATATATTAAAAATTCAGTCAACGTATATTTAAAGAAGGATGAGTTTGGGGATTACGCGATTCCGGTAGTAAGACAGCGTCCCATCTTTCTCTTAGGTGCACCGGGAATCGGTAAAACCGCAATTATGGAGCAGATTGCACAGGAGATGGGAGTGGGTCTTGTGTCCTATTCTATGACACATCACACCAGGCAGTCTGCACTTGGATTACCCTTCATTGCCCACAAAAAGTATGGAGAGCAGGAATTTGAAATCTCTGAATATACCATGAGTGAGATCATTGCTGCCGTTTATGAGACCATGGAGGAAAGTGGAATCAAGGAAGGAATCCTTTTCCTGGATGAGATTAACTGTGTATCTGAAACCCTGGCGCCTGCCATGCTGCAGTTTTTACAGTACAAGATTTTCGGCAAACACAGAGTGCCGGAGGGCTGGGTCATTGTAACCGCAGGCAATCCGCCGGAATACAACAAGTCCGTAAGAGAGTTTGATGTTGTTACCATGGATAGATTAAAGCTCATTGAAGTGGAACCGGATTTAAATGTCTGGAAGGAATACGCCATAGAGAGAGGCATTCACAATGCCATATTAAGCTTCTTGGAACTGAAAAAAGAATATTTTTATCACATGGAAATGACCACCAAGGGAAGAAGCTATGCAACAGCCAGAGGCTGGGAGGATTTGTCGGAAATCCTGAAGCAGTATGAAGAGGATGGCCTTGGTGTGGATGATACCCTGGTTTCTCAATACATTCGAAATGACAGAATCGTGAAGGAGTTTGCAGCCTATTACGATCTCTATAATAAATACAAGCGTGACTATAAGATTACGGAAATCATGGAAGGAGAAATTCCGGAAAATGCCGTAGCTCGTGCCAAGAAGGCTCCCTTTGATGAAAGATTATCTCTCCTTGGTATGCTAAAGGATCAGATTCTTTCCGAGATGAAGGATGTAATGGATGAGGCCGGTATGCTTTCAGATGTAAGAACTCTTTTGGTGGCGGTCAAGAATTTTGCGACAGAGGAAAAGACTTCTGGCGATGTTGTTGACTTTATGAAGGAGCTGGAAGAGAAGAAGCAAAAGCAGCTGTTAAGCCTAGAGAGAGCAGGTGCTTTGTCCAAGGAGGAGCATAAAAAGGGTAAGAGAGTGCTTCGCTTCCTTGAAAAATGCAGAAAGGTTGTTGCAGAGAGCGAGGGAGACAAGGCTACGGATAGCTATGGTCAGGTGGCAGTCTTTTACGGACAGGCAGTGGAAGGTCTTAAAAAGAATACCCAGAGAACAAGCGAAAGACTTCACAATGTATTTAGCTTTGTGGCGAAAGCCTTTGAGGAGGGCAATGAAATGCTTTTGTTTGTTACGGAGCTTACTGTATCCGGTCATGGAGCAGGCTATATTGCAGCCTTTGGCAGCAGCGATTACCAGAAGTATAGCAGTGAACTGATGCTGGGCGAGCGTAAGGACCAGATTCTGCAGGAGATCAAAGAATTGAATTTATAAGAGGAAGAAGCAAGCGTGGTAAAAGAGTGGGAATTGGATTTAGGTTCATATGGACTTCGTTATACAGTCAATGCAGGTGAGGTATGGATCACCTCCCTGACGGGACGCCCCATTGAAGTGGAGGTGCCGGAGGAAATCGAAGGCAGGAGCGTTGTTGGCATCGAAAAGAAAGCCTTTTTAAGCAAAAAGACTGTAAAAAGAATTAGCCTTCCGGATAAATTAAAGAGGATAGGAGATTATGCCTTTGCCTTTTGCAGTAGTTTGGAAGAGGTTGAATTTCCGTCGGTGTGTCCTGAGATTGGCAAAAATATTTTTCAGGATTGCGTGGCAATTAAGGAAATTCGTTCCTTTGAAGATAAAGCCTGGAGCAGAGCGGCAGCAGCCCTACTTGCGGGCGCAGTCAATAAGCTTGGAACCTATTATCTGTTGGAACCGGAAAATGTGGGAAGCAAGGACTGGTTTGAAAAGTGGGACAAAAAAGCAGAGGCCTTACTACTTGAGGATGACCAGGAGGGATATGCCAAGCAGATTCTCTGTGGGGAAGAGGACTACGGCAGTACCGATTTAAATGCTTTTATGAGAGAAAAAAGAAAAAGCAAGGTCAGAATTGCCATGCTTCGTTTACAAAACAGCGAAATGCTGGGAGAAAAACTGAAGGGAATGCTGGAAGAATATCTCCAAAATCATACCAAGGGCTCGGACACGGAAGAGGCATGGCTGGTAATTTTAAATGAGTGCTATGATAACCGAGCACAAATACAATTATTTCTTGACTTATGCTGTATTAATGGTAATAATATAAGCAACGCATTGAATGATATTGGGCACGAGCACGCTGAACTGAAGGCTTTGCTATTACGACATAAAGAAGAGTACCTGGTGTCTAAGGATTTTTTTGGTGAATTGATGTTGTAGTGTGTCGATCAATCGACAGAATGAGAGGTTATCATGAATTTAGTTGAGGCAAAAGAAAAACTTGAAAAGTATGGTCAGAGCCATGTATTGAAGTACTATGATCAGTTAAGCGAAGAAGAAAAACAGCAGTTATTAATTCAGATTGATGAAACAGATATGAGCATCCTTGAGGCATGCAAGCACAAGGAGGATTTGGCACAGAAGGGTAAGATTACTCCTTTGGCAGCCATGGAATTAACCGAGATTGAGGCCGGCAAGGAAAGCTTCACCAAGACAGGTATTGAAGCCTTGAAGGCAGGCAAGTGTGCAGCACTTTTACTTGCAGGTGGTATGGGAACCAGACTTGGTTCTGATGATCCTAAGGGTATGTACAATGTTGGTACCACAAAGGAGCTTTACATTTTTGAATGTCTTATTAACAACATGCTTGATGTTGTTAAGGCAAGCGACAGCTGGTTCCATTTATTTATCATGACCAGTGACAAGAACAATGACAAGACAATCGCTTTCTTAAAGGAAAAGAATTTCTTTGGATACAAGGCTGAATATGTTCATTTCTTCAAACAGGAGATGGCAGCAGCAACAGATTACGAAGGCAAGATTTACTTGGAAGAGAAGGGCAAGCTTTCTACCTCTCCTAACGGAAACGGTGGCTGGTTTATCTCTTTAAAGAATGCAGGTCTTTTGGATGTAGTTAAGAAGGAAGGCATTGAATGGTTCAATGTTTTTGCCGTAGATAATGTTCTCCAGAGAATCTGTGATCCTTGCTTTATCGGTGCTACCATCGAGAAGAAATGTGTTGTTGGTGCCAAGGTAGTTCGTAAGAACGCTCCTGATGAGAAGGTTGGAGTTATGTGCTTAGAGGATGGAAAGCCTTCTATCGTTGAGTATTATGAATTAACAGAGGAACTTATGAATGCCAAGAATGAGAAGGGTGATCCTGCTTACAACTTCGGTGTAATCTTAAACTACCTCTTCAGAGTAGATGCTTTGGAAGCTTTACTTGCAGGCAACATGCCTCTTCACATTGTTGAGAAGAAGATTCCTTATCTTGATGAAGCAGGTAACCTTGTAAAGCCTGAAACACCGAATGGTTACAAGTTTGAGAGCCTTGTTCTTGATATGATCCATCAGATGGACAGCTGTCTTCCTTACGAAGTAGTTCGTAATAAGGAATTCGCACCGATTAAGAACAAAACCGGTGTTGACTCTGTAGAAAGCGCACGTGCACTTTTAGTAGAGAACGGTGTGACTTTATAATTGAAATAGGAATGGGCTTCGCAACTTGGCGAGGCCCGTTTTTATTGTGAAGTTTAAGATTTTATGAAGTATATTACAAACAAGAAAAAATGTTGTATACTGAGTGTGTTGTTATTACTTGAAATATTATATTGACCTTGACCTTGGGCTAAGGTTTATGGTGAATATACAGAATTTATACAAGACAATTCTGAACAGAATGCAAATTAGGAGGATATAGAAATGAAGATTTTAGTTACAGGCGGTGCAGGATACATCGGAAGCCATACTGTAGTTGAATTGCAGAATGCAGGATATGATGTTGTTGTTTTGGACAACCTTTCCAATTCCAGCGAAAAGAGCTTAAAGAGAGTAGAAAAGATTACAGGAAAGGCAGTTCCTTTTTACAAGGCTGATATTCTTGACAGAGCAGCATTGGAAGAAATCTTTGCAAAAGAAAAGGTGGATGCAGTTATTCACTTTGCAGGCTTAAAGGCTGTAGGCGAATCTGTACAGAAGCCTTGGGAATATTATGAGAATAACATTGCAGGTACCTTAACATTAGTTGACGTTATGAGAAAGAATGGCGTAAAGAACATTATATTCTCTTCCAGCGCAACTGTTTACGGAAACCCTGCATTTATTCCTATTACAGAGGAGTGTCCGAAGGGAGAGTGTACCAATCCTTACGGTTGGACCAAGTCAATGCTTGAGCAGATTCTTTCAGATATTCAGAAGGCAGATCCTGAATGGAATGTAATCTTACTCAGATACTTCAATCCAATCGGTGCACACAAGAGTGGTACCATCGGTGAGAACCCTAATGGTATTCCTAACAACTTGATGCCTTATATTACACAGGTTGCAGTTGGTAAGCTTCAGCAGTTAGGTGTATTTGGTGATGACTATGATACTCCTGATGGAACCGGCGTGAGAGACTACATCCATGTAGTTGATCTTGCACTTGGTCATGTAAAGGCATTAAAGAAGATTGAAGAAAAAGCAGGTCTCAAGATTTACAACTTGGGTACCGGTGTAGGCTATAGCGTACTTGACATTGTCAAGAATTTTGAGGAAGCTAACGGCGTAAAGATTCCTTATGTAATCAAGGAAAGACGTGCCGGAGACATCGCAACCTGTTATTCAGATGCATCTCTTGCAAAGCAGGAGCTTGGCTGGGAAGCACAGTACGGCATCAAGGATATGTGTGCCGATTCCTGGAGATGGCAGAGCAACAATCCTAACGGTTACGAGGACTAATTCGGAAACATTTATAAGTTATGAAAAGAGGGTAGGGCCCAAGGGCTTTACCCTCTATATTTCCGTATAGATAAAATGAGGGAGAAAAAAATATGATTCGTCGTGCAAAAAAAAGTGATTTGGAAGGTGTAAACAGTTTACTTCGTCAGGTTTTAATGGTACATGCCATTCCCAGACCTGATATTTTCATTCCACACACCAAGAAATACTCCGATGAACAGTTGTTAAAACTTTTTGAAGATGATACACATCCTATCTTTGTTTCAGTAAACGAAAAAGAAGAGGTTTTAGGTTATGCTTTCTGTATCTTCGAGGAAGTAAAAGGAGAACAATGTCTTCAGGACATGAAATCCCTTTACATCGATGATATTTGTGTAGATGAGAAAGCCAGAAAGCAGCATGTAGCTTCCGGCCTCTACGAGTACGTCAAGAACTTTGCCAAGGAGCAGGGCTGCTACCGTATCACCCTAAACGTATGGGACTGCAACCCTACCGCCAGAGCCTTCTACGACGCTATGGGCATGGTGCCCCTCAAAACCACCATGGAAACCATACTGTAGGGAAATTAAGTGGACCCCGGTATTAGACAGGCCAGGCCCCCGCAGTCGGTAGCACCACTCACACCGCATGGGCTGCGCCTACATCCTGTTTTGGCGACACACTCTCGTTCTGCATTTCTCGTAGCGGATACTAACAAAAAACTAGGGGGAAGTGACCTGAATATATTTTTTTCAGACCTTTATTTTCCGTCGGTACTTCAAAAAAATACAGGCAAGATAAACCCATTTATGGGAATTATCTTGCCTGTATTTTTTTTGTTAGTATCCGCTACGGAAAATGTCGAGTGCGAACGTGTCTGAAAAAAATATATTCAGGCCACTTCCTAACCCTAGTTTTTTGAAGTACCGACGTGAAATAACGGTCGCAAAACAGGATGTAGGCGCAGCCCATGCGGTGTGAGTGGTGCTACCGACTGCGGGGGCCTGGCCTGTCTGATACCGGGGCCACTTGCGTTTAGGCTACGTAAAAGTACATGAAGATGAAGTGGCAGAGGCTACCGCCCATAACGAAAAGGTGGAAGATTTCGTGGGAGCCGAAGTATTTGTGTTTACCGTTGAAAACGGAAAGCTTGAGGGCGTAGATGATGCCGCCGATGGTGTAAATGATACCGCCCGCAAGGAGCCAAAGAAAGGCTGCACGAGGAAGTGTGGTCCAAAGCTCACCGAATACTAGGAGACAAACCCAACCCATGGAAATGTAAAGCATGGAGGAAAACCACTTAGGGCAGGTGATCCAGATAGATTTAATGAGGATTCCGAAGATTGCAATTCCCCAAACAAGTGCAAGGAGTCGATAGCCCATGGATTTGTCCAGAATAATCATACAAACCGGTGTATAGGAGCCGGCGATTAATACGAAAATCATCATGTGATCGATTTTACGAAATACACGTAAGGCTTTTCCGGAAAGATTGACACTGTGGTAGGTTGCGCTGGCACCATAGAGTGCAATCATGCTGATGACAAAGATGGTCATGGCAATCAGACAGGATTGACTGGAAAAAGCTGCCTTGATCAGTAATGGCGATGCAGCTACGAGGGTTGCCATCATAGCGATAAAATGGGTAAGGGCACTGCCCGGTTCTCTGATTGTAAGTTGCATAATTGCCTCCTTTATAAAAGTGAATATTACTTCCGGAGAAATGTATATATTCACTAAAACACAATAAGTAGTTCTTTTAAAATGACATGTAGTAATCAATACTACGTTCTACAATACGAATACTACAACATAAAAACAGGAAAGTCAATAGTGACTTTCCTGTAATAGAAAACAATATTAATCTTCTTCAATCATCTGAATTTCCAAATAGTCAAAATCAATGGCTTCTACGAAGTTGTCCTGAGAGAATCTTGTGCGGCCTCTCTTGCCGAATTCCTTCTGGGTGGAGGTTAGCCAGATGGGCTTGCCAAGATCGAATTCATAACATACCTGATCCAAGGCCTTCAGTACCTTGTGGGTACGAGTGTCATTTTCATTATTTTCAACCACCATATCTCGAATCAAATGATTGTCTTTCCATTGCTTTGCCCACAAACGAAACATAAAAGGCTCCTTTCTTAAAATAAAACTGGGCTCATTATAACACGAAAAAAAATTTGAAAATAGGGTATTTTTATAAACTTCTTCACATATATTAAATTGCCGGCCTTTGTGGGAGGAAAATTTATAAAGAAAATGTGAAAAAAAGGTGAAATCATATTGAAAAATATACTATTATTCGATGCTTTATGTTATAATGACAATGTAATTTTATGCAATAACGAAAAAAAGGGAGCACCTATGGAATTAAAAGTAGACAACAGCGGTATTGATAGCTGGAAGGAAGTCAATCTGGTTTACAACGCGGCGCTTAAGCAGGTTGAGACCAAGATGGAGATTTTGAATGATGAATTCCAGCATGTCCACAGATACAATCCTATTGAACATATAAAAGCCAGAATCAAGTCACCGGAAAGTATTGTTAAAAAGTTAAAGAGAAGCGGATACGAATCCACCATTGAAAACATGATTGCACATGTCAATGATATTGCAGGTATTCGTATTATTTGTTCCTTCACATCTGACATTTATCGAATTGCCGAGATGCTCAGCGTACAGAAGGATATCAAGGTCATTGCAACCAAGGACTATATTACCTATCCTAAGGTAAGTGGTTACAAGAGCTACCATATGATAGTTACGGTTCCTGTATACTTATCCGATAAGATTGTTGATACCAAGGTAGAGATTCAGATTAGAACAGTTGCTATGGACTTTTGGGCAAGCTTGGAGCACAAGATTCATTACAAATTTGAAGGAGATGCACCGGAGCATATTAAGAGCGAGCTTGTAGAATGTGCCCGTATGGTATCTGACCTGGATGCCCGCATGCTTTCGCTGAATGAGGAGATTACCTCCATCAGCCAGTCCCAGCATCCGGATTTGGAGTAGATTTAGGAATGTATGATCCTTTTTGGATGATACATTCTTTTTTTTGCCCGTTTTTAAAGTATTTTAGCGAATTTTCATATTGATTTATGGAATGGAAAACTATAGTATTAGTAGGGTCTGGGCACGGGTCCACGAGAAAAGGAGTTTAGAATGAAGAAAAAGAGTTTACTTTTATTGATGACAGCGCTTTTATGTTTCCAGCTTACTGCATGTGGAGATGAGGGTGAGACTGAGGAAAAGGAAAGCAAGGTAAAGACAGAGGAATCCAAGGAAGTAGAAGAGAGCAAGGATTCTGAAAGTGAAAATGAAGAAACAAAGGATGCACAAGAAACAGATGCTACAGAGAAAACTGTGGAGGAAGTGGTAGAAGAGGCACCGGCATATTACTTGCCAAAGCAGGAAATTATTGATGCGGAATTTTTGGATTTTAAATTCCAGGTAGATGACGATATTATTGAGTGGCCTGTTAATATGACCTTGGGTGAATACATGGAGACACTTCCTGAATATTATCATATTACAGATGGCAAGAAGGATATCACACCGGATAGACTGATTGAGCCGGGTGAGGGGATGTCTGTATACTTCACCAGCCATGAGAAGGCAAGTGATGCAGGATTTTATGCAGTTGTGCGTAACTTCACAGAACAGACAACGTCCATTAAGGATTGTCCCGTTGTCTATTTGTCCTTGGTTGCTGTATATGAAGGAGATGTATATCTTGCCAAGGGCGTGCCTGCGAACATGTCAGTCAACAGAGAAAATCCATTGAAGCTGTCAGAGGATGAGAGATTTACCTTTGCCAACGTGCGTGCTACCATGGAAAGCTTTGGTATCCCGGAAAAGGGTGGAGAGCGTTTGGATGATCACTGCGGTGAGTACTATTGCTGCTTTACCTCAAACAATGACTTGGAATACAACATCTATTGTTTGAGACCGGAAGGCGCATGGATCTGTAATGTACAGGGAGCTAAAGTAATGATTCATTATCCTTGCTTTAGATTCTATTTTGAACTGAGTAAGGAGACCGGTACAGTGAAAAGATTTTACGGTACCACAGAATATGTAACAACCTCCTGGGTAAATCCTGAGGATTATGGATTTAGTCCTGTAAATTAAAAGGAGACATTATGAAAAAGAGACTTTTATTATTCGCACTTACAGCTATGATGTGTCTTAACTTTACTGCTTGCGGTAGTGAGACTGAGGAAGAAGAAAAAGAGACAAAGACCAAAAAAGAAAGTGTTCAGGAAGAAGAGAAGGAATCTGAAGAAACAGAAGAGTCTTCCGAAGCAGAAGCTGTTTCCGAAGTATCCGAGGAAACTTCAGAAGAGGTGGTAGAAACACCCGAAGAAGTCATTGACCCTATGTACGTACATTATGAACCTATGCAGGAGATTTTGGATGCAGACTTTACTGACTTTAAATTCCAGGTAGATGATACGATTTATACCGTGGTACACAATATGTCATTTGCAGAATTTTTACTACAGGTTCCTGAAAGATACCAGATGTATGACAAAAAAAAGAATATACAGATTGATGAAAACAGACTTTTAGAGCCCGACAAGGGATTTGTTGCTTCTTTCTACAATACAGAAAAAGGAGATGATTGTGCCTTTTCCGTATATGTTGTCAACGAAACAGAATCAACGATTTCCATTAAGGATGCAACCGTATGGTATATGGAGTTCCCATTTACCTACGAAGGTGACTGTTATGCTCCCAAGGGTATTGTTTTAAATAAGTCCAGATATAGTCAAAACCCGGTAAAGATTAGTGAGGATGAAAGATTTACCTTTTCAACAATGAAGGATACATTGGCATCCTGGGGAATCCCGGAAATAGAAAACATAAAGGCACTTGATGATTATGCAGGACAGAATTTTGTGGCATATGTAAATCAAAATGATCTCGTATATCACATCTTTGTTTTGGATGAACATCCTGAAATTGCATTGGTTCAGGGAAATAAAGCTATGATTAGATTTGACCGATATGAGATTAAGTTTACAATCAGCAAGGAAACTGGAACAATCTCTGATGTACGAATTATATCTGATACTATGAAAACTTCCTGGGTAAATCCTGAGGATTATGGTCTTAGCATTCAGTAAATAGAATTAAAGTAAAAGAGGCACTTGCTTGTGGGCAGGTGCCTCTTTTTGTAGATTCTTACTTAAATATAAAAGAAACCCTATAAAAGAGGAGTGCCCAGACACCTCGAAGGCGTCCGGGCAATTATGAAAAAAATTATTTAAAATTCTTTACAAGATTAATATAACAGTAAGATATGAATAAAATGTGAACAAACTGTAAATATCTAGTTAAAATTACGAATAAAGGCAGAAATAGAAGTGGTTTATTGTGCAAAATATACAAAAATATGACAAAAAACGAGCTCGAAACCCAGGAAGAGCCATGGATAAAGCCCTTTCTAAAGGGCAAAATGTACATGAAATTGTGAACAAAAAATAAACTAGGAATTATCATGGTGACTTCTTGTATTGTAAAAGGAAAAATGCTAATATAGATTCGTATGTCCCTACTTGGGGACAAGCGTGAAAGAAACGGATAAACAGGCCTTGGATGTAAGTAACGGAGGAAAAAATGGATACATTTATTGATCAGTTAGCACAAAAGTATACAGCCCAGGAAATCATTAAGGGAAATTGCGCCGCCGATGCATTGGAACTGGAACAGGTTAGAGATCAGGCAAGACAATACGAAGTATATTTAGATGAATTGAAGAGTATCGCTCCTTCGGCACAGCAGACGGTGGAAGGGATTATTCAGGTTCAGAATAATGCTTCACAGGCTTATGCAGACATTCATAAGGTGCAGGAAAATTCGAAGGAAGCTTATGACAGACTTCAGAATCTTCAGGAGCAGACCAATCAGTCCCTTATGGGTCTTCGTGAGACCAATAAAAGTGCGGAAGAGATGATGAAGCGCTTGGAAGAGGTCAATGAGGCTTCCAAAGCAAATATGTTGAAAATGGAGCAGACACTGGAGGAAGGCTTAAACAAGATCCAGTCTGCACAGATTAATACAGAAGGAATCGATGAACTGGTTGCGTCCGGTATTGAGAAAATCAATTCCATGCAGCAAGGTAGTGAAGATTTGGAAAGTGCTATGAAGGATAATACAAAGCAGCAGAATGAGGCTTTGTTTGAGTTCTTCCACAAGGAAAGCGTAAAGGTATATCGTAATGTACAGGCAGTTACCCTGGAGGAGATTTCCAAACAGACAGATTCCCTGGAAAGTAAGCTTAAAAACATTAACAATAAGACTACCTTTGCTATGGTAATGGCAATTCTTGCAGCTGTGGCAGCAATCGGTAATCTTGTATTAACTTTGATTAAATAAGTATTTTTAGAATTAAGAGGTATTAACAATGGCGAAGCAATCATGGAAACCCGGAAACATGCTCTATCCATTACCTGTTGTAATGGTATCTGTAGCAGACAAAGAGGGGAAATCAAATATTATTACAGTAGCTTGGACAGGAACTATCTGTAGTGATCCTCCAATGCTTTCCATCTCAGTCAGACCGGAAAGATATTCCTATGATATTTTGAAGGAAACCGGAGAATTTGTTGTAAATCTGGTGACCAAGAACCTGACCAGTGCAA
Organism: Acetatifactor sp.; assembly: GCA_045616525.1. Classification (GTDB taxonomy): domain Bacteria; phylum Bacillota; class Clostridia; order Lachnospirales; family Lachnospiraceae; genus Acetatifactor. The sequence goes on along the minus strand of JAZLGY010000092.1, from coordinate 15,639 downwards.
CAGATTACTGCGGTGTCAGAAGTGGTAGAGACGTAGAAAAGTTTGAAATTATGCATTTAACTCCCGAAAAAGGAGACAAGGTAAATGCTCCTATGATTAAGGAAAGTCCTGTAAATTTGGAGTGCAAGGTAAAGGATGTGCTTCATCTTGGATCACACGATATGTTTATTGCAGAAGTAGTTGCAGTACATGTTGATGATCAGTATATGGACGAAAGCGGCAAGTTCCATTTGGAAAAAGCCAATCCTATTGTGTACTCCCATGGCGATTACTTAACCTGCGGAGAAAAAATTGGTAGTTTTGGGTATAGTGTAAAGAAGAAATAGGGATTATAAGAATGAAAAAGCAAAAAAAGGGTAGCAATTCTACCGTGATTTTATGCGGAATACTGGCGATTTGTATTGTAGTGGCCCTGATTCCTGTTCTTAACAAGAAAAAGGATCAGCCTGTTACAGTGTACCCGGTATATTTCAATGGAAGAAATATTGGTACTGTTTTGGACCCTGCAGATGCAGAGAAGCTTTCCCTGCAGGCAAGAAAGGAACTGTCCAAGGCTTCGGGAAATATGATTTTGGTGGAAACCGAGGTAACTGTGGGAGAAGGCATAGAAGCAGAAAGTGCTACGGAAGATAGCATGCTGAAGGCCAATATGAAACAGATCATTTTGAACGATGTTATTAAGAAGCCGGAAAGATCCTATACTGTTAAGCTGAACGATTACATGGTAAATGTAAAGGACAAGGATGATATTCAAATGCTTTTGCAGGCGGTCATCAATAAATACGATGAAGAGCAGAACTTTGAAGTGCTGTTGTCACAGGACAGAAACAGAGATATTCCGGTTATTACAGCCGATATACAAAAGAAATCGGATGGTAATGCAGAGGCTTTAAAAAAGCAGTCCACGGAAGCCGGTTTTTCAGCCAGCTTTAAGGATTTTTACAACAAAGCCGAAATAGAAAAAGAAAAAGGTTTTGAGGACTATGAGCTTGGTATTTCTACCATGAACTTTACCGAAAAGGTAGAGGTTGTGGAGTCCTATGTTCCTGCAAGTCAGGTAAAAAGTTTGCAGGAGGCAATCGAGGAAGTAACCAAGGAAGAAGAAACGCAAACAATTTATAAGGTTCAGCCAGGTGATACTCTATCGGAAATCGCAATTAAGGTCGATATACCCATGGATCGTATCGTGGAACTGAATGATAGTCTGGAAAATACCTCCTCCATGATTCATGTGGATCAGGAGCTGATCGTGACAGTTCCGGAGCCGGAGGTATCCGTTTTCCGTAGCGAAGTAAACTATTATGAAGAAATTTATGATGCTCCCATTGTTTTCGTAGACAGAGATGACTGGTATACAAACCAGACCAAGGTTGTGCAGCAACCCTCTGCCGGTTTTAGAAAAATTGTGGCAAAAGAAGATTATCTGAATGATTCTTTGCAAAATAGGGAAATATTAAAAGAAGAAGTAGTGATGGAAGCTATTGAAAAGATCGTAGAAAGAGGAACCAAAATCCCTCCGACCTACATCAGACCAATCAATGGCGGACGTCAGACCTCAGGCTTTGGTAAGAGAAAAGCACCTACGAAGGGTGCAAGTACTTATCATAAGGGTGTTGACTGGGCAGTACCTACAGGTACCTCTGTTTATGCATCCTGTGGCGGTAAGGTTTCCAAGGCTGGTTGGGGTAGCGGTTATGGTAATGTTATTTACATTGATCATGAAGATGGACGACAGACCAGATACGGACATTTAAGCAAGATTCTTGTCAGCGTTGGTGACAAGGTAAAACAGGGCGATAAGATTGCGTTGAGCGGAAATACCGGTGTAAGTACCGGCCCTCACCTTCACTTTGAAATCCTGATCGATGGTACGCAGGTAAATCCTTTGAACTATCTGGATTAAGGACTTAGAACAAAAGTTCTGTTTTACAAAATAAATATATGTGGTATACTAACAAGGAGTGTATACTCTATCTAGTGTTATGCACGTATTTCGTTTTAGAAGATACATCCTGTTAGTATCAACAAAGTAAGAGGGTTAGAAAATGGAACAATACGCAATAAAAGGCGGCAATCCATTGGTTGGCGAAGTAGAAATTGGTGGCGCAAAGAACGCGGCACTTCCCATATTGGCAGCTTGTGTTATGACTGATGATACAGTTCATATTGATAATGTACCTGATGTTCGTGATACAAACGTATTACTGGATGCAATGAGAGATATCGGTGTTCTTGTAAATCGTAAGGACAGACATAGCTTCTCCTTGAACGCATCTCAGATTAACAATCTTGTGATTGATAATGAAAATATTAAGAAGATCAGAGCATCCTACTATTTAATTGGTGCTCTGCTCGGAAAATATAAGCATGCAGAAGTAGCACTTCCCGGTGGTTGTGATATTGGATGCAGAGCGATTGACCAGCATATTAAGGGCTTCAAGGCTTTGGGTGCAGAGGTTGTAATTGAACACGGCCTGATTAAAACCAAAGCAGAGAGACTTGTTGGAAGCCATATTTATATGGACTGTGTCAGTGTTGGTGCAACCATCAATGTTATGATGGCAGCATCTATGGCAGAGGGACAAACCATCATTGAGAACGCAGCAAAGGAGCCTCATGTAGTAGACCTTGCGAACTTCTTAAACAGCATGGGCGCCAAGATTAAGGGTGCAGGTACTGATGTTATTCGTATTGCCGGTGTTCCCAAGCTCCATGGTTCTGAGTATGCAATTATCCCTGATCAGATTGAAGCAGGAACCTTTATGTTCGCTGCGGCACTTACCAAGGGTGATATTACAGTCAAGAATGTAATTCCCAAGCACTTAGAGTCCATTACAGCTAAGCTTTTGGAAATGGGTTGCGAGGTAGAGGAAAACGACGATGCAATGAGAGTTGTTTGTTCTAAACCTTTAAAGCATACACATGTAAAGACCCTTCCTTATCCCGGATTCCCTACAGATATGCAGCCACAGATTACTGTAGCACTTGCACTTTCTGATGGAACCAGTATTGTTACAGATACTATTTTTGAAAACAGATTTAAGTATGTTGATGAGTTAACCCGTATGGGTGCCAACATCAAGGTAGAGGGTACCACCGCTATTATTGATGGTGTTGAGAAATATACAGGCGCAAGCCTTTCTGCTCCTGACTTAAGAGCAGGTGCAGCACTTGTAATTGCAGGCCTTGCTGCAGAGGGAATCACCCTGGTAGACGATATTCATTACATCGCCAGAGGATATGAAGATTTCCATTTGAAGCTGCAGAGTCTCGGTGCACAGATTGATTTGGTATGCACAGAGAAGGAACTTCAGAAGTTTAAATTAAAAGTTGGTTGACATTTACCTGTCTTGGGTGTATGTTAGTCCTTGTACGAATTAAATAAAGAGCATTCTCTTATTCAGAGTGGTGGAGATACATAGGATCTGTGAAGCCACGGCAACCCCCTAGTGGAAGGTGCCTACCTGAGCGAGTAAGTCTTGAACAATAAGAGGATTTGAGTGTTGTGTAACCAAGTCCGCTTATGAAAATAAGCGGATTTTTTTATGTAAAATAAAGGAGATAAAATGGAAAAGAGATTATTTACTTCAGAATCAGTTACCGAAGGACATCCTGATAAAGTATGTGACGCTGTATCAGATGCTATTTTGGATGCTTGCTTTGAGCAGGATCCTATGAGTAGAGTAGCCTGCGAGACAGTATCTTGTACAGGTTATGTATTAGTTACAGGTGAGATTACCACCAAGGCACAGCTTGATATTCCTGCAATCGTTAGAAAGACCGTTCTTGAGATTGGTTATGATGACGGTGCCAAGGGACTTGACGGCAATTCATGTGCAGTTATGGTAGCACTTGACCAGCAGTCAGCAGATATTGCTATGGGCGTTGATAAGGCTCTTGAAGCAAAGGAAGGTTCCCTTACTGATGAATTGGATACCGGTGCCGGAGACCAGGGTATGATGTTTGGATATGCAACCAACGAGACAGAGGAATATATGCCTTATCCTATTTCACTTGCTCACAAGCTTGCACTTCAGCTTACCAAGGTTCGTAAGGACGGAACACTTTCTTACCTTCGTCCCGATGGTAAGACACAGGTTTCTGTAGAATATGATGAGCAGGACAATCCCATCAGATTGGAAGCGGTTGTTCTCTCAACACAGCATGATGAAGATGTAACGCAGGAGCAGATTCATGCAGATATTAAGAAGTATGTATTTGATCCTATTCTTCCTAAGAATTTGATTGATGATGAGACCAAGTTCTTTATCAATCCTACCGGTCGTTTCGTAATCGGTGGACCTCACGGTGATGCAGGTCTTACCGGACGTAAGATTATCGTTGATACATATGGTGGAATGGCTCGTCACGGCGGCGGTGCATTCTCAGGAAAGGACTGTACCAAGGTTGACCGTTCTGCAGCATATGCAGCCAGATACGTTGCCAAGAACATCGTTGCAGCAGGCCTTGCTGACAAGTGTGAGATTCAGCTTTCCTATGCTATCGGTGTCGCTGAACCTACTTCAGTCAGAGTAGATACCTTCGGAACAGGCAAGATTTCAGAGGATAAGATTCTTACAGCAGTACGTGCAAACTTCGATCTTCGTCCTGCAGGAATCATTAAGATGCTTGATCTTAGAAGACCTATTTACAAGCAGACCTCAAGCTACGGTCATTTCGGAAGAAACGATTTGAACCTTCCTTGGGAAGCATTAAACAAGGTAGAAGATTTAAAGAAATACTTATAATAAAAAGTTGTTAAGCATTTTGAAAGTCGATTTTGGAGTAGATGTAAGTCTATCCGAAATCGGCTTTTTTATTTAGATTTGATTTGATCAGATTCGATTTTGGATAAAGAACATGCTGAAGATTTTGAATCAGAATGAATTAAGGTACATATATGTGGCTGGATAGTTTATTCTGAATTCGTGTGAGGGATTCTTAGAAAGAAACAGCCGAATATTGAACTAAAAATATTCTATGTTTTTCTTAATGTGCGGAGATATGACCTAAAGTAGCCCCAAATAGAAATTTAGGTAATATATTTAGAACTTAAGGAAAATCTTATTATCTATTCGGGTATGAAAAGGAAAAATAGGTAAGGAAAAATGTAATAAAGGAAAAAAATAATATCTAAAGATGGTATATTCAAAGAAAAAGGTAATTATTATTTGGGATATATGGAAACGCCTTACCTAAATTAACGATTACAATATAAAAAGGTAATATTATTTTGGAATATATGGAAAAGCCTTACCTAAATTAATGATTACATTATAAAGAGATAATTTATGAGACATGAACGTATATATAAGGCCTTAAAAGATATGACTAAAACAGAAAAACCACGAAATAGCTTGACCACAACAAGGTCAATAAAATTGAGAGAGCATTTTTAGATTTACGAAAACAATTTTATAACAATTATATTATTAGGTTTCACATTATTATTCATATTATTGTTATTATATGATAAAATAAATTTGGGTTATTTTTGAATTTATAATGATGAAGCATAAATATAATCATTGCAATAAATAACCAATTAAGAACTAAAATAAAATTCAAAATAACCAAGAACTTACTTTAGAGTATAAGAATAGGTAGAGTATAAAAGATAGATAAAAGATATAGATAAACTGTACCTAAAAGATATAGATAAAAGATATAGAAAAAAAGGGGCAGAAACATGGCATTTGTACACTTACATACCCATACAGAGTTTTCACTTTTGGATGGTTCCAACAAAATAGTCGAGTATGTAAAACGCGTGAAGGCGCTGGGCATGAACAGCGCAGCAATCACAGATCATGGCGTTATGTACGGTGTTATCGATTTTTATCGTGCAGCCAGGGCAGAGGGGATTAAACCTATCATTGGCTGTGAGGTTTATGTTGCACCCAATTCCAGATTTGACAAGGAACTGACAGGTGGAGATGACAGATATTACCACCTTGTTTTACTGGCAGAAAATAATACAGGATATGCCAACCTGATGAAGATTGTCAGCAAGGGTTTTACGGAAGGATATTACTACAAGCCTCGTGTTGATATGGAAGTATTGAACCAGTACCACGAGGGAATTATTGCACTTTCCGCATGCCTTGCCGGAGAGGTGCAGAGATATATTGCCAAGGGACTGATGGGGGAAGCCAGAAAGGCAGCCTTAAAGTACGAAGCGTGTTTTGGTAAGGGGAACTACTTTTTGGAGCTGCAGGATCACGGAATCCCTATGCAAAAGACTGTAAACATGGAACTGATGACCATGAGCAAGGAGCTGGGAATCCCCCTGGTAGCTACCAATGACATTCATTACACCTATGCAGATGATGCCCAGGCACATGATATATTGCTTTGTCTTCAGACGGGAAAGCGACTTGCAGACGAGGATCGTATGCGTTATGAGGGTGGTCAGTATTATGTAAAGAGTGAAGACGAGATGAGAATCCTGTTTTCCTATGCCTGGGAAGCAATCGAAAACACGCAGAAAATTGCCGACAGATGTAATGTGGAGATCGAATTTGGCGTTCGAAAGTTACCTAAGTATGAGGTGCCGGAGGGCTATGATTCCTGGGGATACTTAAACAAGCTTTGTAGTGATGGCTTGGTTGAACGTTATGGTGATGTGAACAGGAAAATCGAGGGCAGTGATATGACCCTTCGGGAACGTCTTGATTTTGAGTTAAATGTTATCCATACCATGGGCTTTGTTGATTATTTCCTGATTGTATGGGACTTTATCAATTATGCAAAAAGTAACGGCATTCCGGTAGGACCCGGCAGAGGAAGTGCGGCGGGAAGTATTGTTTCCTATTGCTTAAAGATTACCAATATCGATCCCATCAGATACAATCTGCTCTTTGAACGATTCCTGAATCCGGAACGAGTATCCATGCCCGATATTGATATTGACTTCTGTTTCGAAAGACGACAGGAGGTTATTGACTATGTAGGCAGAAAGTATGGCGCTGACAAGGTGGTACAGATTGTTACCTTCGGTACCCTGGCTGCTAAGGGTGTTATCCGTGATGTAGGTCGTGTTATGGATTTGCCTTATAGCTATGTAGATGGCATTGCCAAGATGATTCCCAACGAATTGAATATGACCTTGGAAAAAGCGATTGAGATGAATCCCGAGCTTCGTAAACTCATGGAAACAGACGAACAAGTAAACAACCTGATTTCTATGTGTAAGAGATTGGAAGGACTTCCAAGACATACCTCCATGCATGCGGCAGGTGTTGTCATCTGTCAAAAATCTGCAGATGAGTTTGTTCCGTTATCTCGAGGTAGTGATGGTTCCATTACTACACAGTTCACCATGACAACCCTGGAGGAACTGGGCCTTTTAAAGATGGACTTCTTGGGGCTTAGAACCTTAACCGTAATCAAAAATGCAGTAGACTTTGTAGAAAAGTCCACCGGTAAGAGAATAGATGTTGATCATATCGATTATGATGATAAAGAGGTATTAAATTCCCTGGGCACCGGTAAAACCGATGGTGTGTTCCAGCTAGAAAGTGCCGGAATGAAAAACTTCATGAAGGAATTAAAGCCTCAAAACTTAGAGGACGTTATTGCGGGTATCTCCCTGTATCGTCCGGGTCCCATGGACTTTATCCCTAAATATATTCAGGGTAAAAATAACAGTGATTCCATCACCTATGCGACACCCTATCTGGAACCTATATTATCTGCAACCTATGGCTGTATCGTATACCAGGAGCAGGTTATGCAGATTGTTCGAGATCTTGGTGGTTATACCCTGGGACGAAGTGACCTGGTTCGCCGTGCCATGAGTAAGAAGAAACAGTACGTCATGGAAAAAGAGCGTGCCAACTTTATTTATGGTAATGCAGAGGAAAATGTACCAGGTTGTATTGCCAAGGGAATCAGTGAAGATGTGGCAGGTCAAATCTATGAAAATATGATGGACTTTGCCAAATACGCATTTAACAAATCCCATGCTGCCTGCTATGCAGTAGTGGCTTATCAGACGGCATACTTAAAATATTACTATCCTGTAGAGTTTATGGCAGCGCTCCTTACCTCGGTGATTGATAACCCCGGCAAGGTATCTGAATATATTCTGGTCTGCAGAAACATGGGAATCGGTATCTTACCTCCCGATGTTAATCACGGAGAAGCAGGCTTCTCTGTAGAGGATGGAAACATTCGTTATGCGCTTACCGCCATCAAGAGTGTGGGACGTCCTGTCATTGACAACATTGTAGAGGAGAGAAAGCTTTCCGGACCATTTAACAATATCAAGGATTTTCTAGACCGTATGGTTGGCAAGGATATTAATAAGCGCGCTGTAGAAAACTTTATTAAAGCGGGTGCTTTGGATAGCCTTGGCGGAAACAGAAAACAGTTCATGAGCGTTTACAATCAGCTGATGGACCAGCTAAGCAAGGACAAAAAGAATTCCTTAAGCGGACAGATGACACTGTTTGATATGATGAGTGATGAGCAGAGAGAGGAATATGAGATCAGACTTCCAAATGTGGAGGAATATTCCGACGAAATGCGACTTGCTTTTGAAAAGGAAGTACTGGGTATTTATATCAGCGGTCATCCGTTGAATTCCTATATCGATCTGATGGAAAAGCATTGTACCGGGAAAAGTACGGACTTTATGTTGTCCGAAGAAACAGGTACTGTGGCAGTAGAAGATAAGGCACTGGTTACTCTGGGCGGTATGGTAACGCAAAAGACAGTAAAATACACCAAGCAGGATAAAATCATGGCCTTCCTTACCATCGAAGATCTGGTCGGAACGGTGGAGGTGATTGTATTCCCCAAGGATTATGAGAAATACAGCCCCTTATTAAATGAGGATGCCAAGCTCTTTATTGTGGGAAGAGCCAGTGTAGAAGAGGATAAAAATGCCAAGCTTCTCTGTGAACAGATTCTGGCCTTTGACTTTGTAAGGGATAACGGTATGCCCAGGAAACGTAACTATAACGATTTCGGAAATGGTGGTTATTCCAGAGGAAATGGTACTTCCAACACCTATGGAAGATTAAATACGGCATCGAACGAAAGCAAGGCTTCAGCGCCTGTACAGCCACAGAACAAGATTCCAAATGGACTTTGGATTCAGTTTGCTACACAGGAAGAATATCGCGGCAAGGAAGGGATTTTGACGGAACTGCTGAAGGAATCGGAGGGAGAAGACAATGTAGTAATCTATATTCGTAACCCCAAGATGATTCGTGTTCTTCCCGGTAATCATAATGTGAATGCTAACGAAGACTTAATCGAGAGTCTTTCAAAAGTATTTGGAAAAGAAAATATTAAATATGTTTCAAAATCCTATTGAAAACGATTTCAAAATGCTTTAAAATAATTGTTGGATTACAATTTTTCGCGTTTATTTTGCGGTATAGCAAGTTTTTTTAATCGGCACGGAGACGAAAAAGACAGATTTTCCTGCCGGACTAGGAGGACATATAATGGAAAAGGAAATTAAGACAATTGGTGTTTTAACAAGTGGTGGCGATGCTCCCGGTATGAACGCTGCGATTCGTGCAGTTGTACGTACTGCAATCGCAAAGGGATTAAAGGTTAAAGGTATTAAGAAGGGATATCAGGGACTTCTCAATGAAGAAATCATTGATATGGAAGCGCATGATGTATCTGATATTATCCAGCGTGGTGGTACTATTCTTGGTACAGCTCGTTGTCTTGAGTTCAAAACTCCAGAAGGTCAGCAGAAGGGTGCAGACATTTGTAGAAAGCACGGTATCGATGGTATCGTAGTTATCGGTGGTGATGGTTCTTATCAGGGTGCTATGAAGCTTGCGCAGCATGGTATCAACACAGTAGGTCTTCCTGGAACTATCGACCTTGATATTTCTTGTACAGAATATACCATCGGTTTTGATACAGCAATCAACACTGCAATGCAGGCGATTGACAAGGTTAAGGATACCTCTTCTTCTCATGAGAGATGTAGTATCATCGAGGTTATGGGTAGAAATGCAGGTTACATCGCTCTTTGGTGTGGTATTGCAAATGGTGCTGAAGATATTCTTCTTCCTGAGAAGTATGACTTCAATGAGCAGGCAATTATCAACAACATTATTGACAATCGTAAGAAGGGTAAGTCACATCATATTATTATCAATGCAGAAGGTATCGGACACTCTGTATCTATGGCTAGACGTATCGAAGCTGCAACAGGTATTGAAACACGTGCAACCATCTTAGGTTACATGCAGCGTGGTGGTAACCCTACCTGTAAGGATCGTTACTATGCATCTATCATGGGTGCTTATGCAGTAGATATCCTGATCCAGGGTAAATCAAACCGTGTAGTAGGTTATCAGCATGGTGAATTCGTAGATTACGATATTGAGGAAGCATTGAACATGGTTAAGGGAATTGACGAGTATCAGTACGATGTATCTCGTTGGTTATCTATCTAATCCGTTATATTTTGACAAATAAGAAGAGCTGCTATACAATTACCACAAAGCTGTGGATTGTATGGCAGCTTTTTTGAATTTACATATATAAGGAAGGAAAGGATAAAATATGCTAACCAGCACATCCAATTCCAAGGTAAAACAGGTCGTTAACTGGCAGAATAAATCAAAGGACCGTAGAAGAGACGGAATCTTCTTGGTAGAGGGCATTAAAATGTTTTTAGAGGCCCCTATGGAAAAGATTCGAGATGTATATATTAGTGAAGTACTGTTAGAAAAATGCAAGAATGGGCAGGAGAATAAAGCAGAAGAGATTTTAAAGCGTCTTGCATCCACGGGCTATGAAGAGGTCAGCAGGGAGGTACTTGAGAAGATGTCGGATACACAGACCCCCCAGGGCATTCTGGTAGTACTGGATCGCCCAGAGTACGTCTTAGAAGATATGTTAAAGGGGGATCAGACCCTTTTGGTGATTTTAGAGGACATTCAGGATCCGGGAAACCTGGGAACCATTCTTAGAACCGGAGAGGGGGCTGGAATCACAGGCGTTATAATGAGTAGGAATACGGTTGATATTTTCAATCCCAAGACGATACGTTCCACTATGGGCTCTGTGTACCGCGTTCCATTCCTATATACAGAGGATTTGGAGGAAACCATAGAAGAGATTAAAAGAAACGGTGTAGCAGTTTACGCAGCCCATCTAAAGGGAAAGAAAGAATATGATGAGTTTTCCTATAAGAAAGCTACCGGTTTTTTGATTGGAAATGAAGGAAATGGACTCAAAAAAGAAACTGCGGACCTGGCCAGTGAGTATCTTAGAATCCCCATGGAAGGAAAAGTAGAATCTCTAAATGCCAGTATCGCAACCAGTCTTTTAATTTATGAGGCACACAGACAGAGAAAGTAATTTTGACACATGTGTCAAAAAGACGTAAAAACGAGTATGCTTTACGATATTTTGTCAACATAAATAAAGTGTAAAATATAAAAAAACAACACTATATATTGTGGCAAAAAAGTGTGAAAAAATAAACTACATATATTAAGGAAGAAACTCGTTCAAAATCATAAAAATAAGGCTTTAGAAAACGGAAAATATTGGTATAAATATGACGAAAAAATTGAAGATAATTCATGGACATATTTGATTACTTAATGACATTTCGTGAGAATTAACAGAAAACAATATTTAAAATTGTGAAAAATGCACTATGCAAATAGGAAAGTTACACAATTTGAGAATAAAAGCAAAAATAAGGAGATTTTAGACATGAAAATTGGATTCATTGGACTGGGAAATATGGCAACTGCCATGATTGGAGGAATCTTAAAAAAGGGTATCGCACAGAAGAGCGATTTGATTGGATCTGCAAAGACGGAAAACACCACAAGCAAGATGAAGGAGCTTTACGGAATCGAAACCACACGCAGTAATGCAGAGGTGGCCCAAAAATCAGACATCCTGATTTTGGCAGTAAAGCCGATTTTCTTCCCTGAGGTGATGGAGGAGATTAAGGGTGAACTGAGAGAGGAACAGTTGATTGTCAGCATTGCAGCCGGTAAGACAATTGGCTATATGGAAAATGCACTTGGAAGTGACAAGAAGATTATTCGTTGTATGCCCAATACCCCGGCTCTTGTTTTGGAGGGCTGTACTGGTGTATGTGTAAATGGCAATGTAACGGAAGAAGAATCAAACAAGGTTTTGGAAATTCTTTCTTCCTTCGGTAAGGCTCATGTGGTTCCTGAGAGACTGATGGATGTAGTGGTTGGCGTCAGCGGAAGTTCACCTGCTTATGTGTTCATGTTCATGGAAGCTATGGCAGATGAAGCGGTTGCACAGGGTATGCCAAGAAAGCAGGCGTATGAGTTTGCAGCACAGTCCGTTTTGGGTAGCGCAAAACTTATGTTAGAGACCGGAAAACATCCCGGAGAACTGAAAGATATGGTATGTTCACCGGGTGGAACAACCATTGCAGCAGTAAAAGTTTTGGAAGAAAAAGGATTTCGTGCTTCTGTCATGGATGCAATGGATGCATGTATCGAAAAGTCCAAGATTTTGTAGCATATTTAACAGATAACTTGATTACTTTGATAAATACTTTGTGAAAAACATACAAAAAGTTGCGACTTGACAAAAAAAATCCTTTTTGCTATTATAATTCCCACGTAACAAATGTAACAAAATTGTAATAAATTGTTATGGAATTGATACAATATATTACAAAATAAGCATGTTTGTTGGAGGTTAATTAAATGGCAAGAAGCAAAAAGCTGTTAGCCGGTATGACAGGTACTTTACTTAGTTTGAGTCTTGTTATGAATATGGGAATCACAGCAGAAGCGAAAAGCAATACTAGTTACCTGAATCCCACCAGTGGTGGAATTGCTGCAGTTTTGAATCCTACAGATAAGAGTGGAAGCGAATTGTTACAGTATACTCTTGATTCTGTTGGTTCAGAGGTAGTAGTGGAAGAAGAGACACAGCCACTTGTTATGGCAAATGTAAAAAGTGTTCTCAATATCAGAGAAGAAGCTAAGAACAATTCCAAGAAGGTCGGAGTTATTTACAAGGACTGTGCGGGAGTTGTACTTGAAAGAAAAGACGGATGGACAAAGATTCAGTCCGGAAATTTAATTGGTTGGACAAAAGATGAGTATCTTTTGTTTGGCGAAGATGCTGAGAAGCTGGCAGATCTTGTAGGCGTTATGGTAGCAACCAACGAAGCCGATGCACTTTGTGTAAGAGTAGAGCCGGATTCAGAAGCTGAATTTTACGGAGTTCTTGTTAAGGGGGAAATGGTAGATGTTGTTCCCAATGACGAGTGTTCCGACGAATGGGTATGTATCAGCTACGAAGGTATGGAAGGATATGTTGCAGCTGAGTTTGTAACCATTGAACGTAAGCTTGACCATGGTGAAACCTTGGAAGAGATTCAGGCAAAACACAACCAGGTTGTATATGATCAGAATCATGTAACCTTCGGTGAATATTTGACAGATGAGGAAACACTTTACTTACTCGCAGCGCTTATTCAGTGTGAGGCAGGTGGAGAACCTTATGAAGGTCAGGTAGCAGTTGGTGCGGTTGTAATGAACCGTGTAAGAAGTAGTGCTTACCCTAACACCATCCCGGGTGTTATCTATGCATCAGGTCAGTTTACTCCAGCGGGATCAACCAAAATGAGTACATTGGTTCTGACGGGAAACATTTATGCATCATGTAGAAAAGCTGCTCAGGATGTTATAAACGGTACCTGCAACGTAGGAGATTTGACGCACTTTAGACGAAAAGGAAATAAAGAAGGCTTGATCATCGGAAATCATGTTTTCTACTAAAATAAAAGTAAGAGACTGTTGTTAACCAGCAGTCTCTTTTTGGTTGCCCGTGTATGGAAAAAGTAGTAAAATACCTCTAAATAGGGATTTATTATAAGAAAGGCATGGACAACGTTATGAATTTGACAGGAAGAAATTTTTTAACACTCAAGGATTTTAGCCCAGAGGAGATCATTTATATGATCGATCTGGCAGCAGACTATAAGGAGAAGAAAAAGAAGGGCATTCCACACGACACCCTTAAGGGAAAAAATGTAGCCCTTATTTTTGAGAAGACCAGCACAAGAACAAGATGTGCATTTGAAGTAGCAGCACATGACCTTGGTATGGGATCAACTTATCTGGATCCAACAGGTTCTCAGATTGGTAAAAAAGAAAGTATTGCAGATACCGCCAGAGTGCTTGGAAGAATGTACGATGGTATTGAATATAGAGGCTATGGACAGGAAATCGTAGAAGAGCTTGCAAAGCATGCCGGAGTACCTGTATGGAATGGTCTGACCAATGAGTACCATCCAACACAGATGCTTGCAGATATGCTTACTATTCGTGAACATTTTGGAAAATTAAAAGGCTTAAAGCTTACTTATATGGGAGATGCCCGTTACAACATGGGCAATTCATTGATGATCGTTTGTGCAAAGCTTGGACTTCATTTTACAGCATGTATAAATAAAGCATATTTCCCGGATGCAGCGCTGGTAGCGCAGTGTGAAGAATATGCGAAAGCATCAGGTGGCTCTATTACATTAACTGAAGATGCAATGGCAGGAACTAAGGACGTAGACATTATCTATACAGATGTCTGGGTATCTATGGGTGAGCCAGAAGAAGTATGGGAGGAACGCATCCGCGTTTTATCTCCATACAAGGTAACAAGTCAGATTATGAAAAATGCAGGCGAGCAGGCAATCTTTTTACATTGCTTACCAGCCTTCCATGATTTAAAAACAAAGATAGGAAAAGAGCAGGGTGAGAAATACGGATTTACAGAACTGGAAGTGACAGATGAAGTATTCGAATCAAAGCAGTCACTTGTATTTGATGAGGCTGAAAACCGTATGCACACCATCAAAGCCGTAATGGCAGCTACATTGGGAGCTTAGTGTGAAGAAAGAAGAACTAATCGCCCTTCTAGGGGAAAGTGACACATATGTCAGTGGACAGGAGCTGTGCGAACACTTTGGTGTATCCAGAACAGCAGTATGGAAAGCAATCAAACAACTGGAAAAAGAAGGCTATCTGATAGAGGCAGTCAACAATAAAGGCTATCGTTTGCTGGAAAATGATGAAATGATGTCAGGCACTGAAATTGCAAGATATATGGAAACATCTACTATGGGGCAGAATTTGATCTTTCATTCTGAAACTGGTTCTACGAATCTGGATGTAAAGCTTCTTGCAGAGGAAGGCGCACCAGAAGGTACACTTGTTGTAGCCGATAAACAGACAGCAGGAAGAGGACGAAGAGGTCGTACCTGGATTTCACCAGCAGGTGAGTCCATTTATATGTCATTGCTTCTTCGTCCACAGTGCATGCCTGATAAAGCAAGTGCGATTACGCTCATCTGTGCACTTGCAATTGTAGAGGCTGCAAGGGAGCTTGGCCTTTCGGACTGTGGCATTAAATGGCCAAATGATGTAGTCATGAACGGAAAGAAGCTATGCGGAATCCTTACGGAAATGAATGCAGAAATCGATGAGATCCATTATGTGGTTCCTGGTATTGGCATCAATGTCAATCAAGATTCCTTTGAGGAAGAGATAGCAAAAACAGCGACATCCTTCTATATAGAATTAGGTCATAAGGTGAACAGGTCAAAACTGATTGCACGCATTATGCATTATTTTGAAGAAAACTATA
>JAZLGY010000091.1:0-3163 GCA_045616525.1 Acetatifactor sp. | reverse complement strand
CATCCGGCAGTACTTACATACAATAAAATAGCAACCTTGGATGGGTGTCTGAGTCATTATTATCAATCATATAAGGAGAAATTCAGGGAGATTATTGCCCCCGCGTTAGATGAATCGGATGTAGCCAGGAAATATTATGATGAGTGGGGTGGCAGAGCATATATTTTTTCGACAACCACAGAATCGGTATGGCTTCCTTTGCGTACAAAAGAAGTGAGTGATCATAATATATATATTGATATAGATGCATTTGAGAAACTTGGAGGGAAATACATATTCTCAAGGATTACAATTGATAACGCCAGTGATTTGGGACTTATTTGTATCAATTCTTATACAGAAGATTCAAGTCCTTATACGATATGGGTATATAGATATGAAGGCGGAAATTCATAGTGGCTTACTCTTTAGGGTTCTGATTTAGATTCGCTTCAGGACGGGAACAAACAGCATTGGATGCCTTCTACCGGGCTCATGGTATAGACAATTGGAAGTAGAACTGTTTTCAAACGGTGTACCGTTTAAACTCATGACCTTCGCAGAAATGCGAAGGTCTTTTGTACCTGTGGATTTTTATTAAATTAACAGGACGAGTGATGTGTATAGAGTAAAGATTTAGTCGGTTGATTAAATAAAATAAAAGTGAGAGTAATTTGATACCATTTAAGACGATTGCGAATCAGGTGGCAAATAAGAATGGGGTCGTAGCCGAAGGAGATGCTGCAGGAGTTTCGCTCCTTAACCTTCTTGCAAATTTATTTCTTTTTTCACCGTTAGGATATTTCTTGCGCACTTCGTATTAGCAAAGCCTTGCTTAATCGTTTGATTATGAATTGACGATTAGTTTAAATTTTTTTAAAATAGAAAGCGATTTTATACTTTGAACTGATAATGTAGCAAAGTGTTAAAGTAGTAATTATGTTGGTGAGAGGATACCATTTATTATGAAGATTGTTGTATGTATGAAACAGGTTCCGGCAGGAACAAAGGTCGACATAGACCAGGAAACTGGTGCATTAAAAAGAATGTCCGGTGCTGTTAGAACGAATCCATATGATTTGTTTGCGCTAGAGACAGCACTTCAAATACGTGAAAAAGTTGGAGGAACAGTAACTGCTATTACGATGGGGCCCCCACAGGCGGAGATTATGATGAAAGATGCATTTACTATGGGTGCAGATGATGCGGTTATTCTCTCTGATAGAAAATTTGCAGGTGCAGATGTTCTTGCAACGTCTTTTGTCCTAACTCAGGGAATTCAGATTCTTGGTGGAGCAGATTTGATTATTTGCGGACGACAGACAACAGACGGAGATACAGCACAAGTAGGACCAGCGATTGCAGAACATATGCATTTACCACATGCTGCATGGGTATCTGAAATTATGGATGTTAGTGAGAAATGTATACAAGTTAAACAGGATTTGGCCAGTGTTAGCCAGGTCTCTGAGATTCCATATCCATGTCTTATTACAGTTGATAAAGATATCAATGTACCAAGATTGCCGTCATATATACTGAAAAAGAGAACATCAGAGAAAAAAGTTAAAATATTGACCTTTGATGATATGCCGAATCAGAATTTGGACAGATACGGACTAATTGGTTCTCCAACCTCAGTAGAGAGAATGTTTGCGCCACCCGAAAAGGATAAGCAGATTTATCTAGAAGGGGATGCTAACCAGAAGGCTGAGGAACTATTCGGAATATTAACAGGAAAGAAAATTATATAGGAGGGAACTAACGTGGAGTTTATTAAATTTGATGCAAAAAAATGTACGCTTTGCGGGAAGTGTATTGATAAGTGTCCCTTCAGCGCATTGAAAATGGAAGGTTCTGGGATAGTTGTAGGAGACACATGTCGTATGTGTGGACTATGTGTAAGGAATTGTCCGGAAAAGGCAATTGCCTTTGAACAAAAAGCGAATGAGGTAGATAAGAGTCAGTGGAAGGATTTCCTTATATTTGTAGAGCAGGAAAGAGGAGATATCCATCCAGTTGCTTATGAATTAATCGGTGAAGCAAGGAAAATGGCGTCTAAGGTTGATTTTAAAGTAAATTGCGTAATTCTTGGCGGAAAGGGCACAACGGAAAATGCCCAGAAATTATTAGACTATGGTGTAGATCAGGTATACGTATATGAGCATGAAGAACTTGAAGGTTTTCGAGCTGGTGTATACACACGAGTTGTAGCGGACTGTATTGCGGATATGAAACCGAGTTCAGTTCTGATCGGTGCAACATCGCTTGGACGTTCATTAGCACCAAGACTTTCTACGCGTTTTCACACAGGTTTAACGGCAGATTGTACAACATTAGATATTAAACCTAATACTGATATGATTCAGATTAGACCGGCATTTGGTGGTAATATTATGGCTCAAATCGCTATTGTAAAGTCACGTCCGCAGTTCGCAACAGTTCGTTATCGAGTAATGGATACTGCAGAAAAGGTAATGAATCCCACAGGGGAAGTTGTGATTCGCGAAGTGACAGAGAAAATGTATGAAAGTGATATACGAATCATTTCATCGACTGTTATTGCGAAAAAAGAGAGTCTAGAGGAAGCAGATGTCATTGTTGTAGCAGGTCGTGGGGCAAAAAATGAAAAAGGCGTAGAATTGTGTCGCCAACTTGCAGAAGCACTTGGTGGGCAGTTAGCATTTACCAGACCTATGGTCGAAAATGGATTTGGAAATCAGTCAAGACAGATTGGCCTCTCTGGACGTACGGTTCGACCAAAGTTGATTATTACCTGTGGCGTATCTGGGGCAATTCAATTTACGTCGTGTATGAATGCTGCAGACTGTATTGTTGCTATCAATGATGATCCAGATGCACAGATTTTTGGTGTGGCACATTATTGTATTGTTGATGACATGAATGTTGTAGTACCAAAGCTGACAGATTTAGTCAGAAACAGAAAGGAGGATTAGACCATGGCTTTTCCTTATAAGAAGATGACACAGGAGGACTTTTTATATATTAAGTCTGTGGCTGCCCCTGAACGTGTTTGGGTAGGTAATGAGATTGCAAATGAATATTTTAAAGATGAAATGCCAGAATATGGTGTATATGAACCAGAACTTTATGTAGAGGTTGTGAATAAAGAAGAAATCTCGGCAATTATGAAATATGCATATCAAGAGAATATACCAGTGGT
>JAZLGY010000090.1:0-8508 GCA_045616525.1 Acetatifactor sp. | reverse complement strand
CTCATCACAACCAAGTCACTATAACCATTTTTTGTTATAAAAATAGGTTCCTGTTTTTTATGTGCTATTTCAGATATTTCACTTGTATTTCTTAAATCTCTAATTGGCATAATTGTTGGCATAACAAACACCTCTCCTTCTTGTGTCATAATTGTAGCACAATTATGACACACTGTAAATCGGAAATTTATACCATCAAAAGAATTAAAGCAACACTCAGCATTACAACATTCAATTTTGTACACAAAAGAACAAATAAAATATTTATAATTCCAAATATGAATTTAGCTGCACCGTATTCTCAAAGTTATAAGTCCCCTGCTTTTTCTCTCTTAGTTGCAAACAGTGGGACGAATATCCATAAAAGGGCTTTTACAATATACATAATCGCATATCCGAGCGGTAATTCCACACCATATTCGCGTATCACCATGTCAATGCTCACTGCCGAATAGGGATTTATGAGTTCCTCACCTACTGCCATAACCCTTGCTGCTCCTCTGAAATATTCCTCGTTTTCATATCGTTCTGCCGGATACTCCTGACCATTCAAATGTGCAATCATTGTTTTATTGTCAATAAAAAAGTCACCTTCGTAATCCTCATCCAAAATCGTTGAATCAATATCAAGCAAATAACTAAAATCATACTGATACGGATCACAGTACAGTCCACCTTCAACTAGACAGCACATCAGATAAATCACAAAAACTACTATGAACGCAGAAACCGCAGCCAACTTTTTGAATTTGAACACACGGATTAAAGTGCAAAGTGCGGAATATCCGCCAAACAAAGAAATCAGTCCAATCGAGCTCAATAAAAGGCTGTTACCTTTGGGAAAAAAGAAAGGAACTTTATAGAATGCCATAAAAGCAATCACCAAGAGTACAAATAACAGATAGCACGCTGCCACAGTCAAAAGACCTGTAGAAACAATCCTTTTTTTATTACTAAAAAAGTAAACCGGGTAAACCAGCATAGCTGAAATAACAGCCACATATAAGAGTCCGGCTGCCATAATTCTTTCGTCAATATTTCTTAAAGAATTTTCTAAATAATCCACCATTTTCATATCCGGATCATTATTACCATAGGCCAATATTGCGTACATATTATCATCATAATAAATTAAACTTATGTCTTCAGCCGCCAATTCTCTACCTTTTAAAATTCCATATGTATCGCCCAGTTTGTGGCACGCTCTTGCTGTAAGAAATATGATAATTCCACTACATATCATAGCAATCACAATCATAATATAACAGAAAAACTTATTCTTTTTCATTCCTTCATCTTCACTTTCTAATAATTTATTGATATATTTTCCACCCTTACATGCAAAATGCCTTTAACTTAAAACACACTTTAAATTAAAGGCATTTAATCATGTTTAAATAGATTTCTCAAGTACTTACTTTCTTTTTGACCTAATGAAAAAAGGAATCACTTTCGTGATTCCTTTAGCAGCGCTACAAGGATTCGAACCT
The DNA here is from genome assembly GCA_045616525.1 of Acetatifactor sp. Lineage (GTDB taxonomy): Bacteria > Bacillota > Clostridia > Lachnospirales > Lachnospiraceae > Acetatifactor. The sequence continues at coordinate 7,018 of JAZLGY010000090.1, read as the reverse complement.
TGAAAATGACGGAGTCAGAGTCCGTTGCCTTACCGTTTGGCGATAGCGCTAAAAATTGCTTACTCATTGTATTATACACACATCTGAATAAATTGCAAGTGTTTTTTACAAAAAATTTTATGATATTTCGTTCCCTAAATTGTAAGAAATAAAAAACCTCTAAGGGAAATCTCCCTTAGAGGCTTTGAACCGTTCATCATATTCTTTAGGTGTACTTCTGAAGCTCCTGCACCTGCTTTAAGATGGATTCCATAGATGCTGCGAAGTCAGATACAACTGTCACGTTGCTGCTACTTAATTCGCTAGCTTCCAAGGTGCTTGCACTGATCTCTTCACTGGTAGCTGAAAGAGTTGTGATATTATCAACGATACTGTTGTTTGCACTTCTAAGATCACCAATCTTTCCGTTAACATCTGCGATTTCTTTTGCAAGTTCTGCAATTCTTTCAGTAATCTGCTGGAACTTATCAGATGCTGTCTTAGCGTATTCATTTTCTCTGTTAGAAGACTCTACGTTAGTTTCAACCTGATCAATAACATCCTTGGCATTTTCAGAAAGAGCATCGATTAATCTGGTAATGTTTTCAGTTTCTTTTCTGGTCTGCTCTGCCAAGTTACGAATTTCATCTGCAACGACTGCGAAACCTCTTCCGCTTTCACCTGCTCTTGCAGCCTCGATACTTGCATTTAAAGCAAGAAGGTTTGTCTGACCGGAAATACCTAAAATAATGCTGGTAATACCTCTTACCTGCTCGGTAAGATCCTGTAATGTCTGAGAAGACTGATGCATTGCATTGCTGGATGCGATGGTCTCACTTACTCTCTCAAACAGGTTGTTCATAGCAACGGTACCTTCGCTTAATGCTGTCTTGGTATCCTCTGTAATCTTTACAATGTTCTGAGCACTTTCATGTGTTTCATCAATGATACCCTGGATTTCCTGGGTCTTAATATTCTGGCTTGTTACAGCTTCTGCAGTACTTGTTGTACCAGTAGAAATATCTTCCATAGACTCACGTAACAAATCTGCTGAAGAAGTAAGCTTTTCCAATGACTCTGCCATACTTTCGGCCTGATTTTCTACTTCTGATGCAACCTCTACAATCTTGCTGGCAACATTCTTGTTCTTGATTGCTTCTTCTTCTGCCTCTTTCAAAGACTCCTTGAAGAACTTCTCAAGCAAGATTCTACCGGCATTTACAGAAATAACCACCAAAATAGTAATGATTACCTCTACCATAACTGCTTCAATATCTTCCTGCATATTCTTGGATGTAGATGCAGTAATGATAACTCTGATTACATTGGTAATTGCGAATGTAACACTAGCTCCCAGGATCGTAATCTTATCCATGGAAAGGATAAACATAACAAAGAAGGGAATCATGTAAGGAAATGCTGTTCCAGAATCTCCCAGAATCAACATCAGGAAGTAAACTAGTGAGTAACCAAATGCAACGTATCTAACATAGAGTTCAGCGCCTCTAAAAAGCTTAAAGCAAACCAAACCACCAATGTAGACCAAGATTCCTGCTGCCAATGGCAAAATACTGTTGATCTTATTTAAGTCAGAATCAACCAACTGCGAAATCAAACCGATACTTCCAAATACGGTAGCAATTGTGTGTACTACCAGCAACCATTTACTGGTTCTTTTAAAATGCCTTTCTCTCATAACTGTACCCTCCGAACCTTTATTTTTTCATTCGAATAACGTTAGATACATTTTACCACTTTTATCTGAAAATGTGAATATATTTCACAAAAAAAGATACAGAATTTAGTTTTTTCTGTATCTTTTGCACTATATTGTAGACAATTAGCACTTATTGCCCTATATATTGTTCTCTTTTTACCAATCGACCGATAATTAGATATCTCTTCTCATCATTATTCTTAATACAGGTAGAAAGAACCACAAATTTATCATCCTTACTGTACTTAAAATCTGTATCCTTTACATGACCGATGCTTCCTTCTCCAAGATTCATCATAAATAAAAAGTCTTCTTTTCCGGCTTCTGAGAAACCATCATATTGCTTATAAAGGTACGCATCATCATGACGTCTTGTCTTCATAATCTCATAGGTAAGACGCTCCTCGGGTGTATAAATAACAATCTCATCATGCTCTAAAAAGAAATCTTCGTCATAATAATTTTTCAAGGACCCAAACATCGTGCCGTTTTTCATGTTATGTCCATAAATTGTAGTAACAAAGCTTGAAAAATCCTTGGCATCGGTCTTGTTGGTATAAAGACACCCCGCTGTTCCATATGTACGATCTATATTTTTTCTCAAATAGTAGTTATCTATCTCACTCTGCAAAATAGGATAGCTTACATCTGTTCCGGGGACTGTAATCCATGCATAGACATCCGGATTGATCTGTTTTAGATAATCAAAATCAATTTGTAGATCTCCATACGCAGAAACATCTCCTAATTTTTCTTCCTCCGGTTCAAGTGGATTCCCTGAAACATCTTCATAAATCTTGATTCCTACCACTCTATACACTGCATTATGTTCAATCTCAGCATTTCTCTCTGCTTGTTTCTTAGCACTACTTTCTCTAACAACAATGATAGAGCCCAGCACCAATATGATCAAAAAAAGAATCACAAATAGGATTAAACTCCAATGTCTTTTTATTCCATCTATCAAATTACTCATTTCATTTTCTCCTCCTAGTTACCATTTTGGCACTATCCTTACTATATTAGATGACTAATACCCAGGTTTTCAGCCATTGCAGGGTTTCTTTTACGAAATCTCTGGCTACAGGTGCTCCTGACAAAACAGGATAAAATAAGATAAATAAGCCAAATGCTGCCACTGCATACAATAACATAGCAATGTTTTTTCTTTTTACATCCTTTTGTAAAAACGGAATATTGACCATCGCATATCCAATCATTATACACAAAAACGGAACTGATGGGAAGTAATGATAAATAAAGGTAATTCTACCAATAAACATCCACGGCAGGTACTGCATCAGATAACTTACCACCAGGAACAGGGCTTTGAAATCTCTTTTCTTAAGCCATAAATACATCATATAAATGTATATCGGTATTCCTGCCCAAAAAACAAGAGGGTTTCCAAATGCGCTGATTCCTCTGACTGTATTTTCATCAACATCCGAAGCCTCGTAAAGACAAGGACGTTTCATAATAGGCCAGTCGTACCATCTGGAAGCATAGGGATGGGCCTGCGTTACATTTTCATGGTAGCTAAGCATATCCTTCTGATTCTGCACCATTCTCTCCAATAGTCCCATATTTGCGTCATAGTTTCTAAAAGGAATATAGGACAGCGTATAAATATAAAATGGCACGGAAACAAAGAAAATCATGCAAAAGAGGCCTGTTGTAATCACCTTACGCAGATACTTTCTTCCATATTCGCTCCTTAAATATGCCTCTTTCACGCCTGCCTGTATATAAAGGTAAATACTTTCTCTTAATCTTCTCAATAATACACCAAAGAATATCAAGCATAATCCAAGACCGGCAAAGAATCCTGTCCATTTGCTGGCAATACCAAATCCAAAAGCTATACCACAGCCGGCCAAGGGTAATAAGGTCTTTTTCAGAGGCTCCTTGTAAAAGTTATGTCTCGTATACTTTTCCATAAAATAATACATCAAAATCACAAAGAAGGTGATGTACACATCAATGGTACAAAGCCTTGTTTGCGTAAAATGCATAAAGTCAAAGGCAAACAGAAATGTTACAAAGAGGCCACTCTCTTTACTCCTCAAAAAATTGGAGGCCATAGCATATAAAAACGGTAGCATTAAGCAACCCACAAGTGTTCCCATAAATCGGAAACCAAATGGTGTTTCGCCAAACAAAAGCACCCCCAGTGAAATTAGTATTTTACCAAAGGGTGGATGGGTCCACTCATAGGTCCTGTAACCATTTAACATATCATGTGCCGTACGTGTATAATAAATCTCGTCAAAATACGTACTGTACATGTAGTTTAGCTCCTTGGGACACAGCTCCTGCTCATCAAACAATCCGGCATATTGCTGATAGTTTGACGGTAAAATCGCTTCCCCTGCTTTGTTAAACAGAACCATCTCTGTCAAATCATATTTATCCACATTCACCACAAAACAAAGATATCCCTGTATCGGCATATCCATATTAACTTCATTCCACTGATATACATTTTTGAAATATACGTTCTGTACATAATCCCATTCGTTATAATCGCCGTTCCACTCAAAGGCTGACAGATTTACATCTGTCTCATACCCCAGATAACAGACAACTTTACTGACTTCTTCACCTTCCGGAATGGTTAACATGATATTTTCGTTTCTAGTCGCCTGATATATGCTATGGGGCACTTTTGTACTACCAAGGTTATAAAAGGCAAATATTGCATAAAATCCCGTTACTCCCAGGATATACAAAAAATCCTTTTGATTCCTTTTAAGTCCCCTGTCCACTTCCTTGGGTTCTACTGGAGAAAAATAATACTTAAAAAATCCCTGTCCCCATAAGGAATCAAATTCCCCGGTGGTTTCCTGGTCTTTTTTGATCAGACTGTAATAAAAGCACGCTCCTGCCAACACGGTTCCTGCTGAGATTGCCAGAATGGGAGTTGCCTTGCTGTCATAATTATGCGGATCATAGTGATGAAGTACATGATATACATTCAAAAAATGCACTATTGTCATTAGTACGTATACTGTAAAGCGTTTTTCCCTTCCACTTACCACATAGGAAAGAAGGGCAAAAATCATGACGGGATACAGATATCTTTCATGCATACGCACAGAAAACAGGAACATCGTCACTATAATAAATGCACCTGTAATAAAGTATCTTTCTTCTTGTTTTCTCTTTTTCCAAAAAATCAGGGCAGAAATCAGGCAAATCAAAAGGATGATAAATGTTCCAACATGATGGTATTGAAGCTTTCCTAAAATAGTCTTTTCCTGAGAGCTCCAGTTTAGTCCAAACATTGCCCAGAAATTATAGGCATTCACTGAGATATAAGGATAAGATTCCAGCGTTTCTGTATACAACTTCCATACACGCTCTGTACCAAAGGGTGTCCAAAGCAGAAACATAGCCGCCAATACAGCAAGCCCTGAGAATAAATTATAGAAGAAATTTCTAAATTCAAACTTTTCCTCAAATAAATTTTCACAGATTCCAAAGATTAGGAGCGGTGTAAAAATCAAGGTCTGTGGTTTAAAAAGTAATCCTAATGCATAACAAACATAGGCCGGAATCGGCTTTTTCTTCATAAATGAAATGCACATCCATACCACACAAAGTGTAAAAATTGCATCCACCTGTCCCCAAAACACAGAATTCAACAAAACTGCCGGATTAAATAAATAGGCTGCCGCTAAAAAAGCTGCTTTTTTCTCCCCCCATTTATCATTTGCCAAAAAGTAAACCGTAAGTCCAAGCAGCATATCACATACTATGGATGGAAGCTTCAGAACAAGAAGACACATAGGAGATAAATAGGAAATATTACATTTGGTTAGAAATCCCCCGATCAGATACAAAACATAAATATATCCCGGTGGATAATCCGAGAAGGAATCTTGTGTATAAAAGGCTGCAAAGCCCTCTCTAAACACTCTGGTTCCCCAGCCATAAAAGCATCCCAAATCAGTCAAGAATCCACGACTAATACAGGCCAGGAGAATTCTTAATCCCAAGGCCACTACAAAAACCATATACATTATTATTTCGATTCTTGCTTTCTTTTCTTTCATGTTACTTTCCTATCAAAACAGACCGGAGAATATTTCTCCGGTCCTCGTTTTTCCTTTAAATAATACCTTTCTTTTTCAGATATCCATATACAACTGCATATCCGGCTGCCACAACTAAGATGATAGCTACAATTAAACCAACATTTCTTTTCTTATGGGTTTCTTCTGCAGGAGCAATTGTTCTTACTCCCTGACTGGTATCCACAACATAGGTTGCTGCTTTTCCGTTTTCTGTAACGATTGCAATAACTGCACGACCATTCCCCTTTACAGTTGCCATACCACTGTTGTCTACATAAACAACCTCTTCATTGTCTGATGACCAAACAGCATTGTCGACGTTAGCATTTTTAGGTTCAGCCACAATCTGGAAAATAATGGTATCACCGATTTCGATATGATCCAATTCCTTCTTAGGCTGAATAGAAACTGACTTTGGCATTACATTGGAGTTCGTCTGCTCTGTTTGCTGTGGTGCTGTATTAATTCTTACATCGTTATAAGTTAACATATAAATGGAGAAACCATCTGATTCAAAGGTAAATTCCTGTGTTTCTGCATTATATTCTCCCGGAACAACCCTGGCTACTCCCTCATGGAGGATTGCCATCTGATAGGTTCTGATAATGTTATCGTCTGTATTTAACAACTCTTCCGGAACGCCAACCGTGATGGAAACATTGATTCCGGGATTGGCCACTGCTGCCTTATCTGATTTAGATCCAACCTGCTTGTACAAGGTAATATCCATACATACACCCTCTACCGGGCCCTGTACTGCATTCATTGGACGTGCTTTCTTAATTGCAACAGTAAGTTCTGCTCTGTCCTGTCCGGATATTTCATTAATATCTGTACCCTTTACATCAAGCCAAACCTTTACAGAAGAACCATTCTCAATCTTGCGAAGTTCTTTTTCGGTAAAGAATCCTGACGCATTGATAAAATCCTTTTTATCATTATTCATAACAATGGAATTTACTCCGGCCGCAGTATCCACCTGCGTTTCTGATACAGTCACTTCTTTTTCCTTGTTGTCATCCTTTTCCTTTTTAGAAGGCTTTTCTGTTGCCGTCGGTTCCTCAGTAGGCACTTCGGTAGGTACCGGTGTCGGTGTAACTGCAGGTTCGCTATTACCACCATTGTTATTATTGTTGCTATTGTTATTATTGTTATTATTGTTATTATTATTGTTATCGTTATTGTTGTTTGACTCCGGAGCCTTGGTTGGTGCAGCTGTTGGCGCCTGGGTTGGCTTTGGTGT
>JAZLGY010000089.1:0-19373 GCA_045616525.1 Acetatifactor sp. | reverse complement strand
AATGTCTTTCACAGCTTAAAATATTTTTGTAATTATAATAATACTCATATAAGAATTCAAACCTATCTGAACTGCTAACAGTGCAGTAGGTTGACATTATATCTCTTCTTTTCACGCCCACTCACCCATCAATCCGAATATTTGTTTGCTAATTATAATAGAATTTATAGTAAATGAAAAGTAACAAAAAGTTATTTCTTAAATGTTCATATTGTGGTTGAGTAGTGTATTGGAGACTCATAAAAAAATTTATCTGTTATCTTTTAGTTACCATTACTATCCTTGGAATAGCCGCTGCAATAAGTATATAAACAGGAATGCATGCTAACATCGGCCATACAACATATTTGTAACTAAACATTATCATTTCTCCTGCCATCAAGTATACGATTACATAGTTCAATAATTGTCCGAAACTAAGTACCACCACAAAAGTAATCAGAACCCTCAGCATTCCTTCATAAGACAGCATCAACGCAATCTGTTTCTTTGTCATTCCTATCGCATTTAACACCTTTAGTTCCTGCATTCTCTCATGAATGGATGTATATGTCAGATTAACTAAATTTAATATTCCAATTAAAGCAAGAATCCCACTTAAAGCTCCACCAATCACAAGGAAAAGATCAATTGTCTCTTGAAATTCCTTTAAATAAGTCTCCCTTGAAGTATAGTTCAGTTTAGAATTTACACTATTACAGTAACCAGATAAATATCCCTCAGCAGCTTCCAGCTCATCATCGTTTACATTGATGAAATATTTAAGAGCACCTCTCGCATCAGGAATCAACCTAAGATATTCTGTCTCAGGAATCGTAATGTACACATCCAAACCGTGACTATGTTGTGGTCCCATGGCATAGCTTACATCCCCATTCCCAATAACTTCATATTCCTCGCTACTTCCATCAGGAAGTGTAATGCTTATCTTATCCCCTATATGATAAAATGCATATTCACTATCATTGCCACCTGTTTCTAACGGTGATGAAACAATTGCATATTTCCCGGAGCAAAATTTCTCCCAAGTCACCCCCTGGGTATCCATATTCATCTTATCAAAAACAATCTGACTCACTCCATATATATGGGAACAGATTCTCTTATCTTCATAAACCCTACAATCACAATTGGGCTTGGCTGCCATGTTGTAAACAAACCATTCCGTATGTTCTTCATAAAGCTTTACAAGACGTTCATATGGTACTCCCTCTAAGCATTGTGACGATTCAGACATAAATATAGCCCCCGCCTCCGAAGTCTTAATATTATCTCCTATTACACTTATGTCAGCCAAACTTACTCCATCATAAACATTACCTGACATTCCAACATTCATGACAGAAGCATCTGCAATTGTAAAATCAGAACTTGCAAAACTTGATATATATTTTTCAGGATCCATACTTGCTACAATCGAAACTGTGACATTTATCATGACAATACTTAATGCCAATGATAATATAACAGCAACCGTTCGATTCTTATTTCTTTTTAGATTCTCCCAAGCCATCGAAAGCGTGGATACTTTTTTGCTTTTTCTATTTTCTGACAATTTTCCTGTGACTGCATCAGTAAATTTAACTGCTTCCACCGGCGATATTTTCTTAATATATTTACATGGCTTGATACAACTAATCCTAACAGTAATCCAGGCAAAAAGAGCACATGCCAAAAATACCCATGCGTTAGGAATTATCCGGCAGTCCTGTACAGTTATATTGACCACTACCAACGGAAAAACAAAGTACGAAGTTACAAATCCCAAAATTAATCCTATAGGAATAGCAACAGAGCTTAGTCCTAATGCCTGATTTAATACTATCTTTTTTAATTGCTTATCTGTCGTTCCAATCGTCTTTAACAATCCGTAATAATGTATATCCGAAGTTACAGCAATCAAAAAAATGTTGTGGATAATCAAATATCCTGACAAGACAATCATAAGCATTATGATCGCAACAATCATTACCGTAGTAAAATCCAATTCACTTGCTGCATAAGCCCAATTTATACCATCATTTATCTCATCACCAAAATTATGTCTCTCTTTTAACTTATCCATCTGCCCGGAAATGTTAAAGGATGTTTTAAAGTTGAAATCCGGATTAATTGAACCATAATACGAATTCACTTGCATTGCTCTGTCATAATCATCTCTATTCATCCAGACAGGTGAAAAATCTTCTTGGAAGGCCTTGGACACATATATCTGATTTACCATAGTACTTGCAGGTTTTTCCCAAATGCCGCTTACGATGAAATCTCCTTCATAAAAGCTTTCCTCATTACTCATTTTGAGATGAATCGTCTGTCCCAATTCATGGGGTAATCCAAAATCATCTAACACTGTGGTACAGGTTGCGACTTCATTATATCTTTCTGGCATTTTCCCCTGACTAGGATACGAATAGCCATGCTTTGCAGACACATCTTCTGAATATCTGATTTCTGTATAGTCCTTGTACAGTTCATCATTTTCCGGCTCAGCCACAACAATATTATAAGAAAGATCCAAAATATGAGTATCTGTTGCAAGCTCGTCATACTCTTCCTGGGTCATAAATTTGAACCCTGCATGGGCGCTTGTGCCAACTTGATATGTGGTACTGATTTCAATTGATTTCATCACGCTGCTTCCTACCGTAAATAATGTTGTAAGCATAATCGTGGTAAGAGCAATTGCAATTAAAAGAATTACATTCCTTTTTTTATTTGCAAGCATGCTTTTCCTTGAAATAACGGAAAGGCATTTATTATTCTTAACTTTATACATTTACCTTTCCTCCCCCATACACTTTACCATCTTCAATCCTTATGATACGGTCAGCCATTTGGGCAATTTCCTCATTATGCGTAATCATTACAATTGTCTGATTAAATTTTGCACTGGTCATTTTTAGTAAGCCTAAAACATCCTGGCTGGTCTTTGAATCCAAATTTCCAGTTGGCTCATCTGCCAATATGATGGATGGTTTTGTAGCTAAGGCCCTTGCTATAGCTACTCTCTGCTGCTGTCCACCAGAAAGTTGGTTTGGAAGGCTTTCTTTTTTTTCATCAAGTCCAAGCATCTGGATTACTTGCTCAACAAATTTTTCATCCACAGTATTTCCATCCAGTTGAATTGGAAGCACTATATTTTCATATACGTTTAAAACCGGAACAAGGTTAAACGCCTGAAATACAAAACCAATCTTTCTTCTTCTAAAAATTGTAAGCTCCTCATCCTTTAAATCAAAAATGCTTTTCCCATCAATAATTACCGAACCTGAAGTAGGTCTATCAAGACCTCCAATCATGTTTAAGAGTGTAGACTTACCGCTTCCTGATGTTCCAACTATTGCTACAAACTCTCCCTGATTAACTGTGATATTAACTTCATCAATAGCCTTTACCGGAACAACGCTTTCATCATAATATTTTTTCAAATTCTCTGTTCTCAATATTTCCATCTTATTTTGAGCTCCTTTCAATAAAAAATGCTAAGCATCCTTTCACAATACTTAGCATATCTCATGATTCTTTCCAGACCATTTCTGAAATATTACAATGTTGACACATTTGGGAAGCAAACCTCAAAACATGAACCTTTTCCTACTTCTGCCTTTACCTTTATATATCCGCCATTTCCTTCCACAATCTCTCTGGCAAGAAACAATCCTACTCCTATTCCTTCTACATCGTGCACTTCTTTTCCTCTGTAAAATCGTCCGAATAGTAGTGGAATCTCTTCCTCTGCAATTCCTATTCCTTCATCACAAATTCTAATACCGGAAAAGATTTCATATGAAAATACTTCTAAAGATATGTTAGTTCCTCTCTCTGAATATTTAATTGCGTTATCAACGATATTAAAAACTGCTTCAACAACCCATTTTTCATCAACGAAAATTGAATAATCTTCGTTGATGCAAGCAACTATATTTATGTCCTTATTTCTAGCCTTGGTAAGTGATTGATCTGTGACTTTACGAACAATGCTTGCATAGTTGGTTTTCGCTTTCTCGTATTGAAAGACACCTGCCTCCAAACGAGACATTTTTACGAGAGCCTCAATTAGGCTTTCCAATTTTTTGCTATGCACATAAATCTCATCTGCATATACTTCTTCCTTACTTCCAACGGCAGACTCTTTTAATAGTTCACTGTACATAAGGATATTCGTAAGTGGAGTTTTTGTCTGATGAGAAATATTAGTAATCAATTCTTTCAGGCTATCTTTTTCCTCTTTTATTTTTCTCTCAGACATAGAAGCAGATGAAAGATATCTCATAAGCTTTGATTGGAGTTTTGATAATTCACTCTCATCAAAGCATTTTTCTTCAAAACTGCCATCAATAGCCTTATCCAGCATTTCATTAAGAATCTCGTACTCTTTTCTACCAAACATTCTTACTCCCACTTATACCCAATTCCATATACAGTATGGATTATTTTTTCATCTTTATCCTCAATCTTATCCCTAAGTCTCTTAACAGAAACAGTTAATGCATTTTCATCTACGAACTGCTGATTCTGCCAAACATACTCTATAAGTCTATCTCTTGATAGCGTTATTCCTTCATTCTCTGTAAACACTCTCAATAGCCTAATCTCTGTTTTACTTAGTTCAATCTCCATGTCATATTTTTTGAATATGAGATTATCAAAGTCAAAAAACATATTTTTACTTTGATATACAGTGCCTGTCTTTTCATTAGCTTTAGTATTGCTTTGGGCTAACAAATTCTTAACACGAAGTCTAAGTACCATCAGCGAAAAAGGCTTCGTAACATAATCATTGGCTCCAAGGGACAATCCGGTAACTTCATCAACTTCTGTATCATTGGCTGTCAGGATTAATACCGGTGTTTCGTATTTTTCTCGCAGTTTTTTCAAATATTCAAAACCACTACCGTCTGGGAGATTGACATCAAGAATAATCAGATCTGCCTGTTCAATCTTTTCAATCTCTTTTAAAGCATAAAAATGTCTATATTCAAATTCTGAGCCAAGAGTAAGTTCTATTCCATGATTAATAGATATGTCATCTTCTATTATATAGATAACCTTCTTCTTGTTTTCCATTATCAATTCTCCATTTTTATTACACATAAATACTTATCATATCATCTGAAAATACTTCAACGCTTCCACAATAGCCCTTTCCTTATCTTTAGGGCACTGTGGCTGTCTTGAATCCTCCGACTTCGGCAAATTAAAATTCTCTGCTAATTCAATACCGCATTTTCTCTTTACCTGCGCAATATAGAGATTCGAAACCTTCATCCCATCATTATGCTCTGCAACATACTTTTTTATCTTTTCATAGGTTGCCTTGGTCTCAGCAGAAGTACCCTCCAATTCAGCTACATCCACATCTACATCAATATAATCATCTGGCTTATGGCGGAGTTGGGAAAGAAGAACGACCGTCTCCACATGGACTGTATGTGCGAATTGATCTACCGGTCTGACCTTTTTCAATTCATATCCATTTTCGCACAAGAATTTTAAATCTCTCGCAAGGGTTGCGCTGTCACAGCTTACATAAACAATTCTGTCAGGAGCCATGGAAACCATGGTCTGTAAACATATTTCGTCACAACCCTTTCTGGGAGGATCTACAACGATTACATCCGGATGAAGCATTTCCCCCTGTATGTTTTCTTTGGTGAATTTCGGAAGAACCTCTTCTGCTTTTCCTACAAAGAACTCTGCATTTTCAATATGATTTCTCTTTGCATTTTCTTTTGCATCTTCTATAGCCTGCGGAATAATCTCTACTCCGCATACCTTCTTGGCTTTCGTTGCCATGAACAGAGAGATTGTACCTATACCACAGTATAAATCCCACATAATCTCTTTGCCTGTTAATCCTGCATATTCCAGTGCCAGGCTATAAAGCTTTTCTGTCTGCATAGGATTTACCTGGTAGAAAGACAAGGGAGAGATAGCAAAGGTTAGCTCCTGTCCTGTAAAAGGATATCCTTCTTTTTTCATATCACGAACATGAATTACATCCCTGATTGTAGGACTTCCCCAAATACAATGCGTTTCCTTTCCCATAATTACATTGGTATTTTCCGCATTGATATTTACAGAAATACTAGTCATTCCCGGAATTTCTGAAAGTTTTTTTACAAGTATATCCTGATTTTTTATAAACTGATTTGTACTTATTTTTCCTTTCATATTTAAAATCATGCATACCATGATTTCTCCGCTGGTAAATCCTTTACGAATAAGTACATGGCGGAATAATCCCTTTCCGGTTTCCTCATTATATGCTGAGATTTTATTTTCCTTCATATGACCTAAGATAACTTTTAGGATATCCTCGTTCTCTGTTACTCCAAGATAGCAGGAAGTATTAGAAATAATACAATGGGTTCTTCCGGCATAAAATCCTGCAATTGGATTTCCTTCTTTATCCTCACCAATAGGATATTGCGCTTTGTTTCTATATCGATAGGGATCCTCCATTCCTACAATAGGTTCCAATACACTATTCACAAAGCTTTCCTCGAAACCACCGATTCTCATCAAATTATTTTTTACCTTGCTGTTTTTAAATTCCAGCTGCTTTTTATAATCCATAGCTTGAATCTGACATCCACCACACTGTCTGTAATATTCACACTTTGGGGTAACACGAAAAGGAGAAGGTTTCAAAACCTTCTCTACTCTTGCATAAGCATAATTCTTTTTTGTCTTTAAAATGCGTGCAGTGATTTCATCACCAATGATAGCATCTTTAATAAACAGAGGAAAACCATCTATCTTGCCAATACCTTCTCCCTCTGCACCCATATCTTCAATTGTAACTGTTATAAGGTCATTTTTCTTTAGTTCCATTCCTGAAACCTCATCTTTCAAAAGTTTAGTCCAATATAGAAGCTCTTAAGTTTGATTCAAAAAATTTGTTATATCCAAGCCAACCTGTATTTTCTGCATTATTATCCAAAATCTCTTTAAAGGTTTCTAACTTGGCATCTGTATCATCTGCATAATTCAGTGCAACCGCTTCGATAATAGCCGGAATCTTTGGTGAACCATATTCATACTTTCCATGATGTGCCAAAATACAATGCTGTAACTGCATTAATAAATCTTTAGGGAAACCTTCTATTTTAGCTGCTCTTTCTCCAAGCATCTGTGCACCCATAACGATATGACCAAGCATCTGTCCTTCATTGGTATAATCATTTTCAGGGAATGGAGAAATCTCTCTTACCTTACCGATATCATGACAGATTGCCGCTGTTAACAGCAAATCTCTTTTTAAAACAGGATAGCTGGTGCAATAAAAATCACAAAGCTTGGTTACACTTAAGGTATGCTCCAAAAGTCCTCCTACAAAGCCATGATGAACTGTCTTTGCTGCAGAGGAATAACGGAATGCCTTAACAAATGTCTGATCCTTTACAAATAAATCTTCCAAAATTCCTTTGTAATACTTATTCTGAATGGAACCAATAATACCAAGTAGCTGCTGGAACATTTCATCGATATTTTTACTGCTGACAGGTAAATAGTCAGAAGGCTCGTACTCACCTTCTGCGCATTTTCTGATTCTCTTTACATTTACCTGTAAAGCACCCTGAAAACTGGTAACCTCTCCGATTACTTCGATATAATCCAAAACATCATAATCACTGATTCCGGGACTGTTAGGATCCCAAACCTTAGCATCCATGGTTCCCGTTTTATCCTGTAATATCACATTTTCATAAGCCTTACCATTTTTGGTCATAGCAGCCTGTTTATGTTTGCATAGATAGATATCGGATACTCTATCTCCTTCTTTTAAATCCTTAAGATACTTCATTTTTATACTCCTTATAACTATTTCAAATTCTGTATTGTAACCTTTACTGTCATTTCTCTATATCCATCATAGGATTTTCTCTTTAAAGTTACATCAACAGTTTCACCTTCACTTTTTTTCAAAAGATATCCGGTAAATCCTGACATATCTACAATATCCTTTTCATCCATTTTGATAATAATATCACCTTTTTGAATACCCGAAAGCATTGCAGGAGAATTGAGTTCTACTTCTTCCACATATACTCCCTTTGGAATACCCTGTTCAGCATAAACCTCTTCTGTTACATCCATTCCTGTTATTCCAAAATAAGGTATGCTGTTTTCCTTCAGCATATGCGTAACAATTCCCTTTAAATCTGAAACACTATAGGCCACAATATTATTTTTTAAATCAGAATCACCGATTCCAGGCATAATCATACCTACAAAACAACCATTTAAATCAAATAGAGCACCTGTTGCTTTACTGCTACCCATAATATCCGTCACAAGAAGATGATAATTCAAATCTGTTACTCGGTAATTGGTATTTGTACTCATAACAATACCGTAACCCACAGAATCATAGCTTCCTAATGGACATCCTAAGGCAATAACAATATTTCCCTTTAATTTATCATTATATGAAGAACCAAGAGAAACTACCTTGTAGTCCAAGCCATCTTTATAGTTACTGATTTTTCTAAAAAAGACCTGCAGAATAACTATATTGGAATCTTCCAAAACATTATAGATTTTTGCTTCAGACTTTTTACCATCATAAAAGTACACTTCTGTTTTATCTGATTTACTGATACTATCGTAATCTGTCAGAATAAAATAACTTTCTTCGTTTTTACCTACAATTATACCTGCCGTGTGATTTTTCTTTTCATTCTCATTGAAAAAACCATCCTGATCAGATTGTACTCCTACAACCTCTACCATATATACACTCATCTTATCCATATATTCGGAAAGCGACTGATACATATTCTGATAATCATTTACATCCAGAGAAATCCCTTTGATGATGCTATCCAACTGACGATCAGTAAGAGAAACATTGATTTCGTTTTTAGGTCCAAAGGTAACTACTTCATCTATTTTCTCAGCTACCATATCTCCCGGAAGCAATTCTTCCTTTTCCTCAGGTAATGTAATAACCTGACCTGCAATATTTTTAGGATATAAAATATTACTGATAACAGGCTCTAACAGTAAGAATGTCAAACATGCTACCAACCCAAAGAATACAGCCAATACCATAGTAAGAATGGATTTGTGTATAATCTTTTCCTTGTTAACAGGCTTTACCTTAATCTTTTCCCTGGTAAATTCGTTTTTATCCATAAAATTCCCTTCTACATAAAAAACACACAATAATACAGAGTAAGTATAGTAGATTCAAATAAAAAAGTAAAGAAGCAGCCATATTCACAAATCGATGGTTTTTATGTATAATGTAGGATGAGGTGCGATTTTGGTTATCGTTTCTGTTTTAGAGAGTATTAAAGGATTTTATTATGAACAGTAAAGTATTAAATACATTAGAATATACAAAAATATTAGAACAATTACAGGGATTTGCAGATTCCGTTCCCGGCAAAAAATTATGTGCCGAACTTTTACCGGAAACTGACTTAAATCTAATAGAAAAAAATCAGATTGAAACACAGGATGGTTTGTCCAGAATATTCAAGAAAGGAAATACTTCCTTTGGAAGTAACACTGAACTTGGATTTTCAATTCGTTCTCTGGAAATTGGAAGTTCCCTTTCCATTACAGAGCTATTAAAGCTTTCCCGTTTTCTTGAAAATGTCAATCGAATCAAAACCTATGGAAGAAAAGAAAAGGAAGAATTACCTGACGATTCATTGGATGAATACTTTAACAGTTTGGTTCCTCTTACGCCCTTAGTAAATGAAATTAATCGTTGTATTATTTCTGAGGAAGAAATTGCAGATGATGCAAGTTCTACTTTGAAAAAAATAAGAAGAGAAATGCTTCTTACCGGTGAAAAAATACATAATCAATTAAACTCTATGGTCAATGGTTCCTACCGCAATTACCTGCAGGATGCTGTTATTACCATGAGAAATGACAGATATTGTATTCCTGTAAAAAGTGAATACAAAGGTATGGTAAAGGGTATGGTTCATGACCAGTCTTCTACCGGATCTACATTTTTTATAGAGCCAAATGTTGTTATTGAATTAAATAACAAACGAAAAGAACTTGAATTGGAAGAAAAAGAAGAAATTGAAAAAATTCTTGCTTCCTTAAGTGCTCAAGCAGCAGAACATACCGAGGACTTATACAACAATTTCAAGTTAATGACGCATCTTGATTTTGTTTTTGCAAAATCAAAGCTTGCCTTAGAACTAAATGCCACAAAGCCTATTTTTAATACAGACCATTATATCAATATTCGTAAGGGTCGTCATCCTCTTCTTTCCAAGAAGAATGTGGTTCCCATTGATATTCATCTAGGCAAGGATTTTGATTTATTAATTATTACAGGACCAAATACCGGTGGCAAAACCGTTTCCTTAAAGACTGTGGGATTGTTCACCTTAATGGGTCAGGCAGGATTACACATTCCGGCACTTGACCGCTCTGAATTATCCATTTTTAAGGAAGTGTACGCAGATATCGGTGATGAACAAAGTATTGAACAGAGTCTTAGTACCTTTTCTTCTCACATGAAAAGTATTGTTCACATATTGAAAAACGCGGATGAAGATTCCTTATGCTTGTTTGATGAATTAGGTGCCGGAACAGATCCTACCGAGGGTGCTGCTCTTGCTATTGCAATCTTAAATTACCTGCATGACAGAGGAATTCGTTCCATGGCAACAACACATTACAGCGAATTAAAGATTTACGCACTTTCCACTTCTTTTGTAGAAAATGCATGTTGTGAATTCGATGTTGAAACCTTGAAGCCTACCTATCGCTTATTAATCGGTATTCCCGGAAAAAGTAATGCTTTTGCTATTTCCTCCAAACTTGGTTTACCGGATTATATTATTAATGATGCCAAGGAACAAATCAGTAAGGAAGAAGAAAGCTTCGAAGATGTAATTGCTGACTTAGAGAAAAATCGTATTGCTCTTGAAAAAGAACATAAAGAACTTGCTGAATATAAAGAGCGCGTGAAAACACTTCAGGAACAGTTAAAAGCCAAGAATGAAAAAATTGATAATGCTAAGGACAAAATCCTTAGAGATGCCAATGAAAAAGCAAGAGCTATTTTACAGGAAGCTAAGGATGTGGCAGATGAAACCATTCGTGACTTTAACAATCTTGGAAAAAATGCTGATATTCGTGAACTTGAAAAGAAGAGACAAAAAATCAGAGATAATATTTCCGACAAAAATGCGCGCCTTGCATTGAAACAGGAAAATCCTGCACCAGGAAAGAAAGCCTTAGATCCTACCAAGATTAAAAAAGGAGATTCCGTAAAGATACTTTCCATGGGATTGAAAGGTATTGTTACTTCTCTTCCCGATGCAAAAGGAAATCTGTTTGTACAATGTGGTATTATAAACAGTAAGGCAAATATTAAAGACTTAGTTTTGGTAGATGAAGTTACAGTATCTACACCTGCTCTTCAAAGAACAGGAGCCGGAAAAATTAAAATGTCCAAATCCATGCATGTTTCTACAGAGATAAATCTTCTCGGAAAAACAACAGACGAAGCAATCTATACCTTGGACAAATATTTGGACGATGCATACCTTGCTCACCTGCCCAGTGTTCGTGTAGTTCACGGAAAAGGAACCGGTGCATTAAGGAGTGCAGTTCACAGCTATTTAAAAAAACAAAAACATGTAAAAGAATTTCATTTGGGTGAATATGGTGAAGGTGATGCCGGTGTAACCATCGTAACATTCAAATAATTCAAAGTGAAAGGAGAATCATGGCAGTAAAGACTAAAATATTAATTGTTGATGATGATAATGTTATTGCGGAGCTTATATCCCTGTATATGACAAAGGAATGTTATGATACAAAAATTGTAAACGATGGTGAATCTGTTATGGATGCCGTAAGAGAATTTGATCCAAACCTTGTATTACTTGATATCATGCTTCCGGGTATGGATGGTTATCAGGTATGTAGAGAAATCAGAAGTAAGTATAACATTCCAATCATTATGTTAAGTGCAAAAGGTGAGGTATTTGATAAGGTTCTTGGTTTAGAGCTCGGTGCAGATGATTACATTGAAAAGCCTTTCGATGCTAAGGAGCTTGTTGCCAGAACCAAAGCTGTTCTCAGAAGATACAAAACTACCGGTGAGGTTAGTGAAATATCTAAAGATAAATGCGTTAAATATCAGGATTTAACTATTAATTTAACTAATTACTCTGTAATTTATATGGGTAAAGCCATTGAAATGCCACCAAAGGAATTGGAACTTCTTTTCTTCCTGGCATCTTCACCAAATCATGTATTTACAAGAGAACAGCTCTTAGATCAGATTTGGGGTTATGAATATGTTGGTGACACCAGAACTGTAGATGTACATATCAAGAGACTCAGAGAAAAAATCAGTGATAATGAATATTGGAAGATTTCCACTATTTGGGGCATTGGCTATAAATTTGAGGTAAGAAGCTAAAAATGAAAAAAACTCTTTATTTAAAGTTTTTACTGGCTTACTTCTTGTTCAGTATTTTTGGTATTATTGTAGTTACCACCTTTGTTCCGAGTATGACTAAGGAACATATTATTCGAGAAGAATCTCAGGCAATGTATAAAGAGGCAACCATTATTTCAAGCTCTTATGCAACCAGCTTGTATAAGAAGGAGATGTCCATTGAAACCTTTAAAACACAAATGGATGCTTTAGCCATATATATGGATGCGAACATACAGATTATCAATCCTTCCGGATTAATCATTCTGGATACCATGTATGTTTTGAATGTTGATAATCCACTAAAGATTAACAACTTTGATCCTACAATTATGAGAAATACCTATTACATGACCGGTGATTTCTTTTCCACCTTTAATTATGATGTATTAAGTGTTATTGCTCCTATTACAGATGATTATAATATTAAGGGTTACGTGGTCATACATAAACCAATGCAGAATATTGAGTATTCCAGCTACAAGCTTATGAATATTTTCTATATTATTCTTGCGGTTATATTGTTCCTCTCACTGATTATTTTAATTTTCTTTACTGAAATTGTTTATGTTCCATTAAAGAAAATCACCTACGCAACAGAACAATATGCCAGTGGCAATATGAATTATGAAATCTATCTGGATAGTGAAGACGAAATGGGATATTTAGCAGCCTGTCTTTCCTATATGGCAGGTGAAATTGCAAGAAGTGAGGACGATCAAAAGAAATTTATTGCGAATGTATCTCATGACTTCCGTTCTCCCCTTACTTCTATTCGAGGATATCTTCAGGCAATGCTTGATGGAACCATTCCTCCTGAAATGTATGAGAAATATTTGACTATCGTTTTAAATGAAACAGACAGATTAACAAAGTTAACCAACGGATTGTTAACCTTAAACAATCTTACAACCAAAGGTATGCTTTTGGAAAAAGTAGAATTTGATATAAATGAAATCATCAGATCCACAGTATCTACTTTTGAGGGAACCTGTTTACAAAAAGGAATCATGATTGATATTGTACTTACAGGTGAAAGTATGCTGGTTGTAGGAGATGTAGGTAAAATTCAGCAGGTACTTTACAACTTAATTGATAATGCAATTAAATTCAGCCATAACGATTCTACCATCAAGATAGAAACCACAACCAAAAAGAACAAGGTTATGGTATCCGTCAAGGATTCCGGTATTGGCATTCCAAAAGACGAAATTAAACAAATCTGGGATAGATTTTATAAATCAGATTTATCCCGTGGTAAGGACAAAAAAGGTACCGGTCTTGGTCTTTCCATCACAAAGGAAATTATCAAAGCCCACGACGAAAACATCGATGTAATCAGTACCGAAGGTGAAGGCACCGAATTCATCTTCACCCTTACTCTTTCCGAAAACGAAGAAGAAGTCTAAATTCATGAACAAAAGTCCGGTATTATTTCATACATAAAAAGTTTTTAGACAGACACGCTTTCGCTCTACATTTCACGTAGCGGATACTAACAAAAAACAAGGTGCAAAGCATTTTCCATAAATGGAATGCATTGCACCTTATTTTTTGAAGTACCGACGTGAAATCAAGGTCTGTTAAAAAACTTTTTACGCATTCAATAATCACCGGACTTTTGTTATTTATATTCTTTTCTTTTTTTTAAAGATGTATCTTTAAGCTACTTCTGTTGCCTTATCCTTGGAGAATAGGAACTTCAGGATGATTGGGGTGGATATACTTGATACGATGATGAGGAAGATTACGGAGGTAAAGTATACCGGGGTAAGCATTCCTACAGAAAGACCCTTTTGCGATACAATTAGGGCAACCTCTCCTCTGGTCATCATTCCCACACCAATTTTAAGTGCATCGATGTTATTGAACTTACAAAGCTTTGCCATAAGTCCACATCCAATGATCTTGGTAAGTAATGCTACCAATACAAATCCCACTGAGAATAATAATATATCCATATTGATATTGTCGATGCTTGTCTTTAAACCAATACTTGCAAAGAATACAGGTCCAAAAAGCATATAGGAATTAACTTCCATCTTTTCTTCAATATAGTGAGAATCCTGAATAGAGCAAAGTACAATACCTGCTACATATGCTCCTGTGATATCTGCAATACCGAAGAAATTCTCAGCAGCATAAGCTAAGAAGAAGCAAAGAGCAAGGCTCATAATAGGAATTCTTCTGGTATGAGGATATCTTTCATCAACAGAATCAAATATTTTAAATAAAATAAATCCAATAACAAAGGCAAATACAAAGAATAATACAGTAGAAACAACTACTTTACCGGGATTTGAATCAGGATTCTTAAATCCTATAACAAAGGTTAAAACGATAATACCGATGACATCATCAATGATAGCTGCAGAAAGAACCGTTGTTCCAACTCTACCCTTTAACTTACCCATTTCTCGTAAGGATTGAACTGTAATACTTACACTGGTTGCTGTCATAATAACACCGATAAATACTGCTCTGTAAAATGCTTCCGATCCCCAGGGAGCAGTTCCATAAAATCCCATATAAAGAAGTGTACCACCAACTAATGGAACAAATACACCACAACATGCAATTAAAAATGCTATGGGACCGGTTTTAATAAGCTCTTTTATATCTGTTTCCAGGCCTGCAGAGAACATTAAAAGAACTACTCCGATTTCTGCCATCTGACTAAGAAAATCTGACTGCTGAACCAGACCTAAAATACTTGGTCCAATCAATAATCCTGCAATAATTTCTCCTACTACCTGAGGTGCTTTAAATTTTCTGGCTAAAATGCCAAAAAATTTTGCAAAAACAATAATAATTGCCAGGTCTTTAAAAATTGCATATGCTTCCATTTTTTTTTCCTCTTTTTCGTTATTTTATTTACATTAAAAAAACGAGTAGGCAAGGTGCCTACTCGTTAGAATACTTTAAATTTTCAATTATTCTTCTTCCTCATGAGGCATATTTATCTCTTTATCCTCATCATCAATGTAAGAATCATAATCTACTTCCGGTAAATCTTCTAAGGCTTCGTCGACATTTTCAAATTCATGATCACCATTTGAAACTTTTTCCCTTACCTTAGCAATTTTAGCCACTTTAATATTTTTGTCAAGATTTATCATCTTAATTCCTGATGTATTTCTTCCAAGTTTAGAAATTTCATCCATTCTTAGCTGAATTACAATACCTGATGTGGTAATCATCATGATTTCATGATCATCAAGAACTGCCTTAACACCAACAACATCACCGGTCTTTTCTGTGATTTTATAACACTTCACACCCTTACCACCTCGATGCTGAACAGTAAATTCATCCAAATAAGTTCTCTTACCCATACCATTTTCAGATACAATTAAGAGGGAATCACCCTGTGTCTGAAGCTGCATACCAATAATCTCATCACCATCAGAAAGATTCATACCGATAACACCCATAGAGGTTCTTCCGGTAGCTCTTACATCCTTTTCTAAGAATCTGATACACATACCTTGTTTGGTTACCAAGAATATCTCACTTTCAAGTCTGGTTGTCTTTACTTCAATAAGCTCATCATCTTCTCTCAAATTGATAGCCGCCAAACCATTCTTTCTTACATTTGCATATTCTACAAGAGAGGTCTTCTTTACAATACCCTTCTTTGTAACCATAAATAAGTATTTCTCATCACTATACTCACGAATAGGAATCATTGCTGAAATCTTTTCTCCGGGTGAAAGCTGAAGAAGGTTAACAATTGCTGTTCCTCTTGCTGTTCTGGATGCTTCCGGAATTTCGTAAGCCTTTAATCTGTAAACACGACCAAAGTTTGTAAAGAAATTCAAGTAATGGTGTGTAGTGGTAATCAAAAGATCTTCGATATAATCATCTTCAATGGTCTGCATACCCTTGATTCCCTTACCACCACGGTTCTGAGACTTGAAGTTATCTACTGTCATTCTCTTAATATAACCAAGACTTGTCATAGCTACGATAGTATTTTCGTTAGGAATCATATCCTCCATTGAAATATCATATACATCATAACCAATATGACTTCTTCTATCGTCGCCATATTTATCAGCAATAATAGAAATTTCTTCCTTGATTACGCCAAGAAGTAACTTTTCATCAGCTAGGATAGCCTTTAACTCCTGAATCTTCTTAACCAGTTCTTCATGCTCTGACTGAAGTTTTTCTCTTTCCAAACCTGTCAAAGCTCTTAATCTCATGTCAACGATTGCCTGAGCTTGAACTTCGGTAAGTTCAAATCTTTCAATTAATCTTTCTTTAGCAATCTGAGTATTTTGACTGCTTCTGATAATTGAAATAACCTCATCAATGAAATCTAATGCTTTTAATAAGCCTTGTAAAATATGATCTCTTTCTTCCGCTTTATTCAAATCATATTTTGTTCTTCTGGTAACAACATCTTTCTGATGTAACAAGTACCAGTTCAGCATATCTAAAAGATTCAATACCTTAGGCTCATTATTTACAAGTGCAAGCATAATTACACCAAAAGTATCCTGTAGCTGTGTATGCTTATAAAGCTGATTCAAAATAACATTAGCATTGGCATCTCTTCTAAGTTCAATTACAACTCTGACACCTTCTCTGTTAGATTCATCTCTGATATCTGTAATACCATCAACCTTTTTAAGCTTTACAAGCTCTGCAATCTTTACAATCAGATTTGCCTTATTAACCATGTATGGAAGCTCTGTTACAATAATCTGGCTTTTTCCGTTTGGAAGAGTTTCAATATCTGTAACCGCTCTAACTCTTACTTTTCCACGACCGGTTCTATAAGCTTCCTCACAACCCTTGGTTCCGAGAATAATACCACCGGTAGGGAAATCAGGTGCTTTTACAATATCCAATACCTCTTCAATATCGGTATCTCTGTTTTCTTCTACCCTGTTGTCAATAATCTTAACAACTGCTTTTACAACTTCCCTTAAATTGTGAGGTGGAATGTTGGTAGCCATACCTACCGCAATACCAGTTGTACCATTAACCAAAAGATTAGGATATCTACTTGGTAATACAACTGGCTCTTTTTCTGTATCATCAAAGTTTGGTACAAAATCAACAGTATCCTTATTAATATCAGCCAAAAGCTCCATGGAAATTTTTGACAATCTTGCTTCTGTATAACGCATCGCAGCAGCACCATCGCCATCCATTGAACCAAAGTTTCCATGACCATCTACCAATGGATATCTGGTAGACCAATCCTGAGCCATATTAACCAAAGCACCATAAATTGAGCTGTCACCATGAGGGTGATATTTACCCATGGTATCACCAACGATACGGGCACTCTTTCTATGAGGCTTGTCCGGACCATTGTTAAGTTCAATCATGGAATATAATACTCTTCTCTGAACCGGTTTTAAACCGTCTCTGACATCCGGTAAAGCTCTGGATGCGATAACACTCATTGCATAGTCAATATAGAATGTTTCCATTCTCTCTTTTAAATCTACTTCATGAATTCTATCTATTTGTCCCGGAGTATCAAAAATATTGTCATCCATCTAAAATAACCAAACCCTTTCTACTACATTAAATATCGAGATTCTTTACAAATCTTGCATTTTCCTCAATAAATTCTCTTCTGGGTTCTACTTTATCACCCATCAGTGTAGTAAATGTAATATCAACATCAGCATCTAATTCTTCATCGTAGTTAACTCTTAAAAGAATTCTTCTTTCAGGATCCATAGTTGTTTCCCAAAGCTGTTCCGCATCCATTTCTCCCAAACCTTTATATCGCTGAATCTTATTATTCTGGTCTCTTCCTACTTCTGCCAAAATCTTTTCAAGTTCTTCATCACTGTAGGCATACCAAACCTTTTTATTCTTTTCAAGCTTATACAAAGGTGGCTTTGCCAAATATACATGTCCTTCTTTAATCAAATCCGGCATAAATCTGTAAAGGAAGGTTAACAACAATGTGCTGATATGTGCACCATCAACATCGGCATCAGTCATAAGAATAATTTTATTATATCGAAGTTTACTGATATCAAAATCTTCATGAATACCTGTACCAAATGCAGTAATCATTGCTTTAATTTCAGCATTGGCATAAATCTTATCAAGTCGTGCCTTCTCAACATTCAAAATCTTACCACGAAGAGGCAAAATAGCCTGGGTTGCTCTGTCTCTTGCAGTCTTTGCACTACCACCCGCAGAATCTCCCTCTACGATATAGATTTCACATTTTTTAGGATCCTTATCAGAACAATCTGCAAGCTTTCCGGGAAGAGCAAGTCCCTCCAAAGCAGTTTTTCTTCTGGTAAGATCTCTTGCCTTTCTTGCAGCCTCTCTTGCTCTTTGTGCCAAAATAGATTTTTCACAAATCGTCTTTGCAATTGTAGGATTCTGCTCAAGGAAATATGTAAGCTGCTCTGATACAATACTGTCTACAGCACCTCTGGCTTCAGAGTTACCAAGCTTTTGCTTGGTCTGACCTTCAAACTGAGGATCCTCAATTTTTACACTGACAATAGCTGTCAAACCTTCTCTTATATCATCACCTGTAAGGTTTTGTTCGTTGTCTTTTAAAATATTATTTTTTCTTGCGTAATCATTCAAAACACGTGTGATTGCATTTCTGAAACCTGTCAGATGAGTACCGCCCGAATGAGTGTTAATGTTGTTTGCAAAACTCAAAACAGATTCGGAATAAGAATCTGTGTATTGCATCGCAACTTCAACGGCAATACCGTCAACAGTTTTGTCCATATAAATCGGTTTTTCAAATAAAGCAGTTTTGTTTTTGTTTAAAAATTCAACATAACTGCCGATACCCCCTTCATAGTGGAAAGTTTCATCTGTATTTGTTTTAGGTACGTGGAAAATGATTTTTAAACCTTTGTTCAAAAATGCCATTTCTCTTAGTCTGCTACCGATTACATCGGGATCCATTTCAATAGTTTCCGTAAAAATC
>JAZLGY010000088.1:0-3057 GCA_045616525.1 Acetatifactor sp. | reverse complement strand
TTATCGAGACAAGATTATTGAGTGGAAATATAGCTCTGAATACCAGTTTAATGGTACTCGTATCTTTAGGGAACTCAAGAAGCTAGGATACACGGGAAGCATCCATCCAGTGTACAGCTTTCTTAAAAAAATATCAGAAGCTGGTTTTACTGGAAATGCTGTAGCAACGGTTCGTATTGAAACCCCCATTGGAGATCAGGCTCAATTCGATTGGTCGCCTTATCAGGTGGTAGTTGGTACACGAATACGAGAAGTTTATTGCTTTTCTATGATACTGGCAGCATCTAGAAAGAAGGCTGTTGTGTTCTCGCTAAGCAGTGATGCAGATGCTATTTATGAAGCTATTCAAGAGCTATTTGATGAACTTGGAGGTATAACCATAGAACTGCTTATAGACAATCCCAAGGCACTTGTGATTGAGAATGATCCACAGTCAATTGACGAGATTGAATATAATCCAAGAGCATTGCTTGTAGCCAAGCATTTAGGCACAGAACTTAATGCATGTAACTGCTATTGGCCACGCACCAAGGGCAAGGTAGAATCGCCCTTCAAATACATTGAGGAGCAGTTTATCAAAGGAAATAAGTTTGAGAGTATGGAACATTTAAACCAAGAAGGAAAGAAATTCGTTAATGAATGGTGTAACGAAAAACACACCACAACCCAGCGGGTTCCAAATGAATTTTACGAAAATGAAGAACGCAAGGTACTTCTCCCATTACCAGTAAGTCATCTGTATTTTGATGATAAGAAGCAAAAACGAAAAATCAGCAATGACAGCTATGTACACATTGATACAAACAAATATAGTCTCCCAACAAAGTATGCTGGAATGCAGGTTACCTACAGGATTCTTTACGGATTTAGAATTCATATCTATCTGTTAGATGGGACTCATATTTATACCTTGGAAGCTGTTGATGGCAAACATGCAGAGTTAAAGGATGAGAGCCACTATGATGAGATTAGAACTGTTTCAAAATCAATACCACAGATTAAAAGAGATTTTACAGCCACATTCAAGAATGGAACAATGTATCTTGAAGTTGCCGGCAAACATTTACAACAAGTATCTCATCATGCCAGAGAAATATTGAAACTGCTGGATATGTTTGAATCGGACGATCTTGATAAGATACTTGCTTATGCCTTGGAGAATCAGATTTACTCAGCTAAAGAAATCAGAAATCTTATTAAGGAAAAAGGCTTTGAAATACTTCATCCGCAAGCGGAATCAGAAGAATTAAAATGCGCCAAAGAATCAGAGCCTGACGGATTAACAAGATCTCTAGATTATTATGAAAACAACATAAAGGAGGAACCTTAGATGCAGGATTTAGAACTGGAAGGGCTATTGCGGCAACTAAAATTAGCTGATATACGCGAAAACTGTGATGACCTTGTCAGTGAAGCTATTGAAAGAAATGAAGGATACAGGGATTTCCTGAAAAGGATTTTTCGCTATGAAATTGATGGTAGGGAACGCCGGTTAAGTAGCAAGTTAATCAAATCTGCCGGTTTCGATTATTGTAAAACCTTGGATGAGATTGAATACAGTTTTAACCCAAATCTGAATCATCAGAAAATCAAGGAATTAGGAACTTTAGGATTCATTCGAAAAAATGAAAATATTATCATTATAGGTCCACCCGGAGTAGGAAAGACAATGATTGCCACCGGTATAGGTATCAATGCCTGTAATCAGGGAATACGAGTAAAATTCTGGAATGCCAAAGAAATGATGGATGAATTGTACATGGCAGCCAAATCCGGAATACTGCTTGAAACAATGGAGAAGTTAGATAAGATTCCCTTATTGATTATTGATGAACTATCTTATCTAAAAATGGACAAAGAAAAAGAAAGCATCTTTTTTCAGCTAATCAGAAGACGCTACGAAAAATGCTCTCTTATCATCACGACAAATCTCCCACTTGGACAATGGGACGAAGTATTTACGGGTCAAATTGCCGCCACAGCTATTTTAGACCGTCTGATACATCATTGCCATGTCTTAAATATAACGGGTGATAGTTTTCGTGTCAAAGGAAATGATTTTATAGCAAATAAAGGTGTGGAGGTATCACATGTATAATAAGAAAAATGAATTAACGCAAGAGCAGATAGAAGTCCTGGATTATGAAGAAGGATCACAGCGAATGCGTTTTGAGTTTTATACCCTTATAGCCAGCATGATCGAGGATATCCTTTTACTGGAGGAAGATTTGGTTCGTTGGCGTAAGGCACTTATCCCTCATCTTACAGAACTAAATGCGGAAGGTCTGCAGAGTGACATATTAGATGGATTAGCAAAAAATTATGAAGGGATTCCAGCCTACGACATGTTTATGCAGGAGTATTGCAACAATAAAAATCCAATGGAAAATGAAGAACATTGTGAACGGATGATCAGACTAAGGAAAGGCATTGACGAAACCAGTGTGTTTCTGAAATGATGGTGATTCTATGGGAGTAATCACAAAAGTAAATTATCCAAAATTAGCAGAAATATATTCAAAGAAAGGGAAAGATGCATCGATAGCATACTTAAAAAGTATTGGAGTTCAGGCTCCTTACAGAGCTATCAAACGCATGAAGGAAAACTATATGTATGACGAAGAATTAAACAAATATATTGTACCGGAAGATGCCAAGCCTGCAGGAACAAAGAGAGGCCGAAAAAAATCTACTCCTAATGCTAACAATGAGGCTGAGTTTATGAGCATGGAAGAACTTTGTAATAAAAGCACTGGTACTACTCACGAAATGGACGGTGAATATATTCTTCCTTTTCCCCAAAAGTCCAGAGAAGCTTTTGAAGCGGAGATGTTTTTAGATAAATTAACTGAATATGCTGCTTATTTCAAAATCGATAAAAGCAATCATATCTGTCATATCAACAAGACAGAATTATTAAGACAAGGTTACGATGTTACCATGTACTAATAGTGTTCAATTCTAAACGTTAAAAATAGAAATAACGGGTAGAGTTGAGTGTTCAATTCTATCCGTTAATTTTATAAAAAAGTGTTCAATTTTACTTGACAATCTACA
>JAZLGY010000087.1:0-9725 GCA_045616525.1 Acetatifactor sp. | reverse complement strand
TAACCGATACCACCTGTAGGAGGCATACCAATTTCCAATGCGTTAAGGAAATCTTCGTCGGTGTGGTTAGCTTCTTCATCACCGGCTGCAAAAGCTGCATCCTGTGCTGCAAATCTTTCTCTCTGATCGATAGGATCGTTAAGCTCAGAATATGCATTACACATTTCCCAAGTATTGATAAAGAGTTCGAAACGCTCTACCTTGGTAGGGTCGCTTGGCTTCTTCTTGGTAAGAGGAGAGATTGCAAGAGGATGATCCATAATGAAAGTAGGCTGGATCAATTCCTTCTCACAGAATTCCTCGAAGAAGAGGTTTACGATATCACCCTTGGTGTGACGCTCTTCATATTCTACATGATGCTCCTTTGCAAGAGCCTTAGCTTCTTCATCTGTAGCAACTGCATCAAAATCAATGCCTGCATATTTCTTGATTGCATCAATCATTGTAAGTCTTTCGAAAGGCTTACCAAAATCAATCTCGATTCCGTTATAGGTAATCTTGCTTGTTCCGCAAACCTTCTCTGCCAAATATTTGAACATGGACTCTGTGAGTTCCATCATACCTTCGTAATCAGTATATGCCTGATAAAGCTCCATCAAAGTAAACTCAGGGTTGTGTCTGGTGTCTACACCTTCATTACGGAATACACGACCGATTTCGTATACTCTCTCAAGACCACCAACGATAAGTCTCTTTAAGTAAAGTTCCAAAGAAATACGAAGCTTAACATCCTCATCAAGTGCATTGTAATGTGTTTCGAAAGGACGTGCTGCTGCACCACCCGCATTGGATACAAGCATAGGTGTCTCAACTTCCATAAAGTCACGACCTGCAAGGAAGTTACGAATCTCCTTGATAATCTGGCTTCTCTTGATAAATACCTGCTTAGACTCATCATTCATGATGAGGTCTACATATCTCTGACGATAACGTGTATCGGTATCGGTAAGTCCGTGGAACTTCTCAGGTAAAATCTGTAAGCTCTTGGTGAGCATAGTCATCTCTACTGCATGAACAGAGATTTCACCGGTCTTGGTTCTGAATACATATCCCTTTACACCGAAGATATCACCAATATCACTCTTCTTGAAGTCCGCATAAGCTTCTTCACCAAGTGCGTCCTTGGATACGTATACCTGCACATCACCCTTCAGGTCTCTGATATTACAGAAAGATGCTTTACCCATAACACGTTTGAACATCATACGTCCTGCGATTGCTACATTAATAGGACTTGCATCCATGATTGCACGTCTCTCATTGTAATCTGCGTTCACAACCTCTCTCGCCTGCTGCTCATCCAAGCCTTCAACACTTGGAGCCACTCTGCCTGCCAAAAGTTCAGCTTCATGTGCTTCATATAAAGCCTTAGCCTCTGCTGTATGATGTGTCTGATCAAATTTTGTTATTTCAAAAGGATCCTTACCTGCTTCCTGAAGATTAGCAAGCTTTTCTCTTCTAACCTTTAAAAGCTGATTAATATCCTGTTCCTGCACCTTTACTTCCTGTTCGTTCTGTGCCACTTTTCTAACCTAACCTTTCCATACGTTTCCCAGGGAAACATTATATATCTTGTTCTAAACTATGAATTAGATCTCTGAATTTCTAAAATCTTGTAAGAGAATGTACCAGCCTGAGTTTCAACGCTGACAACATCGCCAACCTTAGCACCGATTAAAGCCTTACCTACAGGGCTCTCGTTAGAAATCTTACCCTTTAAGCTGTTAGCTTCTGTAGAACCAACAATCTTGTATTCTAATTCTTCATTGTACTCAACATCAAGAATCTTTACCTGACAACCAATGTTAATCTTGTCAAGATCTACTTCGTCCTCTACAACTACTTCTGCGTTCTTAAGGATGTTCTCAAGTTCTTCAATTCTTGCTTCGATATCACGCTGCTCATCCTTTGCTGCATCGTATTCAGCGTTTTCTGATAAGTCACCCTGCTCTCTGGCTTCCTTGATCTTCTGAGCTACTTCTTTACGTTTAACAACCTTGAGGTCATGAAGTTCGTCCTCATATTTCTTTAATCCCTCATAAGTTAAAATATTCTTCTTTGCCATTGTAGTGCTCCCTTTCTTTGAAATCCTATATTTTTCGTATCAAATTCTGTTTCTAAGACAAATGGGTCTACTTTCCCAATTAACTAACGTATTATACTTTAGATTCCCTATAGTGTCAAGTCCATGAAACTTAATCAAAATCGATTCACTTTACAGACATAAGCTACATCAACGGATCAAAAATGATATCCAGTCCCGCCAAAAGCTCCTCCATGTTTTCCATAGCATTAATCATCTGACGAAAGCGAGCGGAATTAGGATATCCCGTTGTGTACCATGCCATATGCTTACGCATCTCTCTTACTCCGATATACTCCCCCTTGTACTTAAGCTGCAGGGCTGCGTGTCGCTTAATGGTTTCCTTCACTTCCTGTACACTTGGTTTTTCCGGCAAACGTCCGGTTTCCAAATAGGTCTCCACCTGTTTGAAAATCCATGGATTGCCCTGGGCCGCACGTCCAATCATCACACCATCACAACCGGTTTGTTCAATCATAGCCTTGGCACTTGCCCCATCCACAATATCACCGTTTCCGATGACAGGAATCTTAACTGCCTGTTTTACCTTGGCAATAATATCCCAGTCTGCATGCCCTGAATAGTACTGCTCTCTGGTTCTTCCGTGAACTGCGATGGCTGCCACACCACTTGCCTCAGCAATCCTTGCAATCTCCACCGCATTTACATTTTCATCGTTGAAGCCCTTACGGATTTTTACAGTAACAGGCTTTTTCACTGCTCTTGTCAGCTTTGTCAAAATCTCTTCTACCAGCTTCGGATTTTTCATAAGAGCTGAGCCTTCACCATTATTAACTACCTTGGGGACGGGACATCCCATATTAATGTCCAGGATAGCAAAGGGTCTCTCCTCGATAGAAGCAGCTACCTCACTGATTAAATCCGGCTCTGAGCCAAACAGCTGCAGAGACACCGGCATCTCATCCGGATGTATTTCCATCAGTTCCTCTGTATTTTTGTTGTGGTAATGGATGGCCTTGGCACTGACCATTTCCATGCAGATTAAACCTGCACCCTGTTCCTTGCATAGTAAACGAAACGGCAGGTCTGTTACACCTGCCATTGGAGCCAATACCACTCTGTTGTCTAGTTCTACGTTGCCGATTTTTAACTTGCTCATTTCATTTCCTTCCGGGTTCATTGTACGCAAGACAAAATCTGTCTTACTCTTCCTCAAGCAAACTACTGAAATCCTCTTTCAATACAAAGATTCTGTAGTAAAGGCTTAAAGACTCCAAGAGTTCCTGGCGATTTCTACGAATCTCTGATACCAACAGTCCGCTGGCGATTTCATCATAGTAGTAATCATCATCCGCCGCATTGGTTTCCAATGAAACACTGCCGTCTTCCTCATAAACCACGGTAAAGATGCCGCCTACCTCTTCAGTAAAAAGAACGCAGATGACATGAAGCTCATCCTTAACGCTATCCGGCATTTTATCAAAATCTTTGTTAAAATAGTACTTCTGCTCGTAAGCATTGGCACCACATAATACAACTCTTTCCATGTTTCCCCTTCCTACACATATCCAAGGAGTCCTCGTACAGATACTTCTCCGGCATATACAGTGACGATTTCACCCTTTTCGTTTTCCACTAAAAGCTCGCCCTGCTCATTAATGCCTCTTGCAATCCCTGTCCATTCCTGTTTGGGATCCAAAACACGAACCTCTTTATTCATGTTTGCCAAAAGCTTTTCGTAGCTTTCCTTGAGACTACTTAAATTCTCGCATGCTACAAAGGCTTCATAATCTCTTTCAAAGGCAGTCATAATCTTTTCCAAAAGCTCTGCCTTGGAAATACTTCTGCCAAGCGCTTCCTCCAAGGAGGTTGCACTTTCCCTGATTTCCTCCGGGAACTCCTGCTTGCAGACATTGATACCAACGCCACAAACCACGTAATGAATGTATTCTCTCTCTACGCTCATCTCTGTCAAAATACCGCAGACCTTTTTGCCTGATAGCAAAATGTCATTGGGCCATTTGATGGAAGGCTTTTCCCCTGTCAGCTCCTGTATGGCATCTGCTACACTGTGTGCCATTACCAGCGTCAGCATAGAAGCATTCTCCGGATGGAGACTAGGTCGAAGAAGAATAGTGAAATAAACATTGCTTCCCTTGGGAGACTGCCATACTCTTCCTCTTCTTCCTCTGCCGGCGGTCTGCTCATCGGCTACGAACAAAAAACCATGGGCTGCGCCCTCTTCTCCTGCATTCTTGGCAAGGATGTTGGTAGAGGTGGTAGATTCAAAATATTTTAAGTTTTTGCCGGCCCAGTTTGTATGGATACGACTCTTAATCTCCGCCTCGCCATAGACAGTACCGGAAACCAATCGGTAGCCTTTGTTCTGCACAGCTTCAATCTCGTAACCTTCCTTTTGCAGCTGATGGATGGCTTTCCATACTGCGGATCTGGTTACGCCAAAGGTCTTGCAAAGCTCCTGACCGGATAAATATCCTTCTTTTTCACGAAGGTATGCTAATATCTCTGCCTTCATGACTAACAAATGGTTGCTGCCATAACAGCCTTAATGGTGTGCATACGATTTTCAGCTTCCTGGAACACAACAGACTGTGCTGATTCGAATACTTCGTCTGTTACTTCCATCTCGGAAATTCCAAACTTCTCTGAAATCTCTGCACCAATCTTGGTCTTCAAATCATGGAATGCAGGTAAGCAGTGCATGAAGATTGCTTTCTCGCCCGCATTGTCCATCACCTTCTTGTTTACCTGGTAAGGTGAAAGGTCCTTAATTCGCTCTGCCCAGATTTCATCCGGCTCACCCATAGAAACCCATACGTCGGTACTGATGACATCTGCATCCTTGGTTCCTTCCATAACATCCTCGGTCAAGGTAATACTTCCGCCATTCTCCTTGGCGATCTCTTTGCACTGTTCTACAAGCTCTGCGCTAGGAAAATATTTCTTGGGTGCACAAGCTACGAAATGCATACCCATCTTGGCACATACTACCATGAGAGAGTTACCTGTGTTGTAACGCGCATCTCCAAGGTAAGCAAGCTTGATTCCCTTTAAGTGTCCAAAGTTCTCGATAATAGTTAAACAGTCTGCAAGCATCTGTGTAGGATGGAATTCATTGGTAAGTCCATTGAATACAGGAACCTTAGAATATTTTGCAAGCTCCTCTACAATCTCCTGACCATATCCACGGTATTCAATACCCTCGAACATTCCAGCCAAAACTCTTGCAGTATCTGCGATGCTTTCCTTCTTGCCGATCTGAGAACCTGAAGGATCAAGATAGGTTACGCCCATACCAAGATCTCTTGCAGCTACCTCGAACGCACATCTGGTTCTGGTGCTGGTTTTCTCAAAAATCAGGGCAACATTTCTGCCTCTTAAGGTATCAACCGGGATACCCTTCTTTTTCTTATCCTTTAAATCTGCTGCCAAATCAAGCAGATACATAATCTCTTCCGGTGTAAAATCCAATAATTTTAAAAAGTCACGTCCCTTTAAATCCATAGGATAACCTCCTGACAAAAAAAGTTAATATATCTGATATCATACTTTATTTTCAGACTTTTTTCAATACCTATCAAAACACCTATATTTTCATCCCCAAAAGCCAAAAAAAACGGAACAGGTAAGTCTACCTGTTCCGTCGTTACTTTCTGGTTTTACAATTACTTTAAGTTCTCGCTGGTTGTCTTGAATGCTGCAGCAACACTAGCGATTCCCTGAAGATCTGCAGGTAAGAGAATGGTGTTAGCCTTACCGTCAGCTACCTTCTCAAATGCCTCTAAGCTCTTCATCTTGAGAACTGCCTCATCAGCACCTGCCTCCTTCAGAAGCTTGATACCTTCTGCATTAGCCTGCTGAACCTTAAGGATAGCTTCAGCTTCACCTTCTGCTTCGCGGATCATCTTTTCCTTCTGAGCTTCTGCACGAAGGATTGCAGACTGCTTATCAGCTTCTGCACGAAGAATTGCAGATTCCTTTTCACCTTCTGCTGAAAGGATGCTAGCCTTCTTTTCACCTTCTGCTCTGGTTACAGCTTCACGTCTTTCACGCTCTGCCTTCATCTGCTTCTCCATTGCGTTCTGGATTTCAGCAGGAGGAATGATGTTCTTTAACTCTACACGATTTACCTTGATTCCCCAAGGGTCAGTTGCAATATCAAGCTGTGCTCTCATCTTTGTGTTGATGGTTTCACGGCTGGTAAGTGTCTGGTCTAATTCCAAATCACCAATGATGTTACGAAGAGTTGTTGCTGTTAAGTTCTCGATAGCCATCATAGGATTTTCAACACCGTAAGTAAAAAGCTTAGGATCAGTAATCTGATAGAAAACTACGGTGTCAATTCTCATGGTAACGTTATCCTTTGTAATCA
This sequence comes from Acetatifactor sp., assembly GCA_045616525.1. Taxonomy (GTDB): domain Bacteria; phylum Bacillota; class Clostridia; order Lachnospirales; family Lachnospiraceae; genus Acetatifactor. Next base: position 3,288 of record JAZLGY010000087.1, on the reverse strand, counting down.
CTGGCTGTGGTGGGAAATCCGCAACCTGCTCTTTTAAGTTAACTCTTCTTGCAACCTTATCAACGAATGGTAATTTTACATGGAAACCAACTTCCCATGTTCCCTGCCATGCGCCAAGACGCTCCATAACGTATGCCTGAGACTGAGGTACAATCTTAATACAAGATACTGCAGTCCAAAGGATCAGTACGATAAGTACGATCAAAATAAATGTTCCAAAATCACCCATTTTTTCCTCCTTATGCTTTTCAGCAAATTAAAAATTATTTTACTCTGCAGTTACTTCTGCAGCTTCAACAGGTGCAACCTGTTCTTTTGTAGCTTTAACCATTAGCTTAACACCGCTGATACTAACAATCTCAGCAATGGTTCCTACCGGAATAACTTCATCGGCTTCAATACTTCTTGCAGTCCAATCCTGACCTGCTGCTGTTGCATGACCGGTTCCCTTAATACTGTTGATCTCTTCGGTAACAATGACTTTTGTTCCTACAAGACTGTCTACGTTCGTCTTACTTCTGTTCTTGTTGAAGTACTCAACCGCGATAGGTCTTGTAAATACCCAAAGAATCAAGGAAACTACTGCGAATACTAAAAGCTGTATTCTGAAATCTACCCCTACCAAAGCTAAGAGCATGGATACCAATGAACCACCGACAAACCAGATGCTCAAAAGGCTCATGGTTATCACTTCAATCACAAAAGCTAAGATTAAAATCCCTAACCAGATTAATGCTTCTGTCATACCCGTCCCTCCTTTATTCAATTATCGATGTATGATACTAACAATATACTATGCTTTCCATAGGTTTGCAACTGTATTATGTGTACGGACACATATCCATACATGCAAAAACCTGCACGATAGATTCTTCCATCGTGCAGGTTCGTTTTACCTGAATATTTAAAATTAATGGAATACGTGGTTACCGATTACGATACCGTCTCTTCCGTCGTTTACTCTAAAGTGAGTTAAATCACCAACATTTGAAGTACCGGCCAACGCTTCCTTCGCTGCATCGATACAGCTCTGTCTTACCTGACCTGATGCATATACTCTGTCTACCTTACCACTCATTGCAGGAGTAAACTGACCTGATGCATAGATTACAGAATACATCGTGTTAGGATATGCTGGACATTTAACTCTGTTCATAACAACAGCACCTACACCAACCATTCCCTCATAGCTTTGATTACCAGCCTCACAGTAAATTAATGCTGCTAATAGTCTTACTTCATCTGCATCCGCACTTACTGCACCTAGATTAGTTGTATATTTCTCTTTATTCGCATTAATCTGCTTTTTAGCTTCAGCTGCTGCCTTTTCCTCTGCAGCCTTGCGAATCTGTTCTTCTATTTTATTACGAGTTTCTATCTGTTCTTTGGTTTCGCCCTCATCTATATGAAACTCAATATTAACATACGAATTTCCAATATAACCAAGCTCACCATCAATATCAATACCTACCCAGTCATCATCTACTATTTCTACGAAATCTGCGATATCTGATTTAGACATGATAGTTACTACATCAGAATCCTCTGAAGGATCCTTTCTAACCCTTACAGCTTCTGTATTAATAGTAACAAGCCATTGACCTACATCCTCTGCCATACCTATGGCATCGTCACCTGTAAGCAGAAATTCATTAGAACACCAGCCCTTTAAGGCACCTGACTGAATCAGTGACCAGCCATCCTTCTCATCCAAGATACTGCCCCCACAGTCTCTGTACAGATAGCCGATGACCTTGGATTCTTCACTGGCATCGGAACGCACATTCAGAGTATAAGTAACATTCGCCATGGCTAATTCCTTAGTCAGACGCGCTCTCTGAACATCAAACTTTTCATAAATATCTAGTTCTTTGGTAGTTTCTTCTACTGTTTCTATTTCGAAGGAACTAGGATTAAGTACAGTAGCTACACCTGAGCTTGGAAAATCATACCCATTCTTTTCCACTGCCAGAGTATTTACTGCTTCAGTTACTGTTAATATAGTTGCGACCAATATTATAGACGCTGTAACAGGTAACTGAACTGCTAATTTGTTCATAACCTTCTCCATAACATTTTTGTTAAAAACAAACTTATGTTAACAGAGTTGACTATAAAAGTGAAATTTTGACATATTTTATAAGGATTTAGACTTATTAATACAAGCCTCTACTGCCTCAAATACAGCAGCTCTAAAGCCTGATTCTTCCAAAGCCTGAACAGCCTCAATTGTGGTTCCACCAGGTGAACATACCATATCCTTTAAAACGCCCGGATGCTTATTAGTATCTAACATAAGCTTAGCTGAACCAAGTGTAGACATAGCTGCGAACTTATATGCCTTGTCTCTTGGAATACCTGCCTTAACACCAGCATCAGCCAAGGCTTCCATATACATAAATACGTATGCTGGAGACGAACCTGCTAATGCACAAAAAGCATCCATCTGGCTTTCCGGTATAACCTCAGACATACCAAACGAATCACATATTTTTAATACCTTATTTAGATCATCCTTAGTCACCTTAGCATTAGGACATACCGCAGTTATTCCTGCATTAACCATAGCAGGAGTATTAGGCATGAGTCTGACTATCTTTTCATCCTTTCCTAACATGTCCTCTAAATATCCTAAGCTTTTTCCAGCGGCGATACTTACTATGATTACATCCTTTTTAAGAACTCCCTTTAATACAGGAACCACTGTTGGGAACATCTGTGGTTTAATAGCTAATATTAAAATATCTGCATTTGATGCAACCTTCACAGAATCAGTAGTTGCCTCTATACCGAATTCCTTTTTACACTTATCACATGTTTCATTAGTTTTAGCTGAACCCAATATTTCCTCAGGTGCCACTATCCCCTCTGATAATATTCCATTAATCATGGCCTTAGCCATATTTCCTAATCCTATAAATCCAATAACCATTTATCAACCCTGCCTTTATATTTTTATTTACGTGCCTCATACATAAGTATGGCTGCCGCTACTGCAGCATTTAATGATTCAAGCTCACCATCCATTGGAATTTTCAGATACTGATCAGCCATTTTTGATACCTCTTCGCTTAATCCATTACCTTCATTTCCTATTAAAAAAGCGCTCTTTTTCTCATAATGTATATCATTGTAATACTCAGTGCCTTTTAAATGCGCTGCATATACCTTTACACCGTTCTTTTTTATGACACTTATGTCACTTTCGATATCGTCCGTATATAAAAATGGCACTCTAAAAAGTGATCCCATTGTAGATCTTACTGTCTTTGGATTAAAGATATCCAC
>JAZLGY010000086.1:0-6459 GCA_045616525.1 Acetatifactor sp. | reverse complement strand
ATCCGTAAGATGTTAAAAAGAAACTTTACGGAGAAGGATATCTTGGACTGGGGATACACTGCCAAGGAAATCGAGAGAGCCAAGAAGTAGCCACGGGGCCAATCCGGCAGCGGAAAATATCATGAAGATCAGTCAGGTTCTGGGTGTAGATGTGGAAGAACTTTTGTCCGGTGTTGTGAAGCGCGGCAAGAGAGGCAGAATCGCCGAGTACCGTATTGTAACAGTACAGTCTCCGGAAGGAATGCTGCTTGAACAGTTTGATAGGTTGGATAACAGTGGGAAGCAGAGGCTGATGGGGTATTTGGAGGCAATGGTGGGAAGAGGGAAATTGCTAGAGCGGAAGAGTATTGTCCTCAAACAAAATACACCCGATAGGGTACGAAAGAATAAAAAATAAATTTATTACACCCGATAAGGTATAAAGTGATAATTTTACATTGAAATTATACCTTATAGGGTGTATTTTTATTTTATGAATAAAATTGCCGAAAAACTATGGATTTTATATGGGAAACTCCATCGGAAATGGCATTAAATCTTGCTAAGAGAGTAAAAAAAATAAGAAAGCGTAAGAAAATAACGCAGGTCCATCTAGCACAAAGATGTAATGTGAGTTATGGTGCATTAAAGAAATTTGAGCAGACAGGTGAAATATCTCTTGTTTCACTAATCAAAATTGCAATGGAATTAAATGTATCCGATGAAATAAAGAATTTATTTTCGTACTCAGAACTCGTTCCATCTGCTATGTGTGAAGGATATTTTAAAACCAAGCGATATGACAGAAAAAATCATGAAAAAAAGTAAGTATATATATGGTCCTTGCCATAGTATCTGCCCTGGTGGTGGTCGGTGCGGTGTTGGTTTTGGCGGAACGGACGTATCCGGGTGAGCCGGTATACAACAAAAAGTTGTAATATAAAGAAAATGGAGAGAATCAAAATATGCATTCATTATTGCTTCGATTCACAATATTACGGAGTAATCCTCAGATGGTTCGCGAGGTGTTAGTACCTGCGGCGATGACATTTGAGGATTTATTTCATATTGTGACTATAAGTTATGGAATAGATGAAAAATGTATTAAGCTTCCACCGGTCTCTTTTACAAGAAAAGAGGTTCTGAAAAAAATACCCAAAGAAGGGGGAGTGGAGTTAGCTATTCATCTTCCATTTGATTCAAATGATATTTTTGCCATGGTTCAGGTGGAAGTATTAGGGGAGCAGGAACAGGAGCAGTGCGTACCTAAGGTATTGTGGGGGTGTGGCTACAATATTCCGGAAAAAGCCAGAACACTTACAGAGGTAAATTCCTGGATGCTACGTTTCGATGTCGGGGAACATCTTAATTTGCATCCTTTTTATGGATATTCTGACGGTAAAGAGTTTTTGTTTAAAATCAGAACCTGCAATCGAAAGCTATTATTGGCCTTTGGAGGAGAAAACGAGAATGCACCGAAACTGAAACAGAGAAACCTTCGACCTTGGATAGATTTGCTACTGAATAAGCCGGAGAAAGAGGTGAAAAATATAGCAAATGTTCTGGGGGTTGGTTCTTATCGGGGAAGAGGAAAGGTAGATTATATTCGTTCCTTATTGAATTATATTAATGCAGATGGACTAGAGGAAATCCTTTATGAATTGAGACTGTCCGAATATGAGGAGCTTTCAGCTTTTTTCAGAACGGGAGTTTATGTGAAGGAAAGCCTGAAAACATTACGATTTTATGGCTTGGTACATTCGCATGGAAATGCTGACGCTGTTATTGCCAAGGAATTGTTGGAAGCATGGGAGAACTGGGAGGAGAGAGACAGCAGACTGGAATACCTTGAGGTGGAAGAAATTGTGGTGGCCGCCTGTAGACTGTATGGCTTTGCTACGCTTGCAATGGCAGAGAAACTCTTTCGATATTATTATCCAGAACAGGATTTTGATGAGGAATTATATTGGGAAATATATGAGGTAGATGGGCAAAATCAATATTATTATGATTTGGAATGCGGAGAGGACTGCATATATTCTGCGGAAAATTTTTCAGAAACAGGTGCTCATGAGCTTATGAAAGAATGGGAGGAGAGTAGCATAGAGGAATATATTCCCAATATAACGGAGATGAAGGTAATTGCAGAGAGAGGTTGTGGTTTTTTTGAAGAAAGTAACAGAGAACTATTGGAATTTTTCACAAGGATATCTAAAAAGCAGGTGCCTTTAGAACTGTGTTACATAACGGCGGGGGCCTGTCACGTTAGCTACCCTCCCGAAGAAGTTGCAAAGCATGTGAATCAGGCCATGGGATTAATGTCAACAGGGGATAAGCTATGGCTTATAGACTTTATCGGAAAGCACAGCAAAGAGGTGAGGCAGATTCGCCTAAAGGGGTACAACGAAATTGATTTTCCAAAGAATCGGTAGATAGGGAGCAATTACAATGGATAAGGATATAGATATGAAGCCGAAATATGTGATGGATTTATTTGCAGAGCAGCATCTTTTAGATGGAGTGGAGGCTTATCTTTCGGGAGATTTGAAACTGGATAGTGTTGTGGATAGAATGGAGGAACAGTACATATATCTACAGTCGGGGCCTATCGATGATTATATGGATTATTATGCCAGAAGAAGCTGTGCGCAGGTTAAGATATTAAAGGATCGTCAGATTGTTTATCGAAGGGAGTGTCGTTGCAGAGAGTTTGAAAAAAATAAATATAGCTGCAAGCATGTGGCCGGAATTTTGGCAGCTTATTTGATGAAAACTCAGGGAAGGGATGTCTTTTTGGATACGGAACTGGAAAAGGCGCTGATACAGAAAACCGGAGTTGCAACGCCCTTTGAAAAGGGGATTTTACGAAAAACAGATGATACTGTACGCTATATGCTGGGCAATATGGCAAGTGCTGAGTTACCTGTCTGGCAAAACAAAAAAGCAAATACAGCGCCCATGGGTGTGGAATATAATTTGACTGCAGATGTGGGAGGTGTGCTCCTGGAACTAAAAGCCGGGGAAAAGAGAAAATATGTGGTAAAGGACCTGGAGGATTTTTTGATTAGCTATCACAAGGGTGATTGTAGCGTGCTTGGCAGTAATAGCATGAATGTTTCAAGGGAGTTTTTTCAAAAGGAAGCGATTCCGGTTTTGGATTTTCTCTATCGCTTGGTGAAGGATAATGAGAGTATCAATCATGGAGCGAATCTTTTCAGAGCATATTCTTCGGGCCAGTACAGGCGGTATATGTTTTTGTATGGAAGAGATTTGGACAGCTTCATGGAACTCATAGAAAATCAGCCGGTTTCGGTCAGCAACAACACGACGAAAAGTCTAATCTTTCGCCGCGATAAAAAAGGTCCGGGGTTGAGTGTAAAAAGGCTGCGTTTTGGAGCGGAGTTATCTGTGTCTCCATATTTTGTATTGGGAAGAGGAAGTAAAAATTTATATTTGGGAGAAGAGAATGGACTTTTTGCAGTGCCGGTAGAAGAACGAGAATATATTGCTGAATTTTTAGTACATGCGGCCAAAAAGGAAAAGTTATTTATAGGAGAAAAGGATGTAAATAATTTTATCATGCAGGTGCTGCCGGAGCTGGAAGAGCTGTGCAGGGTTAAAAAGGAACAGGCGGAGCTTTTCTTTTTTGAGGCAGAAAATCCTTTGCTAAGGCTTTATCTGGATGCACCGCAGCAAAATATGATTTCCTGTAGGCCGGAGGTCTATTACGAAAAACAGGAGAAGGCGTGCAATCTATATCAAAAGAAAACAAAGGATATACAAAGAAATGCTGTGGCGGAGAGTGCTGTAGCCAGGCAGATTGCAGTGTTTTTTGATGCTTTTGAGGAGGCGACCGGAACTATGTTTGCAACCTGCGATGACAGTCGGATGTATGACTTTTTGGAATTTACCATCCCAAGGCTACAGAGTATGGGAGAGGTGTTTATATCCGATCAGCTGAAAAAGCTGCGGGTAAAAAAGGTAAATACGCCGGATATTGGAATTCGTGTAGAGGAAGGAAGTCTTTTGGTTTCTCTCAGCAATATGGGGATGACTAAAAATGAATTGGCGACGGTATTGTCCACCTATGACAGAAAAAAAAGATTTTATCGTTTGAAGAATGGTAGTTTTATTTCCTTTGACGGAACGGAGGAAACGGGCTTTGAACTATTGGCGGAGATTTATCAGAATCATGGACTGAAGGATCCGGAGAATATGAAAATTCCCCTATATCGTGCCATGTATTTGGAGGAACAGCTGGGGAAAAGAGAGGAACTTAGGATTTCTGCAGATGATTCCTATGAACGACTGGTTCATAATATGGGTACCGGTGACTTTGAGGAAAAGCTTCCGGGCAGTCTTTCCAAGGTGCTCAGGGGTTATCAAAAGGAAGGATTTTATTGGCTTTGTCGTTTAAAGGAAGCCGGCTTTGGCGGTATTTTGGCAGATGATATGGGACTTGGAAAAACAGTGCAGGTGTTGTCTTTTTTGCTTTCCCAAAGGGAAAAAGGAAGGAAAGGAGCCCAAATGCGCACGTTGATTGTTGCTCCGGCATCCCTCATTTATAACTGGGAAAAGGAGCTAAAGCGATATACTCCGGAGCTTACCTGTAGGGTCATAGCCGGAAGCCTTGCCGACAGAGTGACACTTTTGAAGAATTATGAGGAATGGGACACGGACGTGTGGATTACTTCCTATGATTTGTTAAAACGTGATTTGGAGTTATATGAGGAGATTTCTTTTGCCAATGAGATCATAGATGAGGCACAAAATATAAAGAATTTTAACACACAGGCATCCAAGGCAGTCAGACTTTTAAAAAGTGAGTTTCGTGTGGCATTAACCGGAACACCGATAGAAAATAGACTGAGTGAGCTATGGAGTATCTTTGACTATCTTATGCCGGGCTTTCTGTATGGTTATACCAGATTTCGCGGTTTATTTGAGGAACCCATCGTCAGTCATGAAAATAAGGAGGCAATGGAGAAACTTCGGTCTATGGTTCATCCTTTTATTTTACGAAGACTTAAGAGAGAGGTTTTAAAGGATCTTCCTGAAAAAATCGAGGAGAGCGTAGTTGTAAGGCTAGAGGGTGAGCAGAAGAGTCTATACGAGGCTCATGCGCAGCGTTTGACAGAATTTCTGAACAAACAGAATCCGGAGGAATTTGCACAGAATAAACTGGAGATTCTTGCGGAACTGACTAAGCTACGTCAGATTTGTTGTAGCCCCTCCATGCTGTTTGAAAATTATAATGGAGAAAGTGCCAAGCTGGAGGCCTGTCTACAGCTGGTGGAGGAGGCTATTGCAGGAGGGCATAAGCTGTTATTGTTTTCACAGTTTACAACAATGCTGGATATCATTGGTGAAAAGCTAAATGAGAGAGGAATAGAATATTATCGCATTGATGGAACTGTATCCAAGGAAAAACGTATGGAGCTGGTGGAGAGTTTCCAGGAGAATGATGTAAAGGTTTTCTGCATTTCCTTAAAGGCCGGCGGAACAGGCTTGAATTTAACGGCGGCTGATGTGGTGATTCATTTTGACCCATGGTGGAATGTGGCCGCGCAGAATCAGGCAACGGACCGTGTTCACAGAATCGGACAGAAGCAGAGCGTCAATGTATATAAACTCATTGCAGAAAATACTATCGAGGAACGTATTCAGCTGTTGCAGGAAAAAAAGGCTGCTTTGGCAGATGAATTGTTAACCGGCGAGGAGTTGCAGAATACCTTGATTGACAAGGAGGCTTTACTGCAGATTTTATCTATGTAGTAGCCAGGGGGACGTTTCTTTTGTGCCTGTTTTGTGCCAGAGGGACACTCCTTTGTGGCTAGAAATCTATCAATAAAAACAGAACATATGTTCTTAATTATGCATAAGTTATGTGATAAAATATAATAGTCTCGTAGAGACAAAGGTGCTACCAAGATGGTAGGCGGCTGGCCCTTCTTTTTAGAAGGAGGGAAGTGAAAACCCTCTTGAAGAAAGGGGGTGAGTTGATATGATGATGGAATACATAACGCTTGCAGGCTTCGTGCTTGCAGTGTTTGGAGCCGGAGTTACAGTTGGAAGGCTTGTAGAAAGAATCGAGAGATACTTTCGCAAGAGAGAAGATGAAGAACATAGAAACACACGAAAAAACGACCGCCGTTAGTTCCCTAGCAAAGATTTAACGACTGTCGTTATTTTTTGAACAGGGGCTAGCCGTCTATCGGTAGCACCTTCTTGTAGGAATAGTATAACAATATAATGTAGATAATGCAACTCTATATTTTGGGGGCCAGGGGGACGTTTCTTTTGTGCCTGTTTCAGGCCACGGGGACACTCCCTAAAGTAGCACTTAGGTTGACAATTATTTATGTACAGATTAATCTTATGTTAAATAAAATATAAAGGAGAAATGTATCATGTTAAAAATTCTTGGTTTCATCATTAATCTTGCAATCGGTGGAGTAGCAGGCTGGCTTGCGGGTAAAA
>JAZLGY010000085.1:0-56094 GCA_045616525.1 Acetatifactor sp. | reverse complement strand
ATAACCACAAAATAACAAACACAGAGAACAGCTGGAAGATTATATTTCTTATTTTTCTTTACTGTCAGTTCTTTTGCAATGATAGATTCTAATTCCTTTTGTGTTTCATTTAGTGATTTTTTCATATAAATTTCTTCCCCTCAATTACTAAGTACTTATGAAACTATTTTCAATTTGACATATAATAAGTTAGCGTATGCTTTTTAGTAGCCCGAATTAGCAAGATTTGATGCACTAACACTTCTAAACATAATAAAAAACAATATCTTTAATCAATTCCATATCATCATCTGTATATTCACAACCCTTATATTTATCTATTTGTGCCAATATATATTTTGCACTGTCTGCATCCTCGCAAATAAGCTTCTTTAAGTCTTCTCTATCCGATATATATTTTTCAATTAAATATATTAAGTTCTGCTGTAATTGCTTAACATTCATCCGCGACCCTGTTACCCCCTTCAGCACATCTGTCAAAAATTGAATTTCTTACACCGTATGATCAAAATAATCCTTCCGGTCATACTGTCTATTAACAATTTGTTCTCACACGATTTTCGTAACACTATCTACGCATCCAGAACGCACTGCGCATAAACCTGCCTTGAAAAATCCTGTTTAAAACATTTTTCATCGAAATTAATAGAATTCTTTTCGTAAAGACACTTGTCAAAATCATCTAAGAAATCTGAACAAATTTTATCCACACTTTTCGCCGCATTATTTTGAATATCTTTTATTACATCCTTATGTAACTTTTCCCATTCTTCTTTTATCTCTTCACAGTTCTTTAAGCAGTTATAATAAAGATAATCATACTTCATATAATAGTCAAACCACTCTGTTTTATATGATGAACTATGCATTTCATCTAGAATCATCTTTTCAAAACATCCAATCTGACTTTCTAACAATAGCAATTTTCTCCCATATTTAATATTGGACTCAACTTTCTTTTCTATATTCCCCACACTAAATTCTATTCCTATACCTATTTTGTTCATATCATCACAACCGTTTACCGTTGAAAAAAATAAAGACAATTTATATCCTGCTCCAGGGAACCCCGAATATGGGCATCTAATATACAATGCCAAATCTTCTGAATAACGTTTTGCGTAATAAATTATATTTTCCCCTTTATCAATGATTTTATAATCGTTTTCTAAAAATAATTTACCCAAACTATTTTTTATGCAATCTTTCAATTCTTTATCAACTAACATTATTAATACCTCTATAACACGAAATATTCTAATATACAATCTTTATAATCATGCATCAAGGACACACTGTGTACATACTGCACTATAAAAATTATCAAAAAAATAATCCTCAGATACATCAACACCTATTTTTTCAAAGAATTCGTTATCAAAACTATCTATAAATTCTTTACATATTGTCTTCGAATTTTTGAATTTATTTTTTTTAATATCATAAATTACATTTTGGTGTAATAAATTCCATTTTTCTTCTATTTCTTTACAATTTTTAAAACAGTGATAATAATGATAGTCATGTTCCATATAATATTCTAATCTTTCTGTTTTAATAATTGGGTTTCTCATCTCATTCATAATAACTTCTTCGTAACAACCTATACTATTTTCAATTGATATTATTTTACGACCGTAATCAGTAGCCTGAGCTATAATATCTTCTTCAACAATATTCCCCATATTAATTTTAATTCCCACCTCAAGACGCCTAATAGTATCATCTGCTGTATGAATAGGAGAAAAATAGAATACAACCTCTATTCCGTTCTCTCTCTTTCTACAATCTCGACAGCAAATGTAAAAAGCCAAATCTTCCGAAAATCTCTTAAAAAAATATATTACACCCGATGATAAATACTTTATTTTATGATTATTTGCCAATAAAACTTTGCCTATACTGCTTTTAATTTCCTGTTTAAAAGTTAATGGTTTTGCAGGCAAACTCTTCTTATCTTCTTTATAGAACTCTGCATTAATAAGTGATTCTATATCATCTTCTTCCAATCCATATTCTTCCATTAATGCCGCTTTTACATTTTCATAAAATCTAGCTGCTTTTTCTCCGGATAACCTTTCGAAATCACTTTTTGTTATTAAATTAAACTCCTGTAATATTTGTTTAAATTCATCTTTTATTTTTGCATTCATACAATTTGCCTGTCCCTTTTTATATTTCCTATAATATCCATTCGGACTAATATTTATTCGAACATCAATCCGTCACGATATTCCTTAATCCATGCTAGATTATAGTCTAAAACCGTATCAGACCTTAATCCTTCCACATTTATACACACTCTGCTTTCTTCACTAATCTGATTAGTAACCTGATTCCAAATATCAGCCTGTTCTTCCTCGCTTAATTCCATATTTATAGCTTCCATCAATGCTTTCTTATGCAAATCACGTAATTCAACTAATGCCTTAAATTCATCTTCAAGAAGGTTAGTGGTTATTCTATCAATAATGGATTTTTGAATCTTCTTTGAAAGCCTCGTATCAAACTGTACCGACTTGGTACTAACAATACGAAAATAGTCCTCTGCAACCAAATCCAAAATATCTTCTGGAATATCATACTTTATAATGCCTTTTGAAGTGTAATTTTCTTTAAAACCAAACTCACTCCTATCACGATTATCTGTAATCTTTTTAAAATGAATCACCAGTTTTTTTAAAATTGATCTAATATCTACCGTTTTATACAGATAATACTGTTGCATATACTGATCGAATCTATAACTATCGCAATCTCTAAACTTTTCATCATTCTCATAAAAAGCTGTCATCTCAATTTTAACGTTGGGATAGGTTAATTTTTCGCTAATAAATGGTAATTTGTCTACTGCAACTGATACATTGATCAGGGCACCAGGCTCACCCTCTACCGCAAAATCAAACTGAACATTTTGCATAATTATTCTCTTCCTTTTATAATTATTCTTACTTCCTAAAGAAACTCCTATCAAAATAATAAATCCCTAGTATCCCAATATATATTACACAGTCCAATATCAAGAAACATGTATTATCATTTATTTCATTATAATAGCATGTGGAATATCTTACTCCGTAATCTTCACTTTTCCTTTTAAAAACTCTTAGTCGAATTGCCCACAAAATTATCATAACATATCAACTTATGTAAACATAGTAATTTTGTGAGTAATGTCCTTAGGGACATTGTCTACGAACACATTTTTATCTATTAGCCTTTAAATCCCCTGGGAGCCAACAAATCCTATATTTGCGCTATTGGGACAATAAAAAGACCTTCGCATTTCTGCGAAGGTCTTGATAATACAATATAACGTATCCTTAACGCTTGGAGAACTGAGGAGCACGACGAGCTGCCTTTAAGCCGTACTTCTTTCTTTCCTTCATACGAGGATCTCTTGTTAAGTATCCAGCCTTCTTTAATACAGGTCTGAATTCTGCATCTGCCTGGCAAAGTGCTCTAGCGATACCATGTCTGATAGCACCAGCCTGGCCTGTATATCCACCACCACGAACAGTTACGATAACATCGAACTTATCTGCTGTCTCAGTTGCAGCAAGTGGCTGACGAACGATAACCTTTAAGGTCTCAAGACCAAAATAGTCATCCATACTTCTCTTATTAATGGTTACATCACCCTTACCAGGTACTAAATATACTCTAGCGATAGATTTCTTTCTTCTACCTGTTCCGTAATTCTTTGCTGTTTTAGCCATTCTTATTTCCTCCTTTCAGTCCCTTAGAATGTCAGTACTTCAGGCTTCTGAGCTGCATGATCATGCTCTGCACCTGCATATACGTGAAGCTTTGTGTACATCTGTCTTCCTAAACGTCCCTTTGGAAGCATACCCTTAACTGCAAGTTCAATAACCTGCTCAGGCTTGTTAGCAAGCTTTTCTCTTAAGGTTGTTTCCTTCATACCACCAACGTAGTCTGAATGATGATAATAAATCTTGTCATCTAACTTCTTACCTGTAACCTTAATCTTCTCAGCATTGATTACGATTACATAATCTCCACAATCCATATGAGGTGTGAAGATAGGCTTATTCTTTCCTCTTAAAACTTTAGCAACTTCAGATGCTAAACGACCTAAAGTCATATCTGTAGCGTCTACTACGTACCATTTTCTATCGATGGTAGCTGGGCTAGCCATAAATGTTTTCATTATGTTTCCTCCATAATACTTGTCATAAGACTATTTGCGATTCCTTCTGATTCTACAATGCAGATGTCCGGCCACACGGTAAAATCTCCAAAATCAAACCTCTATCTCCAATACCGCGTCGGGGCTTTGACTTGGTATTAAGAAACGTTGTCACAGTGATATATTATATTCTAAGCTTTTCTTACTGTCAATACCTTTTCTTTAAGAATATTCATATCCTATCAGAATCAATCCACATGCCGGTGCGGTCGGTCCCGCAGCCTGTCGATCTTTTGCTTCCAGAACAACTTTCATATCTTCCGGCACTCTTCTTCCAAGACCTACATCCATTAGTGTCCCGGCAATAATTCTTACCATATTGTATAGAAATCCACCACCACAAACTCTAATTGTCAAAATAGGACCTTCTTCAAGAATCTCTATATTGTATATCTCTCTTATGGTGCTACTCACCTGAGCACCCACCTGGCAGAAACTTTTAAAATCATGTTCACCCACTAAATACTTGGCAGCTTCTCTCATCTTCTCTACATCTAAATCTCTGTAGGTATAGTAAAAATACTGTCTGCCCACCGGCATGGGGAACTTACCTCTGTAGACTTTATACTCATAGGTCTTTCTGCAGGCACATTTTCTCGGATGCCAATCAATAGGAACCTCTTCTGACCTTTGAATTTTAATGTCCTCGGGCAAACGTTGATTTAAAGCATAGGCATACTTTTCTGCAGGCATTCTGGCCGTTGTAGTGAATACCGCCACATTTCCTAATGCATGTACACCCGCATCCGTTCTACTGGCACCGATAATCTCAACCTTTTCCTTCAGAATATCCTCTAACGCCCTGCTAAGCTCTGCTTCAATCGTATTTCCATTGTCTTGTATCTGCCAACCATGATAAGCAGTACCATCGTATGCAACTGTCAGCCGAACCTTTTTTTCTTCAACGGCAATATCCATGCATTTAACTCCTAAAATTACTTCTTATTTATTAATCAAAATAAGCTTTCAATGTGAATATATTTACCCACACAAACCTTAAGCACCATATATGCCAATATAACCATATACGCAGCAAAATCTCTTTTCCGATAAATGAGTGGCTTCATCTTGGTTCTGCCATCACCACCGCGATAACATCTTGCTTCCATAGCCATTGCCAAATCATTAGCTCTACGAAATGCCGAAATAAACAAAGGTACCAAAAGAGGAACCATTGCCTTTGCTCTCTTCAAGATACTACCACTTTCAAAGTCTGCGCCTCTGGCAATCTGTGCCTTCATGATTTTGTCTGTTTCTTCCATCAAAATAGGAATAAAACGAAGTGCAATAGACATCATCATAGAAATCTCGTGTACAGGAACCTTAATCACCTTTAAAAAGCCCAGTCCCTTTTCCATACCATCTGTAAGGTTGTTGGGCGTTGTTGTCAAGGTCATAACAGAAGACCCAATAATCAAAAAACAAAGTCTTAATGCCATAAAGAATGCAATCCTTAAACCTTGTTTTGTAATGGATATCTTGCCTAATGTAACTAATGGCTCTCCGGGTGTCAAAAACAAATTAAATGCAACTGTAATCAGTAACAAAAACATAATTGCCTTCATACCCTTTAGAATAAACCTGAGTGGCACTTTGGAGGCTTTAATTACGAATGCCAAAAACAATACTGCCAGAAGATATCCGGCTATATTTTCAAATATAAACAATGAAACAATATACAGTAAAGTTCCCACAAGCTTTACTCTGGGATCAAGCTTATGAATGATACTTTCTGTTTGATAATACTGTCCTAATGTAATATCACGTAACATGACTTAAACAACCTTTCCTCAAAATCTCCTATTTGAGAAACACTTAAGAATCGTTTCTTTGGCTTCAGCTATTGTTGTTGCATTGGTGTCAACATCATATCCCTTGGCCTTGAGTGCTTGTAGAATGTAAGTTACCTGTGGTGCAGCCAATCCTACTTCTTCCAACTCTTTGTAGTGTTTAAAAACTTCCTTGGGATAATCATCATACATGACTTTTCCCTCGTTCATCACAATAATACGATCAACGTATTCTGCCACATCATCCATACTATGACTTACAAGCAATACTGTCATACCTGTATTCACCTGTAAATCTTTAATCAATCCTAAGATTTCTTCTCTTCCTTTCGGATCCAATCCAGCGGTTGGCTCATCCAAAATTAAAATCTTAGGGTTCATGGCCAAAACTCCGGCAATTGCCACTCTTCTCTTCTGTCCCCCCGATAAATCAAAAGGTGACTGATAGAAATACTCATCCGGGAATCCTACTTTTTTTAAGGCATCAAAAGCTCTCAGTTCCACTTCCTTTTGGGATAATCCCAGGTTTTTTGGTCCAAAACATACATCTGAAAACACATCTATCTCAAATAACTGATGTTCCGGATACTGAAACACCAGTCCTACATTACTTCTTAATTCTTTTTTATTATAATCTTTGTCATTGATGTCCTTACCATCCAAATAGATATGACCGCTGGTTGGTTTTATCAATCCATTCAAATGCTGCATCAGAGTTGATTTTCCGGAACCGGTATGTCCAATGACACCTATAAACTGACCATCCGGAATGTTTAAGGAAACATCATCCAATGCTTTTCTTGGATTCGGAGTATCTTCATCATATACAAAGCTTATATGATCTATAATCATTGCCATAATTCTTACCTCTTACACATTCGTCAGTGCTGCCATCAACTCTTCTGTGGTCAATATTCCTTCCGGAAGTGCCAAACCACTCTTTCGAAGTTCATGCGCCAGTAATGTTACCTGCGGAACATCCAGACGTAGTTCTTTCAGTTCTTCCACCTTGGAAAAAACTTCTTTAGGTGTTCCTTCCATAGCTACTTTTCCCTTGTCCATTACATATATCTTATCTGCATGCACTGTTTCTTCCATATAATGTGTGATCAAAATAACAGTCATTCCCTCTACTTGGTTCAGACCTCTGACTGCTCTGATTACCTCCTTACGTCCATTGGGATCCAACATCGCTGTCGGCTCATCCAATACAATGCACTTAGGATGCATAGCCAAAACACCTGCAATGGAAACTCGCTGCTTTTGGCCACCCGATAGTCTGTTGGGAGAATTCTTCCTAAATGCATACATTCCTACTGCCTTCAGACTTTCCTCTACTCGCTCCCAAATCTCCTTCGTAGGTACTCCTAAATTCTCAGGGCCAAATCCAACATCCTCCTCTACAACCTGACCGATAATCTGGTTGTCCGGATTCTGAAATACCATTCCTGTTGTCTGTCTAATGTCCCAGATCTTTTCAGCATCATTGGTATCCATATTATCCACCCAAATAGTTCCCTCAGTTGGATAAAGAATGGCATTTAAATGTTTTGCAAAAGTAGATTTACCGGAACCATTATGTCCAAGAATAGCAACGAAATCTCCTTGTTTTATATTTAATGAAACATCATTTACCGCAGTAGTGATGCCTTCAACATTTCCCTCTTCATCTCTACGAATATATTCAAATGTTACATTTTTTGCTTTGATAATACTCATACAGCTTAACTCTCCCTAATATGTTGTAAATCGTAAACCACTTTCCTTTACCTATTTACAATACTTCATTCTACTTTAAAATACTGTATTTTACAAGCAAATTTCCATGATTGCTCCACTTCTTTGTTTTGCTTTCTCTTCCCCCTGGTATATGTTATAATATCTTACACGTGTTATCAGTAAGAAAAGGAGTCTAATATGTCTCAGAAAAATATCAATATCCTAAAACGTGCAATAATACTTCTATTTTGTATCATTTTACTCTTTGCCGGAATCAGTAAACTTATTCGTAATAATACAGTTACTTTATATGATATTGCGCAGAAAAATGAACAAACAACTCAAAATTAATAATATTTAATAAACAAAAAAACCGATCTTTCGATCGGTTTTTTTATTATGAAAAGTTTTCTTAATCTTATACGAATTCAAGAATAACTTCCATTGCAGCGTCACCCTTACGGAGACCCTTCTTGATGATTCTGGTATAACCACCAACGTGCTTGCTACCAGCATACTTTTCAGCATACTCATCAAAAAGCTTAGCTACAAGGTCAACTTCCTTGGTATTCTTCTTTCTGCCTTTTCCTTCAGCAGGAACTTCAACTACAGAATAAAGAACCTTCATCATCTGTCTACGAGCATGTGATCTTGAAGGAAGATCCTTCTTGATGGTCTTCTTAACTTCATCGTAAACAGTAACGGTAACACCGTTCTCAACCTTTACAAGCTTTCCATCAGCATCACGATGAGACTCAGCTAATACAGCCTTTGTGTCCTTATCTACGATCTGCTTTACTCTCTTGCCTTCAGCATCCTTACGAGCAACCTTTGCAGTTACTTCTACAGATTCGAAGTTATCCTTTTCCTTGATTGCAAGAGCTACAAGACCTTCAACGATTTTCTGAACTTCCTTAGCCTTAGCTTCTGTTGTAACAATCTTACCATAGTTGATTAAAGATGTTACCTGTCCTCTTAATAATGCTTTTCTCTGAGAAGATGTTCTTCCGAGTTTTCTATACTTTGCCATGATTATTTAATCCTTTCTCCTAAAATGGTACATCCGGCTACGCACATTGGACTTATTTACCGAATGCATTTGTTCCATTTGGTTTAAAAGACTCACGCGCCTTTCGGTCTTACCGTTAGTCTTAAGTTACAATTTACACTAAATTACTCTTCGCTTGGATTAAGCTGTAATCCTAACTCTTTTAACTTAGCTAATACTTCCTCCAATGACTTACGTCCTAAGTTACGAACCTTCATCATATCTTCAGAAGTTCTGTTGGTTAACTCTTCAACAGTATTGATACCTGCTCTCTTCAAGCAGTTGTATGAACGAACAGAAAGTTCAAGTTCATCGATGCTCATCTCTAATACTTTTTCTTTCTCGTCATCTTCCTTCTCTACCATAACATCAATGTTCTTGGTATTCTCTGAAAGATTGATGAAAAGACACAAGTGCTCGCTAAGTACCTTAGCAGCAAGGCTGACAGCCTCATCAGGAACCAAAGTTCCGTTTGTATGAACATCAATAGTTAACTTATCGTAATCAGTAATCTGACCAACACGAGTATTCTGTACGGTTACATTAACTCGCTCTACAGGTGTATAGATGGAATCGATTGCAATTACACCGATTGGTAAGTCATCACGCTTATTCTTGTCAGCGCTTACATATCCTCTTCCCTTGGTAATGGTTAATTCCATGAATAACTTAGTATCCTTGCCACTTAATGTAGCAATAACAAGATCAGGATTCATGATTTCGATATCAGAATCAACCTGAATATCAGAAGCCTTAACAACGCCTTCACCTTCAAACTCGATATATGCAGTCTTAGGTTCATCAGTTTCGCAGCTATTCTTGATAGCTAAGCTCTTAATGTTCATGATAATCTCAGAAACATCTTCCTTAACTCCTGGAATAGAGCTGAACTCATGAAGAACGCCCTCAATTTTAACCTGGCTTACTGCAGCACCGGGTAATGAAGAAAGCATGATTCTTCTAAGAGAGTTACCAAGTGTGATGCCATAACCTCTTTCCAAAGGTTCAACTACGAATTTACCATATTTCTTATCTTCTGAGATTTCAGCAACCTCAATATTTGGTCTTTCAAAATCAAACACTGTAAACACCCTCCTTTACGAACCCAGTTTAAAATTACTTAGAATATAACTCGACAATTAACATCTCGTTTACAGGAGAGTCGATCATCTCTCTGGTAGGAAGGTTCTTGATTGTACCCTTAAGAGCTTCGATATCAGCATCGATCCATTCAGGAACAAGTCTTCCGCCAGTTACTTCTACGATATCCTTATATCTCTGTAAAGACTTTGCGCTTTCTTTAATTTCAATAACATCGCCTGCTTTGATTAAGTATGAAGGAATGTTAACTACCTTACCATTAACCAATACATGCTTGTGGTCTACAACCTGTCTAGCTTCTCTTCTGGTTCTAGCGAATCCCATTCTGAAAACAACACTATCAAGTCTTCTCTCAAGAAGAACCATGAGGTTTTCACCGGTCATTCCCTTCATACGGTCAGCCTTCTCATAGTAGTTGTGGAAAGGCTTCTCTAATACACCATAGATAAACTTAGCTTTCTGCTTCTCTCTTAACTGGAGACCATACTCACTTACTTTCTTACCTGCTCTTGCACTAGTTCTGTTAGACTTCTTGTCATATCCAAGATAAGAAGGCTCTAAACCAAGTGCTCTACATCTCTTTAATACTGGAACGCGATTTACTGCCATTTTTTTAATTTCCCTTCTTGATTTTGTTTACAGTACATATATGTACTTTCTTCCAACATCCGGTTACACGCTGTGATTACACAGCATACTGAGTGTTAATATATAACACTATACACGACGACGCTTAGGAGGACGACATCCATTGTGAGGTACAGGAGTTACGTCACGGATGCTAACAACTTCCAAACCACAAGCGGAAAGAGCTCTGATAGCTGCTTCACGTCCTGAACCAGGACCCTTAACGAATACGTCAACAGTCTTTAATCCATGAACTAATGCAGCCTTAGTAGCTGTTTCAGCTGCCATCTGTGCAGCATACGGAGTAGATTTCTTTGAACCTCTAAAGCCAAGTCCACCAGCGCTAGCCCAGCTAAGAGCGTTGCCTTCAGCATCTGTTAAAGTAACGATTGTGTTGTTAAAAGATGACTGAATGTGTGCCTGTCCCCGTTCAACGTTTTTTCTGACACGTTTCTTTGTAACTTTCTTTGTAACTTTTGCCATTTTAAACTAACCTACTTTCTCAAATAATAAATTACTTCTTCTTGTTTGCAACTGTACGCTTAGGACCCTTACGTGTTCTAGCATTGGTCTTTGTCTTCTGACCACGAACAGGAAGTCCCTTACGATGACGAATACCACGATAGCATCCGATTTCCTGAAGTCTCTTGATGTTAAGAGCGATCTCTCTTCTAAGATCACCTTCTACCATAACACCGAGCTTCTCGATAGATTCTGTGATATTCTTTACTTCGTCGTCTGTAATATCTCTGACACGAGTATCAGGATTTACTCCGGCATCTGCTAAGATTTTGTTTGAAGTTACTCTACCGATTCCGTAGATGTAAGTCAAACCGATTTCGATTCGTTTTTCTCTAGGTAAATCAACACCTGCGATACGAGCCATTTACGTTTCCTCCATTTTCTTGCGTTTTTCTTAACGCTCGCGCACTGATTATTTTGGTCTGTTAATGTGTGCGCATTATTAAGTTTACTAATTGATTGGGGCTCTCACCCAATCGGACGCTTATTCTGTTACCTATCCGATCTTTCCAATGCGACGCATTGGTATCAACAAGTAATCTCCCGTAAGCCCTATCACAGCTTTTTATGTTAAACAGAAGAATATCTTTATCATATTCTTTACTGTATTCAGCCGCACATAAAAACCGGACAAGAACTCACTTCCCTGACTAATAAATCAAGTGGTGATTATCCCTGTCTCTGTTTGTGTTTTGGATTCTCACAGATAATTCTGATACGTCCTTTTCTTTTGATTACTTTGCACTTTTCGCAAATTGGTTTTACTGATGATCTAACCTTCACGTTAAACCCTCCTTTCAAAAAAGACCATTTTACATTATAGCACGCAACTTTTTCGATTGCAAGTACTAATCTGTAATATTTTTTTGTTACTTATTTATCTCTCCAGATGATACGTCCCTTGGATAAATCATACGGTGATAACTCCAAGGTTACTTTGTCTCCGGGTAAGATTCTGATGAAATTCTGACGAAGCTTTCCACTGATATGTGCTAACACTTTATGACCATTTTCAAGTTCAACCTGAAACATTGTGTTAGGAAGCTTCTCAACTACTGTTCCTTCAATTTCAATAACATCACTCTTAGACATCCTTATTCTCCTTTCAGCTGTCGGATAGCATATTTGATTTCATGGTCATAGACCATTTGATTATTTTTTAAACGCTCAAGCAGCTCTTCCTTTACATAGGCATTCATAAGCTGAATGTGTTTTCGATTTTTCTTTTTCGTTTTTTCTATAGGATGGAATTCTCCATCTGTTACATAGTAACTGTTCTTTTCCATCTTCAGGACAACATAAATCTTATTCTCATCATGTCCGGCTTTTGAAATAACAAATCTTCCGATCATCGCAACTCCTATTTTGATTACATACTGTCCGGCTCCTTTCAGAGCCGGGCAATTTATTTCTTCTAATATAATGTAAGAATTTCTGGTTCACCATCTGTAATCAAAACTGTATTTTCATAATGTGCTGAGATAGATCCATCTGCTGTAACTACGGTCCAGTCATCATCCATCCACTCAACATCTGCTCTACCCATGTTAATCATAGGCTCTATAGCAAGAGTCATACCTGCCTGCAATTTAACCCCTTTCTTCTTCTGTGCGAAGTTAGGAATCTGTGGATCCTCATGAAGATGAGTTCCTATGCCATGTCCTACCAACTCTCTGACAATACCATATCCAAAAGGTGTTACATAAGCATCAATTGCATTGGAAATATCATATAAATAATTACCGGCTTTCGCCATCTTGATTCCTTCAAAAAAGCTCTGTTTGGTAACGTCAATCAACTTCTGTGCTTCAGGGCTGATTTTTCCCACCGCATGTGTTCTTGCAGCATCTGAATGATAGCCTTTATAAATCAATCCCGCATCCAAACTAACAATATCACCCTCCTGGATAATATGATGCTTGTTTGGTATTCCATGTACCACTTCATCGTTTACCGATACGCAAATAGACGCAGGGTAACCGTTATAGTTTTTAAAGTTAGGAATACATCCCAGCTTACGAATAAGAGTGTCTCCTAAGATATCAATCTCCTTCGTAGACATTCCCGGCTTAATAGCCTCTTCCATTTCTTTATGTACAATTGCAAGAAGTCTGCAAGACTCCCTCATTAATTCTATCTCACGTTCTGTCTTAATTGTTACTGACATTCCAAACATCCAACTCCTTCTCTATACATTCCTTAGCCTAAAATAGCTACGATTGCATTAAAGACATCCTTCATGTCTACAGTACCGTCTACTGCCTTTAATACGCCCTTTGCTGAATAGAAATCAATAAGAGGCTGTGTCTGATCATGATATACCTTTAATCTGTTTAATACAGTTTCTGGCTTATCATCATCTCTAAGGATTAACTCCTGTCCACAATGATCACAAATGTTCTCTTTCTTAGGTGGAATATGCTCAATATGATATGTAGCTCCACAGTTAACACATGCTCTTCTGCCTGACATTCTCTTTACAATGTTCTCATCCGGAACATCAACATTGATAGCATAGTCAATCTTCTCACCAAGTTCTGTTAAAGCCTTATCAAGAACTTCTGCCTGAGGAATGGTTCTTGGGAAACCATCAAGAACATAACCGTTCTTGCAATCTTCCTGAGCAACACGATCCAATAAAATCTTAACAGTTAATTCATCAGGAACAAGCTGTCCCTGATCCATATATTTCTTTGCTTCCATACCGAGCTCAGTACCATTTTTGATATTGGCTCTGAAAATATCTCCTGTTGAAACATGAGGTACAGCATACTTCTCTGCAATCATCTTTGCCTGGGTTCCTTTTCCCGCACCGGGAGCACCTAACATAATAATCTTCATTCCATTACCCTCCATTTTCTTATAGTTTGCACAAATATAGCATTTTAAATAAACAATCACTATTTTATCTTTTCTTTTACTTATTTGCAACTAAAAAATAAAAAAAGCGCAAAAAAATATCCGACCACAATGTGATCGGATATTAAATGTTTAATTAATCATTCAAGAAACCTTTATAATTACGTACTAACATCTGTGATTCAATCTGTTTAACAGTTTCAATTACAACGCTAACTACGATGATTAAGCTGGTTCCACCAAATGAGATACCTGCACCGAATACACCATTAAAGAAGAATGGTAATACTGCGATAATGATAAGGCCAACTGCTCCAATAAAAATCAGATAGTTTAAAACCTTTGTCAAATAATCAGCTGTAGGTTTTCCGGGTCTGATACCTGGGATAAATCCACCCTGTTTCTTCATATTGTCAGAAACCATTAAAGGATTAAATGTGATTGAAGTATAGAAGTATGCGAAGAATACACACAATACAACATATACTAATAAACCAACAGAATATTTAATCATCTTGGGATTACACCAGTAGTTCTGATTTAAGTACTTCAGAAGCTCACCCATGAAGCCTTCGCTCTTTAAATTCAACATAGAACAAATAACTACAGGAGTCTGCATAATGGAAGATGCGAAGATGACAGGCATAACACCTGCTGTATTAACCTTTAAAGGAATATTGGAGGTCTGACCACCAACCATCTTTCTTCCTTGTACCTTCTTAGCATACTGTACAGGAATCTTACGAACACCGTCATTCAAAATAATTACCAATACAACCATGAATAACATAATTGCAATGATAACTGCCGCTGCTAAAATAGCTGCTGCAGGAGCTCCGTCTCTGAACTTAGGGAACACCTTCGTTTCAAAGAGAGATCCGAGAACACCCGGTAATCTGGAAATGATATTAATAACGAGTACGATAGAAATACCATTGCCAACGCCCTTTTCTGTAATTCTTTCACCAACCCACATAAGGAATGCACTACCTGCTGTTAAAGAGGCAATAGCTGTTATGTAAGTGATAACAGAAGTATTTGTCAATAATCCAGAGTTACCAAATCCGATGGTCATTGCAGTTGCCTGAATCAAGGCAAGTACAACTGTTACGTATCTGGTAATAGCTGTAATCTTCTTACGGCCTTCTTCTCCGTCCTTTTGCAATTCTTCCAGCTTAGGAATAGCAATTGTCAAGAGCTGCATAATAATGGAT
Organism: Acetatifactor sp.; assembly: GCA_045616525.1. Classification (GTDB taxonomy): domain Bacteria; phylum Bacillota; class Clostridia; order Lachnospirales; family Lachnospiraceae; genus Acetatifactor. The sequence continues at coordinate 41,004 of JAZLGY010000085.1, read as the reverse complement.
GAAGTAATGTATGGATTAATGTTCAATGCAAAAATGGACATGTTTAAGAATGAACCACCTGTCAGTGCATCGAAGAAACTGAATGCATCGCCTACCTTGTTATTTGAAAAGAAATCACGAACATAAGCGGCATTAATACCCGGCGTAGGAAGCTGTGATCCAATACGGATCACGACTAACATAGCGAAGGTAAATAAAATCTTAGCTCTAACTTCTTTGATCTTAAATGCATTCTTCAGAGTTTGTAACATTACATCACCTCTGCTGTTCCACCAACTGCCTCAATCTTTTCTTTAGCAGATGCACTGAAAGCATCTACCTTTACGTTGAGCTTCTTGGTAAGTTCACCATTGCCAAGTAACTTAACTCCATCCTTAGGATTCTTAATGATACCTGACTCAACCAAAGCCTGAACGTCAACAGTAGCACCGTTGTCGAAACGCTCTAAAGCGCTAACATTGATAGCTACGATTTCTTTTGTATTTCTATTCTTGAAGCCTCTCTTAGGGAGTCTTCTGTATAAAGGCATCTGTCCACCTTCGAAACCAGGTCTAGGAGCTCCAGAACGAGCCTTCTGTCCCTTATGTCCCTTACCAGCGGTCTTACCATTTCCTGAACCGTGTCCACGACCTTTTCTAAAATTATCACTCTGTACTGAACCTTCAGCAGGTCTTAAATTAGATAATTCCATCTCGACACCTCCTTCTATTATACTTCTTCTACTTTTAACATATAGCCAACCTGACGAATCTGACCTCTGGTAGCTTCATTGTCAGGAAGGATAACGGACTTATTTAACTTTCTAAGTCCCATAGATTCAACGGTTGCTCTATTCTTAGGCACAGCACCGATGGGGGACTTTACCAAAGTAATTTTTAACATCTTGTCTGCCATTGTTATTCTCCTTTCATTAGGGAACACCCCCGTGTGGGGGCTATTCCACAATTACATTAAGCAAAAATCTCGTTTACGTTTTTACCACGGTTCTTTGCTACTTCTTCAGGAGCTTTTAACTGGCTAAGGCCGGTAATAGTTGCAAGAACAACGTTCTGCTTGTTATTTGAGCCTAAAGACTTTGTACGAATGTTCTTAACACCTGCAAGTTCACAAACGATACGAGCAGGACCACCAGCGATGATACCGGTACCTTCTGGAGCTTTCTTTAAAAGAACATTAGCGGAACCGTATTTACCAAAATAGTCATGTGTAATAGACTTGTTCTCGTCTAACTGAATGCTGATCATGTGCTTCATAGCGTCTTCTTTTCCCTTACGGATAGCTTCAGGAATTTCAACTGCCTTTCCAAGACCTGCACCAACATGGCCATTCTCATCACCTACTACTACTAAAGCAGTAAATCTCATGTTACGTCCACCCTTAACGGTCTTGGTAACACGCTTGATAACAACAACCTTGTCCTTTAATTCTAACTGGCTTGCATCTATGATTGTACGTTTCATGATTGTTCCTTCCTTTCCTAGAATTCCAAGCCAGCTTCTCTGGCTGCATCAGCTAAAGCTGCGATCTTACCCTGGTATACAAAGCCGCCTCTATCAAATACAACTTCTTTAATACCTTTTTCAATTGCTCTCTTAGCAATTACGGTTCCTAAATATGCTGCTGCATCAACGTTATTGGTCTTCTCAAGTTCTGCCTTAATTTCTTTCTCAAGAGTAGATGCAGAAACTAAGGTATTACCAACTGTATCGTCGATAATTTGAGCATACATATGATTATTACTTCTAAATACTGCAAGACGAGGTCTTTCAGCAGTACCGCTGAAGCGATTACGAATTCTCATGTGTTTCTTAACACGAATTTCCTGTCTGGATTCTTTACTAACCATCTTCACACTCTCCTTATCTCTTATTTCTTACCAGTCTTACCAACTTTACGTCTGATTGTTTCATCAGCATACTTAATACCCTTACCCTTATAAGGCTCAGGTCTTCTCTTATCTCTGATTTCAGCTGCGAATTGGCCAACTTTTTCTTTATCAATACCCTTAACAGTGATGATGTTACCATCAACTACTGTCTCAAGTCCTTCAGGATCTTCCATTTCAACTGGATGTGAATATCCAAGGTTCAAGGTAAGTTTCTTACCAGCCTTAGCTGCTCTGTAACCAACACCGTTAACCTCAAGCTTCTTCTCATAACCAGCAGTAACACCAACTACCATATTGTTGATCAGTGTTCTGGTTAATCCGTGAAGAGATTTCATCTTCTTCAAATCGTTAGGTCTGCTTACTACTACTTCAGCGCCTTCAACTTTAATTTCCATCTCTGATGGTAATACTCTTGAAAGAGTACCCTTAGGTCCTTTAACAGTAACCTGATTATTTTCTGCAACTTCTACAGTAACACCTGCAGGAATCGCGATTGGCATTCTTCCTATACGTGACATGCCCGTACCTCCTAATTTATTTTGAACTAATTAATGGTTCCTAAACTTATTACCAAACGAATGCTAATACTTCGCCACCAACTTCAAGCTCTCTAGCCTTCTTGTCAGTAACAACACCCTTATTGGTAGAAATAATAGCGATTCCAAGTCCACCAAGTACTCTTGGAAGATCTTCTTTACCAGCGTAAACACGAAGACCAGGCTTAGAAATTCTCTTAATACCGGAAATGATCTTCTCTGTCTTATCTGCGCCATACTTTAAAGTAATGTGAATTGTCTTGAAGTTGCCATCTTCAACGATGTCATACTTCTTAATATAACCTTCCTCTAAAAGAATGTCAGCAATTGCTAACTTCATCTTAGAAGCAGGAACATCAACTGTATCATGTTTTGCAGTATTTGCATTACGGATTCTTGTAAGCATATCTGCAATAGGATCGCTCATTGTCATTTTGTGACTTCCTCCTTATATACTATCTTGAAACTTACTATCTAAAAACTTTGTTCCTTAGCATCAATGCTGATGCTAAAGAAACATAGGTCAGCTTACCAGCTTGCTTTCTTTACGCCAGGGATCTGTCCCTTGTAAGCTAATTCACGGAAGCAAACTCTGCAGATTCCGTACTTTCTTAATACTGAATGTGGACGACCACAAATTTCACAACGAGTATAAGCCTGAGTAGAGAATTTAGGCTTACGCTGCTGCTTAACCTTCATAGATGTCTTAGCCATGCGAATTTACCTCCTTATTATTTAGCGAATGGCATGTTGAATAATTTTAATAATTCACGTGCCTCTTCATCTGTCTTTGCAGTTGTAACAAAGATAATATCCATACCTCTTGTCTTATCGATCTTATCGAACTCGATTTCAGGGAAGATAAACTGCTCTTTAATACCAAGAGCGTAGTTACCTCTACCATCGAAACCATTAGGATTAATACCTCTAAAGTCACGTACACGAGGTAATGCAAGGTTTACAAGACGATCAAGGAACTCATACATCTTTTCGCCACGAAGAGTTGTCTTACATCCGATAGGCATACCTTCACGAATCTTGAAGTTAGCTACTGAGCTCTTTGCTCTTGTAAGAACAGCCTTCTGACCTGTAATAACTTCCATATCATGAACAGCATTCTCTAAAACCTTAGCGTTGTCCTTAGCTTCACCAACACCCATGTTAAGTACGATCTTGTCAAGCTTGGGAACTTCCATTACGTTTTTATATCCGAACTTTTTCGTCATTGCATCGACGATTTCGTTTTTATACATATCTTTTAATCTTGCCACGTTAATATCCTCCTTCCCAGCATTAATCGATAACTTCGCCAGTCTTCTTAGCGAAACGAACTTTCTTATCTCCATCCATCTTGAAACCAACTCTTGTTGTCTGTCCCTTATGAACTAACATAACATTTGAAATGTCCATAAAAGCTTCTGCCTGGATGATACCACCTTCAGGATTCTGAGCTGAAGGCTTAGAATGCTTTGTCATCATGTTAAGACCTTCAACCTTAACCTTACCGTCCTTAACTTCGATAACCTTGCCTTCTTTATTCTTATTCTTTCTGTTACCGGCGATAACCTTTACAGTATCACCTTTCTTAATCTTCATCATAATTTCGGCACCTCCTTATAATACTTCGGGAGCAAGTGAAACGATCTTCATGAACTGCTTCTCACGAAGTTCTCTTGCTACTGGCCCAAAGATACGAGTTCCTCTTGGGGTCTTGTCGTCCTTGATGATAACTGCAGCGTTCTCATCAAACTTGATGTAAGAACCGTCTTTACGACGTGCGCCCTTTACTGAACGAACAACTACTGCCTTAACAACGTCACCTTTTTTTACAACACCGCCGGGTGTTGCATCTTTAACTGAAGCAACGATTACATCACCGATCTGTGCATATCTTCTTGTAGATCCGCCCATAACACGGATGCAAAGTAACTCTTTTGCACCTGTATTATCAGCAACCTTCAATCTAGTCTCTTGCTGAACCATGTTATATCTCCTTCCAAACCTTCTGTCTAAAAATCAAACAGACTATTTTACTCTTTCAACGACTTCAACAAGTCTCCATCTCTTATCCTTAGAAAGAGGTCTTGTTTCCATAACTTTTACGGTATCTCCGATGTTACAGTCATTATTCTCATCATGAGCCTTAAGTTTGTAAGTGTTCTTTACAACCTTGCCATAAAGAGGATGCTTAACGTGCTCTTCGATTGCAACAACGATTGTCTTATCCATCTTATTACTAACAACTTTGCCAGTACGTGTTTTTCTTAAATTTCTATCCACGACAGATTCTCCTTTCTTTGTCCGCTACTTAAGCTCTTGCTTTTTCGGTAATTACAGTCTGGATACGAGCAATGTTCTTTCTTACTTCTTTGATCTTTGCTGTGTTGTCCAACTGGTTTGTAGCGTTCTGGAATCTTAAATTGAAAAGTTCTTTCTTAGCAGCTACTAATTCCTGTGCTAATTCTGCTTCGCTCTTATTCTTTAATTCTTCTACATACTTGTTTGTCTTCATTATGATACACCGCCTTCCAAGTCTGCCTTAGAAACAATTTTACACTTGCAGGGAAGCTTATGCATAGCAAGACGTAATGCTTCACGAGCACTTTCTTCAGCAACACCGCTGATTTCGAACAATACACGTCCTGGCTTAACTACTGCTACCCAATATTCTAATGTACCCTTACCAGAACCCATACGAGTTTCAGCTGGCTTAGCTGTTACTGGCTTATCAGGGAAAATCTTAATCCAAACTTTACCGGTACGCTTTGTATAACGGGTAAGTGCAATACGAGCTGCTTCAATCTGGTTGGACTTAATCCAAGCAGGCTCAGTTGCTACAAGACCGAATTCACCATAAGCAAGAGTGTTACCTCTAAGTGCTTTACCAGCCATGGTGCCACGGAACTGTTTACGACGTTTAACTCTCTTAGGCATTAACATTATTTGTCTCCCCCTTCCTTTTCTCCTTTTGTAGGAAGAATCTCGCCTTTATAAACCCAAACCTTAACACCAACTTTACCATATGTGGTGTCAGCTTCTGCAAAACCATAATCAATGTCTGCTCTTAATGTCTGAAGAGGAATAGTACCTTCGCTATAGAACTCGGTACGAGCCATATCAGCACCACCAAGACGACCAGAACAAGCTGCCTTGATACCAAGAGCACCGCTCTTCATGGTTCTACCCATACAAGACTTCATAGCACGTCTGAAGCTTACACGATTCTCAAGCTGCTGTGCAATGTTCTCTGCTACAAGCTGAGCGTCTTTGTCAGGTCTGTCAATTTCCTTAATATCAACTAAGATCTTCTTATCAGTAATCTTAGCAAGTTCTTTCTTGGTTACTTCGATTTCAGCACCACCCTTACCGATGATAACACCAGGCTTAGCAGTGAAGATGATAACCTTTACTCTATCAGATGCTCTTTCGATTTCAATCTTAGAAACACCGGCATTGTATAACTTCTTCTTTAAAAACTTTCTGATGTTGTAGTCTTCTACAAGATAGTCAGAAAACTCTGCATCAGCGTACCACTTGGAATCCCAATCCTTAATTACGCCGACTCTAAGGCCGTGAGGATTAACTTTCTGTCCCATTTTTCTTCCTCCTATTTCTCATCAAGCACGATTGTGATGTTGCTCATTCTCTTCTCGATTCTGTAAGCTCTACCCTGTGCTCTTGGTCTTACTCTCTTCATGATTGGTCCATTGCTTGCATAGCACTCTGCAATATAAAGATTTGCAGGATTCATACCGTTATTGTTCTCTGCATTTGCAATAGCTGATTTTAAAAGCTTTAAAATTACGCTGGAAGCGTATCTAGGATTGTACTCTAAAATTGCGATAGCAGTCTGAGCATCCTTGCCTCTAATGGCATCTAATACGAAACATGCTTTCTGTACAGGAATTCTAGCAAAGCTTAACTTAGCTGAAGGTCTTGTATCTTTCTGAGCATTTCTTTCTCTCTTAATTTGACTTCTATGTCCTTTAGCCATAGATAGGTCCTCCTTTCAAATTGTCAGAATTGACTGTTTGGAAGAAAGCTTTAAGCTTTCCTCCCTTTATGTCAACTTATAGCTTTAATTATCTAACCTTAGACTTCTTCTCGTCCTTACCATGTCCACGATATGTTCTGGTAGCAACAAACTCACCAAGCTTGTGGCCAACCATATCTTCTGTAACATATACAGGTACATGCTTTCTTCCATCATGAACAGCGATTGTGTGTCCAACGAATGAAGGGAAGATTGTAGAACGACGAGACCATGTTTTAATAACAGTCTTCTGTCCGTTTGCATTTAAAGCATCTACTTTCTTAAGTAAGCTTTCGTCAGCGAAAGGTCCTTTTTTCAGTGATCTAGCCATTGTTATTCCTCCTCAATTATTTGATTGCTTTACCGTTACGTCTTCTTACGATCAACTTGTCAGAAGATTTCTTCTTACGAGTCTTCAAACCAAGTGCAGGCTTGCCCCAAGGTGTACATGGGCCTGGACGACCGATACCGGTCTTACCTTCACCACCACCGTGTGGATGATCGTTAGGGTTCATAACAGAACCACGAACTGTAGGACGAATGCCCATATGACGCTTACGTCCGGCCTTACCAATCTTAACAAGGCTGTGATCAATATTTCCAACAACACCGATAGTTGCACGGCATACAAGAGGAACCATTCTCATTTCTCCTGAAGGAAGACGAAGAGTTGCATACTTTCCTTCCTTAGCCATTAACTGTGCGCTGTTACCAGCGGAACGAACGAGCTGAGCACCCTTTCCAGGATATAACTCGATGTTGTGTAACTGAGTACCTACAGGAATCTCAGATAAAGGTAAGCAGTTTCCTACTCTAACTTCTGCTTCAGGTCCGTTCATAACCTTCATTCCATCAGTTAAGCCTTCTGGAGCGATGATGTATGCCTTAGTACCATCTGCATAGCAAATCAATGCGATGTTTGCTGTTCTGTTAGGATCGTATTCGATACCGATTACGGTTGCAGGAATACCATCTTTATTTCTCTTAAAGTCGATCATTCTGTACTGTCTTCTTACGCCACCACCCTGGTGTCTAACAGTGATTTTTCCCTGATTGTTACGACCTGCATTCTTCTTTAATGAAAAGCAAAGGCTCTTCTCTGGAGCATTCTTTGTAATTTCAGAAAAGTCAGAACCAGTCATATTACGTCTGGAAGGTGTATATGGGTTATATGTCTTAATTCCCATTGTTATTTCTCCTTTTCTTTAATAATACTTCGCGCGGATTATTGCCGCATACTCTACGAAATCAACTGATTAATTATAAACCAGCGAAGATTTCGATATCCTTGCTGTCTTCTGTCAACTGAACAATTGCCTTCTTGGTCTTTGCAGTCTTTCCAACAGTCATTCCACGTCTCTTGTTCTTGCCGTCCATGTTCATTGTGTTAACCTTCTTAACCTTGGTTCCTTCGAACATCTTCTCAACAGCTTCTTTAATCTGAGACTTATTAGCCTCTGTATGAACTAAGAAAGTGTACTTCTTTTCGCCCATACCAGCCATACTCTTTTCGGTAATAACCGGTTTGAGGATTACGTCATAGTATTTAATGTCAGCCATTATGCGTATACCTCCTCGATCTTTGCTACAGCATCCTTGGTAAGAACCAGGGTCTTAGCCTTCATAACATCGTATACATTGATCTGTCCTACGAATGTTGTATCAACGGTTGCCATATTCTTTGCAGACTTAACAACTTTCTCATCGTTCTGAGCAAGAACTACAAGGCCCTTCTCAACTTTGAGGTTGTTCATTACGTTTGCGAAATTCTTTGTCTTAATTTCGTCGAACTTAAGCTCGTCAACAACGATAAGCTTCTGCTCTACTACTTTGTTAGTTAATGCAGACTTCAAAGCTGCCTGCTTCTCCTTCTTATTCATCTTGAAAGAGTAATCTCTTGGAACTGGAGCGAATACAACTCCGCCGCCCTTCCACTGAGGAGCTCTGGTTGAACCCTGTCTTGCATGACCGGTTCCCTTCTGTCTCCAAGGCTTTCTTCCGCCACCAGATACTTCAGAACGAGTCTTTGCTTTCTGAGTTCCCTGACGATTATTTGCAAGCTGCTGAACAACTGCTAAATGTACCAAGTGCTCGTTGATTTCAACACCGAATACTGCATCGTTTAATTCGATTGATCCAACAACGGTACCTTCCATATTATAAACAGATACGTTTGCCATCTGATTGGTCCTCCTTCCGTCCTAATTAGCTTTCAACCTTAACGGTTTCTTTAATGGTTACTAATGCTTTCTTAGGTCCGGGTACAGCACCCTTAACAAGAAGTAAATTCTTCTCAGCATCTACTCTTACAACCTCAAGATTCTGAACAGTTACCTTTAAGCAACCCATATGTCCAGGCATTCCCTTACCCTTAAATACACGGCTAGGTGATGAACAAGCACCGTTTGAACCCTGATGACGATGGAACTTAGAACCGTGCTTCATAGGTCCTCTGTGCTGTCCTAATCTCTTAATAGCGCCCTGGAATCCTTTTCCCTTTGAAATAGCGCTTGCATCGATCTTATCGCCAGCTGCGAAGATGTCAGCCTTAATCTCGCTACCTAAGGTATATTCCTCAGCGTTCTCAAACTTAAACTCTTTTACAAACTTCTTTGAGCTAACTCCGGCTTTTTTGAAATGACCCTGCTCAGCCTTTGTAGTACCATGAGCATGGATGATTTCCTTCTTACCATTAGCATCCTTGTTGACAATCTTGTCCTTCTTGTCTACAAAACCAACCTGAACTGCGCTGTAACCATCGTTCTCAACTGTTTTAACCTGAGTTACTACACAAGGTCCGGCCTGAAGTACGGTAACAGGAACTAATACACCGTCTTCGTTGAAGATTTGAGTCATTCCGACTTTTGTTGCTAAAATTGCTTTCTTCATTTCTTCCTCCTAATTACTCTACAGCGGGGCACTTCGTGTCCATACTAGTAGGGGATTAATTTGTTACTATCAAAATATGAAGACTTATTTGTCTTTCATCTTGATGTTGATGTAAACACCAGCTGGCATTTCGAGTCTCTGCAAAGCATCAACTGTCTTCTGGGTTGGGGTAATGATATCGATCAGTCTCTTATGGGTTCTCTGCTCGAACTGTTCTCTAGAGTCTTTGTACTTATGTACAGCTCTTAAGATAGTTACAACTTCCTTCTTTGTAGGAAGAGGAACTGGTCCGCTCACCTGGTCTCCATTCTTCTTAACTGTTTCGATGATTTTTTTGGCAGATGCATCTACTAACTGATGATCATAAGCCTTGAGTGTGATTCTCATTACTTTACTTGCCATAAAAAAAGTCGCCTGCTTTTCGCACTTTTCATTGTAAGTACGACAAGCGGTGGCTGTACACTCTCCCGTGTGTGTCCTAAATCTTTTCGCAACGCATTCTTCTAAAAGATCTTGTTCACAGCGAGGCAAACATTGTTTACTACTCTCACGTCGTTTCTACCATCCGGTAGACTTTGGTTCTGTACAGTGACTTGTCGTCAGTTTCCTAACTTGACATTCGCTCCACGGAAAACCCGCCTATCATTGCTGACGGCGGCAACCTCACGCTTCATTGCTATCATGCCACAGCAATTGATAGTATAAACCACGTTTTCAATAATTGCAACTGTTTTTTTAATATTTTTCACAAAAATTCACAAGAAATTTCATCACATTTTTCATTTCCTATATTTAGTGGTCATCTACGTCTTATACACTAAATATAGTTTTTTATTCTTTATGCTTACAATATCCTTCTACACTTGCATTTCGTGCATTTCTTATTGTAACACATTACGTAAAAATCCCACCATATTTTACTGTAAGATTTAAAATCATACTTAAAAATGGCGGGATTCTTTTTCTTCTTAATATAATATCAATTAAGCTTCATCCTTTACATTCTTCACTGCATCAAACTCATCAATGATTTCCTGTGAAGGAGCTTTTGTAAGTAAGCTTACTATAATAATGAAGATTAAGCTTACAGGGAAACCAACTGCCAAGGAATAAAGTCCTGTTGCAGCCTTAATGGTCTGACCTGCAATTACAGGGATATAGTCCCAAAGAATTACTACGCCCGCACCACTTACAAGTCCTGCAATTGCACCGGGAAGATTGGTTCTTTTCCAGAACAATGACATAAGTACCAAAGGACCGAAGGCTGAACCAAGACCTGCCCAGGCATCAGATACCAGTGCCATAACAGAGGAATCAGGATTCCATGCAATGATATAAGCAATAATAGCAATAACAACAATCGTACCACGGCTAATCATCATAACAACCTTGTCGGTAGCATCCTTCTTGATTACACCCTTAAAGATATCTTCTGCAACCGCTGACGCAGAAACAAGAAGCTGTGAATCTGCAGTTGACATGATTGCTGCCAAAATACCACAGAGGAAAATACCTGCAATAATAGGAGTATTCATTTCCTCGGTAAATACCTTTTTAATCATCTCAATGAATATCTTCTCAGTACCTACTTCTTCCATAGTGGTGAACTGCATATAAGCTCTACCAACAACACCAATAACTGCTGCCATAAAAAGTGAAATAGTAACCCAGCTAATAGCTACTCCCTTGGACTTCTTCATTTCCTTCTCACTCTTAACTGCCATAAATCTAACTAAGATGTGAGGCATACCAAAATAACCAAGTCCCCATGCAAGACCGGAAATAACTCCTACAGGAGTTGTTCCAACGAACATATTCAAAAATCCCGGATTGGTTGCAAGTGCTACATGATCAAGTGCAGTAGGTTCAATCGCAAGAATCGCCGCCTTTAAGGCTTCAATATTACCTGTACAGCCAGCCACAGCATCCGGATCAAGTTTGCCAAGAATATCAGTAAGTAATGCAATATCTGAATTCATCAGTCCCTGGTTTACGCCAATACCGGCACCATTCATAAAGAACAATGCAAAAATAGGTACTGCAAGAAGTGCAATCAGCATCAGTGTTCCCTGGATAAAGTCAGTTACACAAACTGCCATAAAACCACCAAGGAAAGTGTAAATCAAAATAACGAGTGCTCCCAAGGTAAGTGCAATCTTGTAATCTACTCCAAAAATGGACTGGAAGAGCTTACCACCTGCTGCAAGTGCTGACGCACAATATACCGCAAAGAAGATTACAATAATTATAGAAGAAACTAACATTAATGCTCTCTTCTGATCTCTGTATCTGTTCTCAAAGAACATCGGAAGAGTAACCGCATTACCTGCCTTGATTGTATACTTTCTAAGTCTGGAAGCCACAATCAGCCAGTTAAGGATTGTACCAATCAAGAGACCTACGGCACACCATCCATCACCACCGTTGATTCCCCATACAAAGATTGCGCCGGGAAGTCCCATCAAAAGCCATCCACTCATATCGGATGCCTGCGCTGAAAGGGCTGCTACAAATCCGCCCAAATTTCTTCCGCCTAGGAAGTATTCTTCTGTGTTAGAACTTTTCTTTGAATAAATGGCACCAATCACTATCATCATCAAGAGATAGAGAACAAAGGCTACCAATATCCATCCAGTAACATTTGACATTTCATTTTCCTCCCAAGTAATAATGTACTGTTAAAGCATTTATTTATAACATAGCATTCTATGTCTATAAATCTTTCTTAATATAAGCCTACACCTCTTGTGGTGTCCAACGTCCACTGGCACCACAGGGAAGTACAAGTCCGCCGGACTCACCAAGGCCGATTTCGCTACTACTTACAAATCCGCCTCTCTTCTGGACGATTGCTGTACTGAGCATATGTGTTAATACTGCCGGCTGCAGGCCTGTTGTATATGAATTTACCAAAAAGAACAATGCATCCTCTGAAAGTAGCTGTGTACAGAGCTCAATGAAAGGATATACTGATTCCTCAATCTTCCATATTTCCCCCTTAGGTCCTCTTCCATATGAAGGAGGATCCATGATGATTGCATCGTACTTATTGCCTCTGCGAATCTCTCTTTCTACGAACTTTCCGCAGTCATCTACAAGCCATCTGATTCTGTCACCGGGAATCTGTGAATCAGCTGCATTTTCTTTTGCCCAGTTTACCATTCCCTTAGAAGCATCTACATGTGTGACAAATGCGCCGGCCGCTGCTGCAGAAACCGTTGCACCTCCTGTATAAGCAAACAGGTTCAACACTTTAATCTGTTTTTCAGGATTCTTTCTTCTTGCATTATATATTAAGGAAGAAAACCAATCCCAGTTAACTGCCTGTTCTGGGAAAAGACCTGTATGTTTAAAGGAAAATGGCTTCAAATGAAAGCAAAGAGGAGCTTTGGCAACACCTTCCGGAAGCTCATACTGAATCGTCCATTCTTCAGGAAGATCAAAGAACTCCCACTGACCACCGCCCTTCTCACTTCTGTGATAATGACCATTTTTATGTTTCCAGCCTTTATGATTGTGAGGAGTATTCCAAATAACCTGCGGATCAGGACGAACCAGGTTGTACTCGCCCCATCTTTCCAGTTTTTCTCCTCCACTTGTTTCTAATACTTCATAATCCTTCCAACGATCAGCAATCCACATTGACTACTTTTCTCCTTATCTGTATCTTACTTAATCTCTACCAAACGATCTGCATCCCAAAGCTTCAACTCTTTGTTCTTAATCATCTCAAAATAATCAAGCGGAGTAACAATTCGTCTGGGTGCATCAATACCACTGCCAAGAAGCGCATGCACGTGATGCGAATCAGAGCCTGCCGTAATAGGCAGATCATACATCTTTGCGTAAAGTTCTGCTCTCTCATTCATCTCCGGAGTTTTGCTCTGTGCTCCATTAATCGCCTCTACTGCATCCACATGTCTCGGAAAAAGGCGAATGTACTGAATATAATCTCTTTCTCTAAAGGGATGTGCGTGTACTATAAAAGCGCCACCCTCATGCATTAAATCGAAAGCCTTCCTGGGATCCTCTCTGTCGATATCTTCATGTTCATATAGCCACTGTTTATCCAGGTTATATACCAGAAAATCAGCTGTATCAACTCCATACTCAATTCCAAAGAACACATCCATCTGAAGCTTCTTTCCCTCTTCCAATGCATGTTCATAGGCAGCGCAATACATATCTACACGCTGTTTCCATGGTAGTTCTCTTGGGATACAGCTATTCCCATTAAAGAAATGGTCTGTTACAAAAACACCTGTATATCCCTTTTCATAATGTGCCCTCACCATTTCTGCCGCTGTAGAGCTGCTACATGCACTGGCCTCACTGGTATGCATATGTGTCTCATATCGAAATCCCATAGACTTTCCTCCATTTTACATTCCATAGGGCATATTATATATCAATTCTTACGCAAAAATCAAGAGAGGCCGGATTGCTTGAAAGCATCATTGCCTCTCTTTTTCATCATCTCTTAAATATTTATGCGATATCGCCCATCTGTGCAGTGTAGAGCTTATAATAATATCCCTTCTTCTGCATCAGTTCTTCATGTGTACCACACTCTGCGATTCCACCATCATCAATGTACATAATCTTATCACAATTTTTAATTGTAGACAATCTATGTGCAATAATAAAGGAAGTTCTTCCTTTCAGCATTGCATTTAAGCCCTGCTGAAGATTACGTTCTGTCTGAACATCAATACTTGAGGTTGCCTCATCCAACACAAGGATGGAAGGATCGGAAATCAAGGTTCTTGCAAAGCTGATTAACTGCTTCTGACCCTGAGAAAGAAGGGAACCTCTTTCCTTCACCTCCGTCTGATAACCATCATGCATGTTATCAATAAAGCTATGTGCACAAACCGTCTGGCTGGCTTTAATAATCTCCTCTGTTGTAGCATCCAGCTTACCGTAGCGGATATTATCCTCAATAGTTCCTGAGAAAATGAAGCTGTCCTGAAGCATAATACCCATCTGACTACGAAGAGACTTTAATGTTACTTTTGAGATATCCTGATCATCAATCAGCACACGTCCACTATTTACATCATAGAATCGGGATACCAGATTAACAATGGTACTCTTTCCTGCACCGGTAGGTCCAACAAGCGCTACGCTTTCACCCGGATTAACTGTAAATGATAAATTCTTAAGTACTTCCTTGTCAGCATCGTATCCAAAGGTTACATTTTCGAAAGTAACCTTACCACGAATAGGTGGCATCTCTACTGCATCCTCTGCATCGTCAATAGTTACCGGCTCATCCAAGGTTTCGAAGATTCTTTCAAGATAAGCAATATTATTAATGAAGTTATTAAAAATATTACCAAGGTTCATAATCGGCTGCCAGAATCTTGCAGCGTAAGAAGTAATCGCCACGATAGTACCAAGACTGGTATATCCTGCACCAAAAATAACCAAACCAAAGATAAATACGGCTGCTCTTACCAATACAGAAATATCATCAATTCCCGGCCAAACCATGTTGCTGTACATTACCGCCTTCATCCACACACTTCTGCATCGGTCTGAAAGATAAGCAAAGGTTTCTGCATTTTCCTCTTCTCTTGCAAAAATCTGTGTAATCTTAGCACCAACAATATTCTCCTGAAGGTATGCGTTAAGATTTGAATTCTTGTTAGAAACCTGCTGCCATGCAATACGCTGTTTCTTCTTAATATAACCCATGAAAATCATAAGCACGGGAACACCTGCTAAAACCACCAAGGAAAGCTTTACATCTACAAGGAACATGAACACAATAATAAAGATCAGGTTCATACACTCCAATACAACGTTAATCAAACCGTTGGAAAGCATATCTGATACAGAGTTTACATAGTTTACAACTCGAATCAGGATCTTACCATGTGGTCTGTCATCATAATATTGGAAAGGAAGCTTCTGTAAATGTTCAAAGATATCCTTACGAATATCGTAAATGATATTTTGGCTGACATTTACCATAATCTTGGAACGAATTGTAGTAAAAATAATTCCAATGAGGAAGGTTCCTGCCAAAGCGCCTACTAACATAAACAGTAAAGTCTTGTTTTTGTCCGGAATTGCCACATCCAATGCATAACCGGTAATTACAGGTCCAAAAAGTCCCATAACGCCACCAATTGCACTAAGGATAAAAGCGGTAATCATCAGACCTAAATATTTTTTGATATAGACAAAGGCTCTAAACAAGTGACGTATGTCAAACGGTGTTTCAAGGACTTCGTCTTCTTTATAAGTATTTCTACGTGCCATTGTCTTATACCTCCTCTCCTGTCTGAAGCTTTACAACTTCGTAGTAGTAACCCTTCTTGGCAACCAATTCCTCGTGGGTACCCATCTCCTCGATACGTCCGTCCTTTACAACTAAGATCTTATCTGCAACCTTGGTTGTAGACACACGCTGTGCAATAATAATCTTTGTACAAGGGAAGTCAAGTTCATTCAAGCTATGCTGAATCTGCTTCTCTGTTTCCATATCAACTGCAGAGGTTGTATCATCCAAAATCAAAATTGCCGGCTTCACTGCCAATGCTCTTGCAAGAGAGATACGCTGCTTTTGTCCACCGGACAAACCAACACCTCTTTCGCCGATAATTGTTTCGTAGCCTTCCGGCATCTTGGAAATGAAAGCCGCTGCTGCAGAATATTTTGCAAACTTCTCTACTTCCTTCTGTGTCAGCTGACCATCACCAAATGCAATATTGCCATCGATTGTATCCGAATACAAAAGGACATCCTGAGTAGCAAGACCGATATTTTTACGTAGCTGTGTAAGCTTTAAGTTCTGAACCGGAACATCATCTACCAAAACCTCACCTGCGGTAGGTTCATGGAATCTTGGGATCAAGTTAATCAAAGAAGTTTTTCCACATCCCGTTTCACCCATAATTGCAATCGTTTCACCGGGATTCGCCACGAAGGAAACATCGTGAAGTACCGGATATTTACCATCATCATATTGGAAGCTTACATTGCGGAATTCAACCTTACCCTGAAATCTGTCAGGCTTATCAATGGCATCTTCATGATCCACAATCGTTGGCTCTGAATAGTAGATTTCCATAACCTTATCAGAAGCTGCCGCAAAACGCTGAAACTCATTCATTACGTTACCCAGCATTCTCATAGGGTTGGTAACTGCCCAAATCAAACCTGAAAATGCAACATATTCACCCATGGTAAGTTCATCATTAATTAAGAAGAGACCACCTACCAAAAGGAGAATCAAAGGTAATAAGTTGGCAATAGATTCAATATAAGGGAAATACTGAAGCCATGTCATTGCTGTCTTTTTATTTGTTTGCGAATAAGCCTGATTACACTTTTCAAACTTATCTATTTCGTAATCCTCTCTTGCAAACGCTTTAACCACTCTGTTACCGGAAATATTTTCCTGTGCAGCAGTATTCATATCAGAAAGTCTTTCACGCAACTCCTTGTGTCTGACAGATACCTTATTTCTAAACATGATGATAATCCAGAAAATAACAGGAGCCAAAATCAAAATGCAGATTGCAAGCTTCCAGTTCATATAGAAGAAATAAATTGCCGCCGCACTGAACAAGGCAAAGGATTCGATAATTGTACGGATAACCCAGGCAATCATATGTCTGACTGCATCCAGATCACCGGTTACTCTGGTCATCAAATCGCCGGTTCTATAGGTTCCATAGAACTTCATATCCTGTCTTTCTATCTTGTCAAAAAGGAAGGTTCTGACACGGTACAATACCTTTTGAGAAACCACTTCGCAATCCATACATACCAGATACACGATTAAGGTTCTAAGGAAGGTCAATAAAATCATACCTATAATCAATTTGAAGAACAAATCCCTATGATTCGCCATATTTTCTGCTGCCTCTTCACTGGAAATGAATAGGTCTACAATCTTCTGGCTGAACATTGGTACTACCAATTGCATGGCATTATAGGTAATCGTACCGAAAATACCGATGATATATAATAGTCGATAACCTTTCATGTTTTCCCACAGCCATTTCATTCTGCTTCGTTTTACATTTTCCATTTGTCAATTCCCTCTCGCTTTTTCAAATCTTAAGCTATTTGTACGTTACACATTCTAGCATTGCAATATCCATGGGAAAATGTAAAATATTACATTTTTCATGTGTTTTTTTGCTACAATTTAGTAATTGTATGGTTTGTATTTCTAATCACTTTGTGATATACCAATGTTTATAAGAAATACCAGATATTCAATATTGACTAACATAAATCACAATATCATGAATAAATACATGCACAAAGGAGTGAAGAGGATATGAAGAAAAACGAAATAGATATGACACACGGTCCTCTCCTTGGCAAGATCTTAATATTTGCCATCCCTTTGATCTTTTCAAGCGTTTTACAGCTGCTGTTCAACGCCGCAGACATTATCGTTGTGGGCCAATGGTCAGGAAAGGAAGCTTTGGCAGCTGTTGGTTCTACCGGTGCTTTGGTAAACCTTATGACCAACCTCTTCATCGGTTTGTCCGTCGGTGCCAACGTACTCTTTGCAAGATACATCGGTGGAAAACAGGAACAGGAGGCTCGCGAAACTCTACACACCTCTGTTTTGGTAAGTCTTGCCAGCGGTGTTTTCCTTGCACTGGCAGGTCTTCTTTTTACCAAGCCCCTATTAATCCTAATGTCTACACCGGATGATGTTATTCATCTATCCGCCATTTATTTGAAGATATACTTTTTAGGCATGCCTGCCATGTTGTTTTTCAACTTTGGCAGTGCGCTCTTACGAGCAGTGGGTGATACCAAACGACCTCTGATTTTCCTGGCCTTGGCAGGCATCATCAATTTTGGCCTCAATCTGTTATTTGTAATCGAACTAAATCTAAGTGTTGTGGGTGTCGGACTTGCCACCATTATTTCACAATATATATCAGCACTTTTACTATTTCTTTGTTTAGTCAAAGGTAATGGTGTTTGCAGGTTGGAATTTAATCTGTTACGAGTTTATCCGACCCAGTTACAGAAAATCCTTTCCATCGGAATTCCTGCCGGATTACAGAGTACCATTTTCTCTATTTCTAATGTACTCATTCAGTCCTCTGTGAACTCCTTTGATTCCACCACCATCATTGCCGGCAACTCTGCAGCCTCTAATATAGAAGGCTTCGTGTATGTTGCAATGAATGCGCTCTATCAGACAGCACTCTCCTTTGTCAGCCAAAACTATGGTGCAAAACAATATCGTCGAATCCACAAGATTTTAGCTTGCTGTCAGGGTTGTGTTATTTTCATCGGCATCGTCCTGGGTAACACTGTAAATTATTATGGTAACCAGCTGGTTTCTCTTTACAATTCCGATCCGGCCGTTATTGCCGCAGGCAAGCTTCGTTTACAGTACATTTGTACCATTTACTGTTTCTGCGGTATTATGGACGTTTTCACGGGAACCATACGTGGACTTGGTTACTCCATCATGCCCACCATCGTATCGCTTCTGGGGGCCTGCGCCTTCCGAGTTGTATGGATTCTTACCGTATTCGCAGCATTCCATGACATTCGTATT
This sequence comes from Acetatifactor sp., assembly GCA_045616525.1. Lineage (GTDB taxonomy): Bacteria > Bacillota > Clostridia > Lachnospirales > Lachnospiraceae > Acetatifactor. The sequence continues at coordinate 22,105 of JAZLGY010000085.1, read as the reverse complement.
TTATATCTGTCTTACCCCATTTCCTGGGTACTGACATTTACAACGCACTTTATTTGTTATCTGGTTGTAACAAGAAAATTTAAAACTCTTTCCACGCAGGAATGATAAATTAAGACGGGACCACCTTATGCAGTGACCCCGTCTTAATTTATCACAATATATTTAACAATTCTTTAGGACTTCTTACAAAGCCGGTTGCACCAAGACTCTGTAAAAATTCTTCTTCTCTAAATCCCCAGGTAACAGGAATCACATCCATGCAGGCATTCTTAGCCGTTTCTAAATCTACTTCAGAATCTCCAATGTAAACTGCATCCGCTGGATCTACTCCCAACGTATCAAGTGCCTGATTGACACTATCCGGATAAGGCTTTCTGCGTCTTCCTTCCAAATCCCCCAATGCACAGTCAAACAATCCATCAAAATAGTCCTTACACAAATCCTTTACTGCAAAGTCAGCCTTGTTGGATACAACCGCTGTCAGATATCCTCTTTCTCGCAATGCCATGATTACCTCAGGAATACCTTCATAGGGTTTTGTCTTTATTGCATTGTGGTCCTTGTAATACGAGGTAAAAAACTGAAACATTTCATCTATCTTCTCTACACCGGTGTCCTCACAGGCAGCACGTTCAATGAGCTTACGTATGCCATTCCCTACAAATCCTCTTACCTCTTCCAAGGTTCTTTCCTTCATAGAAAAAGCCTTTAAGGTTACATTGACACTGTCCGTCAAATCCTCCAGTGTATCCAGTATTGTTCCATCCATATCAAAAATAGCTAAGCGATATTTCATAATTCACAAAGATACAACTATACCTGTATCTTCCTTTCTCCTTCTTCTTCCGGATTTTCATCCTCTTCCATTAACCCCTGCTTTTGCATTGCGGCAAGCTTCTTGTGATTCTTGTATCTTGAACCTATAACTCCACCAATCACAACACCGGCCACAATACCGATTACTGCACAGAGTAAAAGTGGCTTATCCCTCATAATTCCAATTAATACACCGATAATTATGCCATAAACCGCTCCATAAACTCTTCCAAAGGAACGATATGTCAAATCTACTTTTTTTTCTTTTTTCCACTTGTTAATACTTGGTTCAACCTTTTCCATACCTATCCTCTCCTTTTCTTGTTTACCTTCCTCTTGTCCTTGTTATTTTGCGTAGTATCAAGCTCCTTTTTTAAGTGAGCGGATTGTGCCACCAAAATATCCCCCTCTTTAATCTTTAGATCCGAAGTGGCAACAATTGTCATATCATCCCTAAGTACAATCATAACCTTTACTTCATACTTTTCATATACTTCACTAATAAAATGTCCTATAAACTCGTGTCCCTTACTGATTAGAATCTCACCGATTTCTCCAATATCAGTTACACTCATATCTTCATATTTCTTCTTGGAATACTGTTCAACAAAACCTGCACTAATAATACCGGTAGGGATTGCAACCACACCAACTCCCAAAAAAGCCGTAATAATCGCCATCACTCTTCCCATAAAAGTAATGGGGGTAATATCACCATATCCGATTGTTAACAAAGCCGCGGTGCTCCACCAAATTCCTGAAAAAGCATTATCAAACGCTTCCGGCTGAGCTTCATGTTCGGCACTGTACATACCAAGGGAAGATGCCAACATCAGAATAATAATAATGAATAGCGATGAAAAAATCTGATCCTTCTTCTCATACAAAACGCTGGTAATAACATTGAAGGAATCATACTTACTGTTAATCATAAAGAGTCTGAAGATTCGAACGACTCTGAGCATTCTGAAGGCAACAAATCCTGACAAATAGAAAAAGGGCAGAATCGTTAGTAAATCCACAATCCCTTCAAAGGAACAGATAAACTTAATACGAGATTTAAAAAAACCTTCCTTTTCATACAGTATATCCGCTGTCCATATTCGCAATACATACTCAACAATAAAAATAACCATTGTTGTAAGTTCAATCATCTTTAATATTTCCGAATAAGCACTGAGCTGTTCGAAAGTCTCCAAAAACATACAGGAAATATTAGCAAAAATAGAAACCACGATAAATATATCAAAGCATCTGCTGGGCAGATCCCCATTTTTTCCAACCTGAATAATATCAAAAATTCTTTTTTTCAAGAGATACTCCTCTCTCCCTTTATAGCATAAACTCCCATTTCGATTTTTATTCGAAATGGGAGCCTTGAATTGCAATATTAAGCCTCAGCCTTTGATGCATAATAATCTTCAAATAACTGATGTGCTGCTTTCATAGTATCCTGACTGATACTTGGCAACTCCTGTCCCCAGGTTTTTGTTGCCATCTTAAAACCTTTTTCCATAGCCTCTTGCATTTCTTTCATCTTGTCCACATCATCTCCCGCAAGAGCAGACGCGAAGTCAAATAAACGTTGAGAAGTCTGTTTTACTCCCCAATATCCATCCTCTGCAATATCGGCCTGAGCCTGTGCCTTCGTGGCGGGATCCACTGTAAAGTCTCCCTTGGCAAGCATCTTCCAAATACTATCATTGCTCTGTGCAAATACATTGGCCTGCTGACCTAATGTCTTTGAAACAATATCTAGAAGCTGCTTCTGACGAGCCTCATTATCTGCTTTCAACTGATTAACCAAGGCGGTACGATCTTCCTGACTCATCTTGTTAATGGTATAAATACCACTACTCTTTTTTGCTTCAGACTTTTCATACACAGCACCTGCTTCTTCCTGTGTTTTTGCAGTTTCAGGGGCTTTTTCATCTGTTTTTACCTTGGACGCATATCCGGTATAATCAGATGTACTGGTTACTTTTCCTACGCTACTCATTTTCCACTCCTTTCTTTTGAATACAGGCGAATTCTTTCTCTGAAAGGATTCGTCCTCCATGACCGGTTACCACCAAACATCCATGTTCGGCTTATTCTATATTTCGGATAAAAATCCGTAAATATTAATATGAATTCCCCAGAAACAAGTACCTTTATCACAATAAAACTACTATCCCCGGGGAACAACTTTCTACTTAGATAGAATCAAATTCTTTTGGATTGTTACAATACTTAAGAGCTGTTTCACGAGTAATATAATGCTCACGAACAAGTCTCTTTAAGTCAGCTTCCAAGGTATGCATACCCATCTGCAAACCACCCTGGATAGAACTGGTAAGCTGATGTGTCTTATTCTCACGAATCTGAGCTGCAACTGCCTGATTATTAATCATAACCTCAGTTGCCATAATCATACCCTGCTCATCATCACGAGGAACAAGAATCTGTGTACATACACCCTTCAAAACGTTAGCAAGCTGTGTTCTAGCCTGGTTCTGTCCATGAGGAGGATATGCATCCAAAATACGTTCAACTGTCTGAGGCGCTGTCTGTGTATGTAAGGTTGCAAGAACGAGCTGACCTGTTTCAGCTGCAGTAATCGCTGCAGAAATTGTTTCAAAGTCACGCATTTCTCCTACAAGGATAACATCGGGGTCTTCACGAAGTGCAGAACGAAGTCCTGATGCGAAGTCCTTAACGTCTCTACCTACTTCTCTCTGGTGAATCATACTTCTTGCATGATTGTATACGTACTCGATAGGATCCTCAATAGTAATAACATGTTTAGACATGTTGTTATTAATATAATCAACCATTGCTGACAAGGTTGTGGTCTTACCACTACCTGTAGGTCCTGTAATCAAAACTAATCCTCTGGGTTCTCTAACCAATGATCTGATTGCATCAGGAACCATTAATTCATCGAAGCTGGGAATTCTGTCATTTAAAATACGGTATGTAGCAGCTAAGTTATTTCTCTGGTGATAAATATTAGCTCTAAGTCTGGCTCCTGACTCTGTAAAGATAGCAAAGTCCAAATCCTCACCTGCTCTAAGTCTCTTAAGATCTTCAGGACTTAATCCGCCGAGGATCATTCTCTCAGACTCTTCCATACTGGGTACTTCAGGAAGCATTGTCAAAACACCATATCTACGTAACGCCAATGACGTACCTGCAGTAATGTGAACATCGGAACAGTTTGACGCAATGGCCATGTTAATTAACTCTTCAAATTCCATAATTCCCTCCTAGGATTGATTTATATAGTATAACCTTCTCAAAAAAATACAAAATTTCTCTATTATTTTACAATAATTTTTTATAAAAGAAAAGATTTTTATTGGATTTCTATAAAAAAATAGTGAAAAAATTGCTCTTTCCTATGGTATACTAGAGAAGCTATCATAATTATATGTTACTCGAAAGGTTTTTAACATGGATTCTGAAAAGAAAACTAATCATAAATTTCATACTATATTATTTGCACTGATTCTTTGTCTCGGACTATTTTTACGTATATTGAACTTAATGGAGAACAGCCTCACCGGATACCTTCACCTGATTTATTCTACGATTGCTATCGTCGCTGTATTTTTCACCATGAAGCGTATATCCGGCATAGAAACCGGTTTGTGGGCTATGCTTTTACTCAGTGTATGTCCTTGGCACATTTTCCTTTCCTCCTGGACACGAACGGAAAATATTCTCCCCCAGCTTCTTATATTGGCCTTGTGCTTTTTTACATATGGTCTTGGGGTCCAAAAGCTTCTGATTCTTTCGGGACTTTTATATGGAATCAGCTTTTTATTTGCTCCCAAAAGCTTTCTTTTGATTCTTTTCATTCTGCTTACTGAATGGGGATTTGGTTTCCTTACCAAAGGATTAAAGAAAAGCAAAGAGTTTATTCTCCATGCAACATTAAGTTTAGGTATACCCCTTGTATTTTTAGCTTATTCTGCCCTAACCGGCAACGTAAGCTTTCACTTCACCTTCCACAATCCATGGACAAATTTAACCGGCATGTTGCATTTAGTATTCAACTCCAAGGATGCGTTTAGTTTCGAAGCTTTAGAACCTTTTGGATACTTTGGTATTGCCGCCGGCTATGTTGTATTTTTAGGTGTAGTATTATTAGCGCTTACTCTTTTTTATGGTTTTTCCTTAAACAAGAAACCCTTAAGCTGGTTAATTATGCTGGAGTTATTCTCTGTACTAATCTTCTCACTGATTGTACCGGTAGACATTGTTCTGTTAAATGCACTTTTCATCCCTTTGGTTTTATGTGGTTCTCTTGGTATCACTACCATTACAGGACTTTTAAAGGGCTTCCACTGGAAAAAGATTTCCACTGTAGTATTAATCCTGTTCTTTTTGTTTGAAGCTTTCCAATTCCACAAAATCACTTCAAAGGAAGCCTATCGTGAACAATATAAAAATATAATAGAAACAGAAAACGCTGCGTAACCGCAGCGTTTCTTCTTGTTTTATTTCTGTTTCTGAATCTTCATAGTAAGAGAAATTCTCTTCTTGTTCATATCTACTTCCATAACCTGAACATCTACAACGTCACCTACACTAACAGCCTCCAATGGATGCTTGATATACTTGTCTGTAATCTGTGAAATATGAACCAAACCATCCTGATGCACACCGATATCCACGAATACACCAAAGTCAATTACATTACGAACAGTACCCTTTAATACCATACCCGGCTTTAAGTCCTTCATATCCATAACATCACTTCTTAAAATAGGTCTTGGCATATCATCTCTCGGATCTCTTGCAGGCTTTTCCAACTCCTTCAAAATATCTGTTAAGGTAATCTCACCGATTCCAAGTTCCTCAGCCAAAAGCTTTTTATTACTGATACGCTTTTCAAGACTACCGATTCTCTGTTCTACCTTATCTGCAAGAAGCTTTGCATCCTTCTTAGGTGCTTCCTCTTCGAAGGTTACTCCACCAAGTGCTGCTGCCAATGCAGCTCCCATAGCAGTACCTGTATTACGAACCTGCATCTGCTTCTTCTTGGGTGCCGGCTTCTTTTCCTGTGCCTTAGGCGCTTTCTTTTCACTTTCCTTGTCCTTGGCAGCCTGCTTCTGTGCTTCCTTTACATCCTCCATGGTAAGACCTAACTTATCCAAAAGCTTTAAAGCTGCATCATAGGATTCCGGATGCACACTGGTGGCATCCAATGGATTTTCCCCATCCAATATTCGCATAAATCCGGCGCACTGCTCATAAGCCTTAGGTCCAAGCTTTGCCACCTTCAAAAGCTGGTTACGATTTGTAAACTTACCATTTGCTTCACGATACTCAACAATGTTCTTTGCAATGGTTTTGCTGATACCGGAAATATACTCCAACAAGGATGCAGATGCAGTATTCAAATCTACACCTACCTTATTTACGCTGTCTTCAACAACGCCGCTCAATGCTTCTCCAAGCTTTTTCTGATTCATATCATGCTGGTACTGACCAACACCGATAGACTTAGGATCAATCTTAACAAGCTCTGCCAAAGGATCCTGTAAACGTCTTGCGATAGATGCCGCACTTCTCTGTCCTACATCAAAGTTGGGGAACTCTTCTGTTGCAAGCTTACTTGCAGAATATACGGAAGCACCTGCCTCATTAACAATAACATACTGCACAGGGGTATCCAATTCCTTTATAAGTTCTACAATTACCTGTTCTGATTCTCTGGATGCTGTACCATTACCTACAGAGATCAACTCTACATGATATTTTTTAATTAACTTCTTTAACTCTGCTTTGGCTTCCTCAACCTTGTTCTGTGGTGCAGTAGGATAAATTACCTTGGTATCCAAAACCTTTCCGGTAGGATCAACAATCGCAAGCTTACATCCGGTACGGAACGCGGGGTCCCAGCCAAGTACAACCTTACCGGCAATCGGCGGCTGTAATAAAAGCTGCTCTAGGTTCTTACCAAATACAGAGATTGCACCATCTTCTGCCTTTTCTGTAAGTTCATTACGAATATCTCTTTCAATGGCAGGTGCAATCAGTCTATCATAGCTATCCTGAATTGCTTCCTTAATGCAGCTTGTAGTTTCCTCATTGGTACCGGTAATCATCTTGGTTTCAAGGAAACGAATAATTCTCTCTACCGGAGCAGTTACCTTTACTACCAGAATCTTTTCATTTTCACCACGATTTAACGCAAGCACTCTATGACCTGCAATCTTGCCGACAGCTTCAGAAAAAGCATAATACATCTCGTATACAGACTGCGTCTTCTCATCCTTGGCACTACTTTCAATCATACCCTCTTCCATAGTTGCCTGACGGATATAAGTTCTAAATTCAGCATTATCAGAGATGACTTCAGCAATAATATCCTTGGCTCCCTGCAATGCCTCCACTACGTTTTTAACTTCCTTTTCCTCAGAAACAAAACCCTCCGCAATCTTCAAAAGGCTTTCTGAAGGATTCTGCTCCATAATGATATTGGCAAGCTCTTCCAAGCCCTTTTCCTTTGCCACACTTGCTTTGGTTTTTCTCTTAGGTCTGTATGGACGATATAGGTCATCTACAGCTACCTGCGTCTGTGCTGCCAAAATCTTTGCCTTCAATTCCTCTGTTAACTGCCCCTGTTCTTCAATGCTTGAAAGTACCTGGTTCTTTTTCTCTTCCAGGTTACGAAGATAGGTCAATCTTTCAAAAAGGTTACGCAGCTGTTCATCATTTAATGAACCTGTAACCTCTTTACGATATCGTGAAATAAAGGGAATGGTATTTCCCTCATCGATCAACTTTACAGCTGCTTCAACCTGCCATTTTTCTACTTTAAGCTCTTCTTTTAAGGCAAGAATAATATCCATGTTGCATTCCTCACTAAAAAACAAATTTCAGAAAGAATAACTCTTCTTTCCGCATGATATTATAGCAAGCAGACCAATTCTCTTTCAAGTGTTTTTTTGCTATTCTATTTGCCATTTAGAATAAAAAATGATAATATTATCAAGAATAAAAAAGAACATTTCAGAAGGGAGTAAATATGGACAATTATCGCAGACAAAGTCCCTTTTCCACAATGTCACTGGTGGTCGGTGTTCTGTCTATCGCAACTATAATTACAGCGATTCTTCCCTTTCCTTTGGGAGCCCTCGGCATCCTTTTTGCCGTCCTCTCTCATCGTAAAGGTCAAGAGATGGATAGCTCCGCCAAGACAGGATTAACAACCTCTATTGTTGGATTATCTTTGGCATTTGTTGTAATGGTTGGTGTCATCGTCAACCTTCCAACGCTTCTTAAGGATCCTCAGTACAGAGACTATTTAAACAAGGTAGCTGAACAAACCTACGGCCAGAGTTTTGACGAAATGGTCAAGGAAGGCTATGGTATCGATTTAGATCAGCTCTTCCCTGTAGAAAAATAATATGGTAAAAGAAAGAAGGTCACTTACATGAATCACTATATGTCATCCTCAGACCTTAGAGACAAAGCCAAAGAAAAATTAGATGGTTTCTACTTTCCTGCCATAATGATTTTTCTTTTGGGTGCTTTCCTGGAAATGTGTCTCAGGTCATTTTGGGCAAGCATCTTTTCCGCTTACGGTGCTGATGTGTCCAATCCTGCTTCAACCGCTTCCTTGATTAGTACCGGTATTGCTTCTGTCTTTACAGGTGTTTTTCAAATTGGCTATGCCTATTTTTATTTAAATTTATATTGTGGTAAGGATTTCCGCTTAGGTAACATCTTATATGGCTATCAGAATCATTTATACAAATCTCTTGCGTTTTCTGCTATTTTTGCAGCCGTAGATTTTATATGTACTGTTCCCACAGAGATTCTTTTCCGTAGAGCCGGTGCAACCGAAAACTATACACAATTAACCATTGCATTCCTATTACTTGCATTGGATATCATTGTATATGGATTGTTCTTCATATACACCAATTTAAGTATATATATTATGCTGGACTTCCCTGAAAAGAGCTTAGGTGAAATCTTCTCCTTAAGCTTCAAGCTTATGAAAGGAAACTTCTTCCGTTTCCTCTATCTGATGGCAACATTTATTCCAATGTTGCTATTGGTTCTGTTAAGTTTTGGATTGGCTCTTATCTGGGTCATCCCCTACTTCTCCATGACAAGAGTCATCTTCTTCATGGATTTAATGCATGAGGAACCTGCTCCCCAGCTTCCGGAACACAATATCGATATTCTTGTTTAATACAAGAGGCGACTTTCAAAATCGAAAGTCGCCTCTTTGCATATATTGTGAGAGTGATTATCTTGTAAGCTATTTAATTGCAATGCCCGCTGCATTTGGAGCAGTCGCATCCACAGGTCAGGGACTTACCCTTGGCCTTTGCTTTTACCATACCTCTGATAATACAAAATACTATGACAAGTAAAGCGCCTAATACTATAGCAGTCCCCATTATTTTCCCTCCTATGTTTTATCTTGTGGTTAGTATATTCTAACAAGTGGTAGTTGTCAAGAACTTTTTTTAAGGAAGGTAAAAGGTTGAGCAGAAGAAATATTACCTAAATACAGTAAATGAATGCCAAAAGGTAAGCATTAAGAAGAATATTCAGTGATAAAGTTACCTAAATGACAAAAATAATTTAAAAAGGTAAGTGAAAAGAAGAATATTCAGTGGTAAAGTACCTAAATGCTGTAAATGAAAGTAAAAAGGTAAGAGGTAAGAAGAATATTCAGTAATAAAGTTACCTAAATATCAAAATCAAAGCCAAAAAGATAAGAATCAAAAAGAATCACTGGCGATAAAGTACCTAGACCCCCTAAATATAGAAATAAAGATATCAAAAAGAAAGGACATGAAAAAATGATTTCACATTTTTACATGTCCTTAAAATATTCTCGCATTTTGAAACAAATATATTTAGGCTTCCTTGCTAGCTTGAACATGCTTAGCAATAAATGCCACCATAGTTTCAATATCCTTTTTGTTAATAGGATACTGTTTTCCTGACTTTTCTGTCTTGATTAAAATAGCATGATAGCCTTTGTTAGAATATACATGTTCGATTCCTTCTATAGTATTTAATGGGATGGCATCCACCTTAATTCGATTGGTCAATCTAATAAAAAGAGTACCCTTATCATCTACAAATGCATAAATACCGGTAACCTTAATCTCTTCCACCTTGTTACCTGCACTTGCAAGCACTTCATTTGCCTTCTTGGTATTTTTTGCTCTCATCGAAAAAGCAAAAGCAAAAACGATCACCATTATAACAACAATTCCTATTCCACTACCCATCTATTTTCTCCTTTGTTTTTTACTGTTCTACTGTTTTACTATTTATACTGTTCCACTTCAAGTATCCATTAATAAACGGATCCAAAGCGCCATCCAATACTGCATCCGCATTACCACTCTCTACATCTGTACGATGATCCTTTACCATGGTATATGGCTGCAATACATAGGATCGAATCTGATTACCCCATCCGATATCCTTGATTTCACCACGAATATCTGATAACTTTTCAACATTTGCTTCCTGCTTTAAAAGATACAGCTTTGCTTTCAACATCTGCATTGCCTTATCCTTGTTTTGGAACTGGCTTCGCTCATTCTGACACTGTACAACGGTACCTGTAGGAATATGTGTGATACGAATTGCAGATGAAGTCTTGTTAATATGCTGACCACCGGCACCACTGCTTCGATAGGTATCGATACGAAGATCCTTCTCATCGATTTCTACATCCAAATCCTCTTCAATATCCGGCATAACATCCAGGGACACAAAGGAGGTCTGACGCTTACCCTGTGCGTTGAAGGGTGAGATTCGAACTAATCGGTGTACTCCCTTTTCTGCCTTTAAATATCCGTATGCATTGGTTCCGTTAATCTGAAAAGTAACAGACTTAATTCCTGCCTCATCACCATCCAGGAAATCAAGAACTTCTATTTCAAAGCCCTTGCGTTCTGCCCATCTGGTATACATACGATAAAGCATGTTACACCAGTCACAGCTCTCTGTACCACCTGCACCGGCATTCAGTTTCAAAATGGCATTGTTTTTATCATATTCTCCTGACAACAAGGTACCGATACGAAGTTCTTCAAGTTTTGTGATAAACTCATCCAATTCTCCGCGAATTTCAGGGATCAGGGATTCATCGTTTTCCTCATATCCCATGTCTATCAAGGTAAGAATATCTTCATACTGTGTTCCAAGTCCATTGATTAATGCAACTGTATCCTTGTTGTTTTTCAGTTCCTTCATAAGCTTGTTGGATTTATCCGGATTATCCCAAAAGTTGGGCGACTCCATTTCCATCTCAAGCTCTTCGATTCTCTTTGCTTTGCCTACAAGATCCAAAGACTCTCGTACTTCAGCCAATGGGGTTTCATAAGTCAACAATTCGGTTTTCATAGAATCCAATTCAACCATTGATTCCACCTCTTTCTATGTCATAAAAAAATCCCATTGTCGTTTCCGGCCAATGGGATTTTACATTACCTTTTAGCTCTGACCACGTCCGCAACACTGCTTATACTTTTTGCCGCTTCCACATGGACATGGGTCATTAGGATATACCTTATCTGCCACCTTACGAACAGGGGCTTTTGCTACAGTATTATCCTTGTTAGTTCCGGTTACCTTGGCTACCTGCTCTCTTTCAACCTTCTGTTCCATCTGTACATGAAGAATCAATCTAACAGTTTCTTCCTTGATGTTCTGCGTCATTTCATCAAACATCTCATAACCATTCATCTTATATTCAACCAAAGGATCCCTCTGGCCATAAGCCTGTAAACCGATACCCTGGCGTAATACTTCCATATCATCGATATGATCCATCCACTTACGGTCAATAACCTTTAAGAGGATAACTCGCTCAATCTCACGAATTGCTTCATCAGTGAATTCAACTTCTTTTGCCTCATAGAGCTTCACAGCTTCTTCCTTTAACTGCTGCTTTAAGCTACTCTTTCTAAGCTTCTCTACTCTTTCCTTGGTCACAGGTTCAATAGGAACTGTAGGAAGAAGTAAAGTATTTAACTCGGTGAAATCCCACTCTTCTGCATCATCGTTAATAGCAATATCTACACAGTTCTCTGTGATGTCTGTAATCATCTTATAAACAACATCACGCATGCTTTCGCCATTAAGAACTTTATTTCTCTCTTCATAAATAATCTCTCTCTGCTCACTCATAACACGGTCATACTCAAGCAGGTTCTTTCTGATACCGAAGTTATTGCTTTCGATTCTCTTCTGAGCGCCTTCAATCGCCTTGGTCAAAGCCTTGTGCTCTATTTCCTGTCCTTCCGGAATGTGTAACATATTGAAGGTAGCAATCAATCTCTCTGAACCAAAAAGTCTCATAAGATCATCTTCCAAAGAAAGATAGAACTTGGACTCACCGGGATCACCCTGACGACCTGAACGACCACGAAGCTGATTATCAATACGTCTTGATTCATGTCTCTCAGTACCGATAATCTTAAGACCACCGGCTGCCTTAGCTTCATCATCAAGCTTAATATCGGTACCACGACCAGCCATGTTGGTAGCGATGGTAACAGCACCATGAATACCTGCATCTGCAACAATCTCTGCTTCCATCTCATGGAACTTCGCATTCAATACCTTATGCTTGATTCCTCTCTTGTTCAAAAGCTTACTAAGTTCCTCACTGGCTTCAATGGTAATTGTACCTACAAGAACAGGCTGACCTGTTGCATGCGCTGCTTCTACCGAATCTACAATTGCCTTAAGCTTCTCGGCTCTTGTCTTGTAAATAGCATCCTGATGATCGATACGGGCTACGGGCTTGTTGGTAGGAATCTCAACAACATCCATACCATAGATTTCACGGAACTCGTTTTCCTCTGTAAGAGCTGTACCGGTCATACCACATTTCTTGTTGAACAGGTTAAAGAAGTTCTGGAAAGTAATGGTTGCAAGAGTCTTACTCTCTCTCTTAACCTTTACTCTTTCCTTGGCTTCAATAGCCTGATGTAAACCATCTGAATATCTTCTACCCGGCATAATACGTCCGGTAAATTCATCTACGATTAATACCTGGTCGTCCTTAACAACATAATCCTGATCTCTAAACATCAGGTTATGTGCACGAAGAGCCAAGATAATAATATGCTGAATCTCAAGATTCTCAGGATCAGCAAAGTTCTTTAAATGGAAGAACTTCTCTACCTTAGCGACACCTTCTTCGGTAAGGTTGATTACCTTATCCTTCTCATTAACAATAAAGTCACCGGTTTCTTCCTGGGTAATACCCATCAAAGCATCCATCTTGGAAAGCTCCTGAATATCATCACCACGCTTCATCTGACGTGCAAGCATATCACACATCTCGTAAAGTGCTGTAGACTTTCCGGACTGACCTGAAATAATAAGCGGTGTTCTTGCTTCATCGATCAATACTGAGTCAACCTCATCGATGATTGCAAAGTTTAACTCTCTAAGAACAAGGTCATTTTTATAAATGGCCATATTATCACGAAGATAATCGAAACCAAGCTCATTGTTGGTAACATATGTAATATCGCAACGATATGCTTCCTGTCTTTCCTGGGAATTCATGCTGTTTAATACAACACCAACCTTAAGTCCAAGGAATTCATGTACCTGTCCCATCCACTCAGCATCACGCTTTGCCAAGTAATCATTAACAGTTACGACGCATACACCCTTGCCTTCCAATGCATTCAAATATGCAGGCAACAAACAGGTCTGTGTCTTACCTTCACCGGTTCTCATCTCAGCAATACGACCCTGGTGTAAAACAACACCACCCATTAACTGTACTCTGTAGTGCTCTGTATTCAAAACACGCTTTGCAGCTTCTCTCACAACCGCATATGCTTCGGGAAGAATATCATCTAAGGTTGCGCCCTCTGAAAGACGAGCCTTAAACTCCTGTGTCTTACCTCTTAATTCGTCATCTGAAAGTCCCTGCATCATAGGTCTTAAAGACTCGATTTTATCTACAATCGGAGTAATCTTCTTTAACTCTCTTGCACTATGTGTTCCAAAAATCTTTTCTACTAAACTCATACGTCACGCTCTTTCCGTTATTACCCAATTTCCCATTCCGCTCTATACCAATGCATAGAGCCCGATTCAAGTATTATAACAGTTTTAAAACCACTATTCAACCACATAAAAAACAAATAGAATTAAGAAATTATAAATAATATGTAAAAATTGACAAAGACCAGGGAACATTTTATAATATTTTTAATAGTTATTTCATACAAAAGACGCAAGTTTATATACTCGAAAAGATAGTTCAAATTCTATGGCGAGGTGAGCGTTATGAAACATTTATTAACGATTGAATTAATGCCCGGCATGGTAATTGGAGAAGACGTCCTAACCAGTGATTATCAACTGATTTTGGCGAAGGATACCGTACTGACGGATGATCATATTACAAAGTTAACCCTGTACGAAGTTCTCTCGGTTGCCATTAAGGATGAGGTGAAACTGGCACCTTCGGCTGCTACAGAAGATACAACTGCTTCTTATTCCAGCAAGCTGAAAAAAACTCAGGAATTCCAGGAATTCAAGCAAAACTATGAGGTTGAGGTTGAATCCTTTAAAAATGTAATTAATAGTGTTGTAGAGAAAAATGCCCAGTTAGATGTAAGTAGCCTAGTAAACAATTCTCTTAAAATGATTGCTGATGCCAAGGGACACTTTAGTGTACTTGACATGTTACAGAACATGCGTGAATATGATGATTCCACTTTCGCACACTGCCTTAATGTAGCGCTTCTGTGTAATGTGTGTGCCGGTTGGCTCGGCTTTACTGATGAGCAGATTGAAATGGCTACCGCCTGCGGTCTGCTTCATGATATCGGAAAACTTCTGGTTCCCGTTGAAATCGTCACAAAACCGGGTAAATTAACCGATCAAGAATACACCGTGATCAAGCGACATCCCGTGGAAGGTTACCAGCTGTTGAAGAAACAGACTGTGGATGCCCACATCTGTAACTCTGCTCTTATGCATCATGAAAGATGTGATGGTGGCGGCTATCCACTCGGAATTAAGGCAGAACAGATAGATCCATATGCAAAGCTTGTTGCAATCTGTGATGTTTATGATGCTATGACGGCTGCCAGATGTTATCGCGGACCCATGTGTCCTTTTAAGGTTGTAGAAATCTTTGAAAAGGAAGGCCTGCAGAAATATGATGTCAACTACGTTCTGGTATTTTTAGAGCACACTGTGAACTCCTATATCAACAACCGTTGCAGACTAAGTGATGGTCGTGAAGGGGATATTATATTTATTAACAAGGACCATCTCTCCCGTCCTACAATTCTGTGTGATGGTAAGATAGTTGATTTGGTCAAGGAACATGATTTACAAATCGAAGCAATTCTTTAGTCGGCTTTTCTTTATGAAAGGCCGATTTTTTTATGCAAAAATGTAAGCGCTTACAAAAATCAATTGCACTTTTCAGGGTTTGTATATATAATGTTCTAGAGTTAATGTAATCGCTTACATTTTATTAATCATATTCCAAAGACTTTTTATTAAAAAAAGCAAAAGGAGCAACATGACAATTTACGATATTTCCGAAAAGGCCGGTGTCTCCATTGCAACTGTTTCCCGCGTACTAAACGGTAGTGAACGTGTCAGCGCCGCCACCAGAGAAAAAGTTCTGTCTATTATTGAACAATCCGGATATACTCCCAACGCTTTTGCAAGAGGACTGGGACTAAACACCATGAAGACCATTGGTGTAATGTGTGCCGATTCCTCTGATATCTATCTGGCAAAAGCTGTTTACAATATCGAGCAGCAGCTTAGCCTAAGCGGCTATGACAGTCTCTTATGCTGTAGTGGCTACCAGTTGGAAAACAAGCAAAACTGTATGAACCTTCTTCTCAAGAAAAAGGTAGACGGAATCATCCTTGTGGGTTCCAACTTTGCATACGAAACAGCCAAGGATAATTCCTATATAAAAAAGGCTGCCGCACAGGTACCGGTAATGCTGTTAAATGCTGATTTAGACATTCCGAATGTATATTGCATTTTATCCGATGACTATGCTGCTACCTATGCCGCAACTATAGAACTAATAAAAGGTGGATTAAAAGATATCCTTTATTTTTTCAACTCTCACTCCTACTCTACTCGTATGAAACAGGCAGGCTATCGAGATGCCATGAAAAAATACGGACTTTGGAGGGAAGATTTCGAACTCTATTTTGATGGAAGCCGAGAAGATATTCCGGCCATGACAGATGCTCTTTTGAAGCACTACGATGAGGTCACTCACTTTCAAGGTATGCTGGCATCCGAAGATGTTTTAGGAATTGCCGGAATCCGTTTTGCCCAGCAAAAAAATCTAGATATTCCGAAGGACCTTTCCATTGTCGGCTATAACAATTCCATGTTAGCCCACTGCTGTACACCTGAACTAAGCAGTATTGACAACCATCCGGAACAGCTATGTAAAAAACTGATAGACGTATTACTGGATGTTTTAGCAGGCAAGGAAGTTACTAAAAAAGCCATGTTCAATGGCAATATGGTTCACAGAGGAACCACCAAACATTAAAGGAGAACATTATGAAAGCATTTATGGATCAGGATTTTCTGTTAGAAACAGAAACCGCAAAAAAACTTTTTCACGATTACGCAGAAAAAACACCTATTTTAGATTATCATTGCCACATCAATCCAAAGGAAATCGCTGAGGACCGCCATTTCGATAACATCACACAGGTTTGGCTCGGCGGCGACCATTACAAATGGAGATTTATGAGATCATGTGGCGTGGAAGAACAATACATTACCGGAAACGCTTCTGATTATGAAAAGTTTGTAAAATGGGCAGAATGCCTTGGAAAAGCAATCGGCAACCCCCTCTTCCACTGGAGTCACTTAGAGCTTCAGAGATACTTTGGATATCACGGTGTACTGAACAAGAATACCGCTGATGAAGTATGGAAGATTTGTAATGAGAAATTACAGGATCCCAACATGAGTGCAAGAAAACTCATCGAACAGAGCAATGTTACTTTGGTTTGTACAACTGATGATCCTGCTGATACTTTGGAATGGCACAAGATGATTGCAGAGGATGCTTCCTTCAAGGTACAGGTTCTTCCGGCATGGAGACCTGATAAGGCAATGAACCTTGAAAAGCCTGACTATCTTGATTACCTTGATAAGCTTGCCGCTGCTGCAGGTGTTGAAAAGATTACTACCTTTGATGCTCTCAAAACCGCTCTTCGCATCCGTATGGATTACTTTGACAAAAACGGCTGCAACATCTCTGATCATGGTTTGGAATATGTTATGTATGTTCCTGCTACTGAGGACGAGGTGGAAGCAATCTTCTTAAAGCGTCTCAATCGTATGAGTGTTACCAGAGAAGAAGAATTAAAATTCAAAACCGCCTTCATGGTATTTGTAGGAAGAGAATATCATCGTCTTGATTGGGCTATGCAGCTTCACTATGGTTGTAAGAGAGATAACAACAAGAAAATGTACAATCTCATTGGAGTAGACACCGGCTATGACTGTATCAACAGTGATACTCCTTCTTCACAGCTTGCAAACTACTTAGATGCGCTTGCAGTAACCGATGAACTTCCTCGTACCCTTCTCTACAGCTTGAATCCAATTGACAATCAGGCTATTGGAACCATCATTGGATGCTTCCAGGATTCCGGCGCTGTTGGCAAGATTCAGCAAGGTAGTGCCTGGTGGTTCAACGATCACAAGGTAGGTATTCAGGATCAGATGACCAGCCTTGCAAACCTCGGAAACCTTTCCGGCTTTGTAGGAATGTTAACTGACTCCCGTAGTTTCCTCTCCTACACCAGACATGAGTACTTCCGTCGTATTCTTTGCAACCTCATTGGTAACTGGGTAGAAAACGGAGAATTCCCTGCAGATATGGATACACTTTCCGAAATCGTAAAGAACATCTCCTACTACAATGCAGTAAACTATTTCGGGTTTGATTTATAAAAATTCCGAGAGAGTAGTTTCAATCCATAAATCTTCTTATACAGACACGCTTTCGCTCTACATTTTCCGTAACGGATACTAACAAATTTTCTGCGTTACACTTGAAAATTTGAAGTACCGACGCAAAATCAAGGTCTGTCTAAGAAGATTTATGAATTTCAAAGTTACTCTCTCGGAATTTTTTTTGACGAAAAAAGACCTCGTGTGTAAATGTCGACCTAATAAATATTTATTAGGTCTCGTTACAACACGAGGCTTTTTATTTAAGCTTAATCTTGAATTAATATTCCATAGCCTTCTCTTCGCCGTTCATTACACGAAGTGCACCCTGTGCAAGTGCAAGAAGTTCATCTTCACCTGGATATACTGTGAAAGGAGCGATGAAGCCTGCTCTAGCCTTTAAGCCATCGATTACAGCTGCATTGTAAGCAATACCACCTGTTACGATGATCTGATCTACCTTACCATTCAATACACATGCCATAGAACCCATGTCCTTAGCTACCTGTAAGATAAATGCTTCTTTTGCTTCTTCAGCCTTGGTATCACCCTCGTTTGCCTTCTTGATTACGTCTCTCATATCGTTTGTTCCAAGGTAAGCATTGAAACCACCCTTACCAACGATTTTTGAGTAAACTTCCTTCTCAGTATATTCACCTGAGAAACACATCTTAATCAAAGCACCTGAAGGAACGCCACCAGCTCTCTCAGGAGAGAATGCACCGTCACCATCCAATGCGTTAAATACATCTACAACTTTACCGTTCTGATGAGCACCAACTGATACACCACCACCCATATGAACAACAATTAAATTCAAGCTGTCATATGCCTTGCCGATTTCCTTTGCATATCTCTTCGCAACTGCCTTCTGATTTAATGCATGGAAGATACTGATACGAGGAAGTTCAGGTACACCTGAAAGTCTAGCGATAGGCATAAGCTCATCTACTACTACAGGGTCAACGATGTAAGAAGGAACTCCAAGTTCATCAGCGATTTCTCTTGCAATCAAACCACCAAGGTTAGAAGCATGCTGTCCCTGAACACCAATTTTAAGGTCTTCGAACAACTCATCTGTTACAGCATAGGTACCACCTGGAATAGGCTTTAACAAACCACCACGACCTACAACTACATTTAATGTCTTCATATCGAAGTTCTTTTCAGCGAAAAGATCTGTGATAATCTTCTTACGGAAATCCTTCTGATCTACGATAGTAGCATACTGGGAAATCTCCTCTGTAGAATGTCTTAATGTCTCCTCAAATAATAAGGTTTCATCTTCAAATACACCAATCTTAGTTGATGTAGAACCTGGATTGATAATAAGGCTCTTAATTGCCATTTTCTCTTCCTCCTGTTATCTATTATTTACGGCACCGAACAATTCGATGCCGCTAAGTTCATTTTTTAATAATTATTTCTGAAGTTCCTCAGCAACTACAGCCGCAAGTGCCATAGAGTTAACCTTGGTTTCAAAAGAATCTGAACGGCTGGTAAGGATTACAGGAACCTTGGTACCTGTTAAGATACAACCATTCTTTACGCCGGGAGCCATGTGTACAATTGCCTTGTAAACAAGGTTACCTGCATGAATATCAGGGAAAAGAAGGATATCCGCATCACCCTGAATCTTTCTGTCTGTTGCACCCTTATGCTTAGCAGCTTCAGGATCAATTGCAAGGTCCAAAGAAAGAGGTCCGTCTACGATACAATCCTTGATAGTTCCCTCTTCGTTCATCTTTACAAGTTCTGCAGCTTCTACAGTTACAGGCATCTTAGGATTTACAACTTCTACTGCTGCCAAAGGAGCAACCTTAGGACAGTCAACACCACAAGCCTTAGCTACAGGTACAGTATTGTTGATAATGTTAACCTTATCCTCTAATGTAGGATATGTCATAAATGCAACGTCAGTTAAGAATAATAACTGAGGTACTGCAGGAATTTCAAATACACAAACATGTGAAAGAGGCTTTCCTGTACGAAGTCCAACTTCCTTATCAAGTACGCTCTTTAAGAAGTTCTTGGAATCTACAAGACCCTTCATGTACATGTCAACCTTGCCATCATGTGCAAGCTTAACAGCGGTAAGTGCAGCCTGGATCATGTCAGGCTCATTAATAATTTCATAATCAGAAAGATCCATGTTCATACCAGCGGCAATCTCTCTAATCTTAGCTTCATCACCAACAAGGATTGCATCAGCAATTCCTCTCTTTTTTGCTTCTCTAACAGCTTCCAATACAGCTTCATCCTGTGCAGCTGCAACTGCAACCTTCTTTGTACTGCATCCGTTTACTTTTTCAATAATGTCATTGAACTTCATCTTGATCCCTTTCCGTGACATAAGTCACTATATAATCTCTTTTTTGACGGAATTTAAACCATATCTTACATACTACCACTACAAAAATAAAAAATCAATAATCTCATCCAGGCTGTCAGCCTTTCTGTATAAAAGTTTACTGATTTCCTCATCCGGCTGCGTCTGATCCGGCACCATCACCACCTTGGTGCCGGCACGATAAGCGCTGAGTACCCCATTGGGTGAATCCTCCACTGCCATACATTCCTCCGGCTTACGATGAAGCATTTCACATGCATACAAATAAATATCCGGCGAGGGCTTTCCTTCCTTTACCATAGTCGCACAAACTATTTCTGAAAAGTAATCACGCAAACCAAGCTTGCCCAGATACTTTTCCGTACGCTCCAAATCTGTTGCTGTGGCAATCGCTGCTCTGATATTATGCTCCTGTAAAAAGGTTAAGAGTTCTATGCATCCCTTTTTAAGCTGTATACCTTCTTTGTCCAGTGTTTCCTCCATCAGCTGCTTACGGTAATCTCGAACCTGATAGTAATCAAGCTCCTGTCCAAACATTTCCTTTAGTCTTGCCGGTGCAAAGGGTCTTCCCAAGCTTCTCATGGAAAGTGCCTGTTCATCCGACATTTCATATCCAAAGTGCTTTAGCGCCATCGGCCAAAACCTTCTGTAATATTTCTCTGTATCAATCAGAGTTCCATCCATATCAAAAATCACAGTATCTACAACGGGCTTCATAAAAATCTCGCTTTCTAATTTTATTAGTTCGTATCCAAGAACTTAAGAAACGCTTCCAATCCGGTTACTACGTCATCATAGGTTTCATCAAAGTTCCCGGTATACCATGGGTCTGCAATACTCCTGCTGATTCCTGCAAAAGAAAGGAGTGCATAAATCTTTCCATCCGGATCTCCTCCTGCAATTCTCAGCATGTTACGAATATTATAGGTATCCATTCCAATCAGGTAATCATATTCTCTGTAATCCCTTGCAGTCATCTGACGCGCTCTATGGGGTATCACAGGAATTCCCACCTGACGAAGTTTCGCTACCGTTCCATGATGCGGCGGATTACCAATCTCCTCTGTACTGGTCGCTGCAGAATCAATCTCAAATTCATTTTCTCTATGTAATTTTTTTACCATGTCAGTGAATACACACTGGGCCATGGTTGAACGGCAGATATTGCCGTGGCAAACGAATAATACTCGAATCATACGCTATTTCCTTTATTTTCAAGTGTTTCAGCCATTTTTATAATCTGCTAAATTGGCATATATTGGTATAAAATGGCATAGTTTTGTAAGCAAAAGGTGTAAAATAAGGTGTAAAAATTTAGGTTTTACACCTCGATATTTTACACTGTAAATGGATTAGGCATTTGCAATTCTTTCAATCTCAGCCTTGGCATCCTCGAACTTCACATGGGTATAAACATTAAGTGTCACACTTATATCAGAGTGTCCCATAAGGTACTGTAAAGCCTTTGGATTCATTCCTGACTTTGCCATGTTTGTACAATAGGTATGACGGCATACATGTGGAGTAATAGTTGGAAGCTGCACCTTGTAGATGCCATTGTATTTATCAAGAGCATGCTTGAAATAATGCTCCCAATGAAGTGAATAAACAATACTTCCATCCTTATCAAAGAATAAGAAACCACTTCTACCATCCACCATCGGCTCAATCTTCGGAGGATTACGGTTTTCAATAATACGCTTGAAACATTCCTCAACATCTGCTGACATCGGCAATACTCTTGTTCCGCTGTCAGTCTTGGTTTCCTCAATATAGTATCCACGCTTACCCTTTTTCTGCAGCTGATGATCTACATTAATTTTATGATTCTTGAAATCAATGTCCGATAAAGTCAAACCGCAAAACTCAGAAATACGAAGTCCTGTCTTAAAAAGAATATACATTCCGTCATAATATCGACAGTAATGTGCATCTTCTTTTATAAACTTCATAAACTTTCGTTCT